>NZ_JTJL01000021.1 GCF_001678495.1 Gallibacterium salpingitidis
CAATGCAGGTAATAAACCACTTCCTTGGCAATTTACTTACCCAGTAAGATTGTCAGCAAATACATTGTATGCAGATGTTATACGTTTAGAGGGTGCTGGATCACACTCTGAAATTGTAGTCTATCGTGGTTTATCGTATATGAACTGGATAGATAAGAACTACGTTAACGAAACTGGATCAGGTGATCTAGTCGGTTTATTGGTTATTGGCTTCTAGCCAAGGGGGAGAGTGCTATTACTATGCAGATGATGGCATACTTTACTTTGATAATCCGATTAGCTTTAAATTAAGGCTACTGCATGGAATTGCATTTGAATCAGTGCCGGAAGGTTGGCGAAAATATCAATTTGCAACGCTGAAAGCAGTAAATCCGCAAAACTCATCACTCTCGAAAACGGTTGTGTATGCAAAAAGCATCAGAAATGACTCTACAACTGTTGTATATGATAATTCATCTTCGACCGCTGTTATATTATTCGGCATCTAATTAGATGCCAAAAATTATTGCATATGTCGCTGAATTACCAACAAAAACATCATATGTATTTGCTGACATACTTAATACATTCGTTTTTGTTAATGTGCTATTAAATTTATTTACTGATTTAACAGTTAAAAACTTAAACTCGTGCCAGCCGTTTGGATTGTCTTCAAACGCCACTCCATGTAACAACCTTGATTTAAGTGCAATGGGGTTATCTAAATAGTAAACCCCAGCATCGCCAGATTCATGACATAATCCCCCTTGGCTATAAATGTTTGTATAAAAATGATAGTAAAAGTCATTAAAAATGATTAAAAAAGTACAAAATAAGTATCAAATAAGTAACACGGTTAAACATTGATGCATCTGCATTTAAACGTGTTTTAAAATCTGTTTAAAGTAACATTTAAGTAACTTATTTCAATAAGTTAATAACTTTTCTGAGATGTATCAATGTCTTATGAGTATAAACAGCATCACCGACATTGCTAGATGCGTGACCTAGTATGCGATCTCGAGCAACTTTGTTTGCGCCTGCAGCATCAAGCAAAGTTGCTACTGTGTGTCGGCAATCGTGCGTTGTATGTTTTGCTTTGATTGCGTTCATTACTTGCTTAAATTGTGTTGCTGCTTTTACATACGTTAGCTGTAAATTATTTTCATCAACAAATAGATATTTATGCTTTTGCCCAAGTCGCCGTTCGACAATAGGCAAAATTAGTGGGTGGATGGGTATAATGCGGATACCAGCTTTTGTTTTTGATGTTGAAATGTTAAAGTATTTCTGTTTTAAATTAATATCACTCCGATGTAACTGAAGAAGTTCTCCAATCCTCATTCCAGTATAAAGAAGAATTAATGTCAAATCAGTATTAACGGTTTTACATTGCCAAAGTTTATTAATTTGTTGTCTTGTAAATATCTTGTGTGGTTTAACTGGTATATTTTTTCCCATTTTTAAGTACTGACCGTATGATTTATCTATCCACTCGTTAATAATTGCATGAGCGAATAGCTGGTTTATCAACGATCTCACTTTTTTAAGGCTTGCGTACGACAATCCTTTCTCTTTCATCGCATCAAGTGCGCTTTGCAAATGATGATATTTAATTTTGTGGATCGGCATTGAGATAATCTCAGATAGATGGTTGTAACTATTACGATAGCTTTCTGCCGTGGATTTTGACACTTGTCTAACGTGGTTTGGATACCAAAGTTGGTACACTTTTGCCAGAGTTATGCTTGGTTCTGGTTTATCTTGTTGATTATAGTTAGCTAATGCTGTTAGAGCTTCGTCTTTCGTTGCATAGTAGCCGATTATGTTGTATAGCTGACGTTTGTTTGCATCGTAACCAACAGTTTTCCTTGCCACGTAAGGTCTTCGTCTATTTCCGCTTAATTTAATTACGCTGCCATAGCCGTTTGGTAGTCTCATATCTAAATTCCTTAATTAATAATTATAGAGGTAAAACATGTCTAATATTCCATATTTAATTATCATTGATAAACAAACAGGAAAAAGAGAAACATCTTTTCCAGAAGTGCCACCAGATACAAAAGAATCTTTGTATCAAATGGCCACAGAACTTTATCCAGAACATCTTCATTTGTATGACAAAACTGGAGAAATTCAAAATCAATTAATCAATCAAGATTCATATTGGTTAAATGGTAAGGTAGAAAAAAGACCGTCACATCTTTATGACTGGGATGGAAGTAAGTGGGTATTAAACGAACAAAAACAAGCTGAATTATTATTTTCTCAGAAATCTAGAATATGGGAAAGTATCAAAGAATATAGATATAACCGCAGCTTAGGCGGTGTATATATAAAAAGCGTTGATAGATGGTTTCAAACTGGGGAAGAGGAGAAAACTAAGTATCTTGGTTTATCTCAAGTCATTGATAAAATCGGCTCAATCGAATGGAAGACATTCGAAAATGATTTTGTCGAAATGACGCCAGACTTGCTTGCTGAAATCTTCGCAGAAATGGTACGAGCTGAAAATGCTGATCACATCAATGCTGAGCGCCATAAGGCGGCAATGATGCAATCAGATAAACCGCTAGATTATGATTTTAGCACAGGATGGGAGCGTAGATATGAAGATTAAACAAATACTGATAGCACTAGACCAACTGTGTAATACATTAGCTGGTGGTTATGCAGACGAAACGATAAGTAGTCGATGTTATCGCAATGCAAAACTAAAAGACTCACCGAAAAAACGGTGGGTCTTTTTTTATGCGCTAATTAATGCGTTGTTCTTTGATAAACAACATTGCAAAGAAGCGTATCAAAGCGAAGTGCTAAGACGACAATATCCGAACGATTTTAAGGAGTAATTATGCCTATCTTATTTGTATAAAATAATTGGTAGGTGATTTAGTAGGTAATTTAAGAATAAATTATTATATTTGTATTAAAATCAATGGTTTATTATTAGATAATGGAGGCGTGTACCGGAGTCGAACCGATCTACATGGATTTGCAATCCAGTGCATAACCGCTTTGCTAACACGCCATATAAGGCATTAAGTGGATTTTAACAACGAAGAACTAATTTGAGGAAGTTACTATCGAAAAAGCCACTGAATATATTGTGAATGGTGCCCGAAGCCAGACTTGAACTGGCACGCCCCGAAAGGCGAGAGATTTTAAATCTCTTGTGTCTACCGATTCCACCACCCGGGCAATCTGGAGCGGGAAACGAGGCTCGAACTCGCGACCCCGACCTTGGCAAGGTCGTGCTCTACCAACTGAGCTATTCCCGCAAAATACTTTTTTTGTCAAAAATGGTGCCCGAAGCCAGACTTGAACTGGCACGCCTCGAAAGGCGAGGGATTTTAAATCCCTTGTGTCTACCGATTCCACCACCCGGGCAGTTTGGAGCGGGAAACGAGGCTCGAACTCGCGACCCCGACCTTGGCAAGGTCGTGCTCTACCAACTGAGCTATTCCCGCTAAGATTAATGTTGCTATCAGCATCGTTAATCAACGAGGCGCATTTTACGGAATTGATTTTTTTTGTCAAACGATAATTCTCACTTTTTTGCTTGATTGATGAAAAAAAAAGCTTATTGCTTATTAATTCAATGTTTCTGCCGTTTTTTTATGCGTAAAGTGCTGAAATTTTGTGAACTGGAGTGAATTGCTTTTCTGTCAGTGAAGTTTGTGCCAGAATGATTACCTTTGTTGTATAAGTTAAGGATAGGAAATTTTATGGCACAACAATCAATAGAGACACTTTTAGTACAATTGGGAAATCGTACTGATCCATTTACTGGTTCAGTAGCTACTCCAATTCATCTTTCTACTGCATTTGGTCACACTGATATTAAAGGTATTGCGACAGATAGTTTTGATTATATTCGTACCAAAAATCCAACGAGAACAGTATTAGAAAACGGTATTGCTCAATTAGAAAAAGGGGATCGTGGTTTTGCTTGTTCTTCGGGTATGGCGGCGATTCAATTAATAATGAGTTTGTTCACTAGCCCAGATGAATGGATTATTTCGAGTGATGTGTATGGTGGTACATATCGTCTATTAGACTTTTGTTATAAAAATAACCATGGTATCAAACCTGTTTATGTAAATACCGCTTCTTTAGAAGCAATTGAGCAAGCGATTACACCAAATACCAAAGCGATTTTCATTGAAACACCATCTAATCCATTAATGGAAGAGTGTGATGTGGATGCAATTGCAAAAATTGCGAAGGCACATAATTTGTTATTAATTGTCGATAATACTTTCTTAACGCCAGTGTTATTCCGCCCGATTGAACATGGTGCCGATATTGTGATTCATAGCGGTACAAAATATATCGCAGGACATAATGATGTATTAGCTGGTTTAATTGTGGCAAAAGGACAAGAACTTTGTGATCGCATTTATTATATTCAAAATGGCGCAGGCCCGGTATTAGCGCCATTCGATTGTTATTTAACGATTCGTGGTTTGAAAACCTTATCATTGCGTATGGAACGTCATCAACAAAATGCGCAACAAATTGCTAAGTTTTTAGCAGAACAAGACGAAATTGCAGATGTTTTGTATCCAAATAAAGGCGGTATGCTTTCTTTCCGTTTACAAAAAGAAGAGTGGGTGGTGCCATTCTTAAAAGCATTAAAATTAATTACCTTTGCGGAAAGTCTAGGTGGTACGGAAAGTTTTATCACTTATCCAGCAACGCAAACACATATGGATATTCCTGAAGCAGAGCGTATTGCACGTGGTGTTTGTAATCGTTTATTACGTTTTTCAGTAGGTTTGGAAAATGTAGAAGATATTAAAGCTGACATTTTGCAAGCAATTGAAACGGCAAAGAAATAGCTTTGTGCTAATGGAATGGCAGCGTGTAGTATTTTAGGTATTACACGCTGTTATCGTATTAATGACAATGTTTCTCGAAAAGGCATAGTTTATGTTAAACTTAGTCACTTTTTGAAAAAGTAGTTTGATATTGATGAAAAAATTTCTCACCTTATTGATAATCTTATTAATTGCTTTAGGCGGTAGCGGCGCCTATGTTTATCATCATCTTACCCAATTATTAACATTACCGATAACTCATACTCCAGATCAATTGCTTACCATTGAAAAGGGAACGAGCAGTAAAAATTTTGCAGAAAAATTGGTGCAACAAGGCTTGGTAAAAGAGAGTGTTTGGGGCTTACCTTATTTGTTTAAACTGTATCCTGAATATACCCTCAAAGCAGGTACTTTTTCGTTAGACAAAATTGAGAACTTGAAACAATTGTTAATCCTTATTCATAGTGGTAAAGAGGCACAATTTTCATTGACATTGCCGGAAGGAAGCACCTTTACTCAATGGCGTAAAGCATTAGCGGAAGCGCCACATCTGAAACACACTTTAACTGATAAAAGTGAAGCGGAAATTTATCAATTGTTGAAATTACCAATAGAAAATGGACAAAAAGATAAAATGGAAGGGTGGCTATATCCTGATACCTATTATTATACGGTGAATTCAACAGATTTAGCGTTATTGCAACGTGCAGCAGATAAAATGCAAAAGACCTTACAACAAGCGTGGCAGCAACGTGATGAAACATTACCATTGCAATCCGCCTATGAATTATTAGTGTTAGCGTCAATTATTGAAAAAGAGAGTGCGGTGGCGAGTGAACGTCCAGAAATTGCCTCAGTATTTGTTAATCGTTTGCAAAAAGGTATGAAACTACAAACGGATCCAACGGTGATTTATGGAATGGGTGAAAAGTATCAAGGCAATATTACTAAGAAAGATCTCAATACCGAAACACCATACAATACTTATGTAATTGACGGTTTACCACCAACACCAATCGCAATGCCAGATAAAAGTTCATTGGCTGCAGCGGCGAATCCAGCTAAAACTGATTATTTGTATTTTGTTGCAGATGGTAGTGGCGGGCATAAATTTAGTCGTACTTTAAATGAACATAATCGTGCGGTGCAAGAGTATTTGCGTTGGTATCGAAATTGGAAAAATCAACAAGGAAATAAATAATGAAAGGCAAATTTATTGTACTCGAAGGGCTTGAGGGAGCTGGTAAGACAACGGCAAGAAATGTTGTGGTTGAAACATTACAGCAATTAAGGATTAAAGAATTTGTCTTTACTCGTGAACCAGGTGGTACGCCATTAGCCGAAAAATTACGTCAATTGATTAAGCAGGGTGAAGGCGATGAAGTCATTACCGATAAAGCAGAATTATTGATGTTATATGCAGCACGAGTGCAATTAGTCGAAAATGTGATTAAACCTGCGTTGGCACAAGATAAATGGGTAATTGGTGATCGTCACGATCTTTCCTCTCAAGCCTATCAAGGTGGTGGCAGACAAATTGATGCACAATTATTAGCGACCTTAAAGCAAACGGTATTAGGGGATTTTTGTCCAGATTTAACACTCTATTTAGATATTGATCCTGAAATTGGTTTATCTCGAGCCAGAACACGAGGTGAGTTGGATCGTATTGAGCAACAACAATTAGATTTCTTTATTCGTACTCGTCAGCGTTATTTACAACTGGTTGCAGCTGATCCGAACAGTATCACTATTAATGCAAATCTTGCAATGCAAGAGGTGGCGCAACAAATTGAACAGGCAATCATAAAATGGTTCCAACAACACAACTAGCTGAATTATCTTGGTTACTGCCTACTTATCAGCGTATTACTCAGGCTTTTTTGTCTGGACATGGTCATCACGCTTTATTGATTCGTAGTGCAAACGATAATGGTGCAGAGCCATTTTGCTTCGCCTTAGCGCAATGGCTGTTTTGTGAACATAAACAAGAAGGGCAAGCCTGTGGTCGTTGTCGGCAATGCCAATTATTTCAACATCAATCTCACCCCGATTTTTATCTGATTACAGCTGAAAAAGGGAAAAAGATTAGTATTGAAGTAATTCGTGAAGTAACGGATAAATTATCGCGACATAGTCAGCAACAAGCTGCAAAAGTGGTATATATTCAAGGCGTGGAGCTACTAACGGAAGCGGCTGCCAATGCGTTATTAAAGACGTTAGAAGAGCCAACCGATAATTGCTATTTTTTATTACAAACCAATGTTGAACAACAAATTCTTGCCACCATTTATAGTCGCTGTCAATTATGGGCATTGCCATTACCAAATCAAGAACAGGGAATGCAATGGTTAAGTGAGCAAGGTTTTCAACAACGAGATGAAATGCAAGTGGCATTGGCAATGAATTATGGGCGTCCTTTTGCTGCCAAAATCAGTCTGCAACAAGGGGAAATTGCCCAACGTTTAGCATTTTTACGTCAATTTTGGAAATTTTATCGCAGTAAAAATATGCTTTTGTTGATGCCTTATTTTCAACAGGAAAACCCTATCCCGCAATTGAATTGGTTAGAAGCTTTGTTGATGGACGCATTAAAAGCGTCTTTAGGTATCCATTCTGGTTGGCAATGTGAAGATTTACGGCAAGGGGTAACAGCATTAGCACAAGAATTATCTGCATTAAAAATTTATCAAGGATTAAGTATTGTGCGGCGAATGCGTACCGATCTATTGTCGATTAATGGCGTAAATCAAGAATTAATTATTGCCGATGGCTTAATAGAAATGATTGAACAAGTATTTGAAGGTTAAAAGATGTTTATTGTAGATTCGCATTGTCATTTAGATGCGTTAGATTATGAAAAATTACATAAAGATGTAGATGATGTGTTAGCAAAAGCGCAGCAACGAGATGTCAAACATTGCCTGGCAATTGGCGTTGGTATTGCACGTTTTCAACAGTTACACCAAATGTTAGCACATCGTCGCGATATTTCGTTCTCTTGTGGTTTGCACCCATTGGATATTGGCGATGAAGTATTTGATGCAGAAAAATTAAAACAGATTATTGCATTGCCGGAAGTGGTGGCAGTAGGGGAAATCGGTTTGGATTATTATTACAGTGCCGAAAATAAACAAGAACAACAAGAGTGTTTTGCGCAACAAATTGATATTGCTAACCAATTTAATAAGCCGGTAATTATTCATACTCGTTCAGCAGGCGAAGATACAATTCGTATCTTAAAAGAACAACAAGCGGATCGTTGCGGTGGTGTTATTCACTGTTTCACAGAAAATCAATGGTTTGCTGATCAGGCATTGGATCTTGGTTTTTATATTTCCGTATCTGGCATTATTACCTTTAAGAATGCAGAAGATATTCGTGCAGTCATTCGCAATGTACCTTTAGATCGGTTATTAATTGAAACCGATTCACCTTATTTAGCGCCTGTGCCTTATCGTGGCAAACAAAATCAACCAGCGTATGTGCGAGAAGTGTGTGAGTATGTGGCGACTTTAAAAGGGGTATCGGCAGAAACTTTAGCAGAGATCACAACAGCGAATTTTAGTCAGCTATTTGGCGTCAATTTGTCACAATAATATGCTAGCATAGGCAAGTTTTTTAAATAAAAGGAGAAATAGCTATGGCGCAACAATCAAAAATACGCCGCTTTTTTATGTGGTTTTTTATTACGGTTGCTTTGGTAGTGCATCTGATTTTAGCGGCTGGTGTCAATTACGTCTTTCCAAGTTATGCTATTCAACAAATTACAGGGGTGGAAGTAAAACGTGTTGATAAAGATGGCCCAATTACTAAATCTAATCCCGCAGATGGCCCAACAAGAGATGTTTATTACATTTATACACAAGAACCTAAAACAGAAAAAGTAATGGTGTATCGCAACGAAGATACTCGTTGGGGTTTTCCATTCTATTTCAAATTTGATTCAGCAAATATTCAGGCGCAAGCACAATCATTAGCCAATGAAAAAGCCTTAGTTGAAGTGAAATATTATGGTTGGCGCATTACGATGTTTGATGAATTTAGTAATGTGGTTTCATTAAAAGAGGTGTCTGCTGATGCAACACCATCTCACCCAATCGTAAGCTATATTCTCTATGTGGCATTACTATTAACGTTATTCTTATCAATTCAATTTATTCGTGGTTGGTTTGATAGTGAATAATGGCGATGTTAGAGGAACGATAATGAAAAAAATAGTTTCGGAGAAATTTATTATTTTGTGGTCTTGTCTTGCTATGCTAATCAGCTGGCAAGCAAGAGCTGATGCTGTTGAACAGCAAGATACAGCGCCAAAAATCGCTTTTCAAGCGACAACAGAGTCTGTAGTGCAAGAAGATAAAGTACAAGTTGTGCTGAATTCACAATTGCAAACCAGCAAATTATCCAAAAAACAATCGCAATTGTTAGAACAGCGTGTGGAAACGCTGATCCAGCAATTAGGACAATATAAAGCGATTAAAGTGGTTGAGAATTATCGTAATAGTTTTGCTAACTATAATAATCAAGGCAAAGTAACTGGTTGGACATTACAAGCAACCATTACCTTAGAAAGTGGTGATTTTACACAAATCGCTGAATTTATTTCTGATTTACCTGATAATTTTAATCTTTCTGCCACCAATTTTTTTGTGTCACCAGAAAAACGCAAACAGCAAGAAGCTGAAATGTTGACGACCTTGTTAGCGGAAATACAGCAAAAAGCGGAAGTGATTAGAAAGGAATTGCATCGTGAGCAATATCGTATTGTTAATATTAATATTGCACGTGATAGAGCAGGATATATGCTAGCAAGAGAAGCACCAATGAGTTTAGCAAAGGCGAATGTACAACAAGAAGCTGATAATAGCGGTTTAAGTTTTACCCCTGGAGAAACTCGCTTAATGATGAGTGCTGATGTCGTAATTTCGCTATCAGAAAAATAGAAATTCCGTTACAATTTATCCCTATTTTGCGCAAATTATTGGAGAAATGAATGAAAGTTGCAAAAAATCATGTAGTAGGCATTGCTTATCAAGTTCGTACTGAAGATGGTATTTTAGTAGATGAAGCGCCAGCTAACCAACCACTAGAATATTTACAAGGACATCGTAATTTAGTGATTGGTTTAGAAAATGCATTAGAAGGCAAAGAAGTTGGCGAAAAATTTGATGTCAAAGTAGCGCCAGAAGAAGGTTACGGTGTATATAACGATAATTTAGTGCAACGTGTACCAAAAGATGTTTTCGTTGGTGTTGATGAATTAAAAGAAGGTATGCGTTTTATTGCCGATACCGATGTTGGTCCATTGCCTGTTGTCATTACTGAAGTGACTGACGAGGATGTAGTGGTTGATGGTAACCATATGTTGGCTGGTCAAACTTTATTATTCACTGTTGAAGTGGTTTCTGTGCGTGAAGCAACTGCAGAAGAAATTGCACATGGTCATTTACATCAACATGGTGAAGGCTGCTGTGGTGGTCACGATCATCATCACGATGATGATGAAGAAGGTGGTTGCTGTGGCGGTGGTCATGGCGGTTGTGGCTGTGGCGGACATCACCATCATCATTAATAGAAAATTTAGATTAAATAAGGGAGCAGTTGCTCCCTTTTGTTTATGCAATTAAATTTGCTGCAGTTGTGACGTAATATTTAATTCATTATTTTGATCAAATAGATACAGCGAATGATGTTCAAATTGTGCAAACGCGTGAGAACCATCACGAATGTTTTTATTACGACTGAGCACTAATAATTTCTGATTACCAATCAAACAGTGCGCAATCAAATGCGGTCCTAAATCTTCGACAGCTTCTACCCAAACAGGAATTTGCAATGGATGATCGGCAACTGCTTCAGTTGTCAACGAAATGCTTTCTGGTCTAACGCCTAAATAAATACGCTTATAGGTATTATGTTGTTTATACATATCGTCGTTGTAATAGCGTTCAAGCTGGAAGTTAGTGGTTATACTTGCATTTTCAGCCAAAAATAACTGATGGCCATGGATATTGGCTTGTAAAATATTCATTGCGGGTGAACCCATAAAGGTAGCCACAAACAGATTGCGCGGATTATTGTAGATTTCATCAGGTGTACCGACCTGTTCAATTTGCCCTGCATTGATAATGACAATTTTATCAGCCATCGTCATCGCTTCGACTTGATCGTGAGTAACGTAGATCGAGGTTGTTTTTAAACGACGCTGTAAAGCTTTAATTTCCATTCGCATCACATTACGCAGTTTTGCATCAAGGTTGGATAAAGGTTCATCGAATAAGAAGAGTTTTGGTTCACGCACAATCGCACGTCCCATTGCCACACGTTGGCGTTGCCCACCAGAGAGTTCGTGCGGCTTATTGTTTAGATATTCACTCAATTGCAACATCTCAGCGGCAGCATTGACACGTTTTTTAATCTCTTCTTTTGACACTTTGCGATTAATCAAACCGTAAGCGAGATTTTTATATACGGTCATGTGTGGGTATAACGCATAGTTTTGGAATACCATTGCGATATTTCTATCAGCCGGTTCGGTATCATTAATTCTGGTTTCTTCCAAAAGAATATCGCCTTCACTAATACTTTCTAAACCAGCGATCATTCTTAGTAGAGTTGATTTACCGCAGCCTGATGGACCGACAAATACGACAAACTCGCCGGAATTTATTTCAACATTAGCATCACTAATTGCTTTTTTGCCATTAGGATAGACTTTAGAAACGTGGTGAATATGTAAACTAGACATAGGATTCTCTTCTTATTTTTCTGTTTGAATTAGACCTTTGATAAACCATTTCTGGAAAATGATCACAACCAAAATAGGCGGAATAACGGAAATAATCGCTAAGGCAAATATCTGATCGTAAGCAGGGATTCGCCCTTCATACAAAGCACTGATAATATCTTTAATACCCAGCAATAAAGTTTTAAAGCTTTCATCAGTTGTCATCAGAATTGGCCAGAGATATTGGTTCCATCCAACAACAAACATAATGATAAAAATGGCAGCAATCATTGTTTTTGATAATGGGAACAGAATATCTTTGAAAAAACGGAATGGTCCGGCGTTATCTAAACGAGCCGCCTCGATTAATTCCTCTGGTACTGATTTAAAAAATTGTCTGAAAAAGAAAGTAGCAGTAGCTGAAGCGATCAGCGGTAGAATCAATCCAGTATAGGTATTCACCATACCTAGTTTTGCAACAATTTCATAAGACGGAATAATGCGCACTTCTAACGGCATTAATAACGAGCTAAAAACAATCCAAAAGATCAAATTTCCTAAAGGAAAACGGAAATAGACAATTGCATAAGCAGCGGTCATTGAAATAATAATTTTTCCGATGGCAAAACCTAACCCTAAAATTATAGAGTTTTTCAGTAATAACATCCCATGAACCAGTGCAGTGCCTGCTTCTGGATCAGATTCGGTATGGCCAAATAAAATGGTTTTGTACGCGGTAAAGCCTTGATCTCCGAACCAAAATTGTAAACCGTTGCGCGCAATTTCTTCTGTGCTATGCGTAGAAGAGGTAAAGACCATCCAAAGCGGTAGCATCAAAAATAGGACACCAATAATTAAGATAGTATGATCAATCACATTGCTGAGTTTCATTTTGCATCCTTAATAGTGTATTTTTTTCTCGATATATTTAAATTGGATGACGGTTAAAGCGATAACAAATAGCATCAAAATTACCGACTGTGCCGAGCTACCGCCGAGATCCACACCAACAAAACCATCTTGATAAACTTTATAGACTAGGGTAGTGGTAGCACCACCCGGACGACCTCGAGTCAACGTATCAATGATGCCGAAGGTATCGAAGAAGGCGTAAGTGATGTTAATAATTAGGAGAAAGAATGTCGTTGGTGCCAGTAAAGGAAAGATGATTGACCAAAAACGTTTAGTGTTGCTGCGACAATCAATTTTTGCTGCTTCTTGCACCGCTTTAGGAATACCTTGTAATCCAGCCAGAAAATAGACGAAATTGACACTGATTTGTTTCCATACTGAAACCAGCACAACGGCAAAACTAGCATCGACAGCATCAATTTTGTGGTCAAAATCCCAAAAGAAGTTGAGTAAGTGATAGAGTGGTCCAACGTGATAATCCAACAAAAATACTCCAACCATTCCTGCAACAGCAGGCGCCACAGCATAAGGCCAAATGATCAGAATTTTGTAAGTGTTTTTCCCTTTGATAACTTTATCTGCTTTAACGGCTAGCAATAATGCAATTGCTAATGAAAAAAAGGTCACTAATACAGAAAAAATTAAGGTGAATTTGATCGATTGCAGATAAAAGTTGTTATGCAAAATATCAATATAGTTTTGCAAACCAACAAAGGTTGAACCCAGTCCAAAAGGATCTTCCATAAAAAAACTGATACGAATAGATTCCCAAGCTGGCCAAACAAAGAAAATCAAGATGATTAGCAATTGTGGAGCAATGAATAGATAGGGAATAGGCGAATGTTTGAACACATTTTTTTTCATAATTATCGTCCACCAATAAGTAAAAAAAGCCCTTAACAAAATTAATGTTAAGGGCGATTATTTTTATTCTACAGTTTGTGCAAAACGAGCAAGTAATTTATCGCTTTCTACTTGAATGGTTTTCAACGCCTCTTCAGGAGATTTGCTACCATCGAAGATTTTGTCAAATTCACGATTCATTACGACACGAATTTGTGGATAGTAACCAAGACGATAACCTTTCGTCCATTCACCACTTGGTAGATCTAATTGTAGAACTCCAGTTTCTGCTGCCGGTTCTTTTTGATAGTAACCGTCAGCTTTTACTTTTTCATAAGCGGCGTGAGTGACAGGAACGTAACCTGTTTCTTTATGCCAGAATGCTTGAACATCCGGGCTAGATAAGTAATTGAAGAATTGTGCGGTACAATGATTTTGTTCTTTTGGATGGTTAGACATTGCAAAGAGCGCTGCACCACCAACGAAAGTATTGTATTCCTTACCTTTATTGATACTATCCCAATAAGGTAAGAATGCGGTTGCAAATTTAAATTGTACTTTTTTCTTCAAACCACCAAACGAACCAGATGAACCAAGCCATAAAGCTACGTCACCTTTTTCAAACGCATCTTGGTTAGGACCCCATTCTGAACCGTAGTAATTAAAGTAACCTTTATCTTTCCACTCTTTCAATTTCTTGAACATCATTACCATATCTGGATTGTTATAGAAGATATGCTTCGCTGCGCCATCATAACCATTATTTTGATCAGCAAGTTGTAAGTTATGATGTGACATAAAGTTTTCAGCGAAGATCCATGGTGTGTGTGATTCTGCTAATGCGGTATAACCTGCATCTTTTAATTTTTTCGCTACAACTTCAAATTCTTCCCAGGTTTTTGGTGCTTTTACGCCCACTTTATCAAGGATCTCTTGATTGTAATAAAGTACCGGAGTAGAAGAGTTAAATGGCATACCAATCATTTTGCCTTTGCTGTCGGCATAGAAATTACGTACACCGGCGATATAATCGTTTTTATCGAATTTAACATTATTCTCTTTCATCAAATCTTCTACACCTACCACAACACCTTTGGCATTGATAATAGTGGCAGAACCAGCGTCATGAACTTGAATGATATTAGGAGATTTTTTTGCTCGAAATGCAGCAATACTAGCGGTGAGAAGTTCTTCGTATGAGCCTTTATAGGCAGGGTTTAACTTACATTGGCTTTGTGAAGCGTTAAAATCGTTAGCGATTTTATTTACGGTTTCACCTAGTTGTCCGCCCATAGCGTGCCACCAAGTGATTTCTGTCGCTGCCATAGCATTTGCAGATAAACCAGCGCCAATAGCTAAATAAAGCCACTTTTTCGATAACATAGTGTTTCTCCTTTGTGTATGCGATAAATGATAGGGGGATTAAGTTATCGGCGCATAATTTAACAGGAGATTATGACAACTTTATGACAGGTTAAAATAAGTAATAAAAATTTGTCATCAAAATGCCATAAATGAATATTATATTTAGGTAAAACAAGAGGATAGCAATATGGAAAAAATTTTGGTTATTGCCCATAGAGGCGCTTGCGGTTATTTACCTGAACATACTTTTGCTTGTAAAGCATTAGCGATAGGACAAGGAGCCGATTTTTTAGAATTGGATTTAGTTATGACAAAAGATGATCAGTTGGTGGTAGTGCATGATCATTTTTTAGATGGTATTAGTGATGTGGCACAACGCTTTCCTGAGCGAGCTAGAGATGATGGGCATTTTTATGTGATGGATTTTACTTTAGCTGAAATTAGACAGTTACAAGCCACAGAACCTTTTATTGAACAACAAGGAAAACAGCAAGCAGTTTATCCAAATCGTTATCCATTATGGGCAGGACGATTTGCGATTCACACTTTTGAGGAAGAATTGCAATTTATTCGTGGTTTAGAAAAGAGTTTAGCTAAAACCATTGGTTTGTATGTGGAAATTAAAGCACCTTGGCTACATCATCAATCCGGTAAAGATATTAGTTTAGCAACACTGACATTGTTACAAAAATATGGTTATTGCCAACGAAGCGGCAACATTATTGTGGAAACATTTGATTACAATGAATTGTTAAGAATTAAGTATGAATTATTGCCGCGTTTAGGTATGGATTTACCATTGCATTTTTTAATTGCACAGACAGATTGGCATGAAACACAAGAGCAGGATAGTGCCGGGAATTGGGTCAATTATAGTTATGATTGGGTATTTACCGAGAATGCAATGCAAGAAATTGCGTATCACTTTGATGGTATTAGTCCTGAATATAATATGTTGATTGATGTTGCTACCTCGAAAGCAGGAAAAGTCGTTGCCTCACCATTAGGACAAGCTGCACAACAATATGGTTTGGGTGTGCATCCTTATACAGTGCGTCGTGATAAATTACCTGATTATGTTAATAGTATGAATGAATTATTAGATGTCTTGGTGCAAGCTGGGGCAACAGGTATTTTTACCGATTTCCCAGATATTGCAGTTAAGCATTTTGCAAATAAGTAATCTATTTGAGTAATGCAGCTACGCATTCAGGAATCTGATTTGGCGCGGTAATCAAAATTTGTTTATGGCGATTTAACTCGCCTTTACGTAGGGAAATTTGGCTTTTAGCCACTTTAAATTGCTTACTTAAAAATTTGATGAGATGGGCATTAGCTTGCCCATCAATAGGTGGTGCGGTGATGGTGATTTTTAACTCATCACCATGCAAACCGACAATTTGATCTTTACTGGCTTTGGGCTGCAAATAAATATTTAATAGCAGCCCTTCTGGTGTTTGTTGTACGGCCATTAAGCGATTAGCCAAAGTTGTCCAAAAATATCGAGTAAGACGTTATTTAATAAGAACAAAATAATGCCGAGTACCATTACCGAAAAATCTAACATACCTGTACTTGGTAAGATACGACGAATTGGTGCTAACAATGGCTCACTGATTTGATAAAGCACATAATCTAATGGATTGTTACCACGACTAAACCAACTCATAATCGCACGCAAGAAAATCGCCCAGAAGATGATTTCTCCCCACGCTTTCGCAACGGAAAGAATACCGAGCAATAATAAATAAGGTAATTCTAATGATAAAGTGCCAGACATTAGCCAATAGAGTAATGGTAATTTCACTGCGCCTAAAATAAAAGCCACCAATAATGCTGCGAAATCAATATTGTATTTCATTGGCACAATTTTACGCAGTGGTGCTAATACCGGTTGAGTGAGTTTTACTAAGGTTTGTGAGAGCGGATTATAAAAATCAACCCGACAATATTGTAACCAAGTCTTAGCAACCAGAATAAAGATATAAACTCCAATAATGGTCTGAATAAGAAATTGCAATGTATTCATTAAATCTCCTACATTTAGATAATTCGTGAAAATTGCTGACGTTTCGCTTGTTGGCGTGAATAAGTATCAAAGCATAAACAGATATTACGAATTAATAAGCGCCCTTTCGAGGATACAATAATCTCTTCATCATTAATTTGTAATAAACCATCTTCAACTAATGGAGCGAGTAATGCCAAATCTTCTGCAAAATGTTGTTTAAAATTAATTTGATACTGCTGTTCAATGGTAGCAAATTTCAATTTAAAGTTACAAATCAAGGCTTTAATCACATCACGACGTAGGCAGTCTTCTTGCGTAAGTACCAAACCTTTATGTAAAGCGATACCACGTGTTTCAACGTCCGCATAATAACTTTTTAGTTCTTTTTGATTTTGGGCATAAGTATCACCCAATAAACTGATTGCAGAAACGCCTAAACCAAGTAGATCACACTCTTCTTGAGTGGTATAACCTTGGAAATTGCGGTGTAAAACGCCATTCGCTTGTGCGAGTGCTAATTCATCATCTGGTTTAGCAAAATGATCCATACCGATAAATTTATAACCAGATTTTTGTAAAAATTCGATAGTATTTTGCAAGATAGCAAGTTTGCTTTCCGGCGATGGTAACATCTCGTCTTTAATCTTTCTTTGTCCAGCAAAACGGGTTGGTAAATGAGCATAATTGAACACACTTAAACGATCTGGATTTAGTTCAACCACTTTTTGTAAAGTGAACATAAAACTATCCAATGTCTGTAATGGTAAGCCATAGATTAGATCTAAGTTAGTGGATTGAAAACCTAATTCACGAGCGTGTTGCATTAAAGCAAAAATAAAGGCTTCATCTTGTTCACGATTAATGGCGTTTTGCACCTCTTTGTTAAAATCTTGTACGCCCATACTAATACGGTTGAAACCGATTTTTCGTAAATGATCTAGCATTGATAGTTCGATTTCACGTGGATCCATTTCGATACTAATTTCTGCGTTATCACTAATGGTGAAATGGTCGCGTAGCATCGACATTAAACGTGCAGATTGCTCTTCAGTGAGATAAGTTGGTGTACCACCACCCCAATGAATTTGCGTTACGGTACGTTGTGCAAAAAGCGGGGCTCGGGTGCGAATTTCTTTTTCTAAATAATCAAGATAGATGTCAGCTTTGTGTTGGTGGCGAGTAATGACTTTATTACAAGCACAGAAATAACAAAGTTTATGACAAAATGGGATATGAACGTATAACGATAATGGACGAGAAGGGTAACGCCCAGCTGCCATAATAAAATCGTCATTATTATATACTTCATTGAATTCAAGTGCGGTTGGATAAGAAGTATAACGAGGTCCTGATTGGTTATATTTACGAATCAGGTCATGATCCCATAAAATTTCTGACATAATAATTTCCCACTAATAACTTATTTAATACCCTCAAGTAATTGAGGTAACTCCAATTTAATTTGTTTTTCTAATTTGGCTTCACTACTTTCTCTAGTAAGATCCAATCTCATTCTTTCTTTTTTAACTAAGTTTTTGCGCTCGTCTTTAATCGGCATATCTCTAACAGTGAGGTATAGCTCATGCATTGCTGGAAAAGCATTCAGTTGAATTTTTCCATAAGCTTCGAGTAACGGTTTTAAACGTAGCACACCTTCTGAATGATTACATTCATCGGTGAGCATTGCATTTGCAATGATTTCAATACTTTCTTGCAAACGCGCCAAACGTTGCGCATAGGCTTGCTGTAATAACTGTTTCTGTTTTTTTATTTTTAGCAATAACCAGATGAGATAGCCAGTCATTGCTGCGATAATCACAATACCAATGATGAATAAGATAATAGAAAGATTCATAATTATTTAAATTGATTAATGTTGATTTTTTCGAATTGTTGATAAAGATCTTGTTCTTCTTCATCCTCATCTTCAATGCCAAGTTGTTGCATTAGCTCTTCGATTCTCTCTAAACATTGTTCAACAAATTGTTGATCCTTTTTAGATAACGTGACACCTGCATCCAATTGATCAAGCAACTCGTTTAAGGCTTCATTATTTTCTAACTCAAATAACTCTTGCTCTGGCGAGATAGTTTTTGCTTTCACCTTAATTTCATCGCTTACCGTTGGTTGCTGTACTGGCTGACGATTAATCTCTTCAACAATAAGTGGAATTTTTTTACGGCTGCCAACACGAGGATCTTTTACCGGTGTTGGTTGTGAAGCTTGTTTTTCAGTTTCGGTAGCATAACGGTTGCCTGCTGGGCGACCTTTATGTTTTTTCTTACGTTTTTCTTCCCAAGCTTTGTTATCTAATTCATAACGTGTTGGTTTTTTCCCTTTTTTAGCAATAGCAGGCTCTTTTTTATCCTGTTTGCGCGTAGGCATTAAATCACTAATTTTTCTTGTTTTCTTTTGGCGACTCATAATAAAAAATGAATAATAATTGGTTATAGAATGGTTATATAGGTTGCGATTATAACATTGAATTGTAAAATTTAGCATCTACTGCTTGAGGTATATTGTGTTAATTCCATTGAAGTAAAAGGATAGAGAAATGAAAAAAATATTATTTGTTGCATCGGTTTTATTATTAGCAGCTTGTGCAGGAAAAACGCCGCCTAAACCAGTGATTGATCTTCCAGAACAACAAATTGTACAAACCTCTTATGCACCAGCTTATGAAGCTACTCAACAAACTTATCAAGGACGTGTAAATGAGAAATTTTATGTTGATTCGTTTGCCCATGGAGTAGTGGATTGGTTCAATGGTAAATATAAACAACCCATTTCAGAACTTAAGCACCAGTTATATGATCAAGGTAGAGGATTTGATGCCTATATCTATGATTATTATAGCGGAATGATTTTTGCCGCTGATTTGCAAAGTAATTTTCAACGCTTGCACTGTTGGCAAGGTGTTGATGTCCCAAGCTTACAGCAAGGTATTTATGATGCATTGCGTGATTTACAAGCACAACGTAGCGCTAAGAACAGCACTTGGATTGCACAAGGTAGCGAAAAATTTGCTCAACAGTGCCGTCCTTAAATGATTAGTTAATCAATTTATTTATAGCAAAAAGACCGTTGTTAGTCCTAAGGTATTGTCTAGGATTTAATGGGCTTTTCTGCTATAATCCTGCCTAATTTTTTGAGTAAAACTAGAGATAAAAAATATGTCAGAACAAACGTCAAATTCTTATGATTCATCAAGTATCAAAGTATTAAAAGGGCTTGATGCAGTACGTAAACGTCCAGGAATGTATATTGGAGATACCGATGATGGTACTGGGCTGCATCATATGGTATTTGAGGTTGTCGATAATGCGATTGATGAAGCATTAGCTGGTTATTGTAAAGATATTGTCGTGACGATTCATGAAGACAATTCGGTTTCGGTACAAGATGATGGTCGTGGTATTCCTGTTGGTATTCATCCGGAAGAAGGCGTATCTGCAGCGGAAGTCATTATGACTGTGCTTCATGCGGGCGGTAAATTTGATGATAATTCTTATAAAGTATCCGGTGGTTTACATGGCGTTGGCGTATCAGTAGTTAATGCGTTATCGGATAAATTGCAGCTAACGATTCGTCGTGAAGGTCATGTCCATGAGCAATTTTATCATTTAGGTGTGCCGCAAGCACCGTTAGCGGTGATTGGTGAAAGTGATAAAACCGGAACAACAGTACGTTTTTGGCCTAGTGCAACCATTTTTAGTAATGTTGAATTTCAATATGAAATCTTAGCAAAACGTTTAAGAGAACTCTCTTTCCTTAATTCAGGTGTATCAATTAAATTGTTCGATAAACGTACTGATAAATCTGATCACTTCCATTATGAAGGTGGGATTCAAGCGTTTGTTGAATATTTGAATCGCAATAAAAATCCAATTCATCCAAAACCATTCTATTTTATGACTGAAAAAGATGGGATTGGTGTGGAAATTGCTTTGCAATGGAATGATGGTTTCCAAGAAAACTTATACTGTTTCACCAATAATATTCCACAACGTGATGGTGGTACGCATTTAGCCGGTTTTCGTGGGGCGATGACCAGAACGCTAAATAACTATATGGAAAAAGAGGGCTACAACAAGAAAACGAAAATCTCAATGGCTGGTGATGATGCGCGTGAAGGATTAGTCGCAATTGTATCGGTTAAGGTTCCAGATCCAAAATTTTCATCACAAACCAAAGATAAATTAGTCTCCTCTGAAGTGAAAGGCGTTGTGGAATCGACAATGGGCGAGCGTCTGCAAGAGTATTTATTAGAAAATCCAACAGATGCGAAAATTATTGTTGGTAAAATTATTGATGCAGCGCGTGCAAGAGAAGCAGCGCGTAAAGCGAGAGAAATGACTCGTCGTAAAGGTGCATTAGATTTAGGTGGTTTACCGGGTAAATTAGCAGATTGCCAAGAGCGTGATCCGGCGCTTTCTGAACTTTATATTGTGGAGGGTGATTCTGCAGGTGGTTCAGCAAAACAAGGTCGTAATCGTAAAAATCAAGCGATTTTACCGTTAAAAGGAAAAATCTTAAACGTTGAAAAAGCGCGTTTTGATAAGATGCTTTCTTCTCAAGAAGTGGCTGCGTTAATTACTGCGTTAGGTTGTGGTATTGGACGTGATGAATATAATCCGGATAAATTGCGTTATCACAATATCATCATTATGACGGATGCTGATGTGGATGGTTCACATATCCGTACCTTGTTATTGACTTTCTTCTATCGTCAAATGCCTGAACTGATTGAGCGTGGCCATGTTTATATTGCCCAACCACCACTTTATAAAGTGAAGAAAGGTAAGCAAGAGCAATATATCAAAGATGACGATGCGATGACGCAATATGAATTGGCGATTGCTTTAGATGGTGCTGCATTGTTTGTTCATGCTGATGCACCAGCAATGCAAGGTTTACCATTAGAGAATTTAGTCGCTGAATATAATCGTGTTAACAAGATGATTCAACGTGTTTCACGCCGTTATCCAGCCGCAATTTTACAGGCATTAGTTTATCATCCGGATTTAGATAAAACCTTGATGCAGCAAGAACAAGCGGTACAACAATGGACAACAAGCTTAGTTGATACTTTAGCGAAAAAAGAGTTGCATGGTAATCATTATGCAGCGAAAGTTCAGTACAACGCGGAACGCCATTTGTATGAACCAGTGATTACTGTGCGTACACATGGTATTGACACTGATTATGCGTTGGACTTCCATTTCGCAGAAGGTAGCGAGTATGCGTTAATTGTGAAATTAGGACACCAATTACGGAATCTAATTGAAGAAGGTGCTTATGTAATGCGTGGTGAACGCAAGCAAAATGTCAGCAGCTTTGAACAAGCGATTGAGTGGTTGGTGAAAGAGTCACGTCGTGGCTTATCAGTACAACGTTATAAAGGGTTAGGTGAAATGAACCCGGAACAGCTTTGGGAAACTACAATGGATCCAGAAGCACGTCGTATGTTGAAAGTATCTATTCGTGATGCCGTCGCAGCAGATCAATTATTTACCACCTTGATGGGTGATGAAGTTGAACCGCGTCGTGATTTCATTGAAACCAATGCGTTGCATGCGAATTTGGATATTTAATTATTTTGGTTGGCTGACAGAGTCAATTGTAAAACTTTTAGTTCAATTATTTTTTATCTAATATTTAGGTTTCGCCCTAA
>NZ_JTJL01000022.1 GCF_001678495.1 Gallibacterium salpingitidis
TGTTAAAGAACAAAAAACGACGCGTTTTCTTTTTTACTTCAACAACGCGTCGTTGCGGAGGTGCATTATAGTGATTTCAACTCACCTTGCAAGCACTTTTTTATAAAAATTTTTTAAACGTTTATTTTTTAGACTTCTTAGCAATTGTCTGTTTAATTAATCTCGGAAGGTCTTCAATAGAATCAATAACATAGTCTGCATTTGCTGCAATTTCTTCAGAAATAGCTTTACCTGTTCTTACTAGTATTGTTGTCGATACTCCCGCTGATTTTCCTGCCAATACATCATCTAATTTATCTCCAATCATAATCGATTGCTTAGGATCAATATCAAAATCTTTAATCGCTTCTAATAACATACCACCTTTCGGTTTACGACAATCACACTCTTTACGGTATTCACCTTTTCCTTCCGGGTGATGAGGGCAATAATAAATGCCATCTAAATGTACCCCTCTGTCTTCTAATGACCAATCCATCCATTCTGTTAACTGATTAAAATCATCTTCTGAAAAATAACCTCTAGCAATTCCTGATTGATTAGTTACTAAAATCAAACAATAGCC
Source organism: Gallibacterium salpingitidis (assembly GCF_001678495.1). Lineage (GTDB taxonomy): Bacteria > Pseudomonadota > Gammaproteobacteria > Enterobacterales > Pasteurellaceae > Gallibacterium > Gallibacterium salpingitidis. Next base: position 566 of record NZ_JTJL01000022.1, read on the forward strand.
CATCTCTTGTAAAACTTTTAGTGCTTCAATGCTACCTTCAATAAACTCAAATTGATCAATAGTATGTACATAACCATGATCAATATTTAATGTTCCATCACGATCTAAAAAAATGGCTTTTCTCATTTTTTCCCCTCATTTAATAATTCTTTTTTATCTTTCCATACATCTATACTATATCACTCCTCTCCATTTTACATATGCCAAAATCCCCCTTTTCATTGCTAATAACTAAACTTTATAAAAATTTATTGACATAGCTATCTAGACGTCTAAAATACTCGATAATTTTCTTGTCTTAACTTAATTAAGTAAAAAATGATCAAATTAGAAAATATCTATAAAACTTTCCAAGTGAATGGGCGTCAGCTGACCGCATTGGATAATGTTTCTTTGCATATTCCACAAGGAAAAATTGTTGGTGTTATCGGAGCATCTGGGGCGGGTAAAAGTACACTGATTCGTTGCGTTAACCTATTAGAACGTCCAACTAGTGGTAATGTATTTGTTGATGGTCAAAACCTCATGAAATTATCGCAATCTCAATTAGTGCAAGCTCGTCGCAATATTGGCATGATTTTCCAACATTTTAATTTGCTTAGTTCTCGTACTGTATTCGGTAATATTGCACTGCCATTAGAGCTTAATGGCACACCAAAAGAAAAAATCATTGAAAAAGTAAACTCTCTATTGGAAATGATTGGACTATCAGATAAAAAAGATGCTTATCCAAGTAACTTATCTGGTGGACAAAAACAACGTGTAGCAATTGCTCGTGCCTTAGCAAGTGATCCAAAGGTTTTATTATGCGATGAAGCTACTAGCGCCTTAGATCCTGCGACTACCCAGTCTATTCTCAGATTATTAAAAGAGATTAATCGTAATTTAGGTATCACTATTTTATTAATTACCCATGAAATGGATGTCGTAAAACAGATTTGTGATCAAGTGGCAATTATTGATAAAGGCTGCTTAGTCGAACAAGGTTCTGTCAGTGAAATTTTCTCAAATCCAAAAACACAATTGGCACAAGATTTTATTCGCTCAACATTCCATATCAATTTACCTGATGAATATTTGGCACAATTGAGTGATTCACCTCGTAATGCACAATCTTATCCGTTGATTAAATTTGAATTTACTGGTCGTTCTGTTGACGCACCATTACTCTCATTAGCTTCCAAAAAATTTGGTATTGATTTGAGTATTTTGACTTCACAAATTGACTATGCTGGTGGTGTCAAGTTCGGTTTTGTAATTGCAGAAGTTGAGGGTGATGAAGACTCAATTACCCAAGCAAAAATTTATTTAATGGAACACAACGTACGTGTTGAGGTACTTGGTTATGTTTGATGTATTAACTCCTCAAGTTTGGACTTTAATTGGTAACGCAACATTAGAAACACTTTATATGGTGTTTGCTTCAGGTTTCTTTGCAGCTCTATTTGGTATTCCTCTTGGTGTAGTGCTTTTTATTACCAAAAGAGGACAAATTAAAGAAAATAAAAGTCTTAATGCGATTTTAAGCGCTATTGTTAATATCGGTCGTTCCGTACCATTCGTAATTTTATTAGTTGCTATTATCCCATTTACTATGTTGATTTTAGGTACTTTTATCGGTACCACTGCAGCAATTGTTCCATTGACGATTTCAGCTATTCCTTTTGTTGCCCGCTTAGTTGAAGGCGCTTTGATGGAGATTCCATCTGGTTTAACCGAAGCTGCACGCGCAATGGGCGCAAGTAATTTCCAAATTATTACTAAATTCTTATTACCAGAAGCATTACCTAGCATTATTAATGCTATCACTATTACTTTAGTAGCATTAGTAAACTATTCGGCAATGGCTGGAACCGTAGGTGGCGGTGGTTTAGGTTATGTTGGTATTCAGTATGGTTATCAAACCTACGTACCTGAAATACTGATCGCCACTATTGTAATTCTCGTTATTATGGTTCAAGTAATCCAAACTATTGGTGACCAACTTGTCCGCTATTTTAATCATAAATAAATCTATAAGGAGATTTTAGATATGCAAATCAAAAACATCTTAACTATCAGTGCGTTATCTGCTGCTATTGCATTTTCTTCATCAGCATTTGCTAAAGATGGCAAAATCAAAGTTGGTATCCAAACTGGTCCAGAAATGACCGTTGCAGAAACCGCAAAAAAAATTGCTAAAGATAAATATGGTTTAGAAGTTGAACTCGTGCCATTTACTGATTATGTAACACCAAATGCGGCATTAGAAAATAAATTAATCGATGCTAACGCATTCCAACATAAACCATATTTAGATTCACAAATGAAAGATCGCGGTTGGAAAGATCTTGTTATCGTTGGTAATACTTTCGTATATCCAATTGCTGCTTACTCAAAAACTATCAAAAAAGCGAGTGAGTTAAAAGATGGTGCAACCGTTGCAATTCCAAACGATCCAACTAACGGTGGTCGTGCACTTCTCTTACTTCAAGCTCAAGGCTTAATTAAATTAAAAGCGGGTACAGGTTTAACACCAACCACTTTAGACATTGTTGAAAATCCAAAGAATCTTAACATTAAAACTCTTGATGCTAACCTAATTCCACGTACTTTAGGTCAAGTAGATCTTGCAATTATCAACAATACTTTTGCTGGTCAAGCAGGCTTATATCCAAGCAAAGATGCTGTTTTCGTAGAAGATAAAGATTCTCCATATGTAAACATCATTGTTGCTCGTGAAGATAATAAAGCAGATCCAGATGTACAAAACTTCGTAAAAGCCTACAACACTGAAGAAGTGTACAAAAAAGCAATGGAAGAATTTAAAGATTCTGTAGTAAAAGGCTGGTAATTTTTTATTATTCCATTTGATAATAAGCCGAAAGGAATCCCCTTTCGGCTTTTCCTTGTTTAGGAGTAGCTATGTTTTCTTTTTCTGATACGGACTTAAATAATTTACCCATTAGCTTACAAGCATTAATCGCTGATGATGATAATCTAATCAGTGTGTTAGCCAATACTTCTGCATTATTGAATCAATATTTACCAGAGATCAATTGGGTCGGTTTTTATCTACTTAATGCACAGAATGTACTTACCTTAGGACCATTTCAGGGTAAAATTGCCTGCACAAGAATTCCTGTAGGAAAAGGCGTTTGTGGACAAGCTGTTGCACAAAATAAAGTATTACGCATCGACGATGTTCACCAATTTGCGGGGCATATAGCTTGTGATAGTGCGAGTAATGCAGAAATCGTATTACCACTCTATCATCAAGGAAAAATTATTGGTGTTTTAGATATTGATAGCCCTAAATTTGCCCGTTTCACCGAACAGGATCAACACATTTTAGAACGCTGTATGCAGCAATTAACTGACCATTTATCAACACTCAACATATAGGGATATTTATGTTGCACTTAACCTTAGAAGATCAACTTTTTATTAGCCAGCCAAAACAACTCGGCACTCACTCTAGCCAACATGAAAATCTTGCTGTTGTCTTTGAAGATGACGGTGAAACTGGTTATTTCTATGCTATTGATACCCAACAGGAAGAAGCGATTGTAGATTGCCTGCATATTTATAACGCAGCATCTGTTGAACAAAAAGAAACTGCCCGTCAATTACAAATTTGTTGGTCAGAAGATGGCTATTTTGCAATCTTACTAATCAATGATTATCCGCACGCTGCCTTTGATTTTAAAAGATTGATTGCGTATAACCACAATCAATTTCCACAACCAGCCATTACTAGCTTATGGTCCCATAAATTAATTACGGATGAATTAATCAAGCAATGGCTGACAGATGCAGAAAATGATTGTACTCGACAATAAATATGTTATAGTTTCCTCCAATTAAAAATATAATTTTTAATCGTCATAACCTATGAAAGGAGGCGTTATGAATCTTAGGGATCTTGAATATTTAGTAGCTCTTTCTGATCACAAACATTTCCGTAAAGCTGCTGATGCATGTCATGTTAGCCAACCTACTTTAAGCGGGCAAATTCGCAAACTTGAAGACGAATTAGGCATCATTTTATTAGAACGTACCAGTCGTAAAGTATTATTCACACAATCTGGTTTGTTATTAGTCGATCAAGCACGCAATGTATTAAAAGAGGTGCAATTATTACGTGAAATGGCAAGTAATCAAGGTAAAGATATGACCGGACCATTACACATCGGTATGATTCCGACAATTGGTCCTTATCTATTACCATACATTATTCCTATGCTGCGTGATGCCTTTCCTGAATTAGAAGTTTATCTATATGAAGCCCAAACCCATCAATTACTAGAACAACTGGAAAAAGGACAATTGGATTGTGCCATTGTTGCGCTCGTTAAAGAAACTTCTGCTTTTATGGAAATTCCAATCTATGATGAAGCAATGTTAATTGCTGTATCCGAGAAACATCCATTAGCGAAAGAGCAAGAAATCCCACTCGAACGTTTAAAAGATTATGAATTACTAATGTTAGATGACGGACACTGTTTCCGCGATCAAGCGTTAGGTTACTGCTTCGTGGCAGGAGCAAAAGAAAATGCACATTACCAAGCTACCAGTTTAGAAACATTACGCAATATGGTCGCAGCAAATGCTGGAATTACTTTTATGCCAGAGCTCGCTATCTTAAACGAACGTTCGCGCCAAGGCGTGAAATACATTCCTTGTATTAATCCACGTCCATTCCGTTCTGTCGGATTAATTTATCGCCCGGGTTCACCATTACGCGCTCGCTATCAACGTGTAGCACAATTGGTAGAAAAAAATATTAAGCCTTTGCTTGTTACACCGACCCAAGACTAATCATTATGAGTGGAATCAGAGCCAAACAAAAAGAAAAAACTCGCCGCGCCTTAATTGATGCAGCATTTGAACAGCTTAGTGCTGAAAAAAGTTTTTCTAATTTGAGTTTACGCGAAGTCAGTCGTGAGGCTGGTATCGCTCCGACCTCTTTTTATCGCCATTTTCGTGATATGGACGAATTAGGTTTAAGTATGGTGGATGAAGCAGGATTGATCTTACGCCAATTAATGCGTCAAGCTCGTAAACGCATTGCTGATGGCGGCAGTGTAATTGTCATTTCTGTAGAAACATTTTTTGAATTTATTACTAATCGTCCAAATGTGTTTCGTCTGCTATTGCGAGAAAGTTCTGGTACTTCACAAGAATTCCGTACCGCAGCTTCTCGTGAAATCAATCACTTTGTTGCTGAGTTAGCGGAATATATTATGAATAAAGATAAAAATATTCCCGATTATGTAGCAAAAGCACAATCCGAAGGAATGGTAACATTAGTGTTTACAGCAGGATCTCACGCTTTAGATATGAATAGTCAAGAGCGCGAAGCCTTAAAACATCGAGTGATTTTGCAATTACGGATGATGGCAAAAGGGGCTTACTTACTGGTTGATCATTCTGACAACAATCAGACACAAAAAAGTGCATGAGAATTTCATGCACTTTTCATCAAATTACAGCTAAATAAAACTACATTCCAATAACGACGCAATCCACGCCTTTCGATCCTAATGTTGATTTTGCACTAGAAGCTGCATTATAACTATCTACTGGTCCAATAAAGACACGAGTCCAATCGGCAGAACTTTTAGTAAACGCATTAAAACCTTCAATCACTAAACGGCCTTGTAAATTCTCAGCCTGAGTTTTATTTTTAAAGGCGCCACATTGCAAGCCATATTTTCTACCACCTTTACTATCGGTTGCTGAACTCTTTTTCGTTTCATTGTCAGATTTTGCTTCTGTCACAACAGTTTTAGTCGTCGTTGTTGCTGTTTTTTCTACTTTATTTGCAGTAGTCGCTTTTTGCTGAGCGGCTTGAGCTTTTGCTTGTTGTTCAGCTTTCGCTTGTTCAATTTTAGCTTGTTCTTCAGCTTTTATTCTGGCTTGCTCTTCTGCCTTTTGTTTTGCTTGTTCAGCTAATTTATCTTGTTCCAATTGTAATAAAATTTTCTTCTGTTCTTCGGTCAATTGTACATTTTTAGCTACAGAAGAAACATTGTCATCAACTGGTACTTCTCTCGTTTCCAATTGTTTGATATAGCTCCAAACCTCTTCCGGACGACTTGGTAACGTACTTTTTTTCGTTGTTGGTGCTGTTTCTGCTGTGGTTGTAATTTCTTTACTTGCTGGAGAATTTTCTTTGAGAAAGAATAATGCAATCGCAAATACTGCAATAATCAATAGCATTAAGGCTAATAATAATTTTTTTCTGCCTGTACCTTTTTGTTGTCTTCTTCTAGAGGCAGGACCTCGTGAAACATAATCTCGTTGAACCACAACTTTTTCCTAACTATTTAACCTATAAAACGGGCGCTAATTTTACTGAAAATTTGAAATATTGACCACAATTATTGACTGAAATCATAAGGATCAATGTCTAAGGCTAACCTCACTGCCGACGGTATTTTTAACGTTGTTAATAAATTTTCTACTAAAAACAACGTCTGGTGTAAAGCACCTCGTTGACGATGTTGTAACAATAAATACCAACGATATCGACCTGCTTTTTTTTCTACCGTAGCCGGCAAGGGCCCCAATAATTGCACTCCTTGCATAGATTTATCTAATCTTGTTTGCAGATGTTCCAGCAGTAATTGCAACGTCTGCTTAACTTCCACCTCATTACGCCCAGATGCTTTAATAAGTGCTTGATGATAATAAGGTGGCAGCTGAAACTGGTAACGCTGTTGTAAAACTTGCTGACTAAAATCAGTATAGCCAGCTGAAATCAAAGTTTTAAACAGAGGATGCTCTGGATAATGTGTTTGTAATAAGACCATTCCTGCTTTATTACCTCGTCCTGTTCTACCCGCAACTTGTACATATAATTGCGCCAATCGCTCTTCGGCACGAAAATCCGCAGAAAATAAGGCACTATCAATATTCACTAAAGCCACTAACCCAACATTTGGAAAGTGGTGACCTTTGGCTAACATTTGCGTGCCAATCAGAATTTGACGTCTTCCTTGCGAAATCTCTTGTAAATAATGCTCTAAAGCACCTTTTCTCGCTGTACTATCTCGATCTAAACGCACTATCTGATAATCTGGAAATTTAGTTTGTAATACCGCTTCCAGCTGCTCTGTGCCAACTCCAGTTGTCAATAGATTAGTTGAGCCACAATGAGAACATTGGAATGGAATCGGTTTTTGTGCGCCACAATGATGACATTGCAATACATTACGATATTGGTGATAAGTATAAGGTTTATCACAATGTGCACACATCTCTACCGTACCACAATCATGGCATAAATAGACTGGTGCAAAACCGCGTCGATTTAAAAACAATAATACTTGTTCGCCACGTTGCAAAACTTCTTGCATCCGCAATAATAGGCTGGTCGATAAGCCATTCTCTAAATGTTGTGTTTTTAAGTCGATAACAATTTGATTATTGGCGACCTGATTATTGGCTCGATAACGTAATGAAATTAAATGATATTTCTTTCTTGCTGCATTATATAAACTTTCCAAACTTGGCGTAGCGCTACCTAGAATAATTGGAATTTGATGTTGTCTAGCACGATAAACTGCAATATCTCTGGCATGATAACGCCACCCTTCTTGCTGTTTAAAAGACTGATCATGTTCTTCATCCAATACTATTAAGCCTAGGTCATAAAATTGTGTAAAAATCGCTGAACGAGTTCCGATTACAATAGCAACTTTATTCTCTTTCGCCGCTTGCCACACTTGCAACCGTTCAGCATCATTCATATTCGAGTGCAATACGGCGATAGGGACATTAAAACGCAAATTAAAACGACGAATAGTTTGCGGCGTTAAACCAATTTCTGGCACTAATACCAAGACCTGCTGTCCTTTCTTTAATACTTCTTCAATCACTTGCAAATACACTTCAGTTTTTCCAGAGCCTGTTACTCCTTGCAATAACCAAGTGTGAAATCCCTGACATAAGCTGATCTGACTAACTGCCAACGCCTGTTCTTTATTTAAATTCAATTTATTTTTGCTTTGAACAATTTCTGTTTCCGTAATATTTTCATTCCATTTTGGTTGATTTACTTCAATCTCAATGGTTTCAATATAGCCAGCTTCCAATACACTTTTCTTAATACTATGAGAAAAAATATCACTCTGTTTTTCTAAACATTGATGTTGTTGTAAGAACTGTAAAAGTTCATGTTGGCGTGGTTTTCTGATCAGCACATTATCTATAACTGCTTGTTTACCTAATTCAGTTAACTGATAAAAATGCTGTGTCATTTTGGTAATTGTATCGCCTCTGCGTAACTTGACAGGTAATGCAGAAAATAGCACCTCACCAATTGGATGATGGTAATAATCTCTCGCCCATAAGAGTAATTGCCACATTTTTTCATCAAATAATGTAATGTGATCTAATACGGCTAGAATCGGTTTTAGTTGTTCAACTTCGCTGCTATTGGGTAAATCCGTTACAATCGCAATACGTTTCTGTGTGCCGAATGGTACTAATACTCTAGCACCAATGCTGACCTCCATTTCATCTGGCAATAAATAATCAAACTGATTTCTAACAGAAATATCTAATGCAACACGTACTATTTTCATTACAAACCTTACAACGATAAACTACCGCTACATTATAGAAAATTTTCAGCTATTCCCCTAATGACATCTTTTTCTAGCGAATATTCCTTGTTTTTATATTGAATTTTCTACTCGTTTCCTATATTATTCAGTTCCCTTTTTACTGTCGCCATATGGCGATGTTTTTTTGTAAAAATATGTGCGGTGTTGATCCTAAGGAGATCAATAGCGGCGCATGCTAATTTGAGGTTATTATGCAACAAGGTATTCATCCAGAATATAAAGAAATCACAGCAACTTGCTCTTGCGGTAATGTGATCAAAACTCGTTCTACTGTGGGACACGATATTAACTTAGACGTATGTGCAAAATGCCACCCATTCTATACTGGTAAACAACGTGTTGTTGATACTGGTGGTCGTGTTGAACGCTTCAACAAACGTTTCAGTATTCCAAGTACAAAATAAGAACAGTAAAAAACCTACCAAATTCGGTAGGTTTTTTGTTATCTATTACTTATTTCCAGAATTGCCACCAAGATTTACCTTCTTCTGCCACTTGTGGCTTTTCCACCTCTTTTACTTCTGCTTGAGCTAACTCAGGAGAGTAATCAAAACTTTCTACCGTTTTTTGTGGATTAAAATGTACAATTAATTTCTTCTCAATTGGATCTTCATGCCCTTTTTGAATTCTTTGTACATACACCCAATTAGATGTATTAAATGGATCAACTAATAATGGCGTACCAAGTAAATATTGTACTTGTTCTTGTGTCATACCTTTTTGTAATTTATCCACTGTTGCTGCATCAAGATAATTTCCTTGCGGCACATCAATACGATAAACCAATTTACTAACTGGTGAAGAACAAGCAGAAATGCCTAATGCAAAAAGTGATGACAACAAAACAATTTTTAATTTCATAATAGTTAGCCTTCTTAATAATCGTTAACTCTCGCTGATAATACCTAAACTTAGGTGAAATGCCAATTTAATATTTATTACGCTGCAATTGATCGCGTAAATTTGCAGGTAATCCTTTAATCATTAACGTATCATTTTCCTCATCCCAAACGACACGCTGTCCTAACAATTCAGCTGAAAAAGTCAAAGTAACACCACGCCCTGATCCCGAAAATTTTTCCAATTTCTTCAGTGTTGCCGGCAATGGCGGGATAGCTTCTTCTAATTCATACTCTTCCGTTTGTGCAAATTCCACAAAAGATTGTCCATTCAATTTATCCATTTCATCAGATAACGCAGCAACATCAATTTCAGCACCTTCATCTGCTCTTGCTTTACAATATGCTAAAGCTTGTTGTTTAATCTCTTTGGATTGTTCAGGTTCTACATCAGCTTGATGACAATAATCTTGTACCGCTTGCACTAACAACTGATTTTGCACTTTTGGATTAAGCCCTTCTTCTGCACCTAAAAAATCCATAAAAAAATCACCAACTTTACGACCAATCCTTCCCTTTAAAAAGGTTAGATAGCGGTTCGATTGTGCATCAATTGATAATTCAGTTAAATTCACTCGCGCAATAATGTCACATTTACTTAAATCCAAATATTGCGTGCCATGCACTTCCAATTGTTCATCAACTAATAGACTCGTTCTACTGTCGATTAAGCCTAAAAAAAGATAATCGGTTGCCAAAAAATTATATTGGCTAACAATAAAAGTACCACCGCTAGCGAAGCTGTATTTACTGATTTCTTTTGCAAGCAGTTCGGTCGCTTGCTGACTAAAGGTTAAAAAATCCAACTCTTTTTCTAAATAGCGATTTAGCATTTGTGCAAACTGCGATTCATCATTAAACACCGCGTAAGTTTTATTTTTCGCTTGGTAATGCTGATGCAATTCCAACATTAATTGTTGCACTAATTCATTTTCCGGAAGGGTTTGACCACGTAACTTCGTTTCAAGTTCAATCGTTTCTGCGTCAACAGTTAATTTTCTGTACAACTGATGCAAAATAATCTGTTCAACATTTATACTCATAATAATATCTTATGCTATTTTGACCAAAATCTTTGCCATTATAGGAGATTTTCCCCATTATTTTTAGCCGATTTCTTTAAAAAATCTGGTATGATAAGCGCCAAGTTTTTTTCGTTAGCAAATTTGTATGGCGGCACATTCTAAATATTCAAATAAAGAAATTGAAGCGTTGATGAGCGAGATGATCGCTACTTTAGAAAAACATCAAGCACCTGTTGATTTATCATTAATTGTTCTAGGTGATATGGTAAGTAATTTATTACTCAGCAGTGTCAAAGACTCACAACGTTTACCTTTAGCCAAAGCCTTCACTGAAGCTTTATTACACTCTTTAGAAACTGCAACCAAAAAGCATTAATTGGCATCACCATAATGTTAAAACTGAACTACACCCAACAAGACCGAGAAGAATTATCACGAAAAATCTCGTGGGGTCATTGGTTTGCGTTTTTTAACATTATTATCTCTTTTATTATTGGCTCACGTTATGCTTTCTTCTCTGATTGGCCCGATACGCTATTAGGAAAAATTTACTTTTTTATCAGCATTATTGGGCATTTCAGTTTTATTGTATTCGCCATCTACTTACTCATTATCTTTCCGTTAAGTTTTATCATTAAAAATCACCGTACTTTTCGTGGTATTACGGTAATTATTGCTACGTTATGTACTACCGTATTACTGGTAGATAGTGAAATTTACAAACGTTTTTATATCCATTTAAGCTCAATGGTTTGGGATTTAGTGATCAATCCTGAAAATGGTGAACTTGCTCGCGATTGGCAGATTTTCTTTGCTCCAATGCCAATTATCCTGTTATTGCAAATGCTATTTTCCCGTTGGTCTTGGCAAAAATTCCGTAGTTTAGAACGACAAAAATGGATTAAACCTGTTTCTTATACCTTTTTATTAGCTTTTATTGCTATGCACCTTATTTATGCGTGGGCAGATGCGACTTTTTACCGTCCAATTACCGCGCAACGTTCTAATTTGCCATTATCTTATCCAATGACCGCAAGAAAATTCTTGGAAAAAAATGGTTTACTAGATGCAGAAAGCTACCAAGCAATCTTAACAGCAACCGGTCGCGCAGACGCAAGATATTTGGATTATCCAAAACGTAATATTCGTTACGCTACACCTGATACAACGCCTAATATTTTATTAATCAATATTTCCGGGTTGCGTAACAATGTCATTTCTGAAACTGCTACGCCAGCGCTATACCAATTCGCACAACAATCTCTTAATTTTAAACAAAATTATAGTAGCAGTAATCAAGCACAAGAAGGCTTAGTTGGTCTATTTTATGGTTTACCCGGCAACTATTTAGACAGCATTCTATTTAGTAAAACCCAGCCTGTACTATTAAAACGTTTACGTGAATTAGACTATCAAATACAGGCGCAATTGACTCAACAAGATGCTCAACCTCTATTCTCTGTGTTGTTTGAAAAAACGGAAAAACAATATAACAAAACTAATGTTGCTACATTCAAACAGTGGGAAAATTGGTATCAACAACAAAATAAAGACAACTCGCAGCCTTGGTTTAGTTTTATTGATGTTTCATTAGTCACAACTAAATCAGGACAAAATAAAACAGCAGATAGTGCCGAAAATGCAGCAATTTATCAATATTCACAAAATTTATTACAAGTGGATCAATCATTTGCGGAACTCATTGAAACCTTAAAACAGCATCAGCAATTCGCAAATACCTTAATTATCGTCACTGCCGATACTGGTTTTAGTGAAAATGATGATATAGCCGACTTCTCTCCAGATAAGATTCATGTGCCATTACTGGTTCATTGGGGAGATAAGCCTGCACAACAATTAACCAACCTCACCAGCAATTTAGATATTGTGCCAACGCTATTGAAGCAGATCTTTAAAGCGGAAAATCCTGCTACCGATTTTTCCCTTGGTAATAATCTGTTTGCAGATAATGCTACGCCAGATAACTGGACATTAAGCGCAAATAACCGTTGGATAGTGATTATTGATAATGATGGTGTGCAATATCAAATTGATAAATATGGTAATTACAAAAAGTTCAATGCTGAATACCAACAACAAAATTCTACTCGTCCGCCACTCGGTTTGTTCTTAGCGGCGTTCAGCGAAGTACGTTCATTTATCGAACACTAAAGTGGCTTAATTGCACTCGCACAAGCGTAAGCAGAACTCCAAGCCCATTGAAAATTATAGCCGCCTAGCCAACCAGTCACATCAAGCACTTCACCAATAAAATAAAGTCCTTTCACTTGTTGCACTTCCATTGTTTTTGAAGAGATATGCTGAGTATCCACACCGCCTAACGTGACCTCAGCAGTGCGATAACCTTCTGTCCCATTTGGCGTAAATTGCCAATGGTGGAATGCTTGCGTTAAATCAGCTAAGGTCGCTTTGCTTAAATCGGCTAGTACACACTCTTTTAAGGCTAATTTCTGCCAAAACACCTCAACCACTTTATTCGGCAAAATACGCTGCAAGGCAGTACGTAATTGTAATTTCGCTGAAGTTTGACGCAACGCTAATAAATATTCCGTCAGATTAAGCTGCGGTAATAGATCAATTTCAACACTTTCATTTGGCTGCCAATAATTAGAAATCTGCAAAATAGCTGGCCCAGACAACCCACGATGCGTAAATAAAAGCGATTGATTAAATGACTTTCCACTAGCAGCATTTACACTAATGGGCAAAGAAACGCCTGCTAATGCAGAGAGATAACTCTCTTGTTCTCGATAAGTAAACGGAACTAATGACGCACGTGGCGGCACAATATTTAAACCAAACTGTTCCGCAATATGGTAACCAAACGGTGTAGCACCTAACTTTGGCATTGATAAGCCACCTGTTGCAATCACTAACTGCTGACATTGCCAACAACTACCATTTTCCGCTTGTACAGAAAAACCAGAGGATAATTTTTGTACTTGTTTAATATTCACTTGTAACTGAAACTCAACTTGCCCCAGCTTGCACTCTTGCAGCAGTAAATTAACAATCTGTTCCGCACCATCATCAGTAAATAACTGTCCTGCTTCTTTCTCGTGATAAGCAATACCATATTGCGCTACTAAGCTGATAAAATCCCATTGGCTATAACGAGCTAATGCTGATTTCACAAAATGAGGATTTTGCGATAAATAATTTACCGCACTAACCTCTAAATTAGTGAAATTACAATAGCCACCACCAGACATTAAAATTTTACGTCCAACTTTTTTGCCATTATCTAGCACAATAACTGACTTACCACTTTTCCCAATTTGGGCAGCACAAAATAATCCAGCGGCACCAGCGCCAATAATCACGACATCATAATGTTGCATCTAACGACTCTCTTTTGATGATACATCAATAATCATCACTTCTGATTGTGAACCTAAACGGAAAGGCACACCCCAAAAACCATATCCCGAAGTGACAAAAGTATGCATTTGCGCAAATTGTTGATAACCATAACTTAATTGATACATTAAATGTACAATCAAATTAAATGGGAAAATTTGCCCACGATGGGTATGACCTGATACTTGAATATCAACGCCAGCCTGACTATTTTCGGTAATCGAAAATGGTCGATGATCCATTAATAAAATCGGTAATTCAGCTCGTTTTTCTGCAGGAATAGTAGCCAAGATTTTTTCAATTGGCTGGCGTTGCAGATCTAATTCATCATTACGCCCAACAATAATAAATTGATTAGATACCACAACAGCTTGATCTGTTAAGAGATATACACCTTCACGTCGAATTTCATTAGCAATTTGAGTAGGTTGTTGAAAAAAATCGTGATTACCTAAGGTGGCATAAACGCCTAATGGAGAGCTCAATTTAGCAAAATAGGGCTGCATTTTTTGTTGAAAATAGGCTTGCAAATTATCATCCATAATATCGCCAGGTAACAACACAATATCGACTTTTTGTTGCGTAAAAATTTGCTGCAATTTTTCTAATTGCTTACTACCAAATAATTTCCCTAGATGTAGATCGCTTGCTACACCAATTCTGAATGGTTTTACTGCTTTATCAATTTGTACCGAATAATGTACCACTTGTGGCACATATGCTTGATGCACACTATAACTACACAATCCCGTTAGTAACAGTATTGCTATACCTCGGCTTAAAATTGGTGATGATGGTAAAGGTATTTTGAAAAGTGCTAATATCTTTTTACTTGCCCATAAGAAGAAAACAACTAAAGTGATATACCATAAACCAATCAAAATATAAGCAGAATAACGAAAACCGTTAGGGATAAAATGAAAAACGGACAACAGTAAAAATGCGTTAATGACTAAATAACAACCCCACACGAAAGGACGTTTATAGTATGGCGTTGTGGTTTTATGTAAGAAGAACCAATCAACAGCTTTTATACCAACAAAGATCAAAATTTGTAGGAATACAAAAATAAGATAACGAAATACCATTCCTGTTGATTTCTCCTCTACATCTTAAGTTAAGCTGAACAAAATACAGATAAAAATGGATAAAGCCGAGTATTTTCACAGACTTTATCCATTATTCGGATAATTACAGCAACTCATCGAACGCCGAAATCACCATTTCTGGTTGAATATCAATTAATGATTGGTGATAGCCTTCTTGACTATCTTTACTTTTACGCACTTTAATTAAACCACCACTAATCAAGCGCAAGATTTTCACTTTATCTGTTAATGGCGGTGTATATTCTGGGCTGGTTGGTCCATATACTGCTACTAGAGGTCGCTGCAAAGCTGCTGCAATATGCATCAATCCAGAATCATTACTCACAACAGCAGTACATTGTGAAATGAGATCGATCGCTTGTGGTAACGAAGTTTTTCCCGCTAAATTGATACAATATTGGCGCTCTGTTTCGGTAAGACTATGACGAATTTCTTCACCTACCGCCTCATCTTTAGCTGAACCAAATAAGCTCACTTGGTATCCTTTGGCAATTAATTGTTGTGCTAAGACAGCATAGTGATAATGCGGCCAGCGTTTTGCGGGTCCAAATTCTGCTCCAGGACAGAAACCAATTATTGCTCGTTTATCATCAAAGCCATATTGTTCAGCAAAGTGTTGAAAAGTTTCAGCAACTTGTTGTGGATCAGTTTGCAAATAAGGATAAGGTATTGCTAGATCTTTCGCTGCTGGAATTTGTCCTTTTTCAAAAGCCAAAGCAATATAACGTTGCACCATTAACGGATACTCTCGTTTATTACTGCGTAAATCATTTAACAAAAAATAACGACTCTCGCCTTTCCAACCACGACGTAATGGAATCTTAGCAAATAATGGAATAAACGCCGATTTTAGCGAATTTGGCAATACAATCGCTAAATCATATTGCCCTCGTAATGATTTACCAATCTGATAACGTTGCGATAAGTTAAACTCACCATGCCCAATAGGCATCGCTAATGCTTGTCGCACTTCAGGCATTCTGGATAGTAATGCACGACACCAATTTGGTGCCAACACATCAATCTCACAGTCAGGATAACGCTGTTTTAATGTCTGATATAAACTGTGCGACATCATCATGTCGCCAACCCAAGATGGGCCAATCACTAAAATTTTCATATTACTTCAACTATTTATTTAACCACGCCATATACTCTGCAACCCCTTCAGCTACTTTCTTAAATGGTTTATCGTAGCCAGTTGCACGTAATTTGGTTAAATCTGCTTGTGTATATTCTTGATAACGACTCTTTAAATGTTCTGGGAATGGAATAGTTTCAACTTCACCTTTACCATGATATTTCACTACTGCTTTCGCCACTTCTGCAAAACTTTCCGCATTTCCTGTACCACAGTTAAAAATACCTGAAATACCATGTTGCCAGCACCAGATGTTCACAGCAGCAACATCGCCCACATAAACAAAATCACGACGGAAATGTTCGCTGCCTTCAAATAATTTCGGATTTTCTCCTTTTAAAATCTGATTATTCAAATGGAAGGCAACACTTGCCATACTACCTTTGTGATTTTCTCGTGGACCATACACATTGAAATAACGGAAACCACAAACTGGTGATTGTGCTTCTGGTAAAATTTGGCGTACATATTGGTCAAATAAGAATTTTGAATAGCCATAAACGTTTAATGGATGTTCAAATTGACGCTCTTCGATAAACTCTAATCTATCACCATAAGTCGCCGCTGAAGAGGCATATAAGAAAGGAATTTGGCGATCTAAACAATAATGCAATAACTCTTTTGAATATTCATAGTTATTTTGCATCATATATTTACCATTCCATTCGGTAGTCGCTGAACACGCACCTTCGTGGAATACTGCTTCTATATCACCTAGATCATCACCTGCAATAATAGAAGCAATAAAATCCTCTTTATCACAGTAATCTGCAATATCTAAATCAGCCAAATTAGCGAATTTGGTACCATCTGTTAAATTATCAACAACTAAAATATCTTTTCTACCTATGTCATTGAGTGCTTTAACAATATTACTGCCAATAAAGCCTGCACCACCAGTTACAATAATCATTTGATTTCCTTAATCACTTAACAAAATTCTGTTTATTTTAATAGATTTACCCTGTTGAAAAAACAAAAAAATCCCATCACGCTGGTGATGGGATAATATTTATTAAGATCAACAAGAAAAGTACGACAAAAATTGATGTACTAAACTTGTGTTTGGAAGATCACTTCTCCCGCTTTTTTCACATAGCTATTGATTTGATCAAAATTCATATAACGATAAGTATCGTCTTTATCTTGTTGTAAATCAGCAGCATAGCTTAAGTACTCTTCCGGTGTTGGTAATTTACCTAATAACGCCGCAACCGCCGCTAATTCAGCAGAAGCAAGATAAACATTCGCACCTTGACCTAAACGGTTCGGGAAGTTACGAGTTGAAGTGGATACTACGGTTGATTTTGGTGCTACACGTGCTTGGTTACCCATACAGAGTGAACAACCCGGCATTTCTGTTCTTGCGCCACTCTTACCAAAAATACTGTAATAACCTTCTTCAGTTAATAAAGCAGCATCCATCTTGGTTGGCGGTGCAATCCATAGACGAGTTGGAATCACATCAGCAAATTTATTGAGTAATTTACCTGCTGCACGGAAATGTCCGATATTGGTCATACAAGAACCGATAAAGACTTCATCAATCTTATCACCTTGTACCTCGGATAATTTACGAGCATCATCTGGATCATTTGGTGCACAAAGAATTGGCTCTTTGATCTCATCCATATTAATTTCAATCACTGCCGCATATTCTGCATCAGGATCTGCTTCCAACAATTGTGGATCAGCCAACCACGCTTGCATATTCTTAATACGACGCTCTAATGTGCGCGCATCACCATAACCTTCTGCAATCATCCATTTCAACAAGGTAATATTAGAGTTGAGATATTCGATAATTGGTTCTTTATTTAGTTTAATGGTACAAGCCGCAGCAGAACGTTCTGCTGATGCATCAGAGAGTTCAAAGGCTTGTTCAATTTTTAGATTTTCCAAACCTTCAATTTCCAAAATACGACCAGAGAAAATATTCTTCTTACCTTTTTTCTCAACCGTTAATAACCCTTGTTGAATCGCATAGTATGGAATTGCATGAACCAAATCACGTAGGGTAATACCTGGTTGCATTGTACCAGTGAAACGTACCAATACAGATTCAGGCATATCTAATGGCATTACACCTGTCGCTGCAGCAAATGCGACTAATCCTGAACCTGCTGGGAATGAAATACCAATTGGGAAGCGGGTATGTGAATCACCACCTGTTCCGACAGTATCTGGCAACAACATACGGTTTAACCAAGAGTGAATAATACCGTCACCTGGACGTAATGATACGCCACCACGATTCATAATAAAGTCTGGTAAGGTGTGGTGAGTGGTAACATCAACTGGTTTTGGATAAGCTGCAGTATGACAGAATGATTGCATTACTAAATCGGCTGAGAAGCCTAAGCAAGCAAGATCTTTCAACTCATCACGAGTCATTGGACCGGTTGTATCTTGTGAACCAACAGAGGTCATACGAGGCTCACAATATTGCCCTGGACGAATACCTTCCACACCACACGCACGACCAACTAATTTTTGTGCCAAAGTGAAGCCTTTATTACTTGCAGCTACTGCTTGTGGTTTGACAAATACATCACTTTCGCCTAAACCTAATGCTTGTCTTGCTTTGTGTGTTAACCCACGTCCAATGATTAATGGAATACGGCCACCTGCACGCACTTCATCCAGCAATACTTTTGTTTTTAAGCTAAAGGTTGCTAATACTTCATCGCTGTTATGACGACAGATTTTGCCTTCATACGGATAAATATCAATCACATCACCCATATTTAATGCGGTAACATCAACTTCAATTGGTAATGCGCCCGCATCTTCTAAAGTATTAAAGAAAATTGGTGCAATCTTGCCACCTAACACGACCCCGCCAGCACGTTTGTTTGGAATAAATGGGATATCTTCCCCCATATGCCATAACACAGAGTTAGTTGCTGATTTACGTGATGAACCTGTACCCACCACATCACCAACATATGCAAGTGGGAAGCCTTTTTCTTTTAATTGATGAATTTGGCTAATTGGCCCAACTTCTCCCTCTTTATCTGGGGTAATACCATCACGACTATTTTTTAACATTGCTTTTGCGTGTAAAGGAATATCCGGACGTGACCACGCATCTTGTGCTGGTGAAAGATCATCGGTATTAGTTTCACCAGTTACTTTAAATACTGTTACTGTAATTTTATCTGCTAATTTTGGACGAGATAAAAACCACTCTGCATCAGCCCATGATTGCAATACCTGTTTTGCAAATGGATTACCTGCGCTTGCACGTTCAGCCACATCATGGAAGCTATCAAACATTAATAAAGTATGGGAAAGTGCTTTAACTGCTAATGGTGCAAGTTTGTCATTATCTAAGGCTTTCACTAATGGTTCGATATTGTAGCCACCTTGCATTGTACCCAACAATTCTACTGCACGTTCTTGGCTGATGAATGGTGATGTTACATCACCTGCTGCCAACGCTGATAAGAAAGAAGCTTTGACATACGCAGCTTCATCAACCCCGGCTGGAATACGAGTTTCAAACAGTGTTAAGAGATAATTAGGATCTTCTTGTGAAGGTGCTTTGAGTAATTCAATAAGTTGGGAGGTTTGTTCTGCATTTAGTGGTAAAGGGAAAACCCCTTCGGCTTGTCTTTGTTCAACGTGTTTTTGGTAATCACCTAAAAAATTAGCCATAATAAATCCTTAAATTATTAATTGTAGCTAGAGTATGAAGTAAATTTGCATGAGCAATAATGCTTAATGTTAACCATTTGTTAATATAGATCTATGACTTAGGAAAGTCAAAGGTGCAAAAAGAGAGATTGTTGGATATTTGATCTATCTCTAAAAATTTTCGTTATCTTTTTTTCTAGTGCAAAATAAAACATTGATTATTAGTCACTTATAATTTATCTTTCTTAATAGTAACGCTTATTTACAACAACAAAACTTAAAGGAAATAGACTATGCAGAACAAATTCAAAATGCTCACATTAACACTATTTACTTCTCTCAGTTTAGCCGCTTGTAGTTCTTCTGGTTCTTCTGGTTCTTCTAGTTCTTCTAGTTCTTCTAGTTCTTCTAGTTCTTCTGGAGGTGATGATAATAGTAAACACCAAAATAATGCTAAACAAGCAACCCTTTTTGACAACCAATATTTAGAAAATAAAATATCTGTAGAGCCTAAAAATAATAATGAAATAGAAAAAATAGATAACGAATTAGATAAAATCTTGGTTCTTGATAATTCAGGTTTTAGCAAATCTAGTTTTAACACCAATGAAGCCAGTTACACTGTTTATGCTGTTAATTTAGCTGATTCTGCATACAGCGTAATGGTTAGTAAAGATAGACCACAAAATTTTGCCAGATTAGATACTGCAGGTATTAATACTTCTGCCGAAGAGGCAAAAACACTTTCGGGTACAGCCACCTATACAGGTAAAGCTTTACTCGTCGATCAAAACCATACTGTTGATACCAACGGCTCCGTTAAATTACAAGCTGATTTCACCAATAAAAATATCAGTGGCGAAATAAAAGGTAATAACGTTAATATTGCCTTAGATAAGACACAAATTATTACTGAAACCAATGTTAATGATCCAACGGATAAGATCCTCGCATTCCAAGGCAGTGCAACAACACAAAATGGCTTAACTGGTCAATATGAAGGTCATTTTATGGGAAAAAATGCTAAAGAAGTTGTAGGTATTGCCACATTAGAAAAAGAGGTCTAAT
>NZ_JTJL01000023.1 GCF_001678495.1 Gallibacterium salpingitidis
ACCGTTGATTGGGCCTGTGCCAATCTTGTCAGCGAGCTTATCTACACGTCCTTCTGTTAATTCGCGAGCAATAGCTATAACTTGAAGATCTTTCACCGCAACTGCGTTGTTGAGGTTGTCTCGTTGGGCAACTAGTGTATCAATTGCCTTTTCAACTGCTGCATCGTTAAGCTGTTTAGCTGCTGCTGTGAGGTACTTAGTTTGTTCATCAGTAGCTGCTTTCCATGCAGTATTGATTGCCTCAGTTTGATCAGCAGCAATACCCTTATCCTTAGCAAAGTCAGCTTTAGCTTTTTCAAGTACAGCAGCATCGTTTACATCTGCTTTATGACCTGCCACGCCTTCCAAGTTCTCTTTCACGTTTTTGAGTGAAATAAGCTTGCTAACGTCACCTTGTGCATCGACAAGCGCAACCGCAGCAGGAGACTTACCGCCATTCAACGCATTGTCATTATAGGCATTGTAGACAGCATTAGCACCTTCGCCTTTTGCTGTGTACCAACCAGGAACAGCAGTTTCAAGACCATTAGCACCACCAGCTTTAAGCTCATCAATCTTCTCTTGAGTCAAGTACACCGCTTTCGCATTAGTAATAGTCGCTGCATTTTCCGCACTGTAGAACTTACCATCGGCAAGTTTCTTCAAGTTGTCCATGCGATTACCTTGGTCATCAATGTAAACCACAGGGGCTTCTAGCTTATTCACATAGGTGTTACTTGCATCACCAGAAAGGTTATCAAGTTTGTTCTTAATGCTATCCGCTAAGTCGATTTGGATAGTGTCAAGGACTTCGCCATCGTCAGAAGCTTTGGCTGCGGTGGTCACATAACCATCTGTACCCTTAATATTGAGGGTTTGTGAGAGTGAACGACGAACTAATTTAGTTGAATCAGTTCCATAGTTATCACCTGCAAAGTTGAGACCTGCCATCGCCACTGTGCGTAAATCGCTTAAAGTCACCGCACGGTCTAGGTTAGTGCTTTGACCTAGCAAGCTAGTTACCAATGGTTGTGCTTTTTCAGCGGTTAAACCTGCGGCTTTGGCTTGATGTAGATATTGTGCTTGTTGAGTGGCATTTAGACCGCTCCATGCATTATTGACATTATCTGCTTCAATACCCTCCGCGGTAGCAAACAATTCCTTAGCGGCTGCTTCATCATCTGTCAGAGTACCTGTGCTTGGTAATACCAAATTATCCATCAAGTTAGCCAAGGTGATAGGTTTGGTCGTCGTACCATCCGCATTGACGGTAGAAAGGATAGCGTCTTGCTCTGCGACTTCTGCTACACCTGAAACAGAGTCTGCAGGAGTCGTTGCTGTATATGCATTACCATTGACGGCATACCAACCAGCAGCTGCACCTTCAAGGCCTGTTGCAGATGGGTTTTTCTCCTTAATCGCGTCAATCTCCGCTTGACTTAAGTACTTCACGTGAGCAGTAGCAAGTGCCTGTGCGTCTGATTGGGTGTAAAGCTTACCGTCACCTGCGCGAACGAGGCGTTCACCGTCTTGAGTGGTATATACCACTGTACCTGCGATACCATCACGTAATCCCTCTACCTTATCAAGGATAGATTTACCATCTAAACCATCTTTACCTGCTGGACCTGGGCGACCATCCGCTCCGCTTGCACCGTCAGCACCATTCATGCCTAAAGCATCTTTGAGTGCATGGAGTTGTTTACCTGTAATCGCATCTGTAGATGTCTCTGATACATCACCATCAGCAACACCAGTGACCTTAGCTCCGTTGACATTCACTTGTGGTAAGGTTGTTCCAGTTACCTCACCTCCAGCTTTTGTCGTAGAACCCTCAGTAAGGGTTATTTGTGCTGGGGTATATGCTTTGCCGTTATTTGGATCTTCATCATCAGCAGTCTTCTCACCTGTGATAGAGCTAATACCTGTCAATGCCTTCGCTAATTGGATTGTGAGCGTATCATCAGCAGTATTAATTACATTGATGTTACCTGCAGCACTTTCGAATGTCTTAGCAGCTTCTGCATTCACGCCCTCACCCTTGATATTCAAGGTTTCTGAGAGTGAACGACGGATTGTCTCTCCATTATTACCTGCAAAGCTTAAGCCCTCAAGCGCTACGGTTTGGAGGTCTTTTAAGGTCACTGCATGGTCCAAATCAGTGCCTTGAGTCAATAGAGCCTCTACTACTGCGTGGATTCTATCTGCTTTAAGCTCCTTAGATGCCTTATCGCGTAACTCAGCAAGTTTCGCTTTGGCTGCATCGGCTGCGCCACCTGAACCGACTGCTGCCTCTTTAAGAGCATCAAGGCTATCATATAGACCAAGACCATCTGTCGCTCTGTCAAAGCCATCTGTAATCTTAGCATCAGCCTCAGCATCTGTTGGTGCTGCTACCTTGAGATTATCCGCCAAGTTAGCTAATGTGATTGGGCTAGTGGTTTGACCATCCGCATTCACTGTAGAGAGGATAACGTCTTTTGCCGCAACGTAGTTAGTGCTGTTTTTGTAGTCATCACCACCCGCAATATCACGAAGTGATTGACCTTTCACATTGCCCTTCACGGCAGCATCTGTCAAGGAACCATCAAGGTTGACGTACTCTTTGTCATACCATAAACCATCGTTGGCTTTGACTTTACCCTTAACAAGATCCACTTTGTAGTATTCACCGTTTTCTGCTAATAGGCGGTTACCCTCTGTATCGGTATAAACAACAGTACCTGCGACACCATCACGTAACGATTGGATCTTATTGGCAAAGGTAGTGCCGTTTTGACCGTCATGTCCTGCTGGGCCTTGAAGTCCTGTTGCACCATCTTTACCAGATGCACCTGGGATACCTTGGGCACCTGGGTCACCTTTTTCACCGCGTTCACCAGCGATAGATTGACCGTCTTTACCAGTCGCACCGTCAACACCGTTGATTGGGCCTGTACCAATCTTGTCAGCGAGCTTATCTACACGCCCTTCTGTTAATTCGCGAGCAATAGCTATAACTTGAAGATCTTTCACCGCAACAGCGTTGTTGAGGTTGCCAGCTTGTGCGACTAAATCATCAATCGCTTGTTCAGTAACTTGATCATCAGTGATATTGTTTTTGGCAGTAGAAATCAATTTTTCTTTATCAGCAAAACTCTCCCATGGTGTATCACCATGATCTCCAGGTTTATAATCTTTTTCAGCTGCCGCTGTCGCTAGTTTTGTCTTCACTGCGTCACGGTCAATATTCTCTTTCACGTTTTTAAGTGAAATGAGCCCTTTAACCTTGCCTTCATTATCAGTAGCTGTATTATTAACATCCACTAAAGCAAGCGCATCACGTTCTGCTGCCGTTGGTTCTACTTTTGTATATGTCTTACCAGTACCATCTACCTTATACCAACCTTTACCAGCAAAACCTTGCAAAGTCTTATCTTTTTCAAGTTCAGTCACCTGTGCTGCTGTGAGATATTTCGCTTCGGATACTTTAGCTTTTTCGGTTTCAGTGTAATACTTACCATCATCTAACTTAGTCAAACGGTTACCATCTGCATCCACATACACCACAGTCGCATCGGCATTTGCCGCTGCTTTGGTTACGTATGTGTTGTTAGCGTTGTCGGCTAAATTAGCTAACTTATCTTTCACACTTTGTACAAGATCGATAGAGATCGCATCGCCACTTGCTGAAGTTGTAATGTATCCTACTGTACCGATAATACGCAAAGTTTGTGATAATGAACGTTGCACTGAGCCAGTATCACCAGCAAAAGTCAAGCCAGCTAATGCTACAGTTTGCAGATCTTTTAACGTTACTGCTCGATCGAGGTTAGTATCAAGATTTAGTAACTGACCTACTGTATTGCTAGCATAAAGGGCTTTCTTCTTACTATCCTCTAAAAGTGCTGCCTTCGCACGGGTTAATGCGTCGGTAACCGCTTTTGCTTGTTCATCAGGAGAATCACCAGCAGCTGCTTTTAGTTTGGCTACAAGAGCTTCATAAGTGGTTACTTTATCTTCATCAGTTTTATCTGCGTTATATGTTGCCATCGCTTGGGCTTGGATATCTTCCTCAGTGATTTGTAATTGTAAATTATCCGCCAAGTTCGCTAACGTGATTGGGCTGGTCGTTGTACCATCCGCATTGACAGTAGAGAGGATAACGTCAGTCGCTGCTACTTTTTGTGCATCACCGCCAGCTGTGCTGAGGTCTTTAAGCGATTTACCTGTACGTAATGCTGTGATTCGCTCAACTTCAGCTTGTTTCTCTGCTTTCTCTGCTGCTCCAGCAGCTTTTAAAGCTTCTTGTGCCGCTTGTAGCTCCGCATCGTACTTCGCTTGATCAAATTGACCATCTTCTGTGACATAATCTTCGTTATACCACAAACCATCATTCGCTTTTTCAAGATGTGCGTCTGTCACAAGCTTGGTGTGGTAATATTGACCATTTTCCACTAAGAGGCGGTTACCTTGTTTATCGGTATACACCACAGTGCCGGCGATACCGTCACGTAGGCCTTGGACTTTGGCATTTAAGCTGGTGCCGTCCATGCCGTCTCGACCAGCGGCACCGTCATGCCCATTAGCACCAGGTACGCCCTTACCGTCAGCGAGATCTCGACCGTCAGCACCATCTTGACCATCAACACCGTTGATTGGACCAACACCAATCTTGTCTTCCAAATTGTCTACGCGACCATCGGTTATCTCACGTGCCTGAGCCACTACTTGAAGGTCTTTCACCGCAACTGCGTTGTTAAGGTTGTCTCGTTGGGCAACTAGTGTATCAATTGCTAACTCTACCTTATCATCATCTGATAAAGCACCTAAAGCAGTATTGGCGGCTGTATCAATATAAGATTTCTTAGCAACAACATCAAGAGCTTCCCAGCTTGCATCTGTATGGCTAGCAGCATCTTCAGCGATATAATCTGCCTTCGCTTTCTCAATGACTTTAGCATCACTCACTAATGCTGCTTTAAGTGCGTCATTCGTGATGTTCTCTTTCACGTTTTTGAGTGAAATCTTGCCTGTAACACCACCTTTTTCATCCACTAAAGCGAGGTCAACTGGTGTCTTAGCAGTTGGTGCTTCCCTGACAGCTGTGTATTTGCCGTCACTGTTTTTCGTATACCAACCAGCAGCTTTAGCACCATTACTACTAAACGTTGTTTCCTTGGCTTGGTCCGCAGTAACATAAACAGCTTCCGCTAATTTTTCAGCGTCCTCCGCTGTATAGAACTGACCATCATCTAACTTCGTCAAACGGTTATCTTCTGCATCCACATACACCACAGTACCTACGTTTTTAGCAGCTTCTGCTGCTGCATCAGTGGCAGCTTGAGCCGCATCGTCAATATTGCTTTGTAATGTGCTAATGACAGAATAAAGTTGTGAGCCGTTAATTGCATCAGTTGATGTAGATGCGATAAGACCAGCAGCTACGCCTTGGAGACGGCGAGCTTCTGTAGTACTACCGATAGTCACTACACCTACAGGTGTATCGCCTGCAAAATTACTAAATGTAATCGTCTTTTCAGACCCACCTGTTGGAGTGTATTTATAGTCAAAAGATGCGTATCCGTCGGTTATACCAGCAGAACGCCTAGACGCATCATTCTTATCAATTGCCGCTACTTTATCACCTAGATAGACAGAGTGGTCTGCATTCGCTGTTACTCCGTTACCCAATACAAAGATATATTGAAGGTTTTCATTTGGGGTTTTTGCAGTGTTACCGTCATATCCAAGCTTATTACTATTACCAAGTACGACAGACTGTTTGGCATTTACTTTGTTATCATTACCCATCGCCATCGTATCATCAGCATAGTCAGAGAACTGATTACCGTTACCTATTGAATAAGATCCGTCACCATCTACACTAGTTGGATCACCAAAAGCCCCTGATTTTGATCCCTTTACTGTAAGACCTGTACCAATAGCAATGGATTTAGACCCTGTAACCTTATTGCTATAGCCCAGTGCGATAGAATACATTCCTGACTGTTTGCCATCAATGTCTTTATCACCAGTACCACTCACGTTCTTATTGTTACCTACAACGTTCTCCATACCAATTGAAATGCTGTTTTCGGCACGTGCTTTTGCCTTTGTTCCTAACGCAATGGCATTTTTGGCATTAACAGCAGATTCCACACCAATGGCGATACCTTGTACACCACCTTTAGTCACATCATTATCGAATGTCGCAGGAGTTATATCATCCTTCCATGTAAGCACCCCAGTTGTCGCAGCTGCCTTGTAACCTAATGCAATACTACCGTTAGCTTTGGCGGTATTATTGTTATAGTTAGAGGCATCAAGCTCATTTGTCGGAATGGTTTGGGTTGGTGTTTGTTGGCCATCTGTCTCAGCTGCAGTAGCAATGCTTCTTAACACGGCAGCGATATCATCATTAGTACTGAAAGAAATCGCATTCAAGTTTGATGCTAAGCTCTTAAATGTAGTATTCGCGCTTTCTATAGCCTCAATCTCAGCCTTCATCTTCTCCAAAGCATCTGCGTCAAAAGTCTCTTTGTTGATATCTTTACGTGCTCTATAGGTCAGATAACGTGATTTCTTAGTGACATAATCTCGATAGTTCTGTACAAGCTTCTGATCGTTAGCAATGCTTGTACCATCTGCAGCCTCATTTCCCGCTTTATTAACAGAAAGGAAATGAAGTTCCTCTACTTTTCCTAGACTATCGATCTTGTCTTGAACCTGAATATCTAATTCTTTTAACTGGGCAACGGTCACTGCATCAGTGTCTTCAGCACCAGCAGCAACATTGACTAAACGACGCTCACGACCTACAGAACCTATAGAAACATAACCTGTTTGAGGGCTAGTAATCGAGTAGATAGCTTTGTCGGGGTCAGGAACCCACGCCTTTTTTTTCAATTGCTCAAGCGTGTAGTCAGTTACTGAGTCTACCCCTAGCGCTACAGAGTTGCGGACATATGCTCGAGCATTCGCACCCATTGCCATAGCACGGTAACCAGAGTTAAAAGAATCATCGCTGCTGTAGTAATCAGCATCAGACTTGCCAGTAGGCTTAGCACCTGCAAAGTTATACACCCGTGCTCTATTACCCAACGCCATCGCTTCTTTAATATTATATTTCCCAGCTGTATTTTCGACTGTATTAATATCATCAACACTGTTTTCAGTAATCACCCCATTAACTAATAAGGCTAGAGAATAAGACTGCACATTTCCATTAAAAGAAATTGAATAGTTACCGATAGTAGATTCGGTACCGATGGCAATAGAGTCTTTTGCTCCTGCAGAAGTAACAACTTTATTACCTAATACCACGTTGCGTGCTGAACCTGTTTGAGATTGGTTGTTGCTTTCTGCCAAACCAAAACCGATTACACGGCTGTTGTTACCAATCAGAATGTTATCTGTACCACGCATAAATGAGCCAGTACCTAATAACATGGAATCTTGCGAGTTATTGAGTAAATGTGAGTTAGTACCCAACACAATACCGTTTACGATATTGGCATTAACATCATTCCATTGACATCCCGCGACACAATCGATACGTGTATTAGCAGTATAATCCGTGATAACGCCTGTACTTGTTATTTGCTTGTAAATATTAGTCTCTGCATAAGGGTCACTAGGAGTATTCTCCATATAAAAGCGTCCCAAAGAGCTTCGTGCACCGACAACAATAGAGTCTCTCGTATTACCCCCTACTGTTACCAAGTTACCCTGAGCAATGATATTCTCGGTGAGGCCATAATTACGTTTAACATTTTCTTTGGCAGTAGCATCAGAAGCATTCTTAAGATCTTGCGCCAGCGAATTTAAATCTTTAAGAGAAACAATGCGCATATTATTACCAAGTGCAAAAATATCATAACCCTTGGCTTGTGATTGCGAACCTAAGAGAGCAACTTGTTGAGAACCTTGCCGCACATTAGAAAGGCTACCCACGACCATCGACACATCACCGTAAGATACCGCACCAGAACCGATGGCAAGCGTTTTTTCTCCATTGGATGCTGCTGCGGTACCCAATGCCATGGAGTTATCCTTTAAGGCGCGAGCTGCAACCCCAAAAGCAACTGCATTTTTACCATTAGCAGCAGCATAAGTGCCTACAGATAACGCATTATCTTTTAAAGCACTTGTACCACGACCTAATGCCAGTGAGTTATCCCCTACCGCCATTGCAAACGAACCAATAGCAACAGCATTCTTAGCATCCTTAGTATTATCAGTAGTAGATTTGGCAACACCTAGCAATTTTTTGTTTTGCACTAGTAATGTGTATGCTTTCAGAAGATTGTCGTGCTTACCAATCACCTCTCCTCGAGCTGGATCAAGGTAGGTTTCTTTTTTCCATGCATCTTTATCCAGATCGTTAGCTTCTGTAGCTTTTTGTTTAGCTAAGTTTTCTAATTCGACCTTTTGTTCTGATGTTGCGGAGTTTGCAAATACCTCAGCACGTAATTCTGCATCAGTAATGCGTTGTTTATCGGCGTCGGCATAGTTTGCTTTAAAGTTCTTGAGAAGATTATCATTAGAAAAAACAGTCTCTAATGTTTGAAGATATGTAGTAGAACTATAATTACTATTAGGAGATTGAATACCTAATAGTGATTTAGCTGCATTTTCTAGTCGTCCAGCATCACCAATAGTATCATCAACATTAAAGCTTTGTTTCGCCTCCGTTGTTAGTGTAATGTTTGTATTTGCGTACGTACGTGTACCCATGGCGAGAGAGTTTTCCCCTGTCGCAAAAGCACTATAACCGTACGCTGCAGAGCCTGTACCTAGTACTTGAGTACGGTTACCTGCGGCAATTGAGTTATCCGTAAATACATAACTGTTACTACCCAATGCAATAGAACCTACACCCTCAGAACGTGTCTCAGTACCAATAGCGGTAGATCCTTTTTTCAATGCGAAAGCTAGGGTACCTACTGCGGTTGAACCAGAGGCATAGGCAAGAGAACGTGAACCAATCGCAATAGAGCCGTCACCCTGTGCTAACGTTGGTGAGTAGATAGTTTTTCCTCTATCACCACCTGTGCCGACAGTATACGTAGCAGAACTTCCACTACCACTCTTAGCAACCTTCCATCCATAGATTGTCCCGTTTGCATCAATATTACCGTACAACTGCTTGAAATAATGCTCTACATCGTACTCGGTAATCACATTCTTATAAGTTTCTACGTCGTCAGAACCCAATGCGATAGATGAACGACCTACAGCATAGACGTTATTACCCACAGCCGTAGCTTGCGAAGTACCCACAGAAGATGAACCAATGACCACCCCTTGACCACTGGTTGCTCGATTGCTAAGTAATCCATAAGGGTTGGCAAGAATAGAAGAACCTGCACCTATGAGGACAGATTTAGTGTAGTATTCAGTAGAAATATCGCCATCACTCTCTTCACCAATATGAGCTGTACTACCAATCACTACAGAAAAAGGAGCTTGACGAGCATAAGTCCTATTTGCACCATCATTAGCACCAATCACAATTGTGCGTCCATTCCCCCCAAGGGTATTATCCTGCCAAGACCATGCTCCAGTACCAAATACAATATCCCCAGTAGATTGTGCCTTGGCACCTACACCAACAGCAATACCGTATGAAGCTACAACACCAACTTTATTCGTGTCCGTTCCCATATAATTGCGCTCATTCCATAGGGGATTTAGTGCTATTACATACTCCTTAAAGTTATCAGTATTATTACGAGTACACCCCGACATTTGGTCATCAGGAGCAATGCTACCACAATCAATGTCGATAGAGTCATACGCAGCAAAAGCATCAGTCCATGGTGCAACAACCCCAACCGCAATTAAACCAGTTACAGCCAATGGTGATAATTTGAAAAATTTAACTTTTTTGTTTTGAGATGAAAAATAGGTAGGATTTTTTGAAGTTAGAGAAGAATCAAATTCCCCCCCCCCAAGCATATTTGTTACTACATCACGACTTTGTTGTTTTTCTGATTTTTCTTTACCATGGCTTTTCGTTAATTCTGATACAGCAACAAAAATTCCTCTGGTTTTATCAAAAATTACTCTAAATATATGGTTCATGTAAACTCTCTTAGTCTATGTGTTTGTAAAATCTAAAAAATTTCTTTTGTCAATTTGAAGTGTCAATTCAAAGGCAAGAAAACCTGCTAAAAAACAAATCATCCAACAATAATTAGCTCTTTCATTCTAGCAACCATATAAATTTACGTAAACAAATAAAAATGAGATAACAAAAATAGTGATTTTCATATATACCAAATATACATAAAAACCTTATCATTTTGTTGCCATTATGTATCAATATGTTAAAAAATGGTTGTCAATAAAAAATGATTTCATACTTTACTATTTATATATCATAATAAATACACTATCAATTTGATATATAAGTATTTTTTAAATTAAAAACTTACAAAGAACCAACAAAAAACCAATTTAAAGACGAAGATTTATACAATTTTTTTGTCTATATTTTTCTCACTTTATATACATTTTCTAAGTATCTTTCCTCACACCTCTACAATTTTTTTTTAAGAAATACTTAAAATTTTGATAATTTAATTTGTTATTATCTAAAAAAAGAATAAGGAACAGACAAAATAAAACTATCTTTTGTTTACAATTAACATACCGAAACAATCTTTTATTTTTCTTTTTAAAATAAAAGCTTAAGATTATTAAACTCCACTGCTTATTTCACTTCTTTAATTTTTTAATCTATTTTTTCTCTGTTGAAAATTGAATCTTTTATTGTTTATTTTTCTAGCAAAATTTACATGAAACCAAATCCAGTACGACTATTGAGAAAACTTCAACTTATTACACAAAGCTATTTCACCCATTTTTTGCGCTAGATCAATTTCTAAAAATTCTCTCTAATCGTGAAAAAAACTTCTATCACTAAAAAATATAACTACGCTCCCTAAGGTAATAAAATCACCATAATAGATAAATCCTGATAAATAAAATTTGTTATTCTTTTCTAAATTTGCTATATTTCGCTCCGAAATTTAAAAGGATAAAAACGAAAGATAATGAGTAAAAGAAATACCAAACAACGCCGTCATGCCATTCTAAAATGCCTAGAAGAACAAGGCGAAGTTACCGTAGAACAGCTAGTCAAGCAATTTGAAACCTCAGAAGTTACGATTCGTAAAGACCTTTCAGCATTAGAACAAAATGGATTATTACTCCGCCGTTATGGCGGCGCTATTTTGATGCCTGCTGAAGTATTAGCAGAAGAAGAAAATGAGGCTTTATCGCCACAAAAAGTTGCTATTGCCAAATTAGCGGCGGCACAAATTCGTGATCATAATCGTATTATTATTGATACTGGCAGCACCACTTCAGCGCTAATTAGTCAGCTCAATAAAAAACAAGGCTTAGTGGTAATGACAAATTCGTTAAATGTCGCTGCTGAATTACGTCAGCTAGAAAACGAACCAACTTTATTAATGACAGGCGGTACTTGGGACGCTTCTTCCGACTCATTTCAAGGCAAAGTCGCCGAACAAGTTTTACGTTCGTATGACTTTGATCAACTGTTTATCGGCGCTGATGGTATTGATTTACAACGCGGTACAACGACTTTCAACGAATTAGTTGGGCTTAGTCGCGTGATGGCGGAGGTTTCTCGTGAAGTGATTGTAATGGTGGAATCACAGAAAATCGGTCGCAAAATGCCAAATTTAGAACTAACTTGGCAACAAATTCATTTCTTAATCACTGATGATCGTATTGATCCTCAAGTGAAACAACAAATTGAAAATCTCGGTGTGGAAGTGTTAATCGCTTCTGCAAAATAACTTATTTCTATTAATTAAAGAAGGAAAAAATTATGTGTGGAATTGTTGGTGCAGTCGCACAACGTGATGTCGCGGAAATCTTAATTCAAGGTTTGCATCGTTTAGAGTATCGTGGTTATGACTCTGCTGGTGTGGCAGTCGTTGATAGCCAACATAACTTACAACGTGTTCGTCGTGTTGGTAAAGTTAAAGCCTTAGACGAAGCGGTAGAACAACAACCTTTAATTGGCGGTACTGGGATTGCGCATACTCGTTGGGCAACTCATGGTGAACCATCAGAAGCCAATGCACACCCACATATGTCTGGTGATATTGCAGTAGTACACAATGGCATTATCGAAAACTATCAAGAATTAAAAGCTGAGCTACAACAACGCGGCTATCAATTTGCATCACAAACCGATACTGAAGTTATTGCACATTTAGTGCATTGGGAATTGCAATCTTGCCAAAATTTATTGCAAGCCGTACAACAAGCGGTCAAACAATTAACTGGTGCTTACGGTATGGTGGTAATGCACCGTTTACAACCAGAACATTTGATTGCTGCTCGTTCTGGTAGCCCATTAGTCATTGGTTATGGTGTTGGCGAAAACTTTTTAGCTTCTGACCAATTGGCTTTATTAAATGTAACTCGTCGTTTTAGCTTCTTAGAAGAGGGCGATGTTGCGGAAATTACTCGTCGTGAAGTAACGATTTATAACCGTTTAGGCGAACGTGTTGAACGCACGATTGCGGAATCAAATTTAGAACAAGATGCCGCAGATAAAGGGCATTTCCGTCACTTTATGCAAAAAGAAATTTTTGAGCAGCCAACTGCTATTATTAACACTTTAGAAGGTCGTATCGCCCACGATAGCGTTATTGTTGAAAGTATTGGCAGCAAAGCAAAAAGCATTTTAGAAAATGTACAACATGTACAAATTGTTGCTTGTGGTACTTCTTATAATTCAGGTATGGTGGCGCGTTATTGGTTTGAAGCGTTAGCTGGCGTCAGTTGCGATGTCGAAATTGCTTCTGAATTCCGCTATCGTAAATTTGTTACTCGTCCAAATAGCTTATTGCTTACGCTTTCACAATCAGGCGAAACCGCAGATACCTTAGCGGCACTGCGTTTAGCGAAAGAAAAAGGCTATATGGCAGCGATGACGATTTGTAATGTTGCTGGTTCTTCTTTAGTGCGTGAATCTGATTTAGCCTTTATGACACGTGCAGGGGTAGAAATTGGTGTAGCTTCAACTAAAGCATTTACTACACAATTAGTATCAATGTTGATGTTAGTCGTAGCAATCGGTAAGTTAAACGGCAGTATTTCTGCGGAAAAAGAACGTGAAATCGTACAGGCATTAAATAGTATTCCAACTGATATTGAAAAAGCGTTAGTCTTTGATAAACAAATCGAGAAGTTAGCTGAAGACTTTGCGGAAAAACATAATGCGTTGTTCTTAGGTCGCGGTGAGTTTTATCCAATCGCTATGGAAGCGGCATTGAAATTGAAAGAAATTTCTTATATTCACGCAGAAGCTTATGCTGCCGGTGAGTTAAAGCATGGTCCATTAGCTTTGATTGATGCTGATATGCCTGTTATCGTTGTTGCACCAAACAATGAATTATTGGAAAAAGTAAAATCGAATATTGAAGAAGTGCGCGCGCGCGGCGGTCAATTATATGTGTTCGCTGATGCCGAAGCTGGCTTCCAAGATAGCGATAATATGAAGATTATTACGATGCCGAAAGTTAATGAGTTGATTGCGCCAATTTTCTATACCGTACCAATGCAATTGCTTTCTTATTATGTGGCAATTATTAAGGGTACCGATGTTGACCAACCAAGAAACTTAGCGAAAGCGGTGACGGTTGAGTAAATATCAATTTATCAATATTGAAGTGTGAGGGGAGCGTTGAGCTCTCCTTATTTTATTGACAAGGTCAATTATAAAACTTTTAGTTAAATTATTTCTTATCTCAAGTTTAGGTTTCGCCCTAAAGGGCGACTTCATTTTATTCGCAAGTGAACTTCATTCACTTGCTCACCCTAACGGGTCGTTGCAAGCAACGTTCAAAAAGCTAACGCTTTTTGTCATTGCTT
>NZ_JTJL01000024.1 GCF_001678495.1 Gallibacterium salpingitidis
TTCACTAAATAAACATTTTGACTGCCTTCACCGCCATAAGTACTATTGACATACTCATTACCCGGTTTCGCTTTACTTAACGCATTACCACCATTAAAGGCTAGATTATACGCTTCGCGGTTATCTGGGTCGGTGGCTTGGTCTGAGTATTCAACGGTTAAGGCTTGTTTCATTAAGCGATGTTCATCAGTATATTGTTTACCGGCAACAAATTCATTTTGTGAATGTTGTACCGCAGCGAAACGCAAACGGTCGCCGTAATTCATACTATCTATGACATCACGTTGATTTTTAATCACCATATCTTGTGCAGTAGCTGTTCCCTCTTTGATATACAACATATCGCTGCCTTGACCGGTTTTATTTAAGGTCATTAGAAATTGATTTGCACCAGCGAGTTTATCAATATGCAATGCTTGACCAGCTTGTGTTGGGCTAACATCCACTGTCCCTTCACCACGCAATTCACTCACCCAACTTTGTCCGGTCATTTGCCAGAGAGAATTTTTCGCTAAATCAAGATAAATCTGTCCGGCATTTGTAGCGTCTGAAGATGCCCAATTAGCAAATAAGGTTTTATGTTGCGCATTGTCATAAGCAGCAAAGTTATCCATACGACCTACTGCTAAACTGCCTGGAGTCAGTTGTAATGTGATATTACCGTTATCATAGGCATATTCATCACCGCTTAAATGTAAGGTGCTGCCTTTCGATTTCACTTGAATATCACCACCAATCGAGAGCATATTCCCTTTAATCACACTGTCCTTTGCATAATTTAAGGTAATTTGCCCTGCATTTCGTGCATCTGCTGCCCATAATGAAGAATCAATTGTCATTTGACCATCAATGGTGACCTTGGCTTTATTCAGAGATTGAATCGCAATCTTCGCTCCGGTTAAGGTATTACTTTCTGAACCTATTAATTTTACTTGTGCTTCATCAGCAGCATAGATATTAATATTGGAGAATGGGCTCTCGGTTGGTACGTTATGCACAATCACATTCTGTTTCGCATTCAAGGTAACAGCTGAACCTTTACTCGTCGCTAAAATTCCTACAACACCAACTTTAGCTTGATAAGCATTGGTCTTTTTCAAGACGTCTGATTGTTCTACCAATGCCAAATCTGTTTCATCACCTTGCATTTTAATTAAGTTGGTACCTTGTAAGGCAGTAAGCGTTAATCTGGTATTTGCTTCTGTTGCACGAGAATCTCTAGAAGATAAACGCTGTGCTACTAATCCTTTTGTGCCTAATACGGCATTTCTCACTATTACCGTATTATCGCCTTGTTTAGCAATCACATCCGCACTGGCATTTTCATTGACTACAATCCCACTTTGAATAACCGGATTACCGCCGATTTCAATATAGTTGCTTGCTGCTTGTAATCTCATTGTACTATCAATACTTGAATATAAACCCATACGATAGACTTTCATTCCTGCATTGAGGTTCATTAATGGCGTATTTGGTTCTGGGTTAATAACGCTAATCCAGTTTGCACCATCAGCAGATAAAGTCATTTCCCCTTGGTTTTGGGAAACTACACCATAAGTTTCACCATGGGAACGAAGGTTAATATCAACTACATTATTACCCTTCGCGGTTAATATCATTTTGCTAGTACCATCAAATACACCTGAGCCATCAAAGTTGACATTTGTTGCCAATAAACCTTCTGTTTGATAAGTGTACCAATTGCCATTTACCAGCTTTTGATAACCCACACCAAGACCATCACCCTTGCCTTGCAGGCGAATAATATTATTTTGACCGTCTAAGTTCACACCACTATTTTTATAAGAAGTAATTCCTCTAATAAAAGATTGATTATTGTCTAGTGCGGTTTGCTCTGTAGGAATCGCAGCAGTCAATTGACCATTATATTCAAGAATATTATCGCCAGCTGCTGTTAGATTTATCTGATTATTATCATAACTGTAAGCTAAGTAATACGCTCTGTCATTCAATAAATCACTGCTCAGTGTTAAATAGTTATCACCTGAAGTGGCTTGTAATAATACTGATTCTTTACCATTCTCTACTTTTCCATTTCCAGCAATAATATATTGATTCTTGGCATTTGGGGCATAAACAGAAATGCTATTATTTTTCGCCAATAACTTCGTGCTTGCACCAGATTGATTTCGGATCGCATATATCGCCGATACAGTACCTGATAGCGTAGCAAGATGTGATTTATCGCCAATATTAATCGTATTACTACCTTTTTCTGCCGATAAGGAAATTTGTCCTTTATTCTGATTATTCACACCATAAATAGGATACTCATATCCCGGTACCACAGCTGTAGTAGCAATTTCCAAAAGGTTATCGCTATTTTGAGCTACCACCTGAATATTCTCTTTTTTATCCGCTGTTTCGCCATCGGCAAATAACAAATATGGTGCAAGTCCATTCGATATATCAACAGTGAAATGATTTCGTGGTGCGATTGCAGAAATTTTTCCTGCAGGGATTGTTGTGCCGTCTTGTAATTGAGATGCTTGACTCATTAATCCATAGATACGATAAATATTACCTGCACCACCAATTTGATTCCCCTTATCGGTAATCAACAAGCGGTTTTCTTGGTTTGCTGAAAGCGATACTGTACTTTTACCCACAGATTGTATGCCATAGAGTGAATTCCATCCTGAATCTACTTTACTCGCATCTAAGGTTAAAACATTACGCTCTTTTGCATTTAACGTAATCGTATTTTCATCCGTTGCATTAGCAACGTTATAAGCATACATAAGCCATTGTGTTGATGCATTTGGCGCATACATTGCGATTTCATTACGCTGTCCGTTCATCTCGGTATTACTACCTATTGTATAAATACCTAATGCTCCATTAATCTTTTTCTTAAAATTATCTCCTAAATCAGGTATTGTGTTTTCAACATCACCAACCTCGATACGGTTTGTGCTTTGTGCAGATAATAGCACCTGAGCCTGATTTTGTGCATTAATGCCATAATCATAACCACTTGCTTGATTCGTCGCAGTGGTTTGCAATTTTAATAAGTTATCCGTTGCTGTCGCTGTTAGTGTTACCGTTTTCTCATTATTATTTACAGCACCAATAGACATAATTAAACTTCTATTTTTTGCATTGGGTGCGTAAACAGAAATACTATTATTTTGCGCCGTTAAATCAGCAATACCTTGATAACTATAAATACCACTTATATCTTTCGTCTCTCCTATTGGTTGGGCAAATTTATCCTTATCGCCGATTTGTATGCTATTTGCTCCACTTGCGAATACCTCTACCTTACTGTTATCTTCTGTACTGATACCTCTAATACGCTGTAAATCATCAGTTACAGCCACCCCTGTACTTTTAAAGGCAGTAGTTTGTATTGTAAATTCATTATTCCCTCCAGTAGCACGAAATGTTACATTTCCTCCTTGCTTACCAACCTGATACCTATCTGCACTCACAATTTGTTGTACTCGTGCATTTGGTGCATATAATGTGATTTCATTTTGTTTTGCTATCGCCGTAATATCGCCGGCCCCACGCTTAGAAACCCCTGCGACCCAACTTCGTTGTCCGACTATGTCGCTAAATCGTTCCGCATCACCAATCTTAATACTATTCTTCCCCTTTTCCGCCGATAATGCAGTGGATGTATTTTCACCTCCATAAATACCAATCAAGTCCCCTGCTTCTCCCCGAACTCCCTGAAAAGAAGAATTGGTAGTATAAATTGTTAACTCATTATTATTGATTGTTGCTTCTAGTCTTATCTCTTGCTTTTTCTCTCCATTTTCATTAGGCCAGTTGTGAATACCAGATACAAAGTTAACATTTGGTGTATAAAGCGAAATTTCATTTTGCTGTCCAACTAATTCTGCGCTACTGCCCTCACTAGCAAATATCCCGTCTGCACTGGATAACTTTCCTGTCGGTTCAGCCTTTGAATTAATATTACCTATGGTAAGACTATTGATTCCCTTTTCTGCGCTAAGCACTGCTTTAGCACCTCTATTTACATGAAGAATCGTAAAATCATCACCGAAAGCATCATCTTCATCTTGGACAAAGGTATTGGTCTGATTAATGGTTAATGTGTTATTGCCACCTGTTGCTTTTAATAAAATAGTTTCTTGATTATCTGCTGCTTTGCCTTGCGTATAAATAAGCCGAGTCCACCTACTATTTTTAGTAGAAATTGAAATATCATTACTTATCGCTTCCGCATGAATACTACCGCCTTGTGTAGAAAATACTGTCGTAACGCCATCTTTAGTGAGAGGTTCAGACGAACTGCCATCACTCAACCTAATCTTATTATTTCCAGTTGCTGATGAAAGGGAAATTTTTGCGTTATTTCTGTAGGTGCTAACTAACTTAATAGGGGTAATTCCACTAATTTCTTTTTCAATATTAATTGATTGTTTCGCTTGTAATTGGATACTTAATCCCTCACCCCAGTTTTCAATAATATTATTAACATCAATCCCCTCATTTTCACTAAGGATCTTAATTAGGCCTGCTGCACCAGTTGCCGTACCATATCCATAAATACCTTTACCTTTATTCCCATTAATAGTAATTTGCTTGCCGGCGGTAATTTCAATTGCTTTAGTTCCGTTATTCCAACTAACGCTCTCAGCAATGGTGATACTCTCATCAGGGTGATTAATTGGCATCGGAGTGGTTTGATCAATTTTAGTATAGGTTACTTCCGCTGACGCTAAATTCGGTAACCATAACAGGGTTTGTAATACTGATGCGACAATGGAAAGTTTAAAAAGATGTTTATTGCGTTTCTGATGGGATTTTTTAATAAAATTTAATGACTGACTGACTGACTGA
>NZ_JTJL01000025.1 GCF_001678495.1 Gallibacterium salpingitidis
TGACTGACTGACTAATAAAATTATCAAGAGCTGCTGGAAGCTCTGTCAATTTCCCCCCCCTAATTGGGAATAATTGCGATAGGGTTAGTTTCATAGCGGTATCTCCTTAACGTGGGACATTATGTAAATTTGTTAAGTTTTCAGCAATCCATGCACCTATGTTCAACTAGTAGATCCTTATTAGTGACTTTTTCAGTATATCTGTAAACACTATAAAAAAATATAAAAATACATAAAAAACAAAAAATAAATTTTCATTTTTAACTTAAAAAAATATATCCAGGTGACATCCCTTTATATTTCAACACTTTTTATTCCTTTTTTTAGACTGCCATGTACTTCAATGGCATGCTCTTGAAAAAGATCAGAATCTGCATAAGAAGCAAGGTAAGTACCGCTTGGATAAACCACGAGATCGGCTAATTCTAATGATGCTAGCAATTTCTCTTTTGTGTAATTTTCCGCTTTAAGTTCTTTGTTTTCTTCACACCATTTTTTGATATATGGCAACACATATTCAACACAGGCATTCTTCCACAAACTGTCAAAGTCTTTTTGATTTTCCACAATTTGCGCGGCAGCCTTTCTCGCTCGAGTCCAGGAAGCCTTATAATCTACTTCTACTTCAAGAGTAAGGAGCAGCTTTGTTCCTAGCCAATCGACACTGCCGGTAAAGGTTTCATCGTGTTTATCTAAAGTGATTTCGCCGAGAATATCGTCTTGAATAATTACCGGTTTTTTCAGCTCAGCTAAGAAATCTTCTAACAACTGATTTTTAGCATTGACTTCTAATATTTCTAAAAGACTCGCTCCATGCTTGTCTGCTTCGTTCATAGCAACCTTAATTTTGTAGATCGTTTCGTCATAGAAGAATCGCTTGTACTTTTCGTCTTCATTTTTCGGATACCAAGCCACATTAAACAACTTATCGCTTAGTTTTCCAGTATAGGGATCAATATGCGCCAAAGTGGTACAAACCTTAATAGGCTTCTTATGTTCTATCCTTAAGCCAGAATCATCTTCCACGAGAATATAGACTTCCTTCACGTCGGTGTAATAATCGTCTTTGTAATAAGATGTCATCTTTAAACCTCCTCTTGCTAAATCGTTATAATGTTATGCTGGTTATGTTGTTATCCTTATCTAAAACCACTACGATTTGTATCCCGATAAATATCTGCTTTTTATCTTCAAAATACAGGTGAAAGTCCAGATTCTCATCAATATAAATCTCTTTAAGTTTTAAAATCTGTAACCATTCTTCTTTAGTCAAATTCTTAGGTTCTACTCCAGCGCGATCATAAAGAGATTCAAGATTTGCATAAATGGCCAGTCTACATTTTTCCAGTATGGCTTCCATACTATTATTAACCTCTTTTAGTCGAACAAGAGCCTTATCACTGCCATTAACAATATCTACATAAACTTTCTTGCCTTCAATGGATATTTTTCCAACAAAAACGTCCATTCCTTGTACCTTTTTAAAGGTTCCTAGTTCCTTATCCTTAATCACTTTTGGCTTACTGGCTTCTATTGCCATTGATGCTATTTCTGTATTTGACAATCCATCTTCTATTACTTCTGTAATAAGGTAAGTATCCTAGTTTGCTTCACTTAACTTTTTTCTAACCTTTGCATGATAAATTTGGTATGGCTCGAAATTATAGAGTTTCCCTTTATAGTTTGGGTTTTCGATACGATCAATAACCCACTCAAGTGTGCCTTTATTTGTATCTAATGTATCTGTTTTGAGGTGATAAATTCCGCTATACCACTGAGCAGGCATCCCATATCTTGTTTTACTTTCTTTATTTCTAAGTGAAGCAAAACCTTTATCAACAATTTCTATAAAAAATAAAATTTCCGTTTCTTCTTGAGCAAACTGATCGTGATAGGCCTTAATGGCTTCAGCTTCTGTAAGCTTCCTAAAATCTATTGGCGTTACCATAAAAGCGTCTCCTTTTAAATATGCCAAGATTCATCGTACCAATCTTCATCACTATTTATACTAAGTTCAAAATCTAAGCTTTCTACGTTTAACTCTTGCTGAATCTTCTCAAATGCAAATTTTCCAAATTTAATGAGCGTGTTATGCCAACCTCTAAGCGAACATGTTAATTCCCTTTCTAAGAAAGAACTCAACTCAAAATCGGCAGGATAATAATTCCTTAAACTTGATCTTGTTCTAAAAGTCTTGGCAATTTCTGTATCACTCAGCTTTGCGTTTTCCAAAAGTTCTTCATCACTCCACTTTTTAGAAATCCTATGCAACTTTAGGGCATTTCGCTTGCTATCAAAATTGATTGCAGCACATTTGACTTGTTTATCTATCCAAATATTGGCTGTATAGATAATATAATCTGGCTGTTCTCTTTTTAATTTTTCAATCGATTCATCTAACAATATTTCTAGTTCATTAAAAAGTGTAAGTCCTGTTTTCTGAATACTATTTTCATTCATCTTCGCCCTCTGGCCACTCATCACCTTCACACCGACAAACAAAATCATAGTGCATACTTTCAAAGGCATCATATGGTAACGACTCACCATCTTTCGTTAAACCATAACCTTCAGTATCAAATAATTCATTCATATACGCTAAGGTATCATGAATTCCCTCTTCTTTTGCTTCGCTTAACATATTTGCGAGGATTTCTTTTTGTTCTGCTGTCAGTTGTTCAAGTAGGTTATTAATCTCTTTATTGGTTTCGGTGTGCGGATATCCTGTTCCAACCACCCACTTAGCCTTTACTGTTCTACGTTTTTCCACTAAGCCATCAATAAAATCTTTATAACTTTCTAGTAAATTATCCATCTTTATATCTCCTACCTACTCCAAATTTTATCGTACCGATTTAGCTTTTTTATGGACAAAATCTAAAATTTGAGGAATCTTGCTACAGCTTTATTTTCATATATCCTCCGACACATCAAGAAGCTATGGTTAAATTTTTGCAGCTACTATTCAAATTCACTTTCATCCACCAAACTACAAATAAACTCTTCAAAATTATTTGCAAGCACAGTAATTGAATAATTATCTGTTTCATCAATCAATGAAACTCTAGGTTCTCCCGTTTTACCTGACTTCATATAATCAAGAAATATTAGTTGATGCCCTGATGTTGGCGTATCACAAATCACGATACCAATATCTGGATAACCCCACTCATTTTTCCAATGTTTATCACCCAACTCACCACATAATGAATACTGTTCACTTTTTCCAACACTAAATATCGTGTCTATCATAATATGATCTTTTGCCCATGAATTTTTTTGTTTTGTTGGATAACAATTTTTGATCGGCCTGCCACCATTATGTTGTTTCATCAACCAAAGATATGCTTCAGGCAACTTATAGCCTAATTCACTTTCAATAAACTGTATCAATTCATCAGTTATCTT
Organism: Gallibacterium salpingitidis; assembly: GCF_001678495.1. Taxonomy (GTDB): domain Bacteria; phylum Pseudomonadota; class Gammaproteobacteria; order Enterobacterales; family Pasteurellaceae; genus Gallibacterium; species Gallibacterium salpingitidis. The sequence continues at coordinate 3,409 of NZ_JTJL01000025.1, forward strand.
TTCGTGATGAACGTCATTCTCTTTTTCCCAAAATGTATTGATATCTAGATCTTCAAGATGGCGATTACTGTTCGGTTTATAAGACTTTGGTAATTCTTTGACTTTTAGCTTTTTTTCTTGTTTCTTCAAAGCATAATCACAATCTTGACTTGCTTGTTGGCAGGCTTGAAGAATTCTATTTGGTAATTCATTGGAAGGATCTAATTCAGCCCATTTTTTTATATATGGAATAGCGCTCTCTTCCATTTTAAGATATTGATATACGAATGCCATTTTCATATACCATCGAGCATCATCTTTCCCTTTATCCTCTATAGAAAGAAGAATCTCTAACGCTTTTTTAAGAATGGCAACTTTTTCTTCTGAATACTTATATTCTAAGCCACTGTATCCACCTTCCCCCAAAACAGCAAAGTTTGCATAAGCATGTGCTAAGCAATAATAAAACTCATAATTTCGTCTTTCTTCTGTGGTTTCTTCCAATTTTTCAATAACAAATTCATATTGATGTGCATTTGTTAAAGCAGTGAACTGTTCAAAGAATTTTTCATAATTTTCTGGAACGTATTTAACCAGTTTCTTCTTGGCCATACTCCACCTTATCGCTATTTATTTAAATATGGTCAAAATAGTACCATTAAAAAGTAGGCAATACCTATTTACATTGCACTAAAATCTACAATAATCACCAAAATGTACTGAACATTACGCTTCAAAGGCAGAAGTCCGATTCAAGATTGAAAAGGGATAGAGAAATTTGAAAAATATAATATTTTCAATATAGTTATATAAAAATCTATATAGAGTCATTCTGCTGGAGGTGACTAAATGAATGGTCTAATAATTTTAGTTGCCGGACTGTTGCTTCTCATAATAATCGAGAAGCTCATAACTCGGAATTGGTTAGGTCTGTTCCTTTTGGTGATTACCTTAATATTAATTTTTGGTATTAACTGATACAGTAATACTTAGCATTTATAGCATCTTTATCCTCGCCAATTTGATCTTCTTCTTAACATATTTATAATATTTAGCTTTATGTTATTGATAGGAGGCATTATGGCAGAAAATACAAAAGCAGTAGAAAACACTCTGAATACTTCCATTGATTTGCAAAATGTAGATTGGCATTCCCTTTTCAGTCAACAACAGTTGTTAAACTTTTTCCATGATTGGGTTGTACCTTATTCTTTAAAAATTTTATTAGCGATTGTTATCTTCTTAATCGGGAAACGCTTAGCGAGATTTATTAGTAAATTGCTTGGTGCAATGATTAATCGCACAGTGAAAGATGAAATGTTAAGTGAATTTATCCGCTCTATTTCATATTTTGCTCTGTTATTAATCGTGGTAATTGCCGCGCTTTCGCAACTAGGTATTAATACCACTTCATTAGTTGCATTAATTGGTGCTGCCGGTTTAGCCATTGGTTTATCGTTACAAAACTCATTACAAAACTTTGCCGCAGGTGTGATGATTTTAATCTTTAAACCTTTCCGTAAAGGTGATTGGATCGAAGTCGCTAGCGGCGCAGGTACAGTGACACAAATTGGCTTATTAATGTTGGAATTGCGTACCGGTGATAATAAAACGGTTTTAGTACCAAATAATCAGATCTTTACGCAAAAAATCACTAACTATTCAATGAATAAAACTCGTCGTATCGATTTTATTTTTGATATTTCTTATGAAGCCGATATTACTAAAGCGAAAGAGATTATTGCGCGTTGTTTAGCGGAAGAACCTCGTGTTTTAAAACACCCTGAACCATTAATCGCCGTCGGTGCATTGGCAGCAAGCAGTGTGCAATTATTTGTGCGTCCTTGGGTTAATACTGGCGATTATTGGAGCGTACATTACGCCATTATGGAGAAAGTTAAAATAGAATTTGATAAGGCGGGAATTGATATTCCATTTAATCAATTGGATATTAATCTTACCAGTAACCAAATTGAAGCTATTGAGAAGAATAGTGAACAAAAATAAGTGAAAGAAGTGCGCTAATTTGGCGCACTTTTTTATTGTTGTAATAATCGCTTGGTCTGTTCAGTTTGTGGATCGGCAATGACATCTAATGTTTCGCCATATTCTAAAATTTGCCCTTCGTGTAATACCAATAATTCATCTGAAATATGCTTAATAATGCCAATATTTTGCCCGATATAAATATAAGCAATGCCTAATTGCTCTTGCAGTTTTAGTAACAAATTAATTAATTGTGCTCTTACTAACGAATCCAACGAGTTTAATGCGTCATCCACAATAATCACTTCCGGTTCAAGGATTAACGTCCGCGCTAACGCAATACGCTGTTTTTGACTAATAGTTAAGTCACTAAAACGAATATTGGCATGAATCGGTGATAAACCCACTAGACGTAGAGTTTGAAATATTTTGTGGTTTCGTTCCGCTTCGGATAATGGAGTTGCTAAACGTAACGGTAAATCCAACGTTTGCCCAACATTAAGATGAGTATTAAAAGTTGCATTCGGATCTTGAAACAACATTCTGATATGTTTAGAACGAAAAGAATAATCACCGAACTTTAATAGGCGATCTTTAAAATAAATCTCACCTTGGCTAGGTTCAGTAATCCCGACAATCATCTTGGCCAATGTTGATTTCCCTGAACTATTTTCACCAATAATCGCTAACGTTTTGCGTTGTTCAATTTGGAAAGAAATATCTTTCACTGCATCAAAGGCACGATTAAATAATGCATTACCACTAGCAGGAAAGGTTTTCGTTAAATTTTCAACACGTAACACCACTTCACTCATTGTTATTACTCATCTTTATCTATTTCATTCGCTTGAATGGTTATTGGTTCAATTTTCTCGGCTGCAACGGAATGAACACGCATATTTAGCGGATAATAACAAGCGTATTCATGTTGTTTCACCCGACGTGTTGGCGGTTTAGTAACACATTTCCGTTGTGAAAATGGACAACGAGGCCCTAAACGACAACCAATTGGCAAATTAGTCAATAACGGCACCATACCAGGTAAAGCATTCAATTGTGTTTTTGGCCCTAGCGGCACATTGTAATCTGGATTTGAGTTCATCAAAGCTTTGGTATAAGGGTGATAAGGGGATTCCATAATCATCTCTTTTGGCCCTGACTCTACCGATTGCCCACAATATAAGATATTAAGCGTATTACACCATTCGCTTACTGATACCAAATCACTACTTAAAAATAGAATCGTAGTACCATGATTTTGGTTCATCGCTAACAATAAACGATAAATTTGTGTTTGCGTGTTGGTACCTAAAGTGTTAATCGCTTCATCCGCAATTAAAAGGCGCGGTTGATTGGCAATCGCCATCGCTATCATCACTTTTTGCCCTTCACCTTCGGTAATTTCATCCGGATAACTGCGCATAATATCGCGGTGATCCCGAATACCTACGCGGTGTAATAATTCCACCACTCGCCGTTTTTTCCAGCCAAACCAGCGCCACCACTTCCCTTTAAAAGTCCAGTTCGGAATACTTTGCCTTAGCTGTGCGCCAATCGTTTTACTTGGATCAAGATACGTCAGCGGATCTTGATAAATCATCGAAATTTGCCGTCCAACCAATTTACGCCGTTTAGAGGTAGAAAGTTTCAACAGTTCAACATCATTAAAGCGAAAACGGTCTGCACTGATGATCCAATCCTCTTTTACCGCGTTACAAATCACTTTAGCGATCAAACTTTTTCCTGAACCTGACTCCCCCACCAAGCCATACATATCTTCTTCATTCAGCGTCAAATTGACATTATCAACAATCCGCACTTTGCCATTGGCGATTTTAATATCAATACATAAATTACGAATATCTAATAAAGCCATAAGATCTCCCGTTTATGAATGATATTTATGAAAAGCACGCAATAAGCTATTGCTTAAAATAATAATCACCAGAATAGATAGCATAATCGCCGTTCCCGGTAATACCACTGCCCAAGGCGCAATATATAATAAATCTAATGCGTCACGAATCATTGCACCCCATTCTGGAACAGTAGAAGCTGCACCCAAAGAGATAAAACTCAACGCACTCACATCCATAATCGCTAAAATAAAAATTCTGGAAATTTCTCTGACAAAAACAGGGAAAATATTCGGCACAATAGTCTCTTTTAACAGTAAATATTTGGAAATTCCTTCTAAACGTAACAACACCACATAATCTTTTTGCAGCTCTTGTTGTACCGCACTATCAATTTGATGAATAAAGTGCGGTAATAACGCTAGAAAAATCGCCAACATCGCATTTTGTAAACCGCTATCCATTAAAGCGGCAATAATAATCGCCACCAATAAAATTGGAATGGATAAAAAGATATCGCCAAGATATTTTAAAGTTCTGGATTTCACCCCTTGATTGATGCCGACTAATAAACCTAATACACCACCAAGCAATAAAATAGCTAACACAATTAATAGTGCTGAACCAAAGGTGTAATGCACGCCCCATAAAAGGCGACTAAAAAGATCGCGGCCAATATCATCTGTGCCTAATAAAAAAATTAAATCTCCGGCTTTATCCCAAAATGGCGGAATTAACTCTTTACCGATAAATTGTTGATCTGGCGAATAAGGTGACAAATAAGGTACTAAAATCGCAATAGCGACTAATGCTGACAAACAAAATAGACTAAACAGCGCAATTTTGTCTTGTCGAAAAATAGACCAGATTGCAGAAATGGTATTGGTTATACGGAAATCTTCTGCGCGTTGCTCAATCATACCAAGCCTTTTTCTTATAAGGATCTAATAAAAATTCACTTAGATCTGCTAATAAATTAATCATTAATACAATCAATCCTATCACCATTACCCCAATCGCTACCGCATTGTAATCTTGTTCTGATAATGCCGCGATCAACCATTGCCCAATGCCAGACCAATTAAAAATATTTTCAATCAACATACAAGAAGCAAAAGTTAAGGTAAAAGTACGAATAATTTGTGGCAAAATCGGCCCTAACGTATTACGCAACAGATAAATCCGTAACACACGCATTTTTGACCAACCGCGAATTAAAGCACTTTTCGTATAATTCGCCGATACCACTTGATCAGCACGATATTGTGTAAGTCGAATAATCTCCATCATTGGTGTAATCATCAATACCAACGTTGGTAGTGCTAAATGTTGTAATACACTTTGCACAATTTTGATGCGATAAGGCTCTTCCACAAACCAAACATCAATAATCGCAAAACCTGTTATCGGTTTAATATCATATAAAGCGTTATATTGCCCAACGGAAGAGATCTCCCAATTATAAATCGCGGCTAAATACAACAAGATTGGCCCTATCCAGTAAACAGGAATAGATAATCCCACTGAGGAAACACCACGAATAAAACTGCCCACCGAACCTCGATTTAATGCGCCGATAAAGCCTAATGGAATACCAAATAGTAACGCTAAAAAAAGTGCAGCAATACAGAGTTCTAAAGTTGATGGTAAAACTAACAGAATTTGATCTCTTAATAATTCACCGCCAACATAAGTGATACCAAAATCGCCGCTAAGCAGTTGATTAATATAACTAAAATATCCTGCAAACAACGATTTATCAAACAACACTTGGTTCAATGGATCTTTCAACATTATCCAATAAGAGATCATTGTTAATACGATTAATGAGATAAAAATTAATAATAATCGTCTGATCAATGCAACCATCATTTTTGCACCTCATTTAACGATAACGCTCTAAAATGGATATTGCCGAATGGTGTCATATTAATACCTGCGACTCGGTTATTCGCAACCAACACATTATTAACCGTAGCAATTGGAATAATCGGCACCTGACGCACAATAATTTGCTGCGCCATATCATAATCTAATGAACGTAATAGCTGTACATCTGTTTGTAACGCTTTTACTAATAACGCATCCATCGGCGGATGACACCAGCTACTTAAATTGGAAATGGTACTTTGTGAAGGGCAACTTAAAATTGGTCGTAAAAAACTATCAGGATCCAAGTTATTGGTTACCCAACCAGTTAAAATCATATCGTAATCGTCTTTGCCTTCTTCTACACGTTTTTTCAAGAAATTATATGAAACAACCTTGATATTGACCTTAATACCCACTTTAGCCAAATCATATTTAATCATCTCGGCCATTTTTATCGGATTAGGGTCGTACACCTGTTCCTCATCAATCACCCAAAATGACAACGTAAGATTTTTATTAGTTAATAAGGAACGTGCTTTCTCAGGATCATAGTCATAATCAAAAGCGGTAGCATTAAAGCGTGATGCCCACGAAATCTGCGGAATAATCGATTGTGCCACTTTCGCAGTACCATAATAGATATGTTTAATAATACGTTGGCGATTAATTGCAAAGGCAATCGCACGTCTAGTATCAACATTCTGCATCACTTGACGTTTCATATTTAAAGCAACAAAAGCCAAATTCATACTATCAGACACGCTAATACGCACGCTCGGTAACCGTTCATTTAACAACTTTAATTGGCTGGCATCTGGAAACGCCACAATATCGCATTCACCATTTAAAAATTTCGCCAATCTGCCTGTTTTTGTCGTCGAAACATCAATCACGACATTCTTAATATTGGCACGTTCTCCCCAATACTCATCATTACGGACTAACCGAACGTTGCGATCTCTAAAGTAGCTTTTTAATTGATAAGGCCCTGTTCCTACTGGCAATGTATCCAATTGCGCTAAGTTATCATCGGCATTTAATTGCAAAGCATATTCATAGGACAAAATAACCGCATTTGGCCCAGATAAATGCGAAAGTACCGACGCATCTGGCGACACTAAATGAATTTGCACTTGATAAGGATTAATTGCGACAACTGATTCGATCTTATTTCTTAACCGAATACTTTCAAAATAGGGGAAATGTTTATTTTTGGCTTTTTCATTAAATAATGCATATTGTGAAACTTTACTGCTATTCGTATTCACATTTTCGTCTGCAGGAAAGATCCCATCATTTTTACCAATAATGCGATTTAATGAAAAGACAACATCCTCAGCATTAAAATCACGTGTCGGAGTAAACCATTCCGTCTTATGAAATTTCACTCCACGACGAAGATTAATAGTGATAGTTCGACCATCTGTCGAAAGATAATAAGAGGTCGCCAACGACGGAACTACGTGGTTATCGTTGCCACTTAATTCAAATAACTTATTATAAATCTGATCGGCAACAATATTAGTATTAGTGCCGATATCCGCTGTTTGTGGATTTAAAGAAACGGGTAAAGAATGAGTGCAATAAACTAACCCATTATCTAACACTTGTTTCGGTACGCTCGGCGCAGCAAGCGCAAAACCTGCCCCAAATAAGCCAAGCCAATACAGCACAAAATATCTTGATAAAACCATAATAAAACCAGTGCGATGCACTACATTCAATCGATACATTGATGAAAACAGCATATTAACGAGTGAATTTTCCTTTGTAAAAGGAAATACTAGCTATTAGTCGATTAATTCAACAAAACGACGATCTTAATCAATACTCTGACGAACAGCAAGTTATCAACCAGCATTCAAAAATGTATCAAAAATAGATTAAATATTTAAAATTAATTAAAAAAATGTTTCCTAAAACGATTTAGCTTGCAACAATTTGGTCTATTTTTTAGGCACCTAATCAATTTTGATTATTTTTTTATTGTATAAAATAATTATTAAACTAAGATCAGCGCTGCTGTTATCATTTGTGGCAATGATAATAAAGAATATTGACTTTTTTATGATTAATAATTTTAGGACACATTTATGATTAATTTATTTGAACAAACTGATCCAAGCCGTCGTCGTTATGGCGTGGCTGCTTTTGTTGGGATCTTTGCTGGCTTACTTTCTGCTTTCGTAAAATGGGGTGCTGAACATCCATTCCCACCACGTAGCCCATTAGATCTTTTTACTGCAGCTTGTAAAGATCCATCACAAGCATTAGAGGTTTGCTCACGTGCTTTTTTAAATCCACCACACGTATTTTTAAGAGATTATTTAGGTATCGATCCTACTGCACCTGCATTTACTTTTGCAGATCAAGCATTTAACTGGATTGGTGTTACTCACATTATTTTCTCTTTAGTGTTCGCTATTGCTTACTGTATCGTTGCAGAACGCTTCCCTAAAGTGAAATTATGGCAAGGTGTACTTGCAGGGATTATTTGTGATATCTGTGTTCACTATATCTCATTCCCACTTTTAGGTTTAACACCACCTGTTGCAGAATGGCCATTCTATGAACACGTTTCAGAGTTTGTTGGTCATATCTTCTGGTTCTGGACAATTGAATTAGTTCGTCGTGATTTACGTAACCGTATTACTCACGAACCAGACGCAGAAGTGGCTCTTAGCCAAGCACGTTAATTACGTAAATTCCTTTTATCAATAACATTCATACACTAATTAGAATACGCTTTGATCGTCGATTAAAGCGTATTTTTCTATTTAGCTTCTGATTAACTCCTTGATCTGACTAAATTTAAACCCATATTACATCGCCTGTTTTTCTCTTTTGTACAAATAAGCTACACTATAAAAAATCATTTTTTAGGCGACAAATATGCTAAGAACGTTACAAAATGAACTTGATAATCTGATTGAACATAGTTTAGACCAAACCTTACGTTTAGCAGTAACTGGACTAAGTCAAAGTGGGAAAACCACCTTTATTACAGGTTTAATTAATCAACTACTCTCGTTAAATACTACTGATAATCCGCAACTTCCTTTATTTAGTGCCGCACGTAATCAGCAAATTGTCGGCGTAAAACGTTTAACACAAAAAAATTGGACTTTGCCACGTTTTGAATATGAAGAAAACCTGCTCTCGCTAGAACAATCGCCGCCACGTTGGCCACAATCAACCCGCGGTTTAAGTGAAACACGTTTAGAAATTCATTATCAGCACAAACAAAGTTTGTTACGCCATTTCAAATCACAAGGCGTATTGTATTTAGATATTTTTGATTATCCCGGCGAATGGCTTTTAGATTTACCATTGTTATCGCAAAACTTTCAGCAATGGTCGCTGGCGATGCAGCAACTGCAACAAGGTGAACGTAAACAATTAGCGGAACATTGGCTGCAACAACTACAAAAATTGGATCTTACTGCACCGGCAGATGAACATGTGTTGGCACAATTAGCGAAAAATTACACTGATTATTTACACCAATGCAAAGCACAAGGTTTCTATTTTATCCAACCGGGTCGTTTTATCTTACCCGGTGAGGCAGAAGGTTCGATTGCTTTGCAATTTTTCCCATTAATTCATTTAACTTCTGAACAATGGCAACAACTGAGTAAATCAGCCGATAAGAAAAGTTATTTTTATGTATTACAACAACGTTATGACTTTTATCGTAATCAAATCGTAAAAGGGTTTTATCAGCAACATTTCTCTCGTTTTGATCGACAAATTATTTTAGCCGACTGTTTAACTGCGCTAAATCATAGCCGTCAAGCTTTTGTCGATATGCAAATGGCATTACGAGCGCTGTTCCAAAGTTTTCATTATGGACAAAGAAATTTTTTCAATCGCCTATTTGCACCAAAAATTGATAAGTTGCTCTTTGCTGCAACTAAAGCCGATCATATTACTACTGAACAAATTCCAAATTTGATCAGTTTGTTACGTCAATTAGTACAAGCCGACGGTGAACATTTGCAGTTTTCTCATATCGAAGTAGATTTCACTGCCTTAGCAGCTATTCGTGCCACACAACAGGTTATTGTCGAAGAAAAAGGAGAAAAATTTAAAGCAATTCAAGGTGTCAGAAGCCGCGATAAAAAACTAATTACCTTGTTTCCTGGTAGTGTGCCAACGCGCTTACCTACAGCTGATTTCTGGCATAACTCCACCTTTGAATTTGATCAATTTGAACCGCAACAAGCCGTCAGCGGCGAAGCCTTGCCACATTTACGTTTAGATGCAGTATTAGAATATTTGTTAGGAGATAAATTAAGATAATGCAAGAGAAAAAATTGTTTCAAGCAACTACAGAATCCAATACACACGAAGAAGCTCATCAAGCTAAACGTGAGTTTCATTCTGCACAAGTAGCGATTGATGAAGAAGCGTATCAAGAAAATAGCCAACCGGAAAACGATTTACAATATGCGCTACAACGCCCTCTTTCTTGGTGGCAAAAAGGTTTACTAGGTACCGGACTACTCTTTTCTGTTGCCGTCATTGCACAAGCCATTCAATGGCTAATCGACGCTTGGCAGCAACATCAATGGATCAATTTCGCCTTTGCCTTAGTTTTTAGCAGCATTGTTACCTTAGGTTTTAGCGCTATCATCAATGAATTTCGTCATCTACGCCAACTAAAAAAATTAGCGTTATTACAGCAACAAAATAAAAATGTACAAACGCAATCTGCCGCTACCACAACAATGGTTTCTGCGAATGAAGGAGCGAAAATTACGCAACAATTAAGCCAATATATGCAAATTTCTACGCAAGATGCTAAATATCAACGCTGGCAGCAATTTGCTGATCAAGGTTACACACCACAAGAATTACTACGTTTGTTTAGCGAGGAATTTTTACATCCTATTGATCTACAAGCACAAAAAATTATTAATAAACAATCTATTGAGTCTGCACTCATTGTCGCTATTAGTCCGTTAGCCTTGGTAGATATGTGTTTTGTTGCCTGGCGCCATCTGCGATTGATAAATAAATTAGCCAAATTATATGGCGTAAAACTGGGCTATTTTAGCCGTATTCGTCTGATTAAAATGGTGCTGTTTAATATTGCTTTTGCCGGTGCTACCGATGTAATGCGTGAAATTGGTATGGATTGGTTCTCACAAGATTTAACTGCAAAATTATCTGCTCGTGCGGCACAAGGTGTCGGTGTAGGTTTATTGACCGCTAGACTTGGGATTAAAACGATGGAACTTTGTCGCCCTGTGCCTTTCACTGCACAAGAGCGACCAAAATTACACACTATTCATAAACTGTTATTAACAGAGGTGAAAACGGTTATTAAGGATAATCTGTTTAATAAAAATAAGCAGACCACTGATCTATAACCCCAACGCATATTTCAACGCTTTCCGCTTCACCATACCGGCACGCTCTGCTGCTAATAAAGCCATATTACGCGCTACCTTAATTGGCAATAATGGTGAACGGAAAGTTTTATAAAAAATATCCATTGTTGATTGCATCAATAAATTATCGTAATAACGTTGCTGCTGATAACGTTTGAGAAAATCATCTTGGCTTAATGTGCGATCTTTTTGCAAGGCTGCCGCCACATTATCCAACAAGCATTTCACATCTTTAAACCCTAAATTAACACCTTGTCCTGCCAATGGATGAATACTATGCGCAGCATCGCCAATCAAAATCACACCATTTTTATAATATTGCTGTGCATGACGACGTGTTAAGGCAAAACCACCACATTTTATTGCTGTTACTGCTCCCAAACGTTTTGGAAAAGCAGTTGTAATAGCTTGCGTTAATTTTTCCATTGAAAGCTGCTGTAATTGCGCAATTTTGGCTGGTGTATCATACCAAACTAAACAAGCCTGTTTTCCTTGCAATGGTAATAATGCACGCGGCCCTGTTGGATAAAATTGCTGCCAAGTCATCTCTTGCTGTTCAGCTTCAGTTTCTACCAAAATTAATAAGCAATCTTGCTGATAACGCCAACCTGTTACGCCAATTCCCGCTAATTCTCGCCATTGTGAATTGGCGCCATCTGCGGCAATCACGCGCGTACTACGAATACATTCGCCAGTAGTTAACGTTAAATGCCACTGCTGTTGTGCTCGTTCTGCTTGTTTAATTTGCGTATCAACGCAGTAATCGACATTCGGTAATGCCTGAAATTGCTGCCATAATCCTTCTTGAATTAATTGGTTTTCCACCATATAACCAAGTTCTGGCAACTGTAATTCTTCTGCAGAAAATGTAGTAGAAAATCCCTCAATTTCCCAAGTGCTTAATTGACGATAAGGACAAACTCGGCGTGCTTTGATATAGTCCCACGCCCCTAATTTTTCTAATAAACGCACCGAACCTAAGCTAATCGCCGAAATTCGTAAATCATAATCTTGCTCTGTGCAAAAATGAGGTAATGGCGATCGTTCAATAACAAAAATATTTAACCCTAATTTAGCCAATCCTGCGGCACAAGCCGCACCGACCATTCCCCCGCCAACGATAATAAAATCATAATTTTTATATTGTGCGTCCATCTGTTTACCCTAATTTAATGACTCGGCATCTATTCTACTCCAAAAGAGGATACTGCCTAAAACAAAATCATCAATATACCTCAATGAAGTGCTAGAGATTATGCAGATAAATCGGTAGAATAGCGTCCGATTTTCACAATACCGCTATGTTCAATAGCATAATTTTCATTATTTCAATCATTTAACTTTCGATAACCACAATGACGCAAAAATTACATATTAAAACTTGGGGTTGCCAAATGAATGAGTATGACTCAGCAAAAATGGCAGACCTTTTAAATAGTACACATGGTTTAGAACTTACTGAAAATGCTGAAGAAGCAGATATTCTTTTATTAAATACTTGTTCTATTCGGGAAAAAGCACAAGAAAAAGTATTCCATCAATTAGGACGTTGGAAAGATTTAAAGAAACAAAATCCTGATTTAATTATTGGTGTTGGCGGTTGTGTTGCATCACAAGAAGGTGAACATATTCGTGATCGTGCGCCTTATGTTGATATTATTTTTGGGCCGCAAACCTTGCACCGTTTACCTGAAATGGTAAATCAAATTCGTGGTGGTAAGAGTGCTGTGGTTGATGTCAGCTTCCCAGAAATTGAGAAATTTGACCGCTTACCAGAACCACGTGCCGAAGGCCCAACCGCCTTTGTTTCCATTATGGAAGGTTGTAATAAATATTGTTCTTTCTGCGTTGTACCTTATACACGCGGAGAAGAAGTTAGCCGCCCGGTAGATGATGTGTTATTTGAAATTGCTCAACTAGCGGAACAAGGCGTACGTGAAGTGAATTTATTAGGACAAAACGTCAATGCTTATCGTGGCCCAACTCACGACGGCGGTATCTGTTCTTTTGCAGAGTTATTACGTTTAGTCGCAGCTATCGACGGTATCGATCGTTTACGTTTCACTACTTCACACCCAATCGAATTTACCGACGATATTATTGATGTTTATCGTGATACACCTGAACTTGTGAGCTTCTTGCACTTACCGGTACAAAGCGGTTCAGATCGTGTTTTAACAATGATGAAACGTAATCACACTGCATTAGAATATAAAGCGATTATTCGTAAATTACGTGAAGCTCGCCCAAATATTCAAATCAGTTCTGACTTTATTGTTGGTTTCCCGGGTGAAACTGAAGCTGATTTTGAACAAACAATGAATTTAATTGCACAAGTCAATTTTGATATGAGCTTTAGCTTTATCTATTCACCACGTCCGGGTACGCCGGCAGCTGATATGCCAGATGACGTTACAGAAGAAGAGAAAAAACAACGTCTATATCTGTTACAAGAACGAATTAACCAACAAGCTGCACAATTTAGCCGCCGTATGTTAGGTACTGAACAACGTATTTTGGTGGAAGGTCCATCGAAGAAAGATATTATGGAACTCACCGGACGCACTGAAAACAACCGTATCGTGAACTTTGTTGGTTCACCAGAGATGATTGGTAAATTTGTTGATGTAAAAATTACCGATGTTTATACCAACTCTTTACGCGGTGAAGTTATTCGTACCGAAGATGAAATGGGCTTACGTGTTCAACAATCGCCGCAAGCAGTAATGCAACGTACTCGTAAAGAAGACGAACTTGGCGTTGGGCATTACCAAGCGAATTAAACTCTCTTTTCCCTACTCAAATTGAGTAGGGAAAATAATTGCTGAAAAAAAGTACATTTCACCAATTAACTACCAAGAACATTTTCACAAGATCGTGTTTTTGTGCTATTTTTACCGTTCGCTTTACTGCGCTTACGCAAAGTGAGTTAAATTTTTACTTCATTAATGATAAGGAAAACAAAATGGGTCTTATTTCTACAGCATATGCAGCAGATGCCGCACCACAAGGTGGTGGTATGCAAATGATCTTTTTATTGGTCATTTTCGGTTTAATTTTCTACTTTATGATTTTCCGCCCACAATCTAAACGTAATAAACAACATCGTGATTTAATGGCTTCATTAGCAAAAGGCGAAGAAGTCTTAACTAGCGGTGGTTTATTAGGAAAAATCACTAAAGTTTCAGCAGAAAGCGATTATGTTGTGATTGCACTTAACGATACTAACGAAGTGACTATCAAAAAAGATTTTATCGTTGCTGTATTACCAAAAGGTTCTATTAAATCACTTTAATTTTTTCATTTTCATAAAGGCATTAAATTGTGTTAAATCGTTATCCTTTATGGAAGAATCTGATGGTGATCTTCGTGGTCGCCATCGGCATTTTATATGCCCTTCCAAATCTTTATGGTGAAGATCCTGCAGTCCAAATTTCTGGTACGCGTGGACAAGTCGCCACCGAACAAACCCTAACAGAAGTTCGTCAAGTAATAGAACAAAATAAGTTATCACTTAAATCTATTGCGTTAGAAAACGGTTCTATTTTGGCTAAATTTAGTAGCACGGACGAACAACTTCTGGCAAAAGATAAGATTTTAGAAAAATTAGGCAATAACTACTCTGTTGCCCTTAACCTCGCCCCAGCAACACCAACTTGGTTAACCGATATTGGTGCTGGCCCAATGAAACTTGGCTTAGACTTACGCGGTGGGGTACGCTTCTTAATGGAAGTTGATCTCAAATCAGTGTTAGTTAAACAACAAGAACAATTACAAGACAGCCTCCGCACAGAATTACGTAAAGAAAAATTCGTTTATAAAGCGATCCAATCCGGCGACAATTATTCAACAGTTATCACACTTGCCGACAATATCTCACCTGACGAAGTAGTGCGTGTTTTAAAACGTAAACATGCGAACTGGGATATTATTAGCAATGGGCAAAACGTTACTCTTACCCTATCTGAAACCGAACTTTCTCGTTTAAGAACCAGTGCAGTTGAACAAAACATCACTATTTTACGTAAACGGGTTAATGAATTAGGTGTTGCAGAACCAGTAGTACAACAACAAGGTGCAGAACGTATTGTGGTTGAATTACCAGGGGTACAAGATACCGCGCGTGCGAAAGAGATCTTAGGCGCTACCGCAACGTTAGAATTCCGTATGGTTAACCAAACTGCTAATGTGGCTGCGGCTGAAAATGGTATGGTGCCATCAGATTCCGAATTACAACACGATCGCAACGGCAGACCGGTGGTAGTGTATCGTAAGACTATTCTAGGTGGTGAACATATTACCGATGCCAACTCTGGTAATGATGAATATGGTCGCCCGCAAGTTAATATCTCATTGGATAGTGAAGGCGGTAACATTATGTCGGAAGCGACAAAAACTGCTATCGGTAAACCAATGGCTACTGTTTATAGTGAATATAAAGACAGTGGTGAAAAAGACGCTAACGGTAAAGCGATTTTAACCAAACACGAAGAAGTGATTAACGTCGCAACTATTCAATCTCGCCTTGGTAATACTTTCCGCATTACTGGGATTGACTCACCTGCTGAAGCGCAAAATCTTTCTGTATTGTTACGTTCAGGTGCATTAATCGCGCCAATTCAAATTGTTGAAGAACGTACTATTGGGCCTTCATTAGGTGCACAAAATATCGAACAAGGGTTAAAAGCGAGCGTTTGGGGTCTTGCGATTGTTGTACTCTTTATGTTGGTTTACTACCGTAAATTCGGTTTAATCGCGAATGTTGCCTTAATTGCCAATATTGTGATCCTTGTCGGGGTAATGTCATTGATTCCGGGAGCAACCTTATCAATGCCAGGGATTGCCGGTATCGTATTATCGGTCGGGATGTCCGTCGATGCCAACGTACTGATATTCGAGCGGATCAAAGAAGAACTGCGTAATGGTCGCAGCGTGCAACAAGCGATTAATGAAGGGTATAGTGGTGCATTCTCAAGTATTTTCGATGCAAACTTAACCACTATTCTCACCGCGGTTATTTTATATGCAGCAGGATCAGGTCCGGTAAAAGGTTTCGCCATCACTTTATCTCTTGGTGTTGCCATTTCGATGTTTACCGCAATTACTGGTACACGTGCCATTGTAAACTTCCTCTACGGTGGTAAACGAATCAGTAAATTATCGATTTAGAGATGGAATCAATTAGAATGAAAAATTCAACAAATGTAGATAATCAAGTAGAAACTCTGAATGATATCAAGCTACCTTATAAGCTAATTCATTTTATGCGTTACCGCTTAATTGGATATGGCTTTTCATTATTGGTAGTTTTAATTTCATTGTTTTTTATTGTGACCAAAGGCTTTAACTGGGGGCTTGATTTTACAGGTGGTACCGTTATTGATACCACTTTCTCACAACCAGCTGATCTACCTAAACTACGTCAAGTATTGGCGGAAAATGGTTTAGAAAGTGCGGTAGTGCAAGCTTCTGGTGGCGTTCGTGATGTAATGGTTCGCGTACCGGCATCATTTAATGATCCGAACTTAGGGAACCATATCAAAACAATCCTCAGCGATAATATTGATAAAAACGTAAATATTCGCAGTATTGAATTCGTAGGGCCAAATGTTGGTGAAGAACTTACCACCTCTGCGATTTATGCGACTTTACTCACTTTAGCGATGTTATTGGTTTATGTCGGTTTTCGTTTTGAATGGCGTTTGGCACTTGGTGGGATTCTTGCGTTGGCACACGACGTTATCGTTACCTTAGGCGTATTCTCTATGCTACAAGTGGAAGTCGATTTAACTTTCGTTGCGGCAATATTGTCGGTTATCGGTTACTCGTTAAACGATAGTATCGTGGTATTTGACCGCGTGCGTGAAAATTTCCGCAAAATTCGTCGTGCTTCAACCGTTGAAATTATCAATATTTCATTAAGCCAAACTTTATCAAGAACCTTGATGACTTCAATTACCACCTTAATCGTGGTAGTAGCGTTATTGCTATTCGGTGGTCCAACTATCCACAGTTTCTCATTAGCGTTATTAATCGGGATTGGGTTTGGTACTTATTCATCCATTTATATCGCGATTGCCCTTGCCCTCAATTTTGGTCTAAAACGGGAACATATGTTACCGCCAAAAGTGGACAAAGAAGGCGCAGATCAAGAAGCATTATTACCATAAAAAAATTATCAGCCGTACTACAATGTACGGCTGATATCATTTTTACTGATACTTTTATATAATAGCTACAATTTTTCTCCTCAAAGGAATACAAATATGCGTCAAAAAAAGATGATGAAATCACTCGATGCAATTGATCTCAAAATTCTGAATGAACTACAACACAACGGCAAAATTTCTAATATCGAATTATCAAAACGCGTTGGCCTATCCCCAACACCTTGTTTAGAGCGGGTAAAACGCTTAGAAAAGCAAGGTATTATTATGGGCTATCGTGCCTTACTTAATCCTGAATTATTAGATTCTCCGCTCTTAGTCATTGTTGAAATCACATTAGTACGCGGTAAACCAGACGTATTTGAAGAGTTTAATCGTGCAGTACAAGATTTAGATGAGATCCAAGAGTGTCACCTAGTTTCTGGTGATTTTGATTATTTATTAAAAACTCGTGTTGCCGATATGGCTGCCTACCGTAAATTGCTCGGTACCACATTATTACGTTTACCGGGAGTAAATGACACCCGCACTTATGTAGTAATGGAAGAAGTGAAACAAACCAACTACTTGCTATTAAAATAAACTCCTTTCCTTTCCTTTCCTTTCACCTCACTTTCTTTGAAGTGAGGTTTATTTTTTTTCAATGTTGCTATTTCGTCAAAGCAATTTTTGTTATTGAGATAAGAATTGTAAATTACTCACTAAAATGCACTGAACTTCACGCTTCAACAGCAGAAGCCCTCTTCAAGACTGAAGAGGGTTGGGAGATTTGACAAGTCTAGCCTTTTCAATAAGTTAGCTTAAATGAACTAAAATTAATTTTGATGAAGTTGATGAGAAGTATCAAACATTAAAAAACACTATCTCTTTGTAGTGATCCACTAATTTAACAGTCCCTGATAGGTTGTTTTGCGAAAACGGGTGGTAATCCCTGATTGTAAGCATGAGGACGAACAGTATTATAATAAAATACATAATTCTTAATGTCCTCCTTCGCTGCCGACAATGAAGCATAACCCCCTTTTAACATCCATTCATATTTAAAACTTCTAAACCAACGCTCCATCGGCGCATTGTCCCAACAATTACCT
>NZ_JTJL01000026.1 GCF_001678495.1 Gallibacterium salpingitidis
AAGCTATTTTATGGAAGTTTGTGACAAAATTTAGGTTTGTCAGCGGTCTGTGTACCACTATCTAGTGGCACTTCTTATATTAGCGGTGAGGCAAATTAATAGTACGAACTTGCATATTCAAACCATCAATCATCAATAAACGACCACAAAGAGAAGTACCAATATTCAGTAACACTTTGATCGCTTCTAATGCTTGAATTGAGCCCACAATTCCAACAATTGGCGATAATACTCCCGCTTCAACACAACTTAATACATTTTCACCAAATAATTGGCTGAGATCTCGATAAGTCGGCGTATTCGGCTGATAGGTAAAGACACTGACTTGCCCTTCCATACGAATTGCCGCTCCAGAAACCAATGGTGTTTGTTGTTGTTGGCAAAGACGATCTAATTGATTTCGGGTTTCGACATTATCGGTACAATCTAATACAAGATCATAGTCGGCAATGAGCGCTGTCAGCTGCTCATCTGTTAATTGGGCATTTAGCGTATTAATTTTTACTAAAGGATTGAGTTCAGCTAAGCTTTTTTTCGCAGAATCCACTTTCGGCATACCAATACGGCTATCATTATGTAAAACTTGGCGCTGTAAATTGGAAAGCGCTACCGTATCGAAATCGACTAACATTAGTTCGCCAACTCCCGCTGCTGCCAAATATTGTGCAGCAGCGCAGCCTAAACCACCCAATCCAATAATTAATACTTTGCTGCCTTTTAAACGTTCTTGTCCGTCGAAATCAATGGATTTCATAATGATTTGACGGTTGTAACGCATCATTTCAGCGTCGGTAAGTTCTATCTGCATTATTAATCCAACAAGAAATTAAAAGGTTCAATAGTTACAGTTTCACCAGCGGTAACATTGCCACGATCTTTTTCCAGCACAATAAAACAGTTACTTTGCACAAAAGAGCTAAACATATGCGACCCTTGGAAACGAACAGGTTCTACTTCAATTTGCCCTTGTGCATTAACACGATAATGACCACGTTGGAAATCTAAGCGTCCCGGTGTTTTTTTCATTGCGGTTGCAGCCACTGCCGTAAACTGTTGTGGTGCTTGCCATTGGCTAAAACCGCTTAATTTCGCAATTGCTGGTTGCACTAATTGATAAAAAGTAACAAAAGCAGAAACTGGATTACCCGGTAAACCGCAGAACCATGCATTTTCTAATTTACCAAAAGCAAAAGGTTTTCCCGGCTTCATTAATAGTTTCCAGAAATTGATGGTGCCTAAGCGTTCAATAACATTTTTGGTAAAATCGGCTTCGCCAACAGAAACGCCACCGCTGGTAATAACGAGATCGGCTTGTTGTTCAGCTTGGCGGAATGCTTGTTCAAACTGTTGCTCATTATCCGGTAAAATCCCGAAATCCAATACTTCACAATTTAAACGTTGCAACATTAATTTCACCGCAAAACGGTTGGTATCGTAAATTTGTCCAGCTTGTAAAGGTTGGCCAACCGGTACTAATTCATCACCAGTGGAGACAATGGCGACTTTAAGACGAGGGAAAACTTCCACTTTTTCGATGCCGAGAGAGGCTAATAACGGTAGAGAAGCCGCAGTTAATTTAGCTCCGGCAGAAAGAACAACCTCGCCAGCTTTGACATCATCGCCAATACGGCGAATATTTTCCCCTAATTTAGGTAGCTCATTGAAAGAAACCGTACCATCTGGATTTACAGTCACTTTTTCTTGCATAACAACCGCATCAGTACCAGCTGGGATCATGGCGCCGGTCATAATGCGTACAGCACTTAACGCCTGCCATTCGCCAGTGAAAGGTTGTCCGGCAAAGGCTTTACCTGCAACAGAAAGCGTCATTGATTGGGCTAAATCAGCTAAACGTACCGCATAACCATCCATTGCCGAGTTATCAAATGCCGGTACATTAATTGGTGAAATTACCTCTTTGGCACAAATACGTTGATCTGCATCTGTGAGAGAAAGTATTTCATTAGGACGATTAATTGAGGTAGGGAGTTGTTCTAGGAGTTGTTGTCTTGCTTGTTCAAAGGTTAGTAAATCTGCCATAACGTTTCCTTAGTAAAAATATTGGAGTGAATTTTAACTCAACTTAATCACAGGATTAAATACCAAATACAGAGGGTTTTCTCTTTCTCTGTTATCAATATAAAAAAATCCCTTCATTGCTGAAGGGATTTGGTACGATTGTTTAAAGCAAATTATTTCTCAAAACGTTTAAATACTAAGGTCGCATTGGTTCCACCGAAACCAAAACTATTTGACATTACAGTTTGTAAATTTGCGTTACGGCGGGTTTCAGTGATGATATTACAATTCTCAGCACGTTCATCTAAAGTTTCAATATTGATACTTGGTGCAATGAAATCATTTTCTAACATTAATAATGTATAGATAGCTTCATGTACGCCAGCTGCACCTAAAGAGTGTCCAGTCATTGATTTGGTAGAAGAAATTGCTGGCATCTTATCCGCGAACACTTCTTTAATTGCTTCCAACTCTTTAACATCACCAACTGGAGTTGAAGTACCATGTACATTGAGGTAATCAATTGGTGTGTCGACGGTAGCAAGCGCTTGTTTCATACAACGAATTGCGCCTTCACCGCTTGGCGCCACCATATCGTAACCATCAGAAGTTGCACCATAACCAACGATTTCTGCATAAATTTTTGCACCGCGAGCTAAAGCGTGTTCGAGTTCTTCTACTACGACTATACCGCCGCCGCCAGCGATAACGAAACCATCGCGGTTTGCATCATACGCACGAGAAGCTTTTTCAGGAGTTTCATTGTATTTAGTTGAAACTGCGCCCATTGCATCAAATTCGCAAGCACATTCCCAAGATAATTCTTCTGCACCACCAGCAAATACAACATCTTGTTTACCAAGTTGAATTAATTCAACCGCATGACCAATACAGTGAGCAGAAGTTGCACAAGCAGAACTGATACTATAGTTAACACCTTTGATTTTATATGGAGTCGCCAAACATGCAGAAACGCTTGAAGCCATAGTACGAGTTACTGCATAAGGACCAATTGCTTTAACACCACGAGGAGTGCGCATTGCATCGGCTGCAACAATTTGATTATGCGCAGAGCCAGTACCTGCACCAACCACTAAACCAGTTCTTTCATTAGAAACCATCTCTTCGGTTAAACCAGCATCTTCGATAGCTTCTCTCATTGAAAGATAAGCATAAGCAGCAGCATCGCCCATAAAACGCATTACTTTACGATCGATGTGTTCGCTTGGGGTCATTTTGATGGTACCAGCGACATGAGAACGCATTCCCATTTCTACAAATTCTGGCATTGTAGTAATGCCTGATTTCCCTGCCAATAATGACGCTAAAACTTCTTCTTTGTTATTTCCGATACTAGAGATAACGCCAAAACCAGTAATCACAGCTCTTTTCATTCGTAGTCCTTATGTAGCTTGAATGGATTTAATTAAATTTAAAAAATTGTCGTTGTTATACTAGGAATTTCACAGAATACAAGAAATTTTTCTAAAACAATGAACAGATAAGACCATTACTTAATGAAATTCGGCGCTCATTATAATATTATTAGCGACCTTTGATAAAGTTATCTCTTATATTCTATGTCGATTCAAAAAATCTCGTTTGCAGAAGTTTCATTTCAAACGAATGTCCCAGTTTCTAGTCAATTTGATGATATCTATTTCTCACCAGAAGATGGATTAGCGGAAAGTATCTATGTTTTTCAGCAGGGTAACAATCTTTGGGAACGTTGGCAGCAATACTCAGAAGAACATTTTGTAATTGCTGAAACCGGCTTTGGCACAGGGTTAAACTTTTTTGCGGTAATGGCATTGTTTCGGCAATTTCGACAAACTTTTCCTGACGCAAAGTTACGCCGACTATTCTTTATCAGCTTTGAAAAATATCCATTAACCGCACAAAGTTTGCAACAAGCTTATCAGGCTTATCCGCAATTTATGCCTGCACTGCAACAGTTATTAATCAATTGGCGACAACCAATAGCAGGTTGTTATCGTTACTATTTTGATCAAGACATTATTTTGGATTTATGGTTTGGTGAATTGGCAGAAAATTTGCCTCAATTAGGCGATTATTATAATGGTTTGATCGATGCTTGGTTTTTAGATGGTTTTGCACCGAGTAAAAATCCAACGATGTGGACGGATACCTTATTTCAACAGATGTTTCGTTTAACTAAAGTGAATGGTACTTTTGCGACCTTTACTGCGGCAAGTCAGGTGCGGAAAGGGTTAATGGCAGCTGGATTTGAGATACAAAAACGTAAAGGATTTGCGAGGAAACGAGAATGTTTATCTGGCTGTAAACTGGTTGCGGCGGAACAAACTTTGTCATTACCTTGGTATTTACCGCAAGCAGCCAAAAATGCGAAAGAGGTAGCCATTATTGGTGGCGGTGTTGCCAGTGTTTGCTTAGCTTATTGTTTATGGCAACGTGGTAGTCAGGTCACTATTTATTGTGAAGATGCAGACTTTGCCTTAAATGCTTCGGGCAATAAACAAGGCGCATTTTATCCGCAATTAAGCGATGATGATGAGCGTCATTGCCGTTTTTATAGTTATGCTTTTGCGTATGGACAGCAATTTTTGACAAAACTAGCGGAACAGGTTGAGTTTGAACATCAATGGTGTGATGTGTTGCTATGTGGCTATCAACCACAGGCATATCAAAAATTAATGAAAATTGCCGAAAGAAGGTTTCCAGAAACACTTTTTAAACTACAAACTGCAGCAGAATTAAGTGAGCGAGCAGGATTACCACTATATTGTGACGGTGCAGTGATTCAAAATGGTGCGTGGTTAAATCCACGCCAATTAGTACAAAATCTGGCGCATTTTTTACAACGGCAAGGGGTAAAAATTTATCTAAATACTTCAATTAGGTATTTAGATTATCAAGATAATTTATGGCATTTAACCAGTAATTCGCAGCAGTTTGCGCATCATACCGTTGTAATTGCCAATGGACATAAACTTAGTCGTTTTGCGCAAACGGCAGAATTACCAACTTATGCGGTACGTGGACAAGTTAGCCAAATTCCGACCACAGAAAAATTGAGCAAGTTACGAGCAGTATTATGTTATGACGGTTATTTAACACCTATGGATAGCCAAAAACAGTTTCATTGTATTGGCGCCAGTCATATTCGCAATAGTGAGCAACGAGAGTTTAATCAACAAGAGCAGCAACAAAATCAACAAAAAATTCAGCAAAATTTAGCACCGGCAGATTGGTTAGTTGATGTTGATACAAGTGGCAATTTGGCACGAACTGGGGTGCGTTGTAGTGTTCGAGATCGTTTGCCGATTTGTGGCAATGTCGGTGATTTTTCTGCACAAACTGTCGCTTATCAAAATTTATTTAATTTACGGCGGCGCCGTCAGGCAATTTCGCCAGCAGCTTATTATCAAGATTTATATGTGTTAGGTGCATTAGGTTCGCGAGGCTTAACATCAGCGCCATTGCTTGCTGAAATGTTAGCTTCATTAATTTATGCTGAACCTTTACCATTAGGGCAAGATATTTTGGCTGAATTGATGCCAAATCGTTTTTGGTTGCGTAAATGGCTTAAAGGAACACCAGTACCTAGCCGACAAAAAAGTGAAGCGTAAGAGCGAGGAAAGTAGAGTATTAAAATGAAAATTTATAGTAAAAATCAACGTGTATTAGATCTTTCTCAACCACAAATTATGGGAATTTTAAATGTTACTCCCGACTCTTTTTCCGATAGTGGTAAATTTTTTAATTTAGATCAGGCGTTATATCACGCAGAAAATATGTTGCAGCAAGGGGCAACTATTATTGATGTTGGCGGTGAATCAACTCGTCCAATGGCTGATGAAGTTACCATAGCGCAAGAGTTAGATCGCGTCATTCCGGTAATAGAAGCGATTCGCCAACGTTTCGATTGTTGGATTTCTGTCGATACATCAAAAGCAATAGTGATGCGAGAGGCTGCAAAAGTGGGAATGGATTTAATTAACGATATTCGTGCGTTAACCGAAGAAGGCGCATTAACGGCAGCGGTTGAATTAGATTTACCTGTTTGTTTAATGCATATGCAAGGACAACCACGAACAATGCAGCAAAATCCGGTATATCAAGATGTGGTAGCGGAAGTATTAGACTGGTTGTTACAACGTGCAAAAGTATGTGAGCAAGCAGGTGTTCGTCGTGAAAATGTGATTCTTGATATTGGTTTCGGTTTTGGTAAAACAGTGGAACACAATTATCAATTATTAAGTCATTTAGAACGTTTTGTAGCAACGGGTTATCCACTATTAATTGGCTTATCACGCAAGTCGATGATTGGTAATGTATTAGGTAAATCTGTTGATCAACGTTTGATTGGCAGTGTGGCTGGCGCTTTAATTGCAGTAATGAAAGGAGCGCAGATCGTGCGTGTTCATGATGTAGAAGCAACTTGTGATGCACTTAAAATTTGGCAAGCAACAATTCAACAACAGTAATTAAAAGGTACGAACAGTTGTAGTAAAATACAGCGCATTGTCGTGCTATTAAAGTAGAAAAAGGAAAAGATTATGGCAGAACGTAAATATTTTGGTACAGATGGTGTACGTGGTCGTGTAGGTAATTATCCAATTACGCCTGAATTTGCTTTGAAATTAGGTTGGGCAGCTGGAAAAGTGCTAGCGACACAAGGATCGCGTAAAGTATTAATTGGTAAAGATACGCGTATTTCTGGCTATATGTTGGAATCTGCATTAGAAGCTGGATTAGCGGCGGCAGGATTATCTGCTGCATTTGTTGGACCAATGCCAACTCCAGCGATCGCTTATTTAACCCGTACATTTCGTGCTGAAGCAGGTATAGTCATTTCCGCTTCCCACAATCCTTATTATGATAACGGCATTAAATTCTTTTCTGCACATGGCACCAAATTACCTGATGAAGTGGAATTAGCAATTGAGCAAATGTTAGAAGAACCAATGACTTGCGTAGAATCTGCGGATTTAGGTAGAGCGAGTCGTATCAATGACGCAGCAGGTCGTTATATTGAATTCTGTAAAAGTACTTTCCCAGTACATTTAAGTTTGGAAGGTTTAAAAATCGTAGTCGATTGTGCGAATGGCGCGACCTATCATATTGCACCAAATGTGATGCGTGAGTTAGGTGCAGAGGTTATTGAAATCGGAACTAAACCAGATGGTATGAATATTAATGAGCGTTGTGGAGCGACGGATATTCGTGCGTTACAAGAAGTGGTGAAACAAAGCAAAGCGGATGTTGGTTTAGCTTATGATGGTGATGGCGACCGCATTATGATGGTGGATCATCTTGGTAATAAAGTTGATGGCGACCAAATCTTATTTATTATTGCAAGAGAAGCATTACGTTCAGGTAAACTTTCTGGTGGCGTAGTGGGAACCTTAATGAGTAATATGAGTTTGGAATTAGCTTTAAAAATGTTGGGTATTCCATTTGTACGCGCTAAAGTTGGCGATCGTTATGTGTTAGAACAAATGATCGAACGTGGCTGGAAATTGGGTGGTGAAAATTCAGGCCATATCATTATTGCTGATAAAAATACCACCGGTGACGGCATTATTGCTTCATTACAAGTGTTAGCAGCAATGGTTTCTCATAGGCTTTCATTAAATGAGTTGGCGAGTGCGGTACAACTATTCCCACAAGTGTTGATCAACGTACGTTTTGAAGGTGGAGCAAATCCATTAGAGAGTGAAGCAGTAAAACAAGTGACCGCAGAAGTAGAAAAAAGCTTACATGGTAAAGGTCGGGTGTTATTGCGTAAATCAGGTACAGAACCAGTGATTCGGGTAATGGTTGAGTGTGAAGATGAAGAATTAGCACAAAAATCTGCAGAAAAAATTGCTGAAATTGTTAAGAATAGTTAGTTTAAAAACATGAAATAAAATAAATATTTGGTTATAATGAGGAAGATTTATCCAGCCAAATAAAAGGAATATTCAATGAAATTAAATAAATTATTACTTCCTGTAACGTTAGCTACCGTTTTAGCGGCTTGTGGTAATTTAAGCCAAGTAAGTAAGGCGGGCACTACTGACAAACCTGTATGGCCAAAAGTAGAAGATAGTAGCTTTAATAGTCATGGTAGCCAAAGAGGTACTTGGCCAAATTGGGACAACGTGAATGAAATTAAAGCGGGAATGAATAAAGATCAAATTATGAGTTTGATCGGACAACCGCATTTTAAAGAAGGCTTATTTGATGTTCGTGAATGGGATTATGTGTTCAACTATACCCAAAATGGCGAACATAAAGTATGTCAATATAAAATCCTATTTGATAAAAATATGGAAGCACGTTCTTTCTATTGGTTACCAGAAAACTGCGGTAATCATAATAAAGTGCTTATCTCTCGTAGTTAATTTTATTTCATCATCCAAACAGGGTTATGTAAGCGTACATAGCCCTGTTTTGTTTTTATCTGTTTTAGATTTAAACCATTAATTCAGATTATCTAATGTGTTCCATTTCTTTTTTACAAGGGCAAGTGTAGAATAACCGACTCTTATTTGCGTGATTTATAATATATAAGTTGTGATTCAGGTTGCTTATAAAAACCTCGTATTCATCTAGATGGTAAGAAGGAATTGGACAAGATGACATCAGTAAATAACTCTTATATTGAACAAGACGATCTATTTAGTCTGGCGAAACTGTTTCAATATTTTTGGCAAAAGAAATGGTGGATTATTCTATCAACACTGATTTTTACTGGTGCCGCTTATTTTTATGCGAATTCGATTAAGCCTGAATGGAGTACAAGTGCAGAAGCTATTCCAGCAAATAATAATGCCATTGAAAAATTATTAGATTTAAATCAGCGTTATGCGCTAATTAGCGGTGAAAAATTCACTGCTGACGGCGTTGCTGCAACGCTATTTAATCAGTTTGTAACCAATACTTTCATCTATGATGTGCGTAAGAATTATTTCTTAGAATCTGCGTTATATAAAGAGTTAAGTAAAACGCAAAGTGATGCAGAGAAAAAAGCAACTTTGGAAAAATGGATTAAAAATATTAATGTTGTGACACCTGATATGACTAAAAAAGGTAACAACATTACGGTAATTACAGCAGAAAATAGAGCATTAGCTGATATTCCTTCCGTTAAATTAACTTTTACTGATACTAATGCACAGTTGTTGCAAAAAACGTTGGATGGTTTTGTACAATTCACTAATAAAATTACTTATCAGCAAGCCATGGCTGATTTTTTAATTAGAGTAAAACAAAAAATTACTGCATTAAAATATCAGCAAAAACAAATTGAAGACCAGTTAGTGTTAGAAAAACAAGCACAAATCCAGCATTTACAAGCAGCGTTAGCTATCGCACAATCAGCAGGTGGTACTAAGGAAGGATTACAGCTTAATCTTTCATTAAATGATGAGAAAGCTAATTTAGCAAATCCTTATCTTTATTTATTGGGCAGTCAAAATTTGGCAGCACAACTTGCAGGATTAGAACAACAAAAATTTATTTATCCAACCGCTTATTACACCGCCAAACAACAAATTACTGATTTGGTTAAATTAGTTGATGATGCAGAAGCATTAACAATTGATGCGTTTCAATATAAAACTTCACCAACTTATCCATATAAAGTGAAACCACAAAAAGCGTTGATCTTGGCGATCGGTTTCTTATTTGGGTTAGTGTTGTCCTGTATGATTTTATTATTTATTAGAGTATTAAAGAAAAAATAGTATGGGAAATGCAATAAGCGATAAGCTACTTAAAAATACGCTTATTTATAGTATTGGTAGTTTTGGTTCCAAAATACTTTCTTTTCTACTATTGCCGCTATTTTCACTTTATCTTTCAACGGTGGAAATGGGGCAATATGATTTGATTTTAACTTTTACCATGTTGGTGACGCCTGTTATCACATTGCAGCTATCGGATGCCATTTATCGTTGGCTGATTTCTGATGACAAGGAAGCTGATTCTGAAGCTAAAGTGATTAGCAGTGCCTTAATGATGTTCTTAATTGCTAGCGTGATCATATTAGTGATTGCAGTAGTCGTTAGCCATTTTTATCCGCAGCCATATCTGACCGAAACTTTAGTTTTGTTACTGGTTTCATCACTATTTTATATTTTGCAGCAAGCGTTAAGAGGGTTAGGATTAACCCAGCAATTTGCTTGGTCAGGCATTTTATACTCATTTTTGCTATTAGTATTATCAGTAGGAGCGTTGTGGCTGTTTGCAGATAAACTGTTTGCGGTGTTAGCTGGTATGATTTTAGCGAATTTGCTAGTGATTTTGATCATACTATTTCGTTGGCAGCTTTATCGTTACCTTTCATGGGCAGCAATCGATCGGCAATTGTTGAAACCAATGCTCAGTTATTCTTTACCATTAGTGCCAAATGCGGTGAGCTGGTGGTTAATGACGATGGCGAATAAATATATTATTTTTCATCAGATCAATACCGCGGCTAATGGGATTTATGCGGTTTCTTCACGATTGCCAAGTATTTTGATGATCGTTTTTTCCTTATTTTTATTAGCATGGCAAGATGTTATTTTAAAAAATGAGAGTGCGGACTATCGAGAAGTAACAACAGAAACCTTTAACCAATTAGCTAAATTTATGTTTTCGATTGGTTTGATTTTTATTAGTGTCAGCGAGCCACTTATTCATTATCTATTTGCTAAACAATTTTATGTAGCATGGCAATATATGCCATTGTTAGTTTTAGCGACAATATTTACTTCATTTTGTGCTTTTTTAGGAACCGCCTATCAACAAAAGAAAAATACATTGAAGATTTTAACTACAACTTTATTAGGGGCAGTGATTAATATAGTGATAAGTTTCTTCTTAATGGCGAAAATTGGTTTATTCGCCGCTGCATTAGGAACACTGGTCAGCTTTATTATTGTTTTTTTAATTCGTCAGCAAGATGTGAAAGCTTTTTATCCCGTCCATTTAGGAATTACATCTTTTTGGCTGCCATTGGCAATGAGCTTTATTTATTGTTATGTAGTTAGTCTGAATCAGCTTAGTCTTAATCTCGTTTTATTCGCTATTGCAGTTGTGATGTTCTTCATTTGGAATCAACGCTTAGTGAGTAAGATTTGGTATAAATTTAAAGAGAGAGTTTTATGATCAATCCAAATAGACAACAGTTATCTCGTTTAAGTGAAATTATTTATGATCGTCTAGATCCATTAATTGATAATGATTATGTACTCTTAGATATTCCTGATCATCAAAATATTGGTGATCAAGCCATTTGGGCAGGTGAAATTGCCTATCTATCACGTTTACCGTATAAACTAAAATATGCAGCACCTTATTATGATGTTGATGTGAAAAAAATTGCACCGGAAGATATTATTCTGTTTCATGGTGGTGGTAATTTCGGTGATGTATGGGATGTTTGCCAAAAATTGCGTGAACGCGTCATTGCACAATGTCCAAACAATAAAATTATTGTCTTTCCGCAAACGGTGTATTTCCAATCACAAGCAGCATTAGAAAAAAGCGCAGAAATTTTTAATGCGCATGGTAATGTGACTATTTGTGCGCGCGATCAAGTTTCATACGGGTTATTAAATAAATATTTTACTAAATGCCAAATTTTATTATTACCAGATATGGCATTTTGTTTGAATTTAGATTCATTTATTAATGATGAAAAAACGGGCAAAACCTTATTTGTGAAACGTACAGATAAAGAGTTAAATACCGCAGCTGATTATCATGAGGTAGCTGCATTAGAAAATGTGACCGTTTCTGATTGGCCAAGTTTTGAGAAAGAATTCAAACAGTTGATTAAATATAATCCGAATTTCTCATTCTTTTCTTTTAGAGAGTTTTTATTCAAAGTGGCAAATCGCATTCCAATGTTAATGCCATTATATGTGCAGCCAATTGAGAAAATTGATAACCGTCGTGAGTTTTATATGGAATTAGGGATTAATTTCCTTAATCGTTTTGATCAAATTTATACCACACGTTTGCACTGCTTTATTCTCGGCATTTTACTGGGAAAAACTGTTTATATTTATGATAACTCTTATGGAAAAAATGCTTCGTTTTATCAAACGTGGTTACAAGATTTTAATCAATGCTATTTATTGAATGAGTCAAAATAATGAAAAGCGATGATATATTAGTTTCAGTGATTATTCCTTGTTATAACGGGGAACAATATATTGAAGCTGCAGTAAAATCTATTTTGCAACAAAGTTACCATCATTTGGAAGTCTTGGTGATTAATGATGGTTCAACGGATAAATCTGCTGATATTTTATTGCAATTAGCGCAAGAAGATTTACGTGTTCGTTATGTAGAAAATGAACAAAATCTAGGCTTAATTGCGACTTTAAATAAAGCGATCCAATTAGCACAAGGTAAATATATTGCACGAATGGATGCAGATGATATTGCTTTACCGGATCGGATTGCAAAACAGGTAGCATTCTTACAACAACATCCGCAAGTGGCAGTAGTTGGTGGTGCGATTGAAACTTTTGGTGAAGGTGTGACTAAACAAGTTTTAGCATTACCGGAACAAGATATGGCAATTAAAGCGCATCTATTTTTAGCCTCTGCGTTTCATCATCCGACCATAATGTTTAATATGAATGTATTAGATATTGATGATGTTGTATATCAGCAACAATATTATCGCGCTGAGGATTATGGCTTATGGGTTCATTTGATGCTAAAAGGGTATCAGTTTGCTAATTTGCCAGAAGTAATTTTGCAGTATCGTATTTTGCCAAATAGTGAAACGCGTTTATTAGCAAAAAATCTTGCGCAAAAAAATGAAGTATTACGCAAGATTCATCACTATTTATTGACGCATTTAAATCTTTCATTAACGGATGAACAAATTACCCAATACTCTTTATCAATTAATCGAGCGAATATTGGTGAATTACAGCTCTGTAAGTTATGTCATATCTATCGCCAAGTCAGCAAAGTGAATTATCCGGTGAAATCCATATTATTTATGCGTTGGTTGAAGTTGTGTGGATTGAAATGGTTAAGGAAATAACGACAATCGCGCTAATTTAAGCTAAATGATGAAGAAATTTATATTTTATTGGTTATTCTTAACTTGGTTATTTAACATCAAATATAATTTCGTGCCGTTACACCCATCAGTAATGATGGGGGTAATTGGTGCGGGCTTATTGCTGCGTGATTATTTAAAAAAACAGTGGTTAGCGCGTCAATTATTGCCTTTAGGGTTAATCGTTATTCCTTTTGCTTTATCTTTAATGCCGGCAAAATTGCTGAATCCGGCGAATTTTGAAATTGCCTACTTAATTCAGAACGGAGTAACACCACTCATTTATCTATTTGCCGCCTATTTTTTATATTGCTTGGCAACAAAGATTTATGCAAAAGTGGATTATCAACGTTTCACTGCGATTTGGATTAATGCCGTTGTTATTCAGTCAGTATTGACCATAGCAGTGAACACCTTACCTTTTATGCAAGATTTGCTGCTGTTCTTGATTCGTTACAGTGAAGGACGCGGTTTAATTGTTGCTTCGTTGGAACAAGGAAATCGTTTTATTGGCTTTGGTACGCAGTTTTTTGGTGCTGGTATCATTTATGCTTTCACGATTATTCTGTTGTCATTTCGTTTAGCTCAACAACGATTAGCGCACTATTTTGTGCGTGATCTATTGTTGTTAGCCTTTATCAGTTTAATTGGCTTATTATTGGCAAGAACGGTATTAGTTGGTATAGCAATGGGGGCGATTATTTTCTGCTATCAGCGCTATTTTCGCGATTATTACCGTTTAGCGTTATTCTGCTTTATGTTGATTCCAACAGGCTTATTATTACTGTTACTCTTTTTGTATGCTGTATTAAATAATTTACTTGGTATTGATTTATTACATTCGAAATTATTCTACTTTGCCGCAGAACTGTTTATCAATTTATTCTCTGGTTCAGGTTTAGAAACAGAATCGACCGATATTTTATTAGAGATGTATCAAGTGTTGCCAACAACTTTAACCACTTGGTTAGTTGGCGATGGTTTCTATCTGGCGCAAAATAGTGTAGATGGCTTGTATTATATGGGAATTGATGTGGGTTATTTACGCATTATTTTTGCCGTTGGCATAGTGGGATTAGTGATTAATTTGGCAGTACACAGTTATTTAGCAGCAAAAACAATGGCGTTAAATGTGCAACGTGCAATACTTTATTTCGCATTATTAGCGCTTTATTTTGTGTTATTAACCAAAGGAATGGTTAGTTTTATTGCTTTACTGGGTTATTTCTATTTAGCCGAGTTAGCTGAGGTTAAATATGCAGACAACAGAAAATAAAATTCATCTCTTATATTTGTGTGGAATTGCGGTACATGGCGGTGTCGGTAGTTATTTAAAAACAGTGGCACAAAATTTTCCACAAGATAAATATGTCTTACATATTACTTATTATGCACCACAGCGCTTTGCAGAGTTTGAAGAGGCAATTCTGCAACATAATCCGACAGTGGTATTTCATCATTTGCCTGCTTTTTCGATCAAAAATTTGCTAACAGGTAAATTGTGGCGTGCGACAAAAGCGTTATATCAACAATACCATTTTGATTTAGTACATGCGCATAATCCTTATTTATCTTTTATCCATTTCTATTATGCAAAACAGCATAAGATTAAAGGACGTATTTTACATTCACATAGTAGTCAGCCGTCTGGTAGTAAGATTAAAGCGCAGATTAACCGTCTGTTTTATCAATTTACTAAGTTGTTTGTTACTGATCGGATTGCATGCAGTCGCGTGGCTGGGGAATTTTTATTTAAACATAAACCATACCAAATTATTTATAACGCGATTGCTTGTGAACAGTTTGTCTTTAAGCCTGAGGTGAGTCAGCAATTACGTGAACAATTTCAATTAGATAATAACACCATCGTTTTGGGACACGTTGGTAACTTTGAACCCGTCAAGAATCACCAATTTTTATTACGGATTATGCAACAGTTAGCGGCGCAAGAGCAGCCGTATAAACTGTTTTTAGTTGGTGTAGGGCCGCAGCAAGCAGAGCAGCAACAATGGGTAAAAGAACATCACTTAACTGATAAAGTGGTTTTTCTTGGTTACCGTAAGGATGTGCCGCAACTATTAAATCTATTTGATCTATTTTTATTACCTTCGTTGTTTGAGGGATTTCCGTTATCAACGTTGGAATCACAATGTAACGGTTTACCGACATTA
Source organism: Gallibacterium salpingitidis (assembly GCF_001678495.1). Classification (GTDB taxonomy): domain Bacteria; phylum Pseudomonadota; class Gammaproteobacteria; order Enterobacterales; family Pasteurellaceae; genus Gallibacterium; species Gallibacterium salpingitidis. The sequence continues at coordinate 15,232 of NZ_JTJL01000026.1, forward strand.
GTGAGTAATACAGTTACCGATGAGGTGGCAGTAACCGATTTAGTCCATTTTTATCCGATCAATGGTACGGTGGATAGTTGGGTAACGGCGATTGAACAGACCAAACTGAATCAACAGCGTGAAAGTTATGCTACGAGAATGCGTGAACAAGGGTTTAGTATTGAACAGCATATTCAACAGCTGCTGGATTATTATCAACAAGTTTTACAGCGTAAAAAATAAAATCATAGGGAACGCAAATGAATTTTTCCGTATTAATGTCTTTGTATTATAAAGAGAAACCAGAATATTTAACGCAATGTTTTAAGAGCTTAGCGGAACAAACATTACCCGCGACTGAAATTGTCTTGGTGTATGATGGGGAGATTCCACAAGCGTTGCAGGATTGTGTTGCCGAATGGCAAACACGTTTGCCAATTAAAATTGTGCCGTTACCAGAAAATGTTGGTTTAGGCAAAGCGCTCAATGCTGGTATGGCAGAATGTAGCAACGAATGGGTATTCCGCATGGATACGGACGATTTATGTGTCGCAGATCGTTTTGCTAAACAAGTGGCATATATTGAAGCACATCCTGAAGTGGCGATGGTTGGTGGACAAATCGAAGAGTTCGATACCGATAATCCAAACGTAACTTCAATCCGTCGTGTACCAGTTGAAGATGCGGATATTAAAAAGATGGCACCTGTTCGTTGTCCATTTAATCATATGGCATTAGCTTATAAAAAATCAGCGATTCAAGCGGTAGGCGGTTATCAACATCATTTATTTTTAGAAGATTATAATTTATGGCTACGTTTTTTAAGTGCTGGCTATATTACTCACAATTTGCCTGATATTTTGATCAAAATGCGGGCAGGACAAGGAATGTATAACCGTCGTCGCGGATTGCAATATTTCAAAAGTGAATGGAAATTGGCGAAATTAAAAATTAAATTGGGTATGCAAAATCCGTTGAGCGCATTGGCTGTTTTTGCTGTGCGTGCCTTTACTCGCGTGCTACCAGGTAAAATATTAGGAAAAATTTATAAATTATTGCGTAAATTATAAGGATTAAAGATGAAACGTGTTGCCTTGATTCCTGTCCGTTCTGTTGCGGCAGAAGATGTGCCTAATAAAAATGTCTTGATGCTTGAAGGCAAATTAGTAGCAGGTTATACCATAGAAGCGGCTTTAGAGAGCGGTTGTTTTGATAAAATTGTGGTGTTAACTGATAAGCTTGAATACCAAGATGCATTAAGCCGTTATTCGGTAGAAATACAATTATGTGCGCCAGAGGCATTATTAGATAACCGTTCATTATTGACGACGTGGCAAACGTTAGAAACATTAGCGGATGAGTATGATTGCGCCGCGATTTTAGCGCCGGAAACACCATTAAGATCAGCGCAACAAATTCAGCAAAGTTGTGCATTATTTGCGGAAAAACAGGCTGATTATCTCTATTCTATTAACCCTCAAGGACAAGAGAATGGTGCTATTTATCTGTTGAGCCTTGCAAGCAGTGAACCTGTACAGAAAGTTGAAACTTATGCAATGGATAAAGCAGGATCTTTATGGATTGAAGATAGTTTTGACTATGAAATAGTGAAAGCAATATTGCAATTAAGAGTGCGTTATCAAACGTCATTACTGAACGTACAGCGTCGTATTCGTGAAAAAGCGGCAGATTTTGCGACAGTAAAAGAGATCACCTTAATTGGGCACTCTTTATGGGATTATTGGACTTCGCTTGAAGAGCTGAAGCAAATTCCGGTCAATAATTTAGGGATTGGCGGTATCACGACACAGCAATATGTAGAATTAATCTTACAACCGCAATTGGTGAAAGGTTTGGGCAAATATACGTTGATTTTCCTAGGAATTAACGAAATGTGTCGCCCCGGTTGGCAAGCAGAAGATTCGCTCTATTGGTTGAACGAAACGATTAACCATTTACGTCAAATCAATCCAAATACTCGAATTTATTTGATGGAAATCAGTTATATGGCGTTTAAGCGTGAAGCGAGCAATGCGCAAATTGATCTATTTAATCATCAATTACGCCAATATTTTGCGGATAAAGATGTGACATTTATTGCACCAAATACCGTCTTACAAGATGGTTATCGTAAGTTAGATTTATCCTTCACCGATGATGGCTTACATTTTAATCAAGCTGGTTATACGCAATTAGCACAACTATTAACAAAATCACTATTTGAGTAGGTAAGGGATGGGATATTTAAAACTACCTGTAAGATTATTACTATTTGCAATCGTACTTTTTGCCGTTTTAAGAGTATTGTTCGTAGTTACTTATACTGACTATTTTTTTGATGATATTGAGTTTAGTCAGCTGTTACAGGCATTTTTTTATGGTATCCGTTTCGATCTTAATATCACTACGATCTTTTTAGCACCGATTTTATTAATCGGTGCATTACCGTTCCGTTTAGTCTATTCTCCTAAAGTACAAAAAAGTTTAGCCTATCTTGCCTTAATAGTCTTTATTGGTTTTACCGTTATTACTTTGGTGGATATTACTTATTTTGGTGAAGTTTATCGACATGTAGGACGTGAAGTGACCGCGATTAGCGAAGATATTTCATTTATTTTTGAAGTCGCGTTTGGTTCGCGTTTGTTAAATACGATATTAGGGACTATTTTTATATTACTGGTAATTGTGAGTTTTTATTATATGGTCATCAAAAACATCACAACAGTAGAAAAATTACCAGCTTTACCAATACGAATTATCACTAGTGTTTTATTTATTGTGGTTTGTGTTTGGTTGGCTCGCGGTATGATTATTAAAGGACGACCAATTAGTTATGCCGATGCTTTTGATGAAGATGCTGCTTCAATTAACCAAGCCAATTTAATCTTGAATACGCCTTTTGTTGTGTTAAAACAGGTGCGTGCACAAGAACAATTAAAACCACTTAATTTATTAACACCAGCGGAACAGCAATTAGCTTTACCAGCAAAAGACACGTTTATATTCCAATCTAAAATTGCACCGACTAGAAAGAATATCGTATTAATTTTATTAGAAAGTTGGAGTTATAAATATATTGATGCGTTAGCACATCGTGGCTATGGTGCAACGCCATTTATGGATCAACTGATTGCACAGTCGCAAACTTGGGATCACTATTATGCGGCAGGTAAGCGCAGTATTATCGGTATTCAAGCGATCTTATCTTCAGTACCAGTATTTAGTAATCATCCGACATTAGGATTTGGCTTGGAACTTAATCGTGTAAGTCAGATTGGCAAAATTCTCGATCAACAGCATTACCGTACCATTATGATGCAAACCTCTAATCGGCGTTCATTTAATGTCAATAGCATTGCGAATGTCTTGGGTTTCCAAGAGTATTATGGGAAGGAAGATGTGCCAATTATTAAGCAATATCCGCAGGAACCGCCACATTTTGGTTGGGATTATGATAGTTTGCAGTTTTTATTAAGCAAGATTAACCAAACGCCAGTGGATCAACCATTTTTTGCTTTCTTATTTACTGGTTCAACACACGAACCTTTCGCTGATGCAGGAAAAGAGTTCCACCTTTATCCGCATAATGCTGCGAATGAAAATGGCTTTTTAAATGTTTTGCGTTATTCGGATTGGTCATTAGAACAATTTATGCAAGGAGCACAACAACAACCTTGGTATAAAAATACTATTTTTATCTTTACTGCTGACCATACTTTGAATTCGTTGCCATCAGAAAATTTAGATGAACAATTCCATATTCCATTAGTGATTTTTGCGCCTGATGGCAGCTTACCAGCTCAACATTCACAACAATATGCGTCGCAATATGATTTATTACCAACGATTATGGATTTACTTGGTATTCAAACGCCAATTTCCACTTTTGGACAATCATTATTGTATCCGACCCAAACTTCTCCAGCGTTATTAGTAGGTAATGGCGAAATGTTGGGAATGATTAGTCCATTAGGTAATGCCACTTTTGTTGGACAAAAACAATTAACTATTTCCAATGATACACCAGCGTTACAACAACAATTATTACAGTTTAAGTTGCGAGTCACTGTAGCAGATGAATTGTTAGATAAGAATCGTTGGGTAGAAGAGGATGAAGATGATGATGAGGACGAGCAATGACAAGCAATAGTACCGATAATGTGGATCAACAAGAATTAGCTAAATTTGAAAAAATGGCGGCAACTTGGTGGGATCCTAATGGGGATTTTAAACCTATCCATCAATTGAATCCGTTACGTTTGAATTATATTTTGCAGCATACCGCAGGTTTAGCAGGAAAAAGAGTATTAGATGTCGGTTGTGGTGGCGGTATTTTGTCAGAAAGTCTAGCTAAAGCAGGCGCCATCGTAACAGGGATTGATATGAGTACGGAGCCGTTAGCAGTAGCGCGTCAACATGCTGCAGAAAGCCAGTTACAAATTGATTATCAGCAAATCACCATAGAAGATTTTTTACAACAACAGCAACAAGCACAAGCGGAAAAATTTGATGTGATTACCTGTATGGAGATGTTGGAACATGTACCAGATCCGCAATCTATTGTGCGTAGTTGTCAGCGGCTTTTAAAACCAAATGGTGTGTTATTTATGTCCACTATTAATCGAACTCTAAAAGCGTGGGCGTTGGTGGTTATTGGTGCTGAATATGTGTTGAAATTGCTGCCACAAGGGACGCACGATTATGAGAAATTTATCAAACCATCGGAATTATTGGCTTATTGTGATCAAGTTGGATTGGTTTGTGAACAATTAAAAGGTTATCACTATAATCCATTAACCGGTAATTTCTGGCTAAATAATGACGTTAGTGCCAATTATTGGGGCGTTTTTAAACAGGCAAAATAGGTGGAAAAAGATGTTATGTGCAATCTATAAAAGTCCTAAAAAAGAGGGAATGTATCTTTATATTGAAAAACGTGATGATTTTTCTACTTTGCCTGAAACCTTATTAACCCTATTTGGTAAACCGCAATTTGTAATGTTATTTAATCTCTTAGGGCAGAAAAAATTGGCGCAGATCGATAATCAAACCGTATTAGAGCAGATTAAACAACAAGGTTTTTATCTACAAATGCCGCCACCGATAGAGAATTTGTTAGATAGTTTAAAGCAAGAAAAATTTAATTAATAATTTGATGTAATAAAAAAATGTTAAAGAAAGCAGTCATTAGTTTAGGTGCATTAGTGTTAGTAGGTTGTGGCAGTTCTGCACCGACAACAACATCAGTTCAAGATGTATCCTTTAATTATCCACAATCACGAGTTCCAGCTAATTTTGATCATTATGTTGATTATTTGCGTAAACAAGCGGTAGCGCAAGGTGTTGATCCTACTGTGGTTTACTCGCAACAAAATATCCAATTTGTTACACGTTCCATAGAATTAGATCAGCAACAAGCCGGACGAAAACGTTCTTCAACACCATCACAACCGAATCCAAATGGCGTTACAAATTATCTAAATCGTGTATTAACCAGTACAAAAGTCGCTTTAGCAGTGCGTTATTTTGCGGAACAACGACAAGAAGTGGAAACGGCTAGTCGCCGTTTTGGTGTGCAACCGCAATATTTGGTTGCGTTATGGGGTATGGAAAGCAGTTTTGGACGTTATCAAGGGAATTTTGACGTATTGTCCGTTTTAGCAACATTAGCTTTTGAAGGGCGTCGAGAATCGTTATTTGCCAATGAATTTATCAAAGCGTTAAGCATCATTGATAAAGGACATATTGAGAGAGAAAAAATGAAAGGCTCTTGGGCTGGTGCAATGGGACAAACACAATTTATGCCGAGTTCCTATTTAAGCTATGCGAGAGATGGCGATAATGATGGCATTGCTGATATTTGGCAAAATTATTATGATGCGTTTGCTTCAATTGCCAATTATCTGGCGACTGTTGGTTGGAATAACCAATTACCTTGGGGCATAGAAGTACAGCTTTCAGGTATTATTGATCAAAATATTGCTGGTACAGAAAATGGTAAAGCAAGATCGCTTGCAGATTGGCAACGGTTGGGAATTATCTTACCGCAAGACGCCTTTTCACAACGTGCAATTGCTCAATTACAACGAACCAGAGTGTGGTTAGTGTTACCAAATGGTTTGGCAGGGCGAGCTTTCTTAGTATCACAAAACTTCAAAACGATTATGGATTGGAATAAATCCTATTACTTTGCTATCAGCATTGGTAAGTTTGCCGATGAGATTGCGCAAAGGACAGGGTTATAAAACAGTTCTCAATTAATTTATCCCATTAAATGTAATAGAGCCTTTGGTTACTTTTTCTAATGAAATAGCTTGCCATCGGCTTTATTTCTTTTTGCCAAATTATCGATCTCTATTCCAAAAATTCCTCTCTTATTTGTGATGAGTAATTGACAATTTATATCCTATAAAAGTTATAGATAAGCAATAAAAGCATTTGCATAAATTGAGGCTAATTTGTTTATCAGTATAAAAATTAACTTGTTTTGTATATACAATTGTATATACTTTCTAAGCATAGAGGATTCTTGATGGCAGGAAAGTTAATTATCTCAGAGAAAATTAGAGATAAATTAAGGAATAAACATAATGTGAGTATTGAAGAAGTGTATCAATGTATCAGTAATATTGAAGGTAAACTTATCGAAGATACAGCAGAAGAACATAAAACAATACCTCCTTCTTTTTGGTTTATTGCATCCACAGATTATGGTCGTTATTTAAAGGTCGTGATTGTGCCGAAAAATGGTGATCTTTATTTAAAAACTGCCTTTGATGCAAAAATATCGCATATTCGGCTGTATGAAGAGTTAAACCATGGGGAAATTTGATTTGTCCTATAACGAATAATGAAAAACACAGAATTAACAGAGGTACAAGATATGAATAAAGACAAAGATATTTATGCAAATGTTGAGCTTTGGGAAGCTGGAAAGCTAGGAGCATCTAAAGAAACTGCAAAAGTTTCCGACTTCTCGGTTGAAGAACTACAAAAATCAATACAATTACAGCCAATTTCCTTAAGAATCCAAAAAGATGTTCTTGATGATCTAAAATTTATTGCCAAATATCATGGAATTAATTATCAACCCTTGATCAAACAGGTTTTAAAGAGATTTGTTGATTCTGAAATGAATCAAATCCTAGCTAAAGAAGTTAATGTACAACTTAATACAAATAAGCGGACAGGTTAAGGGTAATCTACATTGACATTAAAAATATAAGCACTGTTATCCGTTTGTACTAAACCACTATCTTCTCTCCTTTGCCAAGCAATGGCTAAATTTTGTGAGAGTTATCACCTTCTATTTATAAAAAATCCAATCACAAAATAAATAACAAAATGTAACAAAATTGTTTTTGTTTTAAGCTGTTTTTGTTTAGTTCTTCATCAGCAGAAAATCCCTAAAAAAGAATGTCACTATATAGTTATTACCGCTAAAAAAGTGAGTTAGATCACAAATTTATTGAAAGTAAAAATAGAAGTAAAAAACACTCAATGTGCTTTTTTGTTTAAAAAATAAACAAATTTATTTTCTATAATGTGACCGAAATCACAAATATTAAAATTGGTTAAAAAAAAGTGGAACTTTCTAATTCTTAGCTAAAACTTTAGTTTTTTTATAAAAAACATAAATATTTCAATTACATAATAAATGTAATTTCATAAGTTATTTTTTATGATGTTATCATTCATTAATGTATTAATAATGGGGTTTTGTTCAAGTTATTGATTTATATATATTTTTTAAATAGTTCCCTAAAACCATAAAAAAATTGACAGAATTAAGAAATGTTGTAAATTGCATCTCGAAATGAGTAATCGTTGGGCAATCTTGGATTGTTCGACATAATCCAGTTATTTAATGGCTTACTGTTAAATAACATCACTTAACACAGAGGTGTCAATTATGAAAAAAACATTAGTCGCTCTAGCAGTAGCAGCAGTAGCAGCAACTTCTGCAAACGCAGCAGTGGTTTACAACCAAGATGGTACTAAAGTAGAAGTTGGTGGACAACTTCGCTTATTATTAGCTAAAGATAAATATGAACGTGCAGATTTAAAATATGGTTCATCACGTTTAGTGTTTAAAGCAACTCAAGATTTAGGTGATGGCTATAGCGCATTAGGTAATGTTGAAGTACGTTTCAATGATCCAGGTAGTAATGATTCAGGTGCTTATGCTAAACGTTTATATGCTGGATTTGCTAAAGATGGCGTAGGTCAAATTACTTTTGGTCGTCAATTAACTAACTTAGATGATGTTGGTTTATCTGATTTTACCTATGATTTAGGTGGTGTTAACTTAACTAGAACTGATGCAAATAAGGATATTCGTTTCCGTAGTGCTGATTTTGCTGGTTTCCAATTCGGTTTAGATTATTTCTTTGGTGAACAAGATAAAGAGAAATATAATCATGGTGCAGGATTTGGTACTTCGTTATTCTATACAGCTCAGTTAGCTCAAGATACTACTTTACAATTTAATGCAGGTTTCTCTCAAACTAAAGTTAAATCAGGAAAATTTGTTGATTTAGATGAAAAATTATTAGAAGTGTCTGGCTATGATAAAGATGGTAATAAAATTTACACAACTTCATCTTATGCTGCAGCAACAGAAGATTCACTACCATATAAAGAGCATAAAGTTAATGCCTTTATTGTTGGTACAAAATTAGCGACAGGTCCATTTGCGTTTGCGGTAGATTATTCTCAATCTAAAGCGACAGATAACCAAGATGGTATTGCGTTTGAAGCATCTCATACTGGTGAAGTAATTAAATTACCTATCAATAAATTACAACAATTAGAAGTTGGTGCTAAATATAACTATTTAGATAATGCTTCTGTATATGGTGAATATATTTATCGTAAAGCAAGCTTTGCTGATAGTGATGCAGAAAAAGTTAAAGTTAATCAATTTATTTTAGGTACTGACTATAAATTTGCTAAAAATGTGATTACTTATGTTGAAGCAAGTACTGCGAATTGGAAATATGGTGATGATTCATCAAGAGATAATAAATTCCGTGTAGGTTTACGCGTATTATTCTAATCTGATAATCAAACTTATAAAGAAAGAACCTTTAGCTTTAGCTAAAGGTTCTTTTTTGTTTAAAAAATAGACTATTGATTTGTTTTTTGTTCGTTTTTTGAGCTAAAGAGGGAAAGCAGGATTGATCACCTGGTTGAGTTGGCGTAGGATTTTGGCTCGAAATGAAGCCTATTAGACTTACGTTTCAAAAAAAAGTTCAATGGACTTAACTTAAAAATTTTTAAGAGGTATTTATTATGAAAAAAACATTAGTAGCAGTAGCAGTAGCAGTAGCAGCATTAGCAGCAACTTCTGCAAACGCAGCAGTAGTGTATAATCAAGATGGCACAAAAGTAGAACTTGGTGGACAACTTCGTTTATTACTTACTCAAAATAAAGGCGAACGTACAGATCTTAAATATGGTTCATCACGTTTAATTACTAATGTTACTCAAGACTTAGGTAATGGTTTTAGTGCATTAGCAAATGCTCAATTACGTTTTGATGATGAAGATAACCAAAATGCATATGCTCACAATATTTTTGGTGGATTTGCGAAAGATAATGTAGGTACATTAACTTTTGGTCGTCAAGAAACTAACTTAGATGATTTAGGTATCTCTGATTATACTTATGATTTGGGTGATGTTAAACAAACTCACAATCATGACAATAAAGCAGTTAAATTCCGTAGTGCAGAATGGAGTGGTTTTAGCTTTGGTTTAGATTACTTCTTTGGTGGAGCTAAAAAATATTCTGCTGATGAACAAAATGGTAAAGGTTGGGGCGGAGCATTATTCTATACTGCTGAAGTGGCTAATGATACTACATTGACCTTAAATGGTGGTTTTTCTCAAGTAAGACATAATATCTCTACAGGTGTAAATGTTGATACAGATTCTACTCCTATTGCTTATTTAGCAGATGGTTCAGCTGTATATGGTTTATCTGCAGGTACTGCATCTAGTGTTGACGAACATAAAGATAATTCATTTGTTGTTGGAGCTGAATTGGCAACTGGTCCATTTGCATTAGCAGTTGACTATTCTCAAAAGAAATTAACTAATGATGTAGATAATATCGAATTTGCTGAAGGTACTGAATTAGCTGATAGTTTCAACAAATTACGTGCATTAGAAGTTGGTGTTAAATACCAATATTTAGAAAATGCTAAAGTATATGGTGAATACCAATATTATAAAGCTACAAAACATATTGGTGATGATAAAACAACTATGAATGGCTTTATTCTTGGTACTGACTACTGGTTTGCTAAAAATGTAGTTACCTATGTAGAAGGTGGTACATTCCAATATAAAAATCAAGATAATGCTAAAGCAAGAGATAATAAGATCGGCGTAGGTTTACGTGTTTATTTCTAATTTGATTTAATTATCTAGTATAAAAAACACCTCACTTATGGGGTGTTTTTTTGTTTGTAAGAAATGAATTTTTATATCAAATAAATTGCTTTAAACTTCATTTTTGCATAGAATGATTAACGAGTTGGTACAACGTTATAAGTTGTCATACTTTATTTAACAAACATAATGACCATACTTGTTATGTTTATTACATCCAGCCTTTGGCGAGTCGTTTCACTATTCCGAAATAGATGACCCTTAGGCTTTTTTATTATCTGTAATTTGGGATTTTGTATGAAGAGAAAAGTTGCCATTTTTGTTGATGCAGGTTTTTTTATCCGTTTATTTACCTCTAAAATTGATCCAGAAATGAATTTGCCACCTGAGAAATTAGCAAAAGAAATGTGGCGTTATTGGATTCGTCATGTTGATAGAAAAAATGGAGAACAACTTTATCGCATTTATTTTTATGATTGCCCTCCGTTAATGAATAAAGTGCAACATCCCATTACAGGAAAAGAGATCAATTTTGCTGTTAGTAATATCACTAAATATAAGGTTGCTTTGCATCAAGCGTTGTTACATCAACCTTATGTAGCTTGTCGAATGGGAGAATTAAGTGTGGACACTAAAACAGATTGGGGTTTTATCCGCACAGATTCTGTTCATAGTTTTAAAAAACTAATTAAAGGAGAAGTTAATGCTGCACAAATTAACCCAGATAACGTTTCTTTAAAACCTGTAGTGGTAGACT
>NZ_JTJL01000027.1 GCF_001678495.1 Gallibacterium salpingitidis
ACAGGCGATGCGGCACCGACAACCGCACTACCGGAAGTTTCAGTAGACACAACAGCATTAGACAATGCAATTGAAGCGGCGAAGCAATCTGTTACTGAGGCAAATAATGCAATTAGCGGTGCGGATAAAGACGACAATGGTTTGATTACTCCGACAGAGAAGGCGGAGGTAACGAAAGCGATTGATGATGTTGATACGAAGAAAGAAGCTGCACAAGAGGAGTATGAGAAGATAAAAGCCGAACTCACGCCAGAGCAGCAAAGCGAATATCAAGCGAAGATAGATGCGATACAAGCGCCGGAAGATAAGGTTAATGTTAATGATCTAGATGCAGATGGTTATTCTGATAGTGTTGAGGATAGTGTTGGTTCAGATAAAAATAGCACTAGCTCAACGCCGAAAACTGTTGCGGAAGATTTATATAACCAAGCAAAAGCAGCTCTTAAAGATGCGGAGGACTTAAAAACTTCATTAGGTCCGAAATATAACTCTTCTGAGATTGATCAATTACAGGAGAAATTAGATCAACTGAATGAACTAAAAGAGCAAGCTTTATCGGTTACGCAGAATGTTCGTACAGATGATGGTAAGGATAAGTTAGAACAGGATATTAACGCTCTAGCCTTTACTCTTCCAGAAGTGAATGACTTAAAAGATTCTGTTTGGAGTGAAACAAATACTAGTAGATTACAAAATAAAGAGTATGGGAGAGTAGAACCAGAAACTATAGGTACTAGATTAGTTGATGAAACAGGAGTTGCATGGAGAGAGTTAGTTATTCCAGCAGCAAAAGTAGGAGTCAAAAATATAGATAATAATAATGCTATCGAAACATTACAGCCAATAAATGACTGGGTCTATACAGTGTATGAGAATACTCATGGAGGTCGAATTCGTTATAAGGTAGATAACGAGGGTAATCTTATTATTCAAATTGATGAAAATAAGGCGAAAGCTTTATTTGGAAATGATATGGAAACGCTTAAGTTATCAGCAAAAGATGGCACTGAGTTGAATTATTATTTGCTACTTAATGCAACACAAGCAGAAGCTAAATTTGCAGCTGCTTCAATCGAAGTTTCTGATAATGAAGGAATTTTTAACAATACTATTTCAGATTCACCTAATATTTCATCAACGGATGATACGCAATGGTCAAATATCGTGGTGAAATATAGAGGAACGCCGATAGATGGATCTTATATGAAACTGGTTATTGTTGATCAAGCTACGAATCAAGAAGTTTGGTCAGGAAATAAGGTAGTAACAGGTGGAACAAATGGCTTAGTGACCTTTAATGCAAGTAGCGTTACTTTAGAAGATGGGCATACTTATCTGTTAAAGGCTGCTGTGTCTGATGCAAGCGGTAATGTTGATGAAGAGGTAAATCCATTTATTTCATCAAGACCAATCACCATCGACACAACAGCACCAACATTAAATTATGAGTTAAAGGAAAATAGTGATGGAACGGCTTCTTTAGTGGTGAAACCTGTTGGTGAGAAAGTGTATTACTTAAGAGTTGAGGGTGATGGTACCAATAATGACATAATTAAACAGAGTGCTTCAAACAAAGGAGATTCATATAAAGATAATGGCTTAGTAAGCTCAATAGAGATAAAAGAAAGCGATCTAGCTAATAAAAATATCTTCTACTTTGTTGCAGATGAAGCGGGTAATAAGTATGAAATTCCAAAAGGGAATTTTGTTAAGTTACACCGTTTAACTAATGACTTAACTCCTGATATTGCACCAAATGCAAACACTTATTTATCTAGTGATAAAAATGGGCAAAGTAGTGATGGGGCAAGCCCATATAAAGCAACAAATAGTAATGATATTATTGTTATGATTCCTAGCTCTGACGATAAACAGGAATTCAGAGGCTCAATTAATTTTGATGAAGGTAGAGCTTCTGGTGATGGTAATCGTATATTGAATCTTAATACTGCTGATGGCGATGATACGATTTCTGCAACATATATGTATGGTAAGGTGAGCGTGGATACTGGTACTGGGAATGATACCTTTACCTTATCAAGAGGTATATATGGAGAAGGTGGTGATAGTAGTTATAGCGATCAAACTGTATCAATGGGAGAAGGTGATGATAAATTTGAGATCACTGGTACTACAGGGCGTAATGGCTCGATGGATTACTCTGCAACAAAAGTCAGTATGGGTAGCGGTAATGATATTGTAAGTGTCGGAGGAACAATATTCAGCTCAGATGTTGGCGGTCAGATACGTTCGGGTTATTTTGATTTAGGGCAAGGAGACGATATATTTAGTAGCGCTACTTTACGAGCTTGGAAACGTACAGCGTCAGGCAATTCTGGATCTAATGTATTAAACTTAGGTAAAGGACATGATCAAGTTACGATCAATGGCGATGTTGTGGGCGTAACATTAATAGCATCTCGTGATAGCAGTGATATTAGGATAACGGGAACAGTCGAAGATGGTGCAGTGTTCTATCTAGGTAATGGTAATGACGTAGTCACTATTGCAGAAGGTTATTCAATTGCTGATGTTAATGTTCGTAGTAGTTTTTATGGCGATTTAAGGGGCGCTAAAGAAAGAGTGGATTTATTAAAATCACATTTAACGAACCCAAACGCTAATTGGTATGATGGAATTCATTTTGTAAATTCAGAAAGTCAAATAGCCTCGGAAGAGAGTAATCCTGATGTAACAGCAGTGACATTCGGTGATAGACCAGTTATCCACTTAGGAAATGGTGATAATACTTTAGAAATATCTAAAGGTGTTTATTATGCGGATATATCTTCAGGTAATGGTAAGGATTTGATTAAATTGAGCGGTGCTGATGGTGCAGCTCAGATCCATAAACAAGATTATATCGTTGGTACCGCTATCGATACTGGCGCTGGTAACGATCGTATTGAACTAACTAATGTATTAGAGCGTTCAAATACAATTAATTCTGGTGATGGTAACGATGTGATTGTGGTTAAAGGTGTTGTGGGACGAGAAGCGAACACAATGTCTACTGAAACTACAATTAATGGAGGAGAAGGTATAGATGAATTAATTTGGGATAGCTCAAATTACACTTTTAACTATGGTAGTGGTAGTTCAGCAATGAAAGTAGATAATACTATCGAACAAATTCAGTTTAATGGTGATAATAATGTTGTCGCATTTAATTTTGATGGATTCAAGGAGGGTAATGCTTCTGTTCTTGTTTATGCAACTAATGAGGGAACAGGTAACAAGGTTAGATTAGCTACTGCGGATTGGACACCAAAATCTGGTCAGAATTATTTTGATGCTACTAACTATACTGCAACTGCTAGTGGCACAACCAAGGCAGATATTGGTGGTTTACAAAAATATGAATATTCAAAAAATGGAGTAACTGTTAATTTATATGTTGAAACAAGTGAAGTTAACGTGGAATGGTATTAAATAAGTACTAATATTAGTGTAACCATTCATTAAAACTTAACAAACCACCTTTTTAATCTATTGATTTTTAAGGTGGTTTTTTATTTTAATAAAAAATGAAGGATAAGAAATTAATTTTTAAATAAAGAAAAGTTAAATTGTTGTAACAACTCGGCAGTTTCAAATAATGGTAATCCCATTACGCCGCTATAACTACCGCTTAAATGGCTAATAAAAGCAGCGGCTAAACCCTGAATAGCATAAGCACCAGCTTTATCTAAAGGCTCACCTGTGGCAACATAATTTTTGATCTCAATGTCGGTAAGGGGTTTGAAAGTCACTTCACTGATTTGCAAATGTGATAGCAGTTGATCTTGGTTCGCAATTGCAATAGCCGTTAACACTTGATGTGTTTTCCCAGAAAGGGAATGTAACATCTCAATGGCGTGTTCGGCTGAGCTAGGTTTTCCAATAATGTGTTTATTGAATGCAATGCAAGTATCCGCAGTGAGTAATGGGTAGTGATTAGGATAACATTGCTGAATTTTTTGGTTTTTGTTGTTCGCCATTCTTAACACATAATCTTGTGCCTGCTCTTGTGGAAAGGGAGTTTCATCAATTTCGGCTTTTAAGACTTCTACTGATAAACCAAGCTGTTGTAATAGTTGTAAACGACGTGGGCTATTTGAGCCTAAATAAATCTTCTTCATAATGACTCCATAATGAAATTGGCGAATATTGTAATGATTAACCGATTTTTCACCAGCTTTTGTTATACTTAACGGCGATTTACTATAAGCAAAGGAAGTAAAATGGAAATTGGAGTTTATCTAGCGATAGCTGTTTTAGCAGCAATTTGTCTGGTCTTATTGATCGTCAATATACAACGTAAGAAAGCGGTAGAGTTTTTTCAGTCGCAATATCACAAAACCGCAGATGAATATAATGCCTTGTTGCAGAAAACAGAACGCTTAAATGAACAATATCAATTAACCTTGCAGGAAAAAATTCGCTTAAATGCGGAAAAGCAAGGAATTGAAGCGTTATTACAAGATAAAAATGTACAAAAACATAATGTCGATAATGAATTGCAGGTATTACAAAATAAGCAGCAGCAATTAGTGAGTGAAATGACCAATTTGCGTGAAAATTTTGGTCAAGTATCCGCAAAAGCAGAAAAGCTATTGCAAGATTTAAACTATACACAGCAACAAATTGGTAAGAAAGAGGAGCTGATTGCAGAATATCAACAACGGATTACCGATCTTTCTCAACAATTAGCAACATTAGAAACTAGCTTAACGCAAAAAGAGCAACACTTTGCCGAGCAAAAGCAGTTATTAGAAGATAATAAAAAACAGCTCACACTAGAATTTCAACAATTAGCCAATCAAATTTTAGAAGAGAAAAGCCGTAGTTTTTCACAAACAAATCAAAGCACCTTGGATAGTCTATTAAAGCCATTTAAAGAACAAATTGATGGCTTTCAAAAACGGGTAAATGAGGTTCATTCTGAAACCTTAAAAGGTAATGCTTCTTTAGAAGCGGAGCTGAAAAAGGTACTGGAAATTGGACTGAATATGTCGAAAGAGGCAAATAATCTTACTAATGCGTTAAAGGGGCAGAAAAAAGTATTAGGTAATTGGGGTGAAATGCAGTTAGAACGTGCATTGCAATCGGCGGGATTAGTAGCAAATGAGCATTATGTTACACAAGCACATTTTAAGGATAAAGAGGGTAATCATCGTTACCCAGATTTCTTAATTAAATTACCGGATGAACAACATATCGTGATTGATTGTAAGGTATCGTTAGTAGCTTATGAAAAGGCGGTGTCTGCAACTGATGACACCCAAATGAACTTGCATTTACAAGAACATATTCAAGCGATTAAACAACATATTAAATCATTATCCGAAAAAGATTATAGCCACTTAGACGGTATTCAAAGCCCTGATTTTGTGTTGATGTTTATTCCGATTGAACCTGCGTATATTGAAGCTCTAAAACAAGATCCAAATCTGTTTAATAGCGCTTATGAGAAAAATATTATTTTGGTTTCTTATACTACGTTAATGCCAATTTTACGTACGGTCGCTAATTTATGGCGTATTGAAAAAGGGAATCGTGAGGCACAAGAGATTAGTGAGAAAGCCGGCGATATTTATAATCAGGTTTGTCTTGTTGCCGAGCGTTTACAAAAATTGGGGAATAATCTTTCCAGCGTAATGAAACAATATAACGATACAGTAACCTCTTTTTCTGGACAGCGTGGTTTATTCGGTAAAGTAGAACGTTTTCAGGCATTATCAACAAAAACGAATAAAACATTACCGCAGCTAGAAAATTTAACTGCGGATCTTGATGTAAGTCGTTTAAATGATATTACCGGGGAATGAACAACAAAGTCGTTCTCCAATCTGTAAGAAAAATTTCTCTATGGTTTCGGCACGATGCCCTAAAACTCGAATAGTAAAGCCTCCATCATTTAATAATGAGAAACCAATCAACAGTTGTTGTTCGGTTGCGTAGCTTTGTTGTAATTCAGCTAATTGCTGTTTTAGTGTTAAGGTATCAGCAGCAAGATTGAGATAGACGAAGGTGCCTTGATGAGAAAAATCTTCCATTTGACTTAATGCCGTTAAATTCATTTTCGCAGGATGCCACTGGATACGATCGATGAGTAATGGGCGATCTTGGTGCGTAATCTTTAAATAAGAAGAGAATTGGCGAAAAGCGAAGCGCTCTTGATTTAATACACGTCCAATCGCGACAATTTCACCATAGATAAGTTGACTATTGTCCGCCATAGTGATGGTGGTGGTCTGTTTTAATGCGCTATCTTTATGTAAAACTAATGGGTGAGGTAAATAAAACAGACGGCTGTTTTTCGCTAAATGGAACTCACTATGTTGTTCAGCCCATTCATTCTCATTCATAGATTGGACACGTGTGAATGCTTGCGTAGTTAACGCAAGATCGGTATTTTCTGCCAGTCGCAATTGTATGAATAACTTATCGCCAGCTAATAAGCCCGGAGATGAACTCATTTGCACCGCTTTTAATTGATGTGTGCTCGGTAGTGTCATCAATTTAAATGGTGGTGATACAAAGTAGTCATCAATTTGGGTTGTGTTAGCTGCAGTAAGTTTAGTGGACAGAATGAGCTGACTTTGCATAATCATTATCTCACTAAGCTAGCAGGATCATCTTTTTGTTGCAGTAATGCATATTTCTCAATCCAGCCAATGACGCCATCTAAATGATGTTTTTTCATCAAATTGGTAAAAATAAATGGTTGTCCTTGACGCATACGGCGTGCATCACGCTCCATTACAGAAAGATCAGCACCTACATAAGGAGCCAAATCAATTTTATTGATTACTAATAGATCAGAACGAGTAATGCCCGGCCCACCTTTACGAGGAATTTTTTCACCTTGTGCAACATCAATGACAAAGATGGTAACGTCTGCTAAATCTGGACTAAAAGTTGCAGATAAATTATCACCACCTGATTCAATAAAGATAATTTCTACATCAGGAAAACGAGCAACCATTTCATCTACGGCTTCTAGATTCATTGACGCATCTTCACGAATGGCTGTATGTGGACAACCACCAGTTTCAACACCCATAATGCGTTCTGGTGGTAATAGACTATTTTGGGTGAGAAACTCCGCATCTTCTTGGGTATAAATATCGTTAGTAATTACAGCAACACTATACTTATCTGCCATTTCTCTAGTTAAGCATTCAATCAAAGCGGTTTTGCCTGAACCAACGGGGCCAGCAACGCCAATTTTAATATATTTGCGCATAATTCTTTTCCTTATTTAAGACATATATAAACGACTATAAAGTTGCTCATGCTGCATTGAACGAATATCGTTAGCAATGGTTGCAGCGCCTAACCATTCCGGATCAGGGTTTTCACTAACCTGCACAGCGTGTTGGATAGCCGGTCGTAATTCGACCAGAATATCTTGTCCATCCATTTGACTAAGAGGAATTAATTTCACCCCGTTAGTCACTGCACCAACGATAGTATTGTAATAAAACGCATACAGCATATCGCTTTTCGTTAATTGAGTAGCAGCGGCGATCATCCCGAAAACGATAGGATAAAAACCGCGGCACTGTTGTTGCTGAATTGCTTGTTGAAATTGTTGTAGTAACGGATGCTGTTCATAGCGGATAAAGATTTTTAATAAGCGAGTTCCTAATTTGAAACTGCCTTCTCTGCTTTCACGAGCAATTTTACTAGCGGCTAAAGTTTGATCTAAGTTGATTAACTTAGCAAAATCTTGCCGCTGCATTGCACTAAAGGCTAGTGAACAATAAGCACCATCGTTATAAACCCAATTTTGCTGTAACTGTGTAGCAACATATTCTAATAGGGTGGCTTTATCATAGACTTTGCGTTGTTGTACAAAAGTTTCCAATCCATTGGAATGGTTAAAACCCCCAATTGGCAAAGTTGGATCAACTAAATGTAGCAAGGTGCCAAGCTGTTCTAATGTTTGTGCCACTGTCCATCTCCATGGTGGTGATATCCTGCTGAATGACTATGTCCTTGTGCTGAATTTGCGCGTAGCGCTTGACTTAAACGACGCTGTTCTTGTTTTGGAGAGAACCCAGCAGCGGATAACCATTCAAACATAGGTTTATCATAAGGCAATAATACTTCGTCGCCATCTAAAAAGAGCGGTGAATGTTTATTGCCAATTTCATAACAAGCTCTGGCCATTTCAGGCAATGTTTTTGGTGATAACACAATGACATCCGAGGGTAAAATTTCAATGGCAATAACTAAGTCATCATTGATAAATACTACATCATTGTGTTGCAACCGTTGCCCTTCTTTTAACAAACGAAAGGCGATTTCTCGATTATTTCTACTGGTTTTGCGCAAGATATTGCGTTCACTTTCAAACCATTGTAATGGCACATAATCAATTTCTTGCTTGGTAATTTTGCCATTTTTAGTTAAGTCATCTAATTTGCCGAGAATTTGTTCCATAATCGGTAAAATAGGTGTGAGTATTTGCATAATTGTCCTCAACTTAGAATAAGAAATAACGTTGTGCTAGAGGGACTTTTTGTGCTGGTTCACAAGTAATATGTTGACCATTAACACGAACTTCATAACGTTCAGGATCCACTGTAATTTCTGGTGTTGCATTATTAAAGACCAGATCTTTTTTGCTGACATTACGGCAACCCTTAACGGCAAGTGTTGTTTTATGCAAACCTAATCGTTGTTTAAGCTGATTTTCAGCAGCAGCTTGAGAAATAAAGAGTACCGCACAATCGGCATTTGCTGATCCTTGCGCACCGAACATTGGACGATAGAACACTGGTTGCGGAGTTGGAATAGAAGCATTCGGATCGCCCATTTTGGCATAACTAATAAATCCCTTTTTGATTACGCATTCAGGTTTTACACCAAAGAAAGCTGGTTTCCATAATACGATATCAGCTAATTTACCAACCTCTAAAGAGCCAACATAATGTTGGATCCCATGGGCAATTGCTGGGTTAATCGTATATTTTGCGATATAGCGTTTAATACGAAGGTTATCAGAATCAATATCTTCTGGTAAGGCACCGCGTTGCGCTTTCATTTTATCGGCAGTTTGCCATGTGCGAATAATGACTTCACCCACTCGTCCCATTGCTTGTGAATCTGAACTCATAATGGAGAAAACACCCATATCGTGCAGAATATCTTCTGCGGCAATAGTTTCTGGACGAATACGACTATCGGCAAAAGCAACATCTTCAGGCACGCGTTTATCTAAATGGTGGCAAACCATTAACATATCGAGATGTTCATCAATAGTATTAATAGTAAATGGGCGCGTCGGATTAGTTGAGGCTGGTAATACATTTGGATACATCGCTGCTTTGATAATGTCAGGAGCGTGTCCGCCGCCAGCACCTTCGGTATGGAAAGTGTGAATTACTCGTCCATCAATTGCCTTCATCGTATCTTCTAAGAAACCATTTTCGTTGAGTGTATCGGTATGAATAGCAACTTGGACATCCATTTCATCAGCGACTGTTAATGAAGCATCAATAACTGCTTGAGTGGCACCCCAATCTTCGTGAATTTTTAAACCTAATGCTCCAGCACGGATTTGTTCTCTTAATGGTTCAAGGGTTGAGCAGTTACCTTTACCAAAAAAACCAATATTGACTGGTAATTCTTCAGCTGCTTTCAGCATTTTTTCAATATTCCACGCACCAGGTGTACAGGTGGTGGCATGAGTGCCATCCGCCGGGCCAGTTCCACCGCCAATCATTGTAGTGATACCGCTTTCAATGGCATGTTGTGCTTGTTGTGGGCAGATAAAATGAATGTGGGTGTCTATACCACCGGCAGTTGCGATAAGATGCGCACCATTATGAACTTCAGTACTTGCGCCGATAATCATATTAGGAGTGACATTATCCATTGTATCTGGATTACCAGCCTGACCAATGCCAACGATATACCCATCTCTAATACCAATATCTGCTTTAATAATGCCTAATTTTGCATCAATAATAATGACATTGGTGATTACTAAATCTAAAACGTTCGGATTCTCTCTCGTGATGGTACTTGATTGTGCCATCCCATCACGTACGCTTTTACCGCCGCCAAATTTACATTCATCGCCTTTAGTAAGCAAATCTTGTTCAATAGTCGCCCATAAATTGGTATCACCCAAACGCACTTTATCACCGACAGTAGGGCCATAAGTGGCAACATATTGTTGTCTTGTTATTGTTAATGCCATCTTTAATCCTCCAATTTGCCATCAACCAAATTATGAAAGCCGTAAATAATACGATTGCCGCCAAATGCGACTAATTCAACCTGTTTGGCTTCCCCGGGTTCAAAACGAACTGCGTTGCCTGAAGGTACATTTAGCCGCATACCATAAGCAAGTTTACGATCAAATTGCAAAGCATTATTGGTTTCATAAAAATGGTAATGTGAACCGACTTGGATTGGTCGATCGCCTGTATTCACAACATCTATGACCAGGGTTTTACGATTGGCATTGATGGTGATATCGCCTTGGGCAAGTTGATATTCTCCTGGAATCATAATTGCTCCTTAATTAGCGGATTGGGTTATGTACGGTAACCAATTTGGTGCCATCAGGAAAAGTGGCTTCAATTTGCACTTCATGCACCATTTCGGCTACACCTTCCATTACGTCATCATAAGTTAGTAAAGTAGCGCCATATTGCATCACTTCAGCTACTGTCATGCCATCTCGTGCTGCTTCTTGTAGATGACTGGCGATATAAGCGATTGCTTCAGGGTAGTTTAATTTTAAGCCTCTGGCTTTTCGTTTCGCTGCTAATTCGCCTGCGAGGAATAGCATAAGTTTTTCTTGTTCTCTTGATGTTAAGTGCATATTTTTAAGCCTCTTTTTAGACACTTAGATAAGTATTAATGAGTTCTGGAGTCAATTGTTGTCCGGTACCTTTAGCAACACAACGGCCTCGTTCGATCAAAACAAAGTGATCAGCCAAGCTATTAATAAGATGTAATTTTTGTTCGACGATAAGGACAGTTAAACCCCATTCGCGATTTAATTGACGAATGACTTTAGTAATATCATCAACGATATTAGGCTGTATGCCTTCTGTGGGTTCATCTAAAATTAGTAAACTTGGACTCATCACCAAGGCGCGTCCAATCGCTAATTGTTGCTGCTGGCCACCAGATAGATCGCCGCCACGACGATGTTTCATTTTATATAAAACAGGAAAGAGCTGATAGATAAAATCAGGTACTTTATTACTACGTGTTTTTTCGCGGTAATTATGTACAGGCAGACCAATTTTCAGATTTTCTTCTACGGTCAGTAATGGGAAAATTTGTCTCCCTTGCGGCACATAAGCGATCCCTTGATAAGCACGTTTTTCCGCTTTTGTAGCGAGTAAATCTTGTTGGTTATAACTTAATTCGTCTGCTTTAATCGCAACTTGTCCCATAATAGATTTTAATAATGTCGTTTTACCGACACCGTTTCGACCAATAATACAAGTGCATTGTTTTTCAGGTACGGTGAAACTGATGTTATGCAAAATATGACTCTGGCCATAGAATTGATTTAATTTTTCGACAACTAACATATTTCCTCCTATCAGCCTTGTCCTAAATAAACATCAATAACTTGTTGATTATTTTGTATTTCTGCTAGGCTGCCTTCGGCAAGTACAGAGCCTTGATGTAATACAGTGACTTTTCGTGCGATTTGGCGTACGAACTCCATATCATGTTCGACCACAACAATCGCTTGTTCACCAGCTAGACTAGTGAGTAATTCAGCGGTACGTTCGATTTCACCATGTGTCATACCGGTTACTGGTTCATCCACTAATAATAATTGTGGTTTTTGCATCAATAACATTCCGATCTCTAGCCACTGTTTTTGTCCATGAGATAACACGCCAGCGAGATAATCTCTGGTATGTGATAATCCAATGATTTGTAACACGTTATCTAAAAAGTCATTTTGTTCCGTATTCAGTTTTCGCGCTTTGCCAAAATAAGTCGCAAAAACACTTTTACTGCCATAAATAGCTAGTGAAAGATTGTCATAAACTGTCAGAGATTCAAAAACGGTTGGTTTTTGAAATTTCCGTCCAATACCTGCACAAGCAATTTCAGCCTCTGTCATTTCTAAGAGATTAGTATATTGACCGAGATAAACAGAACCTTCATCTGGGCGTGTTTTGCCGGTGATAATGTCCATCATAGTGGTTTTTCCAGCGCCGTTAGGGCCGATAATGCAGCGCAACTCACCTTTATCGATAGTTAGATTTAAATTATTGATTGCTTTAAAACCATCGAAGCTGACAGAAACGGAATCTAAATACAGAATAATATTTTTTGGAATATCTTTGTTAGCAAACCGTTTTTGTGGTGCGGAAGAACGAAATAATGCTTTTAAATTGTGGTCAAGTTTCATACGGCCTCCAACTGTTTTGTTTTATTTTTGCGTTGTTGGATTAAACCGGCTAACCCCTGTTTTAAGAAAATGGTTACTAGGATAAATAAAGCGCCGAGCATAAATAACCAAATTTCAGGGAAAGCGACGGTGAGTAGGCTTTTGGTGTAGTTGACTACGAAAGCACCAATAATGGCGCCGTATAGCGTAGAACGCCCACCTAAAGCAACCCAAATAATGATTTCGATAGAGTTGATGGGATCAAATTCGCTTGGATTAATAATACCAACTTGTGGCACATATAAAGCACCAGCTAAGCCGGCAATCATGGCAGAAAGTACAAAAACAATTAATTTAATATTTTCAACTTTAAAGCCAACAAATCTGGTACGCATTTCTGCATCACGAACGGCAATGACTAATTTACCTAAACGGGATTGGATAATACTGCGTAAGAAAGCGTAAGTAGCCAAAACAGCGATCGCGGTTAAAGCAAATAAGGCAACGCGCACATGATCAGCTTGTAATGAGAAACCAAGGATCTCTTTAAAATTGGTTAAGCCATTATTACCGCCGAACCCCATTTCGTTACGATAAAAAGCCAAAGAGAGGGCAAAGGTAACTGCTTGCGTAATAATGGATAGATAAACTCCAGAAACTCGCGAATGGAAACAGAACCAACCAAATACAAATGCAAGAATGCCAGGAATTAATAACGGCATAAAGACTAACCAGAATGCGGAGTCACTGCCTTGCCAAAACCATGGTAAGTGATCCCAATTGAGAAAGACCATAAATTCTGGAAGCTGGTGATTGGCCTCTCTTGTGAGATACATTCCCATTGCATAACCGCCTAACGCAAAAAATGCACCTTGACCCAAGCTGAGAATACCTAAGTAACCCCAACAGAGATCAATGGATAAAGCGAGTAACGCATACGCGAAATATTTACCAAGTAAGGTGACACTATAAGTAGAAACATGAAATAGATTATCACTCGGTAATACTAGATTGCCTAAAGGTACTAGAATTAATAATGCAACGATAAAACCAATAGTACATTTTCCTAAAAAAGGTTCGTTGCGGAAAAAACTTAAAAAGATGGAGTTTCTCATTCTGCTGCTCTCCCTTTTTGTGGGAATAATCCACGAGGATATTTTTGAATAAATAAGATAATCAGTACTAGAACGAGGGCTTTCGCTAATACGGCACCAAATGCTGGTTCAAGGAATTTATTGAGAATACCTAGACCTAAACCTGAAAAGAATGTACCCCAGAGATTACCAACGCCACCGATAACAACGACCATAAAGGAATCGACAATATATTGTTGTCCTAAATTTGGACCGACGTTAGTAAGTTGCGACAAAGCAACACCAGCTAATCCTGCGATACCAGCGCCTAGACCAAAGGTCAAAATATCGACTTTGCGATCGTTAATTCCCATTGCTCTTGCCATCGCTCGGTTTTGTGAAATCGCACCGACTTCTAAACCTAGACGTGTTCGTTTCATAATGAGTAATAGCACGACAAAGCAGACTAAACAGAATGCAAAGATATAGACGCGATTTAACGTGATAGAAAGATTAGGCATAATGATCCATTCACCTTGCATAAATTCAGGTGTTTGCACTAAGCGATTTAACGGAGAAAAAATAGTTCGTACTGCTTGTTGTAAAATTAAGCTGACACCAAAGGTGGCAAGCAGTGTTTCTAATGGTCTGCCGTAAAGATGACGAACGACTAATACTTCAATCAATATGCCAACGAATGCACTAACTAAAAATGCGGCAGGCAATGCCACAAAAATAGAAGCGGTAATATGATTCGGCATTAACTGTTGCACAACATAAGTAGTGTAAGCACCAATCATCATTAGCTCGCCATGCGCCATATTGATTACCCCCATTACACCAAAGGTAATGGCTAGACCGATTGCAGTGAGAATCAAAACTGAACCTAAGCTTAAACCATAGCTGACAGTTTGCACGCCATCAGCAATAAGTAATTTATTTTTAATTTTATTAATCGCTTTTTCAGCTTGCTGTTTTAGATTATCTGTTGGCGCATTTGCTGCGTAATTTTCTAATAAATTAAGATTTTCTGGTAAAGCATTTTCTCCCAATACAGCGAGAGCAGCACTATGACGACTAGTGTCCGCTTGACTTAAATCTATGCGGGCGAGGAAGAGATGCATTAAAGATTGAATTTGTGCATCTTTTTCTTTTGGTAATGCTGTTTTGACATTATCGAGTTGCGCAAGATCGTTTGCTGACAAAATTTGTTGTATTGCCTGTAATCTTTGCGCTTTATTACCATTGAGCAATTGATATTGTGCTTGGTAATTGCGTAATAACATACGGATTTTATTATTGATGATTACGCGTTTTGCATCGTTAGGTAATGCAGTTAAAGTTTGCGCCTGTAAAATTTGTTGATATTGTTCAGAACCTTTACTCGCTTCCTTTATATAGTAGTCTTGTGCATTGATTGATAAGCGGCCATCTAATAATGCGGATAATAATTGATATGCAGCCGGACTTTGTAATGTCGTTAACTGTGTTACAGCTTGTTGCTTTTTACTAAAATTATTACCTAATAAAGCTGGAATTTGCTGTTGTAAAATGGTTTGTTCATCACTTGTTGTTTCTGCGTGAGCAACATTTATAGAAACTAAGAATAAACTACAAAACAGTAAAATAAACCAACGAATAAAAGGTTGGAAAAAAACGGCTTTCATTGGTGTCAGTTCCTTATTCTTATAGGATTAAATTCAATGAATATCGCCTATTTATGACGGTTGGATATTGGTGATAAATAGGCGATAACGACTGTTAAGAACTTATTTTATTTTGGTACAAGTCTTCTTCACTTTATCGTAAGCACCGCAGTTAATTGGCGCTGTCCAATCAGCAATTAAGTTTTTAGATTCAGGTAAATAAGGTGACCAAGCTTCGCCGTTAACAAGATCAGTTTGTTCTACGATGGCGAATTGACCATCATCTTGGATTTCACCAATTAATACTGGTTTAGAAATGTTGTGGCTTGGTAACATTTTCGCAGTACCGCCGCTTAAGTTTGGTACTTCAATACCAACAAGGGCTTTTTCTACTGCGTCAGGATCAGTAGTACCAGCTTTTTCTACCGCTTTTACCCACATATTGAAACCAATATAAGTTGCTTCCATTGGGTCGTTAGTAACCGCTTTATTGTCTTTTTTATAAGCTTTCCATTCTGCAATGAATTTTTTATTTTCCGGTGTATCGACACTTTCAAAATAGTTCCATGCAGCTAGATGACCAACGAGAGGTTTGGTGTCCACTCCTAATAACTCTTGTTCACCGACTGAGAAAGCAATCACTGGAAGTTGTTCAGGAGTAACACTTTGGTTTGCTAACTCTTTGTAGAATGGTACGTTAGCATCACCATTAATGGTGGAGATAACGGCAGTTTTTTTGCCTTCGCTCGCGAATTTTTTCACATCAGCAACAATTGATTGCCAATCAGAAAAACCAAATGGTGTGTAGTTGACCATAATGTCTTTTTTATCAATACCTTTACTTAATAAATAGGCTTCAAGTAGTTTATTGGTTGTACGTGGATAAACGTAGTCAGTACCTAATAATGCAAAGCGTTTCACACCTTGTTCAAGTAAGTAGTTGACTGCTGGAATAGCTTGTTGGTTAGGTGTTGCACCTGTATAGAAAATATTTTTAGAGGACTCCTGTCCTTCCCATTGTACAGGGTAGAATAAAATGCCATTTAATTCTTCATAAACTGGTAATACAGATTTTCTTGAAACTGATGTCCAGCAGCCGAACGTAACAGCAACTTTATCTTTGGCTAACAATTCTCGTGCTTTTTCTGCAAAAAGTGGCCAGTTTGAAGCAGGATCAACAACAACAGGTTCTAGTTTTTTACCTAATAGACCACCTTTTTTATTTTGTTCATCAATTAACATCAATACGGTGTCTTTTAGTGCTGATTCAGAAATTGCCATACTGCCTGACAATGAGTGTAATACACCGACCTTGATGGTGTCGTCACTTGCCATTGTTGTATGGGAGAGTGATAGCGACAGTAAAGCGCTCCCTATTAAGGTTTTTAACCAAGGTGATTTTTTCATTTTATTCTCCTACATGGATCTATTGTGTTTGCAAATTATTGTTATCTTTTTGCTGATTATTTGAACAAATAACCAGTGAAATTTAGTTTATGATCATATCTAACAAATATCAATATTTTTTAAATATTTTTCATTTTTTAGATCTAAAAATTATATATTATATAATTTAGTTTATTTTTTAATGAAATTTATCTGTTTTTATGTTTTGGAGTAATGTGGTGTTAAATTAGATAAGTAATTGAAATAAATTACTTTTTTTGAAGTGATGAAGGGTGGTATTCAATCCTGAAGATACTATTTCAGGATTGAGAAATTGAAGAAATGTTGTGGTAATAGGTTTTGGATCATATCTGGATTATCGCTTTTGAGTTCATGTTTTAGTTTTAGCAACTCCATACGCAAATGTTCTAATTGATGAATGCGTTCTGCAATGGCTTTGATATGTTTATCTAGTAACGCATTTATCTGCTGCGAAGGATTTTTTGAATTATGGTGGAGATTTAAGAGAATTTTTATCTCATTTAGCTGCAGATCAAGGCTGCGACAATAGCAGATAAAAGCTAATCTCGTTAAATGTTGTTCATTGTAGTAACGGAAGTTGTTGCTAGTGCGTTTGACTTCGGGTAATAAGCCTTGCTTTTCATAAAATCTTATTGCTTCAACACTACAGCCAGTTGCTTTGGCTAATTCACCTATCTTCATCTTATTCAAGTTATAACAAAAGTAATGAGTTTTTAAATACTATCTAATAATTAATCCATTTTTCAAACTATTTTTTAATAAATTGAATTTTTAATTAAATTTTTATGAAAAAATGATTGACTCTGAAGTTACTTCATACTTTATGCTTAAATGGAATGAATGTTTAAGGAGAAGAAGTATGAAAAAAGGTATTGTGTTTTTAATCACCACTTTAACGGCAGTATTTGCTAATGCACATAATGTTTGGATAGAGCCGGTTGATAGTGCAAAACATGAATATGTTGTGAAATTTGGTCATCAGGAAACAGAAGGTTATCCGGCTAAAAAATTGGAAGAGGTGGCAGCGGTAGATTCGAGTGGTGCGATAAAACCAGTAGCAGTGACTTTTTCTCAGCAGCATGAAGCTCACTTTACTTTAGCAACAGGTGATATTGTCTTTTTAAAATTTAATAACGGCGTTTGGTCAAAATTACCGAATGGTCGATATGTCGAAAAGACTAAAGCAGAGGAACCAACAGCGGTATTAAGTATGAATCCGGTGAAATATGGTAAAGCGATTCTTAATTGGGGAGAACAAGCATTCAAACCGCATCAACAACCATATGAATTAGTGCCGCTTGAACAACCGAAAGCAGGTAAACCAGTTTCTATTCTTGTGTTGCATCAAGGTAAGCCAGTAGCGGGAATAAAAGTTGGTGAGGGTGAAGATAAACCATTTAACTTGACGAATGAAAAAGGTATTGCCACTTTCCAAGTTAAAGCAGGAGAAAATCGGATTTGGGCAGAATTTGATGAAAAAGTGGATAACAATGCAGATTATGATAGTCGCAGTATTGAGTATTTATTAACTTTTAATGTGAAATGATGATGAGATTAAAAGCTTTAGTAATGATGATAGGGCTGTTAGCCAGCCCTATGTTATGGGCGCATAGTTTGCATGTTATTGCACAATATGACGGTAATATAGTCAGTGGTAAGGCGTATTACTCGGATCTTACTCCTGCGGAACAGACGTATTTAGCTATATTCCAGAATGAGGATACGCAACCAACCATAGAAGGGATAACGGATAAACAAGGAAGATTTAGTTATCCTTTAGCTAATGGACAAAACATTAAGGTGGTTGTTGAAGGAGAGGAAGGACACAAAGCGACCACTATTGCTGATCGTATTACGTTGCAAGGTCAGGACAAGAATGAGATCGCTTTGATTAGAGAAGATATTGCAGCGTTAAAAGATAAGATTTATTTCCGAGATATATTGGGTGGTATCGGCTACATTTTTGGTATCCTCGGAGGTATTTCATTGTGGTATTCCTACCGCTTACGGAAGTTGTTGATGAATAAGAGGTAAAGGCAATGCATTTATCAGAAGGCGTATTGCACACTCCTACTTTAATTGCAGGTTATGTGATTGCTATTGTAGGGATGACGATTGGATTGAAAAAAATTGAAGGACAAAAATTACCTTTAGTAGCCTTATTTGCAGCAGCATTTTTTGTCGCTGGAACGATTCATATTCCAGTTGGTGTGGGCAGTGTACATCTTATTTTGAATGGGATTGCAGGTCTGTTTTTAGGATGGGCAGTCTTTCCAGCCTTTTTGATTGCATTAGTATTGCAATTGTTACTCTTTTCATTCGGTGGATTTAGTGTGCTGGGAGTTAATTTATGTATTATGGCGTTACCGGCAGTGGCAGTGCATTACTTACTCAAACCTTATTTTATAGAAAATGCGACCAATAAAAGATTGGGGATTATTGGCGGATTATCAGGGGTTATTGGTGTTGGCGGTGCTGCAATGTTGGCATCGTTAGTATTAGCACTGGATGGTGGGGCAACTTACTTACATTTAATTGGTTTGTTGTTGATTTCTCATCTTCCTGTATTCGTTGTTGATAGCTTAATTAGTATTAGTATTTTGACGCTATTAGTAAAAATGCGAGCTTCTATTTATCATGAAACTGTCTAATTGTTTTGCTATTCACTATCGTTTGATTTATATCACGCTATGGGGTTTTTTAATCAGTAGTTTTTACCAAGTTAAACTATTGGTGGCGTTAAATGGTGTGATGATGTTGTTGATAATGCTGCAAATTGCATTATTGCACCAATCATATCGCGCTTATGGAAAAAAATGGCTGAAATATCATATTTTCACTTTATTGTTGTTTATGACGTTGAGTATACAAATTGATCATGCAGGCATCAGTATTGGAACTCAACATTGGCAATTGGCAATGATATTGGCTTTACGCATTAATTTATTGGTCATTTCTCTTTGGATAGCCTTTATGAATGTATCAGAACAGCAGCTTTTGCAAGCAATAATGCGTTTGCCGTTACCTGAAAAATTACAACAGCTCTTTATTTTGACAATTCGTTATATTGCGGTATTAAGTGAATTAAACCACACCATGGGATTAGCGATGAAGGCGAGAGGTTTTCAAGCAAAATGCGAACGGCGCTCTTTTTATGTTTTCTCTCAGCGTATTGTCTTGTTGTTAATTCATGCGTTGAATAAAGTGGAAAAGAGTCAGATGGCGTTAAAAGCACGAGGGTTTAAGTTTTAATTAATTATTTGAGTCAATGAATATCTTATCAGTACAACAACTTTGTATTGCCATTCAAGGACGGATGGTCATCAAAAATATCTCATTTGCATTGAATGATCAGCAGCGATTATTTCTCTTAGGTGAAATTGGAGCGGGTAAATCAACTTTATTGCATAGTTTGTTAGGGTTTGTGCCAATTCAGAATGGTCAAATTAAGTGGTTTGATAAAGTTTGTGTGACAGAGGCTGATTTCCAAGCTTTAAGAGGCGGAACGATCGGACTTTGTTTTCAAAATGCTGAAGACCAGCTTTTTGGGCCAACTGTGCTGGATGATGTTGCTTTTGGGCCATTGAATCAAGGTTTATCCAGAGAAGCTGCTTATACACAAGCAGAACAGCAATTATTGGCTTTAGATATTATTAAACTTAAAGATCGTGCGATAAATGCGACTTCTGGTGGTGAAAAAACCTTTATTGCTTTAGCAGGTGTATTGGCAATGGAACCAAAAGTATTGTTATTAGATGAACCAACTAACGGATTGGATAGTAAAAATAAAGATAAGTTGATCAATCTGCTGCAAGAGTTGCAATTACCAATGATTATTGCCTCTCACGACCAACATTTTGTTAGGAGATTAGCTGATACTACGGTCTATTTAGGCGAGAAATAAAGTTAGGGTAATGGATTCTCTTGCCCTAGGAAAAGTAGGGCAAGAGTATGATCAGAAGGATTATTTACTTTCTGTTTTTTTCGCAGCGTCATCAACTTGTTTTTGTAGATCAGCAAGTGCTTTTTCTGCGTCACCTAAAGTTTGGGTTGTTTTAGCTTGTAATTCGCTATAAGCCTTGATTTCGTCTGCTGATGGTTGATGGCTAGTTAAATCGGATGATTTTTTCATTAAATCAACAAAGAGTTTCAATCCATCATTATATTTTGCTTGTACTGCTTTTGCTTCTTCAGTATTCATTTTTAAATCATTAATTGATTTAATCACTACTTGATAGTTATCAATAATAGTGTTGTAAGCTTTTACTTTATCTTCATTAGTTTGTGCGGATTCAAGTTGTTGAATTAAATTTGCTCCATTCTCTTGTTTTAATGAAGTATCAAGCGTATGGCGCAATGAATCAACATCCGCTTTTAAATCAGCTGCTTTGTCACCACAAGCTGCTAAAAATAGTGTGAATAATCCAATCAGAAAAAAATTCTTTAACTGTTGCATAAATTTATCCTTAAATGAGTAAGTAAGTTGTATAGAAAAATAATTAATCGGCAGAGTAATATAATTTGCCAATTTCGATTTTGGCGCGGCCTTGAGATTCACGCCATTTATTGGTGTCGCGTAATGAATAAACGCAGCCACAATATTCTTGTTGATAAAATCTTTCACGTTTACTGATTTCAATCATCCGCTGTGAACCACCGCCTTTACGCCAGTTGTAATCCCAATAGATGACATCATCATATTTCTCGGCAGCACGATGACCACAGCCATTGATTTGATTCATATCTTTCCAACGAGAGATACCTAAACTACTGGTGAAGACAGGAAAGCCATGTTCGTGCGCATATTGTGCTGCTTTTTCAAAACGCATATCGAAACACATTGTGCAACGAAT
Organism: Gallibacterium salpingitidis; assembly: GCF_001678495.1. Classification (GTDB taxonomy): domain Bacteria; phylum Pseudomonadota; class Gammaproteobacteria; order Enterobacterales; family Pasteurellaceae; genus Gallibacterium; species Gallibacterium salpingitidis. Next base: position 21,371 of record NZ_JTJL01000027.1, read on the forward strand.
ACCGCGTTCCGGCTCATCTTCCATACCTTTCGCTCTTTCAAACCATTCGGCACGATCATAATCAGCGTCAATAAATGGAATATTATATTTTTCCGCAAAACGGATATTCTCTTCTTTACGAATTAAATATTCTTTTTGTGGATGGATATTAGGATTGTAGAAATAGATAGTGAAATCAATTTCTGACGCTAACAAAGCTTCCATTACTTCACCTGAGCAAGGTGCGCAGCAGGAGTGTAACAGTAACTTGTTATGTCCATTAGGTAGCGATAATTTTGGACGCACAAAAGGTGCATTTGGATCTTTTACTTCTTTCTTTTTACTTCCGCGAGAACGGGGTTTTGGTTGTATATCTGACATAACTCTTTAAATCTTAATGGTTTCGTTCAACAGAAATTTTAGCGAGAGAGATTAGTGCTTCTTTATAAGGAGTTTCTTCGATGCTTGCTAATGCATCAATTGCTTTTTGAGCTTCGATTTTTGCTTTCTCAATAGTATATGTTAGGGAGTTGCAGCGTTCCATAATAGCTTGCACCTCAGTAAGATGTTCACGCCCATGACCATGTTCAATAATGGAACGAATTAATTGACTCTCTTCTGGTGTTGCGTGATACATTGCATGAAGTAAAGGTAATGTTGGTTTACCCTCTTCAAGATCATCGCCAAGATTTTTCCCTAATTGTTCAACATCAGCACGATAATCCAGCACATCATCAATTAATTGGAAAGCAGTTCCTAAATAACGGCCATACATTTTCATGGCTTGAACTTGCTCTGCAGTAGCGTCAGCTAAAAGAGCGGAACATTCAGCAGCAACCTCGAACAGACGTGCAGTTTTACTATAAATCACCTGCATATAGCTTTGTTCGGTTGTATTTGGATCATTACAATTCATTAATTGTAATACTTCACCTTCAGCGATAACGTTAACTGCATCGGACATCACTTGTAATACAGGTAAAGAACCAAGTTTTGACATTAATTGGAAAGCTCGAGTATAGATAAAGTCACCGACTAAAACACTGGCAGCATTACCAAAAATCGCATTGGCGGTATCTTTACCACGACGTAAGGTAGATTCATCGACAACATCATCGTGCAATAGAGTTGCAGTATGGATAAATTCGATAAAGGTTGCACAAGTAATATGTTTATCACCTTGATATTTCAACGCATTTGCAACAAGAATAGCGATTAAAGGTCGAATGCGTTTTCCCCCACCATTGACAATGTAAAAACTTAATTGATTGATAAGCGCAATATCAGATTGTAATTGCTGTGAAATCATAGTGTTCACTGCTTTCATATCATTTGCTGACAGCGCCTGAATTTCCTGTAAATTCATACTTCCCTTCATAATTATTATGTAAGAATGTGCTAGTGATGCTTTCGTATCAAGAAAGGTGCTAATTTTACCCTAAAATTTTCGATTTCTAAAATTAAACAATGAAATTCTAAGACATTTTTTATTTTGTTTAAAATACGTGCTTGCTATTTTGTTTTTTTTTCCGTAAAATCCGCGACCTATTATGTGAATTTTAAGGTGCTGAGTTTAGATAACCTAATGATTAGGTTTGATTAGATAGCACCATATTTAGCGGAGTTTTCTTCTATGTACGCGGTTTTCCAAAGTGGCGGCAAACAACACAGAGTAAGCGAAGGTCAAGTAGTTCGTTTAGAAAAACTTGAAGTGGCAACAGGTGAATCAGTTGAATTTGATTCTGTGTTAATGGTCGTTAATGGTGAAGATGTTAAAATTGGTGCGCCAGTTGTTTCTGGTGCAAAAGTAGTGGCTGAAGTTGTAGCTCACGGACGTGGCGAAAAAGTTAAAATCGTTAAGTTCCGTCGTCGTAAACACAGCCGTAAACAACAAGGTCATCGTCAGTGGTTCACTGAAGTGAAGATCACAGCAATTAGCGCTTAATTCAAAGGAGATCAGATAAATGGCAACTAAAAAAGCTGGGGGTTCAACCCGTAACGGTCGCGACTCTGAAAGTAAACGTCTTGGCGTTAAGCGTTTCGGTGGTGAATCTGTATTAGCAGGTAACATCATTGTTCGTCAACGTGGTACTAAATTCCATGCTGGTACTAATGTTGGTATGGGACGTGATCATACTTTATTCGCAACTGCTGATGGTAAAGTGAAATTTGAAGTTAAAGGCGAAAAAGGCCGTAAATACGTAAGTATTGTAACTGAGTAATTTCCAATCAGATTAAGAAAAAACTGCACTCGATGGTGCAGTTTTTTTTATACCTCAAATTTAGGAATTTAAACCATGCCAGAATTACCAGAAGTTGAAACTACGCGGCAGGGAATCCTACCTTACACGCAAGATCAAATCATTAAGCATATTGTTGTTCGCACACCACGATTACGTTGGGTAATTAGTAAAACATTATCTGAAATAAAAAACGAACGTATTATTAAAGTTAGTCGCAGAGCGAAATATCTTATTTTCCATTTAGAGTTAGGTTATATCATTGTACATCTTGGTATGTCGGGATCTTTACGACTTGTTTCAGAAGATGATACGGTGGATAAACATGATCATGTAGATATGGTACTGTCGAATGGCAAGATTCTACGTTATAACGATCCAAGAAAATTTGGCGCTTGGCTATGGACAGAGAGTTTAGAAGATTTTTCTTTATTTGAGAAACTTGGGCCGGAACCGTTAAGTTCATTATTTACCGGAGAATATTTATTCAAGGTAAGCCGTAATCGGAAGACTAAAGTGAAATCTTGGTTGATGAATAATGAGATTGTGGTCGGAGTAGGAAATATTTATGCCAACGAAGTGTTATTTGATTGTCGCATTCATCCTAATTTGGCAGTCAATGAATTAACACAAGAGCAATGTCATTTATTGGCAGAGAGTATTAAACGTATTTTGCAGCAAGCAATTCAACAAGGTGGTACGACCTTACAAGATTTTATGCAACCAGATGGGCGACCAGGATATTTTAAACAAGCATTAAATGTTTATGGGCGTAAAAATGAGCCTTGTATCCGTTGTGGGCATCCTATTGAAACGGTAGTGATTGGTCAGCGTAGTAGTTTTTATTGTCCTATTTGTCAGGCGATCAAAAATAAAGGATTCGATTAAACAAAAATTGAAAAAATCAAAAAAAAGTTTCTACCTCGAAGGAGTGAATCGCGGAAATTTGATCTAGATAACGTTTTTTTTTAGGAAAAAGTATTAGAATGCAAAACATGATTTTTTTATATTCAATTTGAAGGAAAATGATTATGTCAAACTTAAAAGCTTATTTAGACTCAATTGGTATTCATGATGTAGCTGAAATTGTTCATAACCCAAGTTATGAACAATTATTTGCTGAAGAAACCAAAGCAGACTTACAAGGCTATGAAAAAGGTCAAGTTACAGAACTTGGTGCAGTTAATGTAATGACTGGTGTTTATACAGGTCGTTCACCAAAAGATAAATTCTTCGTAAAAGATGACACAACAAAAGATACTATTTGGTGGACTTCTGATGAATACAAAAACGACAATAAACCAGTTACTCCAGAAGCATGGAAACAAATCAAAAAATTAGCAACAGAAGAATTAAGCGGTAAACGTTTATTCGTTGTTGATGCATTCTGTGGTGCAAATGAAAGCAGCCGTTTGAAATTACGTTTCGTGATGGAAGTTGCATGGCAAGCTCACTTTGTAACTAATATGTTTATCCGTCCAACAGCAGAAGAATTAGCGAACTTTGGTGAACCAGATTTCGTAATTATGAATGCTTCTAAAGCGAAAGTAGAAAACTACAAAGAATTAGGTTTAAATTCAGAAACTGCAGTAGTATTTAACTTAACTGAAAAAGTACAAGTTATCTTAAATACTTGGTATGGCGGTGAAATGAAGAAAGGTATGTTCTCTTACATGAACTACTTACTTCCATTAAGAGGTATGGCTTCAATGCACTGTTCTGCAAATACCAGCAAAGATGGTAAAGAAACTGCTATCTTCTTCGGTCTTTCAGGTACAGGTAAAACCACATTATCAACAGACCCTAATCGTTTATTAATCGGTGATGATGAACATGGTTGGGATGATGATGGTATCTTCAACTTTGAAGGTGGTTGCTATGCGAAAGTTATCAACCTTTCTAAAGAAAATGAACCAGATATTTATAATGCAATCCGTCGTGATGCATTGTTAGAAAACGTTACTGTTGATGCAAATGGTAAAATTGACTTTGCAGATAAGAGCGTTACAGAAAATACTCGTGTTTCTTACCCAATTTATCACATTGATAATATTGTTAAACCTGTATCAAAAGCAGGTCATGCAAACAAAGTTATCTTCTTATCAGCTGATGCATTCGGTGTATTACCACCTGTATCAATCTTAACTCCAGAACAAACTAAATATTACTTCTTATCTGGTTTCACAGCGAAATTAGCAGGTACAGAACGTGGCGTTACTGAACCAACTCCAACATTCTCAGCATGTTTCGGTGCAGCATTCTTAAGCTTACACCCAACTAAATATGCAGAAGAATTAGTGAAGAAAATGGAAGCTAACGGCGCGAAAGCATACTTAGTGAACACAGGTTGGAATGGTTCAGGTAAACGTATTTCAATTAAAGATACTCGTGGTATTATCAATGCGATTCTTGATGGTTCTATTGATAAAGCACCAACTAAGAAAATCCCAGTATTTGATTTCGAAGTACCAACCGAATTACCAGGTGTGAACCCAGCAATCTTAGATCCTCGTGATACTTATGCAGAAAAAGGTGAATGGGAAAAACGTGCTGATGATTTAGCAGAACGTTTCACTAAGAACTTTGTGAAATATACTGGCAACGAAGCAGGTAAAGCGTTAGTTGCTGCTGGTCCTAAAAAATAATCTATTTTAGGATATGACAAACAATAACACCTTACCTTAATGGTAAGGTGTTTTTTTATCTGATATGTTTCAGGTAATTACGTATTAGTAAATGGAGGAAGTGATGCGTAGAAGTGCAAGAAGAACATTAAAAAATTTTAAGACATTAAGAATTCGTCGTTTGATGTTACTGAAACGAATTCAAAAACGTAAACAATACATCCAAGCACGCCATCGAATTCGTTTCTTAAAAGAACAAGAGTAAATTGATTAAACTGATTTAATTTTTATATTTGCAGGTCGAATAAATCCATTAATTGCTAATATACACAATGCACTCCAGATAAAGCCGTAGGTAACATAAGCTTCAGATGGCATATGTGTGTTCAGTACAGTAATGGATAGCACAAAGAGTAAACTTGGCTCAATGTAACTTAATAGACCAAATAATTTCATTGGTAAAAGTGCGCTTGAGCGAATATTGAAAGACATAGATAGCGCACTCACTGCACCAAGTAAAGGTAATAACAACCAATATCGTGATTCTTGACTAATTAATTGCCATACATTTTCTTGTGGCAATAAATAGAGAAGAGTAAAAGGCGCAATCAAAGTCAGGTCTAGTGTTAACCCAAGTGATGCGGGGATATTCATAATTCTTCTTGATAAGTAATAAGGTGGATAGAGTAACACCACCCACAATGTCGTCCACGAAAAAGCTTGAGTACGATAAAACTCATTTAAAATGCCGCAAATCGCTAGAATTAATGCTAACAGCTGTAATTTCGTCAATTGCTCTTTCCAGATTAACTTGCCAGCAAATACCATTGCTAATGGAAAAAGAAAATAACCCATTGCAACATTTAAGCCTTCACCATTAATCGGCGCCCACATAAATAACCATAATTGACTTGCTAAAATGCAGGTACCTAATAGTAGGGTTAACCAACGAAAGAAGGATTTACCTAAGGTATTAAAAAGAAAAACTTTAATATTTTGTCTTTTAGGATTCAGGTATATAAGCAACCATAAACTTAGCATCGTAACAACAATTCGTAATGAAAAAATGGTTGTGCCTGTGAGAGGCTGCATTGCATAGCTAAATAAATATAATGAGCTGAATAAAATTTGTGATAGTACACAAAGAATAATACCAAGGATGATAGGATTCATTGTAATGAATAAATTAATGGATTTTAGATAAAATAAAAAAGGATTATCGTAAGGATAATCCTTTTTGACAGAAAAACTTTACTGAAATTATTGATTGCTTTGAACGTAATCAATTGCAGATTGAACTGTAGTAATTTTTTCAGCTTCTTCGTCAGGAATTTCGATATCGAATTCTTCTTCTAAAGCCATTACTAATTCAACAGTATCTAAAGAATCAGCACCTAAATCTTCAACGAAAGATGCTTCTGGTTTTACTTCTTCTTCTTTAACGCCTAATTGTTCAACAATAATTTTTTTGACGCGTTCTTCAATGCTCATTTGTTAATTCCCTATTTGTTATGTTCTGACAGAGGAGAAATTGTATGCATAATCAATTAAGTTGCAACTGCTAAATTAGAGGTCTAACCTCGCCCCTAATTAGGAGGTCAAAATTAGTATGCATACATTGACCAAAGTTACATACTCGGCAGCAATTCTATCATTAAGAAAGATTGATTGCTATGCTTTTTCCTCTTATAAGGTACAAGTATCCCAAATATGCGATAACCGTTACAAAATAGTAACAGTTAATTAATTCATATACATACCACCATTTACATGAAGTGTTTCACCAGTAATATAACTTGCATCATCTGAAGCAAGGAATGCTACTGCTTTTGCAATATCTTTAGGATCACCTAAACGACCTGCCGGTACTTGTGCCAATGTTGCAGCTTTTTGTTCTTCTGTCAAAGCATCTGTCATATCGGTTGCAATAAATCCTGGTGCAACAACGTTAACGGTTACTCCACGTGAAGCAACTTCTTTAGCTAATGCTTTAGAAAAACCGATAATACCTGCTTTGGCTGCACAATAGTTTGCTTGTCCAGGATTGCCCATTGAACCGACAACAGAACCGATACTAACGATACGGCCAAAACGTTTTTTCATCATACTGCGTAAAACAGCTTTTGAAAGATGGAATACTGAACTTAAATTGGTTTGTAAGATAATATCCCAATCTTCTTCTTTCATACGCATCATCAGGTTATCACGCGTAATACCTGCATTATTCACCAGAACATCAATATCACCAAATTGTTGTTTAATTTGCTCTAATACATTATTGATTGATTCTAGTGAAGTAACATTCAACACTAAACCTTTACCATTCTCACCAAGATAAGCAGAAATGGCATTCGCACCATTTTCACTGGTAGCTGTTCCAATAACGGTAAAACCTTTACTGACAAGTTCTTCAGCAATCGCTTTGCCGATACCGCGGCTTGCGCCTGTTACTAATGCGATTTTTGACATAATAAATCCTTTGTTATTCTTGAGTTTTTAGTGTTTCAACTTCTGCAAGTGAAGCATTATCATTCACTGCACTAGATTGAATAGTTGAGCTGATGCGTTTATTTAAGCCAGTTAAGACTTTATTTGGACCAATTTCAAAAGCTAATTCAATACCTTGTTTTTCCATTCTCTCTACTGTTTCAGTCCAACGTACAGGGTTATAAAGTTGGCGAACTAATGCGTTACGAATGGCATCAGGATCAGTTTCCGCTTTTACATCAACGTTATTAATAACAGCTACTTGCGGTTGTTTGAATGAAATAGAAGCTAACGCAACTGCTAATTGATCAGCTGCTGGTTTCATTAATGCACAGTGTGAAGGAACACTTACCGCTAAAGGTAATGCACGTTTTGCACCAGCTTCTTTACATAATGCTGCAGCACGTTCTACTGCCGCTTTGTTCCCAGCGATAACAACTTGTCCTGGTGAATTGAAGTTTACTGCAGATACTACTTCACCTTCAGCTGCTTGTTGGCAAGCTGCAATAATTTTTTCATTATCTAAACCAATAATAGCGTACATAGCGCCAGTGCCTTCTGGTACAGCTTGTTGCATTAATTTACCGCGTAGTTGCACTAATTGAATCGCGTCTTGGAAATCAATTACTCCTGCACAGACTAAAGCAGAGTATTCACCCAAACTATGCCCAGCCATTACTGTAGGAACAAGATCAGGATATTGTTGTTGCCATACGCGATAAATAGCCACAGAAGCAGCTAATAGAGCAGGTTGAGTACGCCATGTTTTATTCAACTCTTCGGCACTACCTTGTTGTACTAATGCCCAAAGATCATAATCTAGTACTTCGGAAGCTTGTTGGAAAGTTTGCTCAACAATTGGAAATTGAGTTGCTAATTCGGCAAGCATTCCCACTGATTGAGAACCTTGACCAGGGAAAACCATTGCAAATTTTTTCATGAGAGAACCTTTGTTAATTTTAAAAATTCATTAATAACGAATAAGGGCTGAACCCCAAGTTAAGCCACCGCCAAATGCTTCAAGTAATAAAAGCTGACCATGTTGAATTCTACCATCTCTGACAGCTTCATCCAGTGCTGTTGGAATACTTGCGGCAGAGGTATTACCATGACGATCTAAAGTCACTACAACTTGTGAGAGATCCATATTCAGTTTTTTAGCAGTAGCGGAAATAATACGTAAATTGGCTTGATGAGGCACTAACCAATCGATTTGTTCTTTAGCTAATTGATTTGCTTGTAATGTTTCTTCCACCACATTAGCTAATTCGCGCACAGCAATTTTAAATGTTTCGTTACCTTGCATCGTTAAATATTCAGGATCTTGTTGTGCTGGTAAATTGATGGGTAATGAAAGTACGCCAGCATCTTTACCGCTTGCATGTAGGTGGGTTGAGATAATGCCTGGTTGTTCAGCTGCTTCTAAGATCACTGCGCCGGCACCATCACCAAAGAGAATGACTGTACCTCTATCTTGTTCATTTAAACGACGAGATAATAAGTCAGAACCAATAACAAGCGCTTTTTTAACTTTGCCTGTACGAATGAATTGATCTGCCACACTAAGTGCATAAACGAAACCGGAACAAGCGGCAGCAAGATCAAAACTAATTGCATCTTCAATATTGAGCATTTGTTGGATTTGGCAAGCCGCACTTGGAAATGCGTGAGAACCACTAGTTGTTGCGACCAACACTAAGTCGATCTCATTTGCATCAATATTCGCAATGGCTAAACATTGTTTCGCTGCTTCATATCCCATTGTGGCAACGGTTTCATTAGCAGCCGCAATACGGCGCTCTTTAATGCCAGTACGTACGGAAATCCATTCATCAGAGGTATCGACCATTTTTTCTAAGTCGGCATTGGTTCTAATTTGTTGCGGAAGGTAACTACCTGTCGCTAAAATTCTGCTATACATAATTATCTCGTCATATAAAAAATTGTCGGAAATATTATCGTACTTTTATGGATAATCAAAAGATTTGTTACTATCTATGACAAACTCGTAAGAATTTTTTCTGGAATATTTTTATTCACTTGAAAAATAGCGTGTTCAATTGCGTTAGCAAAGGCATCACTATTGGAACTACCATGGCTTTTTACGATTACTGATTGTAAACCTAATAAAGAAGCGCCACTATGTTTATCCGGATTAAATGATTGTAGTTGCTGATATTTATCTTTAAGTAAATGGCGCAGAATTTTGTTTAACCAAGCAGTGCACCATTTTGGTTGTGAGCGAGCATTATCTTTTAGTAAATGAATAATGTTTTTCGCCGTACCTTCTAAAGTTTTCAGCGCAATATTACCGTTGAAACCGTCAGTGACGATTACATCAGCAACATGATTTAATAACTGATCACCTTCGATAAAGCCAACATAATTAAGATCAAGCATTTGCTCAAGTTGGGTTGCAGCTTGACGAATATGTGGTAAGCCTTTAATCGCTTCGATACCAATATTTAACAGCGCCACTCGAGGATAAACTAAATCTAAGATATTTTCGGCAAAGATAGCGCCCATTTTGGCAAATTGACATAACATATCTGCACTTACTTCTATATTCGCACCAAGATCAAGCATCACTGTATGATGACCATTCATTGTTGGAATAAGTGAAGTTAAAGCTGGGCGTTGAATGCCTGGAATAGGTTGAATAAGGATTTTTGATAATCCCATCAAGGCGCCAGTATTGCCAGCACTTACACAAGCGACAGCATTATTTTTTTGTACCGCTTCAACAGCAAGTCGCAAAGAAGTACCTTTGCTATAACGTAAGGCTTGAGAAATTGGGGTATCCGAATAGATTTGCCTACTACAATGATGAATAGTAATACGCTCAGAAAGAATACGATTCGTTGTTGGTAGATAATTTTTGATTTCAGCGTGATCGCCGAAAAAAAGAAAACGAAGCGTCGGATGCTTTTCCAACACTTGAATTGCAGCTGGGACAGTAATACGGGGACCAAAGTCCCCGCCCATCATATCTAACGCAATGGTTAGACTCAATTGATTACCTTTCGACGAAAATTATTTAATTTTACGACCGCGGTAGTAACCATCAGCAGTAACATGATGGCGTAAATGAGTAGCACCAGTTTCTTTATCGATAGAAACTGCAGCAGTAGTTAATGCGTCATGAGAACGGCGCATATCACGTCTTGAACGAGATTTTTTATTCTGTTGAACAGCCATTGGCTATACTCCTAACTATTTTTGCTTCTTTAAACTAGCTAACACAGCGAACGGGTTTGGTTTTTTTGCCAATTCTTCTGGCAATTCGCCAAAGACCTGTTCAGCCTCGGACACTTCACAGTGTTCTGGTTCATGCATTGGAACCAACGGAAGAGAAAGCAGAAATTCATCTTCAATCACTTCCAATAAATCTATTTCCCCAAAATCATTAAGCTCGATCGGTTCATAAATTTCAGGTAACACATCAGCCTGATCCATGTTAGACACTGGACTGTAATTAAAAGTACATGATAAATGATATGGAAAAGGTGTTCCGCAACGTTGGCATTCCAACATCACTTCAACCTTTGCTGTGCCTTGCATAACAACCAATTTTTGTGGATCGATTGAGAATGTTAGTTCAGCTTCAACATCACTTAGTACTTGATTAACCGCATCTTTTAAACGCACCAACTGAGCCTGAGAGTAATAGCCCTCATAGTTCAAACGTCTTTGTGCTGATTTAATAGGATCGACGGTTAAGGGTAGTTTTACCTTTTTCATAGGGTGCAAATATTAACGTTAGATACAACAATAGTCAAAGGAATTACAGCTTTTTTTGTAAGTTTTTCTACAAAAAGCTGATGAAGTAACTGAATAAAAAATATGGAGTGATAATTGAAAATTGCAGAATAACGCCAACTTGTTATAATCCGCCATTCATCGATAAGATGAATAGATCTTTTCACTGATTATAGAGGAAATCTCATTTGAACAAGACGATAACTTATTTCGATAAATTAAAAGTGGCGTTTCATTATCTATTACCACAATTCTTAGTTACGCGTGCAGCGGGTTGGTTAGCTGAGAAACAGTGGGGTGCAGTAACCCATACAATTATTCGCCTTTTTATTAAAAAATATCGTATTAATATGCAAGAAGCAGTATATGCTGATGCAAAAGATTATGTTTCTTTTAATCAATTTTTTATTCGTCCTTTAAGAGATGGTGTTAGACCAATCAATCAAGATCCTAATGGATTATGTTTACCAGCTGATGGACGAGTTAGCCAATTAGGAATGATCGAAGAAGATCGTTTGATTCAAGCAAAAGGGCATTATTTTAATTTAACTGATCTGCTTGCTGGTGATTTTGAGTTAAGCGAACAATTCAAAAATGGGCAATTTATTACCACCTATTTATCGCCAAGAGATTACCATCGTGTGCATATGCCTTGTGCGGGGACATTGCGTCAAATGGTGTATGTCCCGGGTGAATTATATTCGGTAAATCCATTTTTGGCTGAGCATATCCCTCACCTATTTTCACGTAATGAGCGGGTAATTTGTGTATTTGATACAGAGTTTGGGCCAATGGTGCAAATCTTAGTTGGTGCTACTATCACCGCAAGTATTAGTACTATCTGGGCTGGAGTAATTAATCCGCCACGTCCTGGTGAAATTCAAACATGGCATTATCCAGCGCAAGGTGAGGATGGTGCAATTTATTTAGAGAAAGGACAAGAGATGGGAGCATTCCGTTTAGGATCGACCGTAATTAATCTGTTTGCAGAGAATCAAGTCGAGTTTGCCCCTTATTTACATCAAGATACAGCGGTACGTGTTGGTGAATTATTAGCACGTAGAGCACAATAATTATTTAATTAATGAGGAATTTTTATGTCACAACAATTTTTTGAACAAGTTTCATTAGATAGCGTAGAAGCTAAAGGTAGCTACGGTATTGGTTTACAAATCGGACAACAACTATTAGCAAGTCAATTAGATGTTGAAGCAACAGCAATCGCTAAAGGTATCTTTGATGTATTAAATCAAAATGCACCAGCATTAGATCAACAAGAATTAGCAGCAGCAATTCAACAATTACAACAACGTGTTGAAGAAAAACAACAGTTATTATTTAAAGAAATTGAAGAAGCGGGAAAAGCTTTCTTAGCTGAAAACCGTCAACACCCAGATGTAGTAGAAACAGCGAGCGGTTTACAATATCAAATTCTTACCAAAGGTGAAGGAAAAGTTCCTGCTAAAACCGATAAAGTACGTGTTCACTACACAGGTTCATTAATTGACGGTACTGTATTTGATAGTTCTGTACAACGTGGGCAACCTGCTGAATTCCCAGTGAATGGCGTGATCGCAGGTTGGATCGAAGCATTAAGTATGATGCCAGTTGGTTCAAAATGGCGTTTAGTGATTCCTCACAATCTTGCTTATGGTGAACGTGGTGCTGGCGCATCAATCCCACCATTTAGTACCTTAATTTTTGAAGTAGAATTATTAGATATTCTTTAATTTTACAGGTTAGTTGATATAGAAAGGCTGTATCTTTTGCGGTCTAATAGACAA
>NZ_JTJL01000028.1 GCF_001678495.1 Gallibacterium salpingitidis
ATTGTCGGCAGCGAAGGAGGACATTAAGAATTATGTATTTTATTATAATACCGTTCGTCCTCATGCTTACAATCAGGGATTACCATCCGTTTTAGCAAAACAACCTATCAGGGACTGTTAAATTAGTGGATCACTACAAGCTATTCATTAAGGAAATTAACAACACAACTTTCCACTATCTTTCACTATCCACTCGTTTTTTAGTTTTGCTCAACCATTAAGCAAATCAGTCAATTTCTAAACATCATTATCAAACAATATCTTATTTTTGTGACACACATCACAAACCTATAACAACTTCATTACTCGAAAAGGAGTAAAATAAGCGAGCTCATTACCACAATTATTTCAAGGAGAGAATAATGAGAACATTAAAACTAAGTGTTTTAGCTATTTCCGCTGCATTGGCGTTATCTGCTTGCAGTAATCAACAAGATATTGAGAAAAAAAGTGCGCAACGTTTAGTTGATCAAGCCACTTTCGGTGTGAACTGGGTTCAACAATCTGGTGAATACCAAGCGCTTGCTTATCAAGCATTTAATATTGCCAAAATTAGTTTTGATAAAGCAAAAGTACAAAAAGGTAAAAAGAAAGCCGTTGTATCTGACTTAGATGAAACCTTAATTGATAATAGTGCTCACGCTGCATGGCAATCTAAAAATCTACAACCTTATACTAGTGAAGGTTGGACTAAATGGGTAAATGCACGCCAAAGTGCAGCAGTTCCTGGTGCTGTAGAATTTGCAAATTATGTTAATAGCCACGGCGGTACTATGTTCTATGTATCAAACCGCAAAGACAGCAATGAAAAAGCTGGCACCATCGATGATATGAAACGTTTAGGTTTCACTGGCGTAAACGATAAAACTTTATTGTTGAAAAAAGATAAATCTGCAAAATCAGCTCGCTTTGCTGAGATTGAGAAAATGGGCTATGAAATTGTGATGTATGTAGGCGATAATCTAAATGACTATGGTGATGCGACTTATCACAAACCAAATGCAGAACGTCGTCAATTCGTTGCTGAAAACCAAAGCAAATTTGGTAAACAATATATTGTGTTACCAAATCCAAATTATGGTGATTGGGAAGGCGGTTTAGATCCAAATTACTTTAAGAAAAAACCATCTGAACAATTAAAAATTCGTGAAGCTGCGTTAAAAGCGTGGGACGGAAAATAGCCTTTTTATCAAAAACGAAGGGAGTAATGTCCTCTTTACTCCCTTTATTATGCCCAATCTGTTTCAGCACATTACCATCTCAATATTAAATTAATAAAAGGCAATTTTTTAACTTATTGATCCATCAGACTTACAGAAAAAAATAGACAAATGTAGTTTTAGCTGCCCATAAGCTTAGTACTAAAGTAATCATCATTAATTCAAAATGATATTCCTTACCATACTTTGACTTAATCATAAGAAACATAAAAACGGAAAATGCATAACCCACACCCCCATATATTCCCCAAAATATGCCCATTCCTAAAGGAAAAAGAATCAACTTGCTGATAAGTGATGCATCCGGATCAATATGAAAACAGAAGTAAAAAAATAACCCTATTAAAAACAGCATAGTGAACACCAAAACATTCTCTTTTTCATTCATACTCATAGATTCTCCCTCAACATCGTATCGCCGATTTGTTAATCATTTATAAAGTGTTGCACTTAGTTTGACAATTCAAGATCAAAAACGAAGGGAGTAATGTCATCTTTACTCCCTTCATTATTTACCCCAAAGCCAATCCATTAATAATACAAATATATACATCATTGGTAATGCAATTAATATTCCTACAAATCGTTTTATTATAGGGTGATTGGATTGATGAAGTTTCTCGAAAAGACCACAGCTAATATCTCTCTTAATAAATCGCTGCAAAATATATTCTATTCCTTTAAAAAAGGCCATCCATATACCCATATAAATTGCAACTTGAATGAAAAGAAGCACTAGCATCGGCACTAAGGCAATAAAATATTCTGAAAAATTTTGTGGTTTAACTAACCAAAATGACAGTCCAACTAGAAAAATACCTGCAGCAATCATCACTACGTTTTCACAGATATCTTTTTTATCCCTTTCTTTTCTTGTATCTTCATTATGCTCAATCTGTTTCATCACATTACCATCTCAATATTAAATTAATAAAAGGCAATTTTTTACCTTATTGATTCATCATTCTTACAGAAAAAAGTAGACAAATGTGGTTTTAGCTGCCCATAAGCAACATCCCGAACCTATCAATACAACTATCGTTGTTGTATCTGTATCCTTCTGAGCAATAACTAGCAGTAAAACAAAATTCAGTAGTATCACACAGTATATGACAAAAATTATACCGATCCCTAAAGGAAAAAGAATCAATTTGCTGATAAGTGATGCATCCGGATCAATATGAAAACAGAAGTAAAAAAATAATCCTACTAAAAATAGTAAAGCTAACCCAAAAATTTTCTCATCCATATATTTTTCCTCAACATCGTATCATTGTTTGTTAATCATTTTACACAAAAGCCCCAAATTACATAGTAATTTGGAGCTTTGTAGTCGAATTAATGAAAATAATTGAGACTTAGTTCAAATAACTAAACACTCTTACCACTTTCTTCACGCCGTTAATGGTACGCACTACATCTACCGCGGCATTAGCTTGTGCTTGTGTTAAACGACCTAATAGATACACAACACCATTTTCTGTGACAACTTTGACATCTGTCGCTTTCACATTACCATTCACAAATAGTTTGGATTTGGCTTGTGTTGTGATCCAAGTATCTTTACTTGCTTGAGCAAAGCTTACTTTTGGCCCAATTTCAATTTGCTCATAAACATCAGCAATATCTTTTACGCCACGCGCAAGATTAGTTGCCACTTCACGCAAATCTTCACTTGGCACTTGTCCAACTAACAATACTTTAGCGTTATAAACGATCGCACTGACATGCCCTTGTTCATCGAGTTGTTTATCTTTACGAAGTGCATCTGTCACCCGTAATTCTAGTGTTTGATCATCGATTTGAGTGCCTGTGGTGCGCGGATCTGTTGCCACTTTTGTTGCAATTGCTCCACCACCAAGAACTGCTGCAACACAACCTTGCAATAATAAAATTGTGCCTAACGTTGCGGTTAGCTTAAGTAGATTTTTCCATTGATGATTACGCATCATTGCCTCCTTTTTTGGGGTTTAGTGAGAAAATAGCGAAAAATCAATTAATTCGCATAAAGTATTAATAATAAACAAATGTTGTTCCAAAACTCGTACCTCTTTCGGTACTGGAACAGTAATATTAATATCGTTTTCGTCTAATAGACCATCAAGATGATCGCTTTTATCGCCGGTTAATGCAACTACTAAAATATCTTTTTCTTTGGCATTACGAATTAAGGAGAGGGAAATTTCTTCGGTATCCGGCGTTAATACCACTAAAATGTCGCCAGGTTGCACCATCGCATTAAACTGCTTCTGATAGGCTTCAAGCAAGCTGTTATCACTTAATAATGCGGCGCCGACTGTACCGTCCAACCCTAAAAAGACCGCAGGAAAACTCGGGCGTGCAAGCTGATAACGATTGATTAAATTAGCGACAAATAATTGTGCATTGGCAGCTGAACGCCCATAACCAAACACCACCATTTTATTGCCACGCAATAAACATTGCGTTAATTCATTGGTTGTTTTCTCTAAGACTTCTGGAATAACTGCCGCGGTCGCAATATGTCCTTTGATACTCTCTTCGTATAATGCTTTTATTCTTTCTAACATAATCTCAACCATTGAATTCAATAAAATTCTTCAGCCAGGTCAATTGATGATCTTTACCGTCATAAGCAATTACATCAAAACGACAATCTACTGTATCTAAACTTTCATCAAATTGGCTTAACCATACGTTTGCTGTTTTAATCCATTTTTGCTGTTTAGCCCAAGAGATGCTCTCTACCGCTGAACCAAACTGATCACTTTTACGCTGACGAACCTCAATAAACACGATGGTTTGCTGCTCTCGCATAATTAAATCCAGCTCACCACATTTAAAACTTTGGTTTGCCGCAATAAAACTCAGCCCTTTTTGCTCTAAAAAACGGCGAGCTTGTTGCTCAAACTCGCCGCCTTGTTGTCTAGGTTTAAATAACGTCATTAAATTAGTTAATTGTTTTAATGTTACCGTTATCGTATTGCATCCATGTCATCGCACGTTCAATGTTACAACCATCACCAGCACTTAACACACCAGTTAAGCCGTTAATGGTATAACCCGGAATTTGACGCATTTCAGCAAATTTATTGATTAACATCCAAGCATCTGCACCCATTGCATATAAGCGAAGTAGTGAGTAATCGCCATTCGCTAATTTCAACGCTTGTTGATAGCTTGCAGAATTTAAATCACTTAAGAATGGAATATCACTAAATTTTACGCCATTCATAGTTAAGCGATAATCTGGACCATTATTTGCTGAATTGCTGCGTGAAGTTGCATAGATTGCAATACCATGTGCATCAGAATTATCTAATGCAGTTTTAATTTCTTGTAATTGTTGACTGTCAGCAACCACATAAATTGCATTCACTTTGCCAGACATTGAGGCATTCTTAATATTAGCCAAAATATCATCAACTAAGTTGTAGTAATAGGTATTCGCGTCAGTACCTGCTAAAGTTTGCCATTTTGCATTGAAGGCTGAAGCACTACGTTGGCCAAGATCATTTTGCGGCGCAAACACAATTGGATTGGTTTCGCCATCATGCCACATTTTTACTGCCGCTGATTGCGCTTCATCTTCTGGTGATAAACCGTAATAACAAACGCCTTGTAACGGACGCATACTTGGTGCGGTATTTAAGGTTAATACGCTTAATCCTTGCATTGCATTGCTATTTAATAATGCTTCAACATTATCTTTTAATAATGGACCCACTACCGCCTGTGCACCGTCTTGTTTTGCTTGATTAACTAAATCCGCTACCGGTGTACCGCCCATTGTGTCATAAGCTTTCACGATTACTGGTGAATTACCATGGGCATCATTGAAGCCTTGCTGAATAATTTTACCGATAAGTTCGCCATTACCGCTTAAAGGCAATAATAATGCTACTTGTTGAATTTTGAGGTCTTCAAAATTCACAACACCACGTAAATCCGTTGGCAATAAAAAGGCTGCTGGATGATTTGCATAGGTTGTTTTCCAATTTTGAATCGCAAAACGCATTTGATCTGGTTGAGAGATGTGATCATTATAAACTTTAGCTAAATCGACCCAACCCTTTAGCGCAATATCATTTGGATCAACAATTAAGCTGTTTAAAGTGTTTTTATCTAAACTTCTTAATAAGCTCCAAATAGTATCGTTGTTTTGTTGCTTGCGTTGCATATCGCTAATAAAACGATCCATTTGTACGTGAGCATTAATTGCGCCAACAGTATCTTGATTATTTTCCGCAACTTGCGCTAGCACTTCATAATAACGTACTTTTTGTGAATTACTTAAGCTATCCATATTGATTGTATTAAGTAAACCTGTTGCACCATTGCTGTCACGTTGTGCCGCTAACACTGCTGCTTTTAAAATTGAGGCATCAAGTTGTTGATCATCGTCAAGCTCTTTTAAAGAAGATAATAGGCTTGCTGCTTGAGCAATTTTATTTTCACTAATCAATGCACGTACTGCCAATAATTGGTAATTAGTACGTTCTTCCGCATCTTGGCTACTATTAACTTTGTCTAAATAAAAATCTGAACTTGCATAAGCATCATTTTGTAACATGCTATTACCTGAACCAGATAATGTGCTACAACCTGCGATGCTAAACATCACAAAAAAAATCAGTAAAAGATTTTTTAAATTCATTCGTTGTAATAGAATGTTTAACATATTCATCCCTATGATAATTTGAACTATCATGACAAAAGAAAACCGCTCAACTGACTGTTGAGCACCTGTGAAATCTTACTTATCTATTAGTTTAAAAGCAAATAAAAGACTTAATTATGAGCAATTTATTTGGCACATTGTATATTGTTGCTACACCAATCGGAAATTTAAATGATATCAGCCAACGCGCGTTGGATATTTTAACTCAAGTTGACCTTATTGCGGCAGAAGATACTCGCCATAGTGGGTTATTATTAAATCATTATGCGATTAAAAAACCACTATTTGCGTTACACGATCATAACGAACAGCAAAAAGCTGCTTTATTAATCGAGAAATTACAACAAGGTACGAATATTGCCTTAATTTCTGATGCGGGTACTCCATTAATTAGCGACCCAGGCTTTCATTTGGTGCGCGCTTGTCGTCAAGCGGAAATTCAAGTAGTGCCGATTCCCGGTTGCTGCGCAGCAATTACCGCACTATCTGCTGCCGGTATTGCCTCCAACCGTTTCTGTTTTGAAGGCTTTTTACCTGCCAAAAGTAAAGCGCGGCGCGATCGCTTATCCGCATTAAATAATGAAACTCGTACCTTAATTTTTTATGAATCAACTCATCGCATTTTAGACACTTTACAAGATATGTTATTGATCTTCGGTAAAGATCGTTACCTGGTCATGGCACGCGAATTAACAAAAACTTGGGAAACCATTTATGGTAATACGCTCGCCGAGTTGATTGACTGGTTACAGCAAGATGCTAATCGTTGTAAAGGAGAAATTGTCTTAGTGGTTGAGGGAGCGCCCGAACAAGAGGACGCTGAGTTCAGCGAACAGGCATTGTTAAGTTTGCGTTTAATCAGTCAAGAATTACCACTGAAAAAAGCAACTGCTATTGTCGCTGAAGTTTATGGTTACAAGAAGAATGCACTCTACCAATATGGTTTAGACCATTTTGCTAATGAGCGCTAATCGTTAAAAAAGGAATTATTGTGCATCATCATCATTATTTAGAAATGCAAGAACATTATCTTTATGTTCCTTATTTCGATCATATGCGACGTATTCGTGTTTTATTACCCAAAAATTATCATCAAAAACATTGGCAACGTTATCCTGTGTTATATATGCACGATGGTCAAAATGTGTTTTATAGCAAAGAATCTTATTCTGGTTATTCATGGAAAATTATTCCAACTATCAAACACTATAAAGAACTCCCTAAAATGATCATTGTGGGCATTGATAATGCCGGTACAGAACGCTTAAATGAATATGCGCCTTGGCAAACGGACGTTGGCTCTCCTGATGTGCGTCATCTCGGTGGTTTAGGAATGGAATATGGTCAATGGGTAGTCGAGGTAGTAAAACCATTTATTGATCAAACTTATCGCACCTTACCAGAACGTGAACATACACTACTCGCTGGTAGCTCAATGGGTGGCATTATTACTGCTTATATGGGCGCAGCTTACCCGCATATTTTTGGTCATTTAGGTGTATTCTCTCTCGCTTCGTGGTTTAGCGAATCTGACTTTTTAGATTTTATGCACCAACATCCGCTTGATCCTGCCAGTAAAGTATTTATTCAAGTAGGTACTAAAGAGGGAGATGATGCCGATGCTGAATTTATTTCTAATATGAATCAAGCTTATATTGATTGCACTTTGCGTTATTACCAATCTTTATTACGTACAGGGCACCCATTAGACAATATTTGTTTACGAGTAATGGCAAATGAAATCCACCACGAAAAACATTGGGCAGATCATTTTGTTGAGTTTTTGTGGTTTTCGCTTTTAAGTGATTGATATAGGTAAAAATGAAAACTGGCACGTACAAATTAATGCAGAGGTGCCAGTCATATTGGTAAAAAATTTACTGTTCCATATACATAATGTCAAATTATATTATTCAGCACTCCCAAATAAATTGCATTTAACACAATTAAATCAATTTAATTACATTTTGCAAATTTTCTTTATCTTTTTTCTAGCAAATTCCAATAACGTTTCTTATGATAGTCGAACTGCATCTAAGATTATTGGTGAAACATTATGGAACACATCTTTACCAGCATCTTCCCCGTTTTTGGTTTGATTCTCGTCGGCTATTTTTTCAAAAGAATTTCTTTTCCTTCACATGAATTTTGGCCTTTAGCTGATAAACTCACCTACTTTGTGTTAATGCCGTCTTTATTGATTATCGAATTATCAAACGCAAAATTTTCCGCTGATAGCTTAAACTTTATGTTGGTTGTCTTACTGGCGCTGTTTGCAACACTGCTGGTATTAATTTTTCTCAATATGATTTTTAGAACCAGTAATGTAGCTTTTACCTCTATCGTACAAGGAGGTATTCGCTTTAATACTTATGTTTTTCTCGCACTGGCTAGTGCTATCTTTGGCAGTGAAGGATTAGTGTTAAGTGCGATTATTCTGACTGTCGCTATTCCATTCGTGAACGTTTGTTGTGTCAGCATATTCGCCTTTTATTCCGACAATAATAAATTAGGCTTTTCTTATTTAATAAAATCTATCATCAAAAATCCTTTAATTATTGCCTGTTTAATTGGTGCTACCATCAATTTATCGGGTTTAGCATTACCGATTAGCCTAGAAAATCTATTAAAAATTTTAAGTAAAGCAGCATTACCTTTAGGGTTGTTATCCATTGGTTATGCATTAGTGATTCGTGAATTGAACAGCTCTAAACGTGACCTGTTGATTAGCTCTGTAGCAAAATTTATCGTGTTACCATTTTTTATGTATATCTTGGCACAAGGTTTTGCCTTAGATCCTTTAATGCAAGCTGTTCTAGTCTTATTTGGTATTATGCCGACCGCACCAAGTGCTTTTATCTTAGCCCGACAATTAGGCGGTCATTTACCTTTAATGACGAGCATTATCACGATGCAAACTTTAGTCGCCGTCGTTTGGATCATCTTATTTTTAAAATTTATTATTTAAAGATTACAAAAATTAGGGGCTTTCATATAAAGCCCCAGACTGCTGACAAACCTAAATTTTGTCACAAACTTCTATAAAATAGCTTTGGGTCCCCTCTCACT
>NZ_JTJL01000029.1 GCF_001678495.1 Gallibacterium salpingitidis
TTTGTCTATTAGACCAGCAAAGACAAAAAGCGTTAGCTTTTTGAACGTTGCTTGCAACGACCCGTAGGGTGAACAAGTGAACGAAGTTCACTTGCGAATAAAAGTAGGTCGCCCTTTAGGGCGAAACCTAAATTTTTGAGAAGAAATAATCTGCAAAAAGTTTCATAATTAACTTTGTTCAAAGTCGGTATATGAAACTTGCTTTCCTTATTTCTTCAATGACTCACAACGCAAAGTAACCGCATTTTTATGCGCTTGTAATTGCTCAGCTTCTGCCATTAATTCTACCGTTTTCGCCAAATTAACAAATCCTTGTGGTGTTAACTCTTGAACTGTCATTCGTTTACTGAAATCTGCTAAACCTAAACTAGAGCTGGTTTTGCTGTAGCCATAAGTCGGTAAAACATGATTGGTACCTGAAGCATAATCTCCCATACTTTCAGGGGAATAAGCACCTAAGAAAATCGAACCAGCATTATCTAATAAAGGCAATAATGCTCTAGCGTTTTCAACCTGTACAATCAAATGTTCTGGCGCATAATCGTTGCTAATTTCCACACATTGATCTAGGTCGGCAGCAATAATAATACGACTATGTGACAATGCTTTGCTTGCTGTTTCTGCTCGAGGTAATAAGGCTAATTGACGTTCAATTGCCGCTTCAGTAGCAGTTGCTAATTGCTGGCTTGGTGTGACTAAAATCACTTGTGAATCAGCGCCATGTTCTGCTTGAGATAATAGATCTGCGGCAACAAATTCTGGATTAGCATTTTGATCGGCAATGACTAACACTTCTGATGGGCCAGCTTGCATATCAATCGCAGCACCATTTGGATCTTGGCTGACTTGGCGTTTTGCTTCGGTAACAAATGCGTTGCCTGGACCAAAGATTTTATCCACTTTTGGAATTGATTCGGTACCGAATGCCATAGCCATTACCGCTTGAGCTCCACCTACCTGATAAATTGTTTCGACACCACATAATGAAGCTGCATATAAAATTTCATCAGCAATTGGTGGTGGTGAACAGAGAATAATTTGTTGGCAGCCAGCAATTTTTGCTGGAGTAGCTAACATCAATACAGTAGAAAATAGTGGTGCAGAACCACCAGGAATATATAGCCCTACTTTGTTAATCGCACGAGTTAATACTTGGCAACGAACGCCAGGTTGTGTTTCTAGATCAACAGCTTGCGGTTGTTGTGCTTGGTGAAAAGTAGCAATATTGCGTTGTGCTGTTTGAATAGCTTGTTTTAATTCTGCTGGAATTCTAGCGCTAGCATCGGCGATTTGTTGTGCAGTTACTTGTAATTGCGTTAATTGCACTTTGTCAAAGCGCTGATTAAGTTCAAATAACGCTTGATCGCCTTTGGCTTTTACTAATTCACGAATTTCATCAACAGCAGCTTGAATAGTTTGCGAACTGCCGATTGCCGGGCGTTGCATTGCTTGCTGGCGTTGTTGCTGATCTAATTCATTCCAAATCAATGTTTTCATACGCTACTTCCTTAATTCATCATTTTTTCAATTGGTAGCACAAGAATAGAACTTGCTCCAACCGCTTTAAGTTGTTCCATAGTTTCCCAGAATAGATTTTCTTGGCTTACCATATGTAGGGCAACACGATCATCTTCATTAGCTAATGGTAGGATAGTTGGATCTTCAACGCCAGGTAATAACGCAATCACTTCTTTTAATTTGCTCTTCGGTGCGTGCAACATAATATATTTAGATTCTCTTGCTTGCATTACCCCTTGAATACGAGTAAGTAATTTATCAATTAATTGTTGTTTTGCTGGCTCTAATGGATTGTTTTGTTGGATTAAGCAAGATTTTGAACGGTAAATAACATCAACTTCACGTAGTCCATTCGCTTCTAAAGTTGCACCAGTGGAAACGAGATCGCAGATAGCATCAGCTAAACCTGCACGAGGCGCAACCTCGACAGAACCGTTGAGTAAACAACTTTTGAATTTTAAGCCGCGTTCAGTCATGAAACGTTTTAATAATTGCGGATAGGAAGTTGCAATACGCATATTATTTAAAGATTCTGGGCCTGTATAATCTGCATCTTGTGGCACAGCGAGGGATAAACGGCAAGCACCAAAATCTAAGCGAGTTAACATTTTGTAATTGGCTTCTTCACCGCTAGCTTTACGTCTAAGTTCTTCTTCTTCTAAGACGTTTTCACCAATAATTCCTAAATCAACAACGCCATCAAAGACCAAACCAGGAATATCATCATCGCGCACACGTAAAATATCAATTGGTAAGTTTTCAGCATAAGCGATAAGGCGTTGTTCATTAAGATTGATCTTTACTCCACACTGTTTGAGTAATTCTTGTGAATCTTTGCTTAAGCGACCAGATTTTTGCATAGCAATCCGTAAACGAGTTTTATCTGACATTGTGTATTTCCTTCTTGTTAAATTTAAATATTAAAAAATAAAAAACCCTTCAGAATGACTTCCGAAGGGTGTTATTTTGTATTCGTACTCTCGGAAGTTTTTTTATCTTCCAAGCAGCACCAAACGCCTGAAAGATTATTCAGTTGAATGGTGATGATGATGAGAGAAACGAAATAAAACCATAAAATTTTTAAATTCCTAAGCTAAAAAGCGACCTTGTTTAAACTATGCGATTTCACTTAATTATGCAAGTGTTTTCTCGGTAATTTTTATAGTTTTTGTGCTTTAATAAATAATAACACTGGGCGGTGCTGTAAATCTTTAAATTCATTATGCCAAGCGATTTCTTGCTCTAACATCGGCTCTTCAAGCTGTTGGATGATAAAGCCGGCTTGAATCAGCATATTTATAATGGTTGATATTTTACGATGATAGGTTTTAAACGGTTGTTTAAACCAATTACGTTCTCGTTCGCCTTCATCACGATAATAATTTAAACGGTAGGCAACTTGCTGTTTATTTTCATCTTTTTGCCAACGATCACCGCCTTGATAGCAGGTTACAATCGGATGTTCTTGTGAAAAAATAAGCTGTCCTTGTGGTACCAATTTAGCAGAAATTTTCTGCAATAATGCTGGAAAATCAGCAATATAATGAAATGCAAAAGAACTGGTAATAAGATCGAATTGTTGTTCATCGCATTGTTGCAAGTTTTCCATTGCTAATTGATAAAGGCGATAACGCTGTTGAGCAATCTCCGCTCGTTGTAAATTTTCTGCCGCTTGTTGCAACATTTTAGCGGAAAGATCGATACCGACTGCATAACTGGCACCTTGTTGCAAATAATGTTGTAAATGAACACCAGTGCCACAACCAAGATCAAGGAGCTTTTTACCTTTTACATCACCAACGAGTTGAAACATTGTGGTTTTTTCAACAATTTCATTTAAGCTAATTGGGTTGTTGCGTAATTTTTGATATAGCTCGAAAAAGCCCTCTTGATCGTAAACACTGGTTTGCATAATTATCCTTTAAACATTGGCAAATAACCGTAACGAGCTGCTAATTGTGCCACAATATTTAACACACCAAATAGGATAATAAAATAGATCATAAAGTTACCGCCGAACACTGTATAAGTTTGTTCAGGGAATTTTTTCCGACAAGCGCGTGCTAATAGTGCTGGTACAATCGCTGCCCAAATAGTTGCTGCTAAACCAGCATAACCAATCGCAATCACAAACCCGAATGGGAATTGTAAACTTAATACTAATGGCGGTAAGAAGGTAATTAAGGTTGTTTTCGTACGTCCAGCAATGCTGTCATCAAACTTGAATAAATCAGCAATATAATCGAATAAACCAAGAGTTACCCCTAAGAAAGAACTGGCGATTGCCATATAAGCAAAGAAGTTCAAAATCACAGCCATATATTCAGTTTGAATATATTTACTTAATGCACCGAGTAAAGCCGCTATATCACCATCTTTGGCAATAACAGGCGCAAATTCATGACGAGGTAGATTACCTTGGATAGCGAGCTGCCATAATACATAAATGATCAGTGCAATTAAGGTGCCTAGAATAATTGATTTTTCAACACGTTTACCATCACGATTATAGTATTTCACTAAACTTGGTACATTGCCATGGAAGCCAAAAGATACTAGACAAACAGGTAACGCTGCTAACAAGTAAGGTAAATAACTTTGTTCGCCTTCTGCAATAGTATTGAATAATACTTCTGTTTTTACAGAAGTTAGCAAACCGGCAGTAGATAAGAAAAAGGCAATAACCATACCGACGATCAATATTGTGGTAAAGCGATCAACTGCTTTGGTTGATAACCAGACGAAGGCTGCCAAAATAAGACAGAAAATTAATGAACCATAACTTCTGCCTAGTTCAACGGTATTACTCTCTGAGCTTAGTAATTGATTTAAGAGATTCTCAGTAATACCACCGCCAGAAGTAATATAGGCATAAGTTAAAATATAAAGAACAAAAACTAACGATAAACTATTGATAATATTGGCACTATTACCAAGTAAGTCTTTAACAATCGTACTAAAGCTCGCACCGGTTGGATAATGTAAGTTAGCTTCCAAGATCATTAAGCCAGAGGTGGTCATACAGAACCAAGTGTAGATTAAGGCGAGAATTGAACCGATAAACCATAATCCAGCAGTTGCAGTTGGATTAGCAAACATTCCAGCGCCAATTGCTGTTCCAGCAATAATCATTGCACCACCAAGTAAAGAGGGAAGTTTCTGACTCATGATTTTTCTCCAGTAATATTTTTCTGCACTATTATAGTAGTACATTATTAAAAGTAAATACTTAATACTTACAGTAGGAAATTTTTTCTATGATGCTGATTAATATTTCATCCATAAGACCAAAAAATTGGCTAATTTTCGCTGGAAAAATTCACGTTAAATGAAAAAAATGCGATGAAGTAATCGATTACGTTCTCATTTTTACAAATTTCTCAGACATTTTTTTGAAAAACAGGTATAGTTGCACCGTTTATCCTAAAGACGACTATTTAAGCCTTATTTATGGGATAAATTGGAGTTATCTCATCAATTCATTAACAGAACAGCCATTTTTCCAAATTAGGGGTAATTATGGATTCACTTATGAGTATTTTGGGCATTGTAGTTTTGTTAGCAATTGCCTTTTTATTATCAAATAATCGCAAAGCGATTAGTTTTAGAACTGTCGGTGGTGCATTTTTGATCCAAGTGGGGATTGGTGCATTAGTACTTTATTCCGAAACAGGACGAAAAGCGTTATTAGCGGCTGCAGAAGCGGTAAATAAAGTGATTTCTTACGGTAACGAAGGGATCAGTTTTTTATTTGGCGGTTTAGTCAGCGATAAAATGTTTGAAGTTTTTGGTGGCGGCGGATTCGTGTTCGCATTTCGCGTATTACCAGCGATCGTATTCTTTGCTTCATTAATTTCAGTACTTTATTACTTAGGCATTATGCAATGGGCGATTCGTTTAATTGGTGGCTTCTTGCAAAAAGTACTTGGTACCTCTAAAACAGAATCTATGTCTGCTGCTGGTAATATCTTTGTTGGACAAACAGAAGCGCCACTACTTGTTCGTCCATACATTGCTACGATGACAGAATCTGAACTCTTTGCCATTATGTGTGGTGGTTTGGCTTCTGTTGCTGGTTCAACAATGGTTGGTTATGCGCAAATGGGCGTTCCACTTCCTTACTTAATCGCTGCATCATTTATGGCGGCACCGGGTGGATTACTTTTTGCTAAAATGTTGATTCCACAAACCGAAAAAGTAAATGACGAATTAAAAGATAATGAAGTAGAGGAAAAACCTTCAAATGTGCTAGATGCTGCTGCGATGGGCGCCTCATCAGGTATGCAATTAGCAATGAATGTTGGGGCAATGTTATTAGCGTTTATTGCTTTGATTGCGTTATTAAACGGTATTATCGGTGGTATTGGCGGTTGGTTCGGTTATGAAGGACTTAATTTCCAAACTATTTTAGGTTGGGTATTCCGTCCATTAGCATATATTATCGGTGTGCCTTGGAATGAAGCTGAAGTGGCGGGTTCAATGATTGGTCAAAAGATTGTATTAAATGAATTTGTTGCTTATGTGGATTTCGTGAAATATCTTGGACCAGATGCACCAATGGTATTAGCTGATAAGACAAAAGCTATTATTACCTTTGCACTTTGTGGTTTCGCTAACCTTGGTTCTATCGCAATCTTAATTGGTGGTTTAGGAACGATGGCACCAACACGCCGTAAAGATATTGCACGTTTAGGTATCAAAGCGGTTATTGCTGGTTCATTATCTAACTTAATGAGTGCGGCAATTGCTGGATTATTTATCGGCTTAGTTGGACCAGTACTCATGGGCTAAGCGTTGTGATACAATAACGAAACCGAAACACCACGACAATTGTCGTGGTGTTCTATTATTAGGGGATAGAAAACGTTTGCTTTTCTGAAAGAGGAAATATTATGTCAACAATTAGTCTTGAACAGGCAGCCAAAATTGCCTTGTCATTAATGGATCTCACTACACTTAATGAAGATGATACTGATGAGATTGTTGCTGCACTTTGTAAAAAAGAGATTAACCCGATTGGGCATACTGCTGCGGTATGCATTTATCCACAATTTATTGCAACAGCGAAAACAACATTACAACAACATCATTGTGCAGATGTTGCGGTTGCCACAGTAACTAACTTTCCGCAAGGCGCAGCAGATGTTGAATTAGCACGTCGTGAAACAGAATTGGCGATTAAAGCGGGCGCAGATGAAGTTGATGTGGTGTTCCCATATCGTGCTTTGATGGTGGGCGATGAAAACATTGGTGCCGAGTTAGTTGCTGCATGTAAACAGGCTTGTGGTGATAAATTATTAAAAGTGATTATCGAAACAGGCGAATTAAAAACAGCTGAATTAATTCGTAAAGCGTCAGAAATTGCAATTAAAGCAGGTGCGGATTTTATTAAAACTTCTACTGGTAAAGTACCGGTGAATGCCACATTAGAAGCTGCAAAAATTATGTTGGAAACTATCCGTGATTTAAATGTCCAAGATCGTGTTGGTTTTAAGGCGGCTGGTGGTGTACGTACCGCTGAGGAAGCACAACAATATCTTCAACTGGCAGCGGATCTGTTTGGTGAACAATGGCTAAACGCACGTCATTTCCGTTTTGGTGCTTCAGGTTTATTAAATAATTTACTCAATACATTAGGGGTAGCGGCAACAGCCAAACCAACTAATTATTAATGTCAGAATATTGTATAAGAGAGGAATGCTATGAAACGTGTATTTATTATGATGCTAGACTCTTTTGGCATTGGAGCTTCAGCAGATGCAGATAAATTTGGTGATGCGGGTTCAAATACTTTAGGACACATTGCTGAACGTTGTGCAGCAGGTTTAGCGAATGAAGGTAGAGAAGGCGCATTGAATGTACCTAATTTAACCAAACTTGGTTTAGGTTTAGCGGCAAAAGAATCTTGCGGTACTTTCCCTGCAGGGTTAGATGAAAATGCAGAACTTATTGGTGGTTATGCACATGCGAAAGAGATCTCTTCAGGAAAAGATACACCATCTGGACACTGGGAAATCGCCGGTGTACCAGTATTATTTGATTGGGGATATTTCCCACAACATGAAAACTCTTTCCCACAAGAATTATTAGATCGCATTGTTGAAAAATCAGGAATTCCTGGTTATTTAGGAAATTGCCATTCATCAGGGACAGTGATTTTGGATCAACTTGGTGAAGAACATATGCGTACTGGCAAACCAATTTTCTACACATCAGCAGACTCAGTATTCCAAATTGCTTGCCATGAAGAAACTTTTGGTTTGGAAAGATTATATGAACTTTGCCATATCGTACGTGAAGAGTTGGAAGGCTATAACATCGGTCGTGTTATTGCACGTCCATTTATTGGTGATAAAGCAGGTAATTTCCAACGTACTGGTAACCGCCATGATTATGCGGTTGAACCACCATCAGCAACAGTCTTGCAAAAATTAGTTGATGAAAAACATGGTGAAGTAGTTTCTATCGGTAAGATCGCTGATATTTATGCGCATACAGGCATTACTCGCAAAATTAAAGCGACAGGCTTGGAAGAGTTATTTGATCGCACATTAGAAGAAGTGCGTGCTGCAGGCGATAAAACCATTGTTTTCACTAACTTTGTCAATTTTGACTCTGATTTTGGTCATCGTCGTAATGTTGCTGGTTATGCGGCAGCATTAGAGTATTTTGATCAACGTTTACCTGAATTACTTAAATTAGTAACCGGTGATGATCTCCTTGTTATTACAGCGGATCATGGTTGCGATCCAACTTGGACAGGAACTGATCATACACGTGAACATATTCCAGTGTTGTTATACGGTGCGAATGTACCGAAACAATCTTTTGGCAGACGTGATACTTTTGCTGATATTGGACAAACTATTGCTAACTACTTTGATTTAAGTCCAATGGATTATGGTTCAGCAATCATTGATTTTCAAAACAAATAATTAGAGGGAATATTTATGGCGACTCCACATATTAATGCGGTTGATGGTGCTTTTGCAGATGTTGTTTTAATGCCAGGTGATCCATTACGTGCAAAATACATTGCAGAAACTTTTTTACAAGATGCTGTTGAAGTAACCAATGTGCGCAATATGCTTGGTTATACAGGAACTTATAAAGGACGTAAAATTTCTATTATGGGACATGGTATGGGTATTCCATCATGTTCTATTTATGCAAAAGAATTAATCACTGAATATGGTGTGAAAAAGATTATTCGTGTTGGTTCTTGCGGCGCAGTACGTCAAGATGTCAAAGTGCGTGATGTTGTGATTGGTTTAGGTGCTTGTACAGATTCAAAAGTAAACCGTATTCGTTTTAAGGATAATGATTTTGCGGCAATTGCCGATTTTGATATGACACAAGCAGCTGTTCAAGCAGCAAAACAAAAAGGCATTAAAGCGCGTGTTGGTAACCTATTCTCAGCAGATTTATTCTATACACCAGATGTTGAAATGTTTGATGTGATGGAAAAATACGGCATTCTTGGCGTAGAAATGGAAGCTGCTGGAATTTATGCAGTAGCAGCAGAATATGGTGCGAAAGCATTAGCGATCTGTACTGTATCTGATCATATTCGTACTGGTGAACAAACTTCCGCAGAAGAACGCCAATTGACTTTTAATGACATGATTGAAATTGCATTAGAGTCTGTATTAATTGGTGATCAACAATAATCTTATGCAAAACGCCCAGCAATGCTGGGCGTTTCAGACTGTTGACAAACCTCTAGACATACCTCTAGAGGTTTGATCTA
>NZ_JTJL01000030.1 GCF_001678495.1 Gallibacterium salpingitidis
CTTTTGTCTATTAGACCTAGAGAAATAAGCCTTTATAGCGCGCTATAAAGGCTTATCATCATTAGCGAATTTGTTCTTCAATAATCCCGCCACCTAAACAAACTTCTTCTAAATAGAAAACGGCAGATTGTCCTGGTGTTACCGCCATTTGTGGTTCATCAAAACGTACTTCAATTGTTTCATCATTCAATGGAATGATCTCACAAGGTACATCTTGCTGACGATAGCGAGTTTTTACTGTACAACGTAATCTTTGCGTTAATGCCTGACGATTTACCCAATGTAATTGGCTGGCAATTAATCCTTTTGAAAATAAACGAGGATGATCATGCCCTTGTGCCACAATTAATTCATTGTGTTCTAAATCTTTATCTACGACATACCACGCTTCATCGCCAGCATTTTTTAAGCCGCCAATACGTAAACCTTTACGTTGCCCTAGTGTGTGATACATCAATCCATCATGGCGCCCAATAACCTCACCATCTACGGTACGAATATCGCCCGGTTGCGCAGGCAAATAACGTGCTAAGAAATCTTTGAATTTACGCTCACCAATAAAACAAATTCCAGTAGAATCTTTTTTCTTTGCTGTTGCTAAACCCAATTCTTCAGCAATTTGGCGTACTACCGGTTTTTCCAATTCTCCTACTGGGAATAAGCTCTGTCCTACTTGTTTATTGCTTAATGTATAAAGAAAGTAACTTTGATCTTTATTACCATCTAAGCCACGCAACAATTGCGCATTGTTATCTTCACCACGACGACGAACATAATGCCCTGTCGCAATATAATCAGCCCCTAAATCTTCTGCTGCATATTCTAAAAAGGCTTTAAACTTAATCTCTTTATTACACAAAATATCTGGGTTTGGTGTGCGACCCGCTTTATATTCTTGTAAGAAATGTTCAAAAACATTATCCCAATATTCAGCCGCAAAATTGATTTTATGTAGATGAATACCTAAACGATCGCACACTGCTTGTGCATCGGCTAAGTCTGCTGCTGCTGAACAATATTCAGTTCCATCGTCTTCTTCCCAATTCTTCATAAACAGCCCTTCTACTTGATAACCTTGCTGTTGCAAAATATAGGCTGATACAGAAGAATCGACACCACCTGACATCCCTACAATCACTTTTTTCTGTTGATTTTCAGCAAATTGTTCAGGAGTAACAACGATTAAACTGGTGAATGTTTTTGAAATTAATGTCATTTTTCTTCCTTTGTTTTTAATTTATGTTTTTAGATGGCATTTTGTATAACTGATTGATTAGGATAATACCACCTATAATAAAGAATGCACCAATAAAGAAATTCAGCGTTGGTTCTTCTTGCAAAAATAACCAAGCAAGTAACATTGCAAAAATAGGCTCAGCCAGTTCAGTTACCTGCACTTTGGCAGCGCTTAAATAAACTAAAGCTTTTGTTGTACAGTAAAAACCTAATAAAGTGGGTAAAATCGCCAACGCCAATAAATTCAATATAATTACCAAATCCCATTGAATAGATTGATAATTTTGTAAAAATGGAATCATCAAATAGACTGAGCCAAAGAGCATCAGCATTTTTGTTAAAGGCAGACCGCCATTTAGCTTAAATTTTTTCACTAATACGGAAAATAGCCCATAACCACTGCCAGCCAAAATAGCATTCACGATAGCTAACCAATCTCCGCCACCTGACCACGAGATAACAAATATTCCAATAACGGCAATAATTGTGCCAATAATCGCTGAGATCGTGATGGTTTCTGCTAATAACACCCAGCCTCCAATTAATGCGGAAACAGCCGCCGACGCCATTAGCACCACAACCACATTGGCTGCCTGACCGTATTGATAAGCATTGGTTTCAAAGAAAAACAGCACGAAAATACCTAAAAATGCACAAAAAGCGATTTGTAGCCATAATGTTTTGGCTGATAAGTAATTAGTGCGGATACTTTGCTGTTGTTGCTGTTGAGATTGACGGCTTAATAATAAGCTCACTAAAACAAACGCAATTAACGTTTTAATAAAGGCAATAGCTTCAATATTCAAGCCTTTTTCTAACAAAACTTTGCTAAAAATGCCAATACTGCTATTCAACGCAGCAGCAGATAAGGCGAGAAAAATCCCAAGAGCTAAGGAACGATTTTCCACTTGTTACTCCATATTTTTAATATCATTCACTTTATCGCCATTCCTATCTATATAGTACCAATCATCACTCTGGCAATAATGATATTCTCCTTTTGAGTTAGGCACTTCTTTCACTTCTCCATATTCCGTTACTTTGGCTTTACCTGCATTAAAAGGTAAGGCACAAGTAAATCGTGGTTTAATCACTAATTCTCCTCTAGCATTAACATAACCAATACGTCCTTGCTGATCCACAACACGTGACATACCTTCCACTAAATAATCATCGCCATTATCAAACTGATAAGCTCGATACTGTTCTTTAGTAGTACAACTCAATACAAAAAGGATAAATATTAGAGAAGTGTGTAATCTTAATCTCATAAAATTAGGTTTAACTTTGAGGTACATCTTAGCAACATACCTCAAATTAGCCATTTTATAGAATACGTCCTGCTTCTTGTAATTTTGCTTGACGTTCAGCCTCTTTCGCCATCTTGGCTTTACGTTTGTCGCATGGTTCTGGGCAATCGCAAACTTTTTCTAACCCTAAAGAAGAAATACCACCGCAGCTACCACTGATAGTTCTACGTTTAATGATATAGCCAATTGCCATCGCAAAAATCACTACTACAAAAAATCCGAAGGTTACTAAAAATAATTTCATCACTTACTTCCTTCTTTCTTAGTGTCCATCAACTTAGCAAAAGCCTTAGACATCTTCGTTTCAAAACCTTTATCTGTTTTGATAATCAGATAAATCGCAAGATTCTCTTTTTCGGCTACGGCTAATGCTTTCTCTGCACCTAATACAAATAACCCGGTTGCATAACCATCTGCCAACATACAACTTGGATCGATTACAGTAATCGAAGCCAGGTTATGCTGTAATGGGTAACCTGTTTTAGGATCAATTTCATGAGAAAAGCGTTTACCATTCTCTTCAAAATAATTGCGATAATCCCCTGAAGTTGCCATTGATAAATTACTTAAACCAATAATTTGTTCTACTGCACGAGAACCATCGAACTCTGGTTTTTCAATCGCAATTTGCCATGGTTGACCTTTCTCATTCACACCTTTGGTATGAATTTCCCCACCAATTTCTACGAGGTAATCCGTCACACCAATACTTTCTAAATAACTAGCAACTTTATCAACCCCAAAACCTTTTGCAATAGAAGAGAGATCAACATAAAGTTCTGGGATCTTTTTGATTAAGGCTGGCTTACCTTCTGCCTCAGTTACGACTAAATTATCAATACCTGTCCATGCTTTACGAGTTGCAATCTCTTCGGCACTCGGTTCTTTATCCGTACGTTTTTCAGGTCCAAATCCCCATAGATTCACTAATGGACCAACCGTAACATCTAATGCACCTTCTGTCTTCTGATTTAAAGCTATCGCCGCTTGTACGACTTTGGCAAAATCTGCAGACACTGGGAATGGTTTATTAATTTCTTTACTTTGATTAAAACGACTTAATTCAGAATCCTGTTGATAAGTGGACATCTGATTATTCACTTCTTTCAGTGCTTCATCAATTTTTTGATGTGCCATTTCAGGACCAGTCTTAATACCATTATCAAGATATTTGATATGGTATGTCGTCCCCATTGTTTTCCCTGAAAGGGTAACAATCTCCGTTTGCTTACCACAAGCTACAAGAAAAAAGGCTAGTCCTACAAGGACCAGCCAATGAGTTAGTTTTTTTAATAACATAATTAATAAATATTTTATTTATCAACCACCGAAATCATCTAACAAGATGTTTTCGTCTTCTACACCAAGATCCTTCAGCATCTTAATTACTGCTGCATTCATCACTGGAGGTCCACACATATAGTATTCACAATCTTCTGGTGCTTCATGATTTTTCAGATAGTTTTCATAAAGAACATTGTGAATAAAGCCTGTATAACCAGTCCAGTTATCTTCTGGTAAAGGATCTGATAACGCTACATGCCATACGAAGTTATCATTTTCACGTTGTAACATATCGAAATCTTCTACATAGAACATTTCACGTTTAGAACGTGCGCCATACCAGAAAGAGATCTTACGTTTAGAGTGTAAGCGTTTTAATTGGTCAAAGATATGTGAACGCATTGGCGCCATACCTGCACCACCACCGATAAATACCATTTCTGCATCAGTATCTTTCGCAAAGAATTCACCGAATGGACCAGAAATTGTTACTTTATCACCTGGTTTTAATGACCAAATGTAAGATGACATTTGTCCAGGTGGTACATCTGGGTTTCTTGGTGGCGGAGTTGCAATACGCACGTTCAACATAATAATCCCTTTTTCTTCAGGATATGAAGCCATTGAATACGCACGAGTAATATGCTCATCAACTTTAGAAACATAACGGAATAAATTGAATTTTTTCCAATCTTCTTGATATTTTTCAGGAATATCAAAATCGCTATATTTTACAGTATGTGGATCAGCTTCAATTTGAATATAACCACCAGCGCGGAAAGGTACTTCTTCACCTTCTGGAATTGCTAATTTCAACTCTTTAATAAAGGTTGCTTTGTTATCATTAGAGATAACAGTACATTGCCATTTTTTCACCCCAAAAATTTCTTCTGGTAATTCAATATCCATACTATTTTTGACGTTAACTTGGCAAGATAGACGATAACCTTCTGCCGCTTCTCTTTTATTGATGTGTGACAACTCTGTAGGAAGAATATCACCACCACCACTTTTAACTTTTACGCGGCATTGACCACATGAGCCACCACCACCGCAAGCAGATGAAACGAAAATACCTTGACTTGCTAATGCACCTAGTAATTTTCCACCTGCTGGCAATGTAATTGCTTTAGCAGGATCATTATTGATACTAATGGTGATATCACCAGAATTAACTAGCTTTGATTTAGCAAACAGGATTAATACCGCCAATACTAAAATAATGACGGTAAACATCGCTATTCCTAATGTAATTTCCATGCTTTATCCCCTTTTACAACTGGATGCCTGAGAAAGACATGAAACCAAGAGCCATCAAGCCAACAGAAATAAAGGTAATTCCTAAGCCTTTTAACCCTTTTGGTACATCTGAATATTTCATCTTCTCAGTGATACCTGCTAACGCAACGATAGCAAACATCCAACCTAAACCTGCGCCAACACCATACACAACAGACTCACCAAAAGTATAGTCACGTTGTACCATGAAAGATACGCCCCCGAAAATCGCACAGTTTACTGTGATTAACGGTAAGAAGATCCCTAATGCGTTATAGAGCGCTGGGAAGAATTTATCTAACACCATTTCCAAGATTTGCACTAATGCCGCGATTACACCGATAAAAGTGATGAAGTTTAAGAAACTTAAATCAACGCCATCAACTAATGCACCATCTCGTAAAATAAGGTTATAAACTACGTTATTAACAGGAACAGAGATACCTAATACCACTGTTACTGCCACACCAAGTCCAAACGCTGTAGATACTTTTTTAGACACCGCTAAAAAGGTACACATTCCCAAGAAGAAGGAAAGCGCCATATTTTCAATAAATATGGATTTTACAAATAAACTAATATAGTGTTCCATGGTATTAATCCTTCTCTACTTGTTCTGGTTTCCAAGTTCTGAGACCCCAGATGATGAAACCGATAATAAAGAATGCACTTGGTGCTAATAAGAATAAACCATTGGTTTGATACCAACCGCCATCTTGAATAGTTTGGAAAACTGTTACACCAAATAATTTACCTGAACCGATTAATTCACGAATAAATGCCACAACAATTAACATTGCACCATATCCTAAACCGTTACCGATACCATCAAGGAAACTATCAATTGGATTTTCCTTCATCGCAAAGGCTTCAGCACGTCCCATTACGATACAGTTAGTAATAATCAAACCAACGAATACCGATAATTGTTTAGAAATGTTGTAAGCATAAGCTCGCAAAATTTGGTCAACAAGGATAACTAATGACGCAATAATTGCCATTTGCACAATAATACGAATACTGTTCGGAATGTAATTACGAATACAAGAAATAAAGAAACTTGAAAACGCAGTTACTAAACTCACAGAAATTCCCATTACAATCGCAGTTTCAAGCTTAGTTGTTACCGCTAATGCTGAGCAGATCCCAAGAATTTGTAAGGCAATTGGGTTGTTATTAATTACTGGGTTAAGCAATAACCCTTTTTTACTTTGTTTCTCAGCCATTGTTTAATACCCCTTCTTTAAGTTTAGCTAAGAAAGGACCAAAGCCTTTCGGGCCAAACCAGAATTTGAATGTATTGTTTACACCATTGCTGGTCAAAGTTGCTCCTGATAATGCATCAATACCATGTGCTTTATCAGATGAACCACCTTTACTTACATGTAATGCAACTTGGTTTTGTTCATTGAAAATTGTTTTTCCAACGAAAGTTGATTGCCATTTAGGGTTTTCAATCTCACCACCTAATCCCGGAGTTTCCCCTTGATCATAGTAAGTAATACCATCAATTGTGTTGCCATCTGGCTGTACTGCAATAAAGCCGTACATTACAGACCAAAGTCCAGTACCATAAACTGGTAATACGACTTGCTTAACTTTACCGTCATCACCTTTTACAAGATAAACTTCAGCATAATTAGCACGACGACCGATTTTGGCAATATCATCTTCACCTAATACAATACTGGTTGCAGGATCTTTCGCAGCCTTCGCTGCATCGAAATTCGCTTGGTTAGCAACAAAATCACCAGTATTTAAATCCACTAAACGTGGTTCAATATACTTATTAAATGAATCTGTTACATTGCTACCAGCTTTTAATAAACCTGCCACACTAAGAATATTTTTTTGTTTATCTAACAATTTTTGTTCTTGTTGACGTGGTTTTAACGATACCGCAGAACCCGCTACGATAACTGAGCACACTAAACTTACCAACACGACAACAACCAGTGTGCCGATAACACTATCTTTCTTAAACATTACGCGCTCTCCTACGTTTGATATTCGCTTGAACAACAATGTAATCGAACAATGGTGCAAATAAGTTAGCGAATAAAATAGCTAACATCATACCTTCTGGATAAGCTGGGTTTACAACACGAATTAATACACACATTACGCCGATTAATGCGCCATACCACCATTTTCCTTTATTGGTAAATGAAGCTGAAACTGGGTCAGTTGCCATAAACAACATCCCTAAAGCGAAACCACCTAATACTAAGTGCCAGTACCAAGGCATTGAGAACATTGGGTTAGTCGCTGAACCAATTAAATTGAATAGTGAAGAAGTTGCGATCATACCGATCATTACCCCAGCGATAATACGCCAAGAAGCAATACGTGCGAATACGATAACCGCTGCACCGATTAATAGTGCTAATGTTGAAACTTCACCAATAGATCCTGGAATATTTCCTAAGAATGCATCCATCCATTGAATTGGTTGACCAGTAGTAACTTGTTTTAACGCACCTTCACCACCAGCTGCCCATTGAGAAAGCGCTGTTGCTCCAGAGAAGCCGTCCGCTGCCACCCAAACTGAGTCACCTGAAATTTGTGCCGGATAAGCGAAGAATAAGAACGCACGACCCGCTAATGCAGGGTTCATAAAGTTTTTACCTACACCACCAAAAACTTCTTTCGCAACTACAACACCAAAGGTTGTTGCTAATGCTGCTTGCCATAACGGTAAAGTTGGCGGAACAATTAGTGCTAACAAAATAGAAGTAACAAAGAAACCTTCATTAATTTCATGTTTACGCACAGTCGCAAATAAAACTTCCCAGAAACCACCTACAATAAACACAGTAATGTAAATTGGTAGGAAGAAAATCGCACCTAACGCCATTTTTGCTAATACACCTGCATCAGGTGAAACTAGCCCTAACGCATTAGCAAACGCAAAATGCCAATCATGTGCCACATTTTGTGCAAGATTTTGTGCAAAATCACCAACGCTCAACGCTAAGATTGATTGTGCACCTACGTTAAACATTCCATAGAACATTGCTGGAAATAATGCCAACCACACTAACACCATCATACGTTTAGAATCTAACGCATCACGG
Organism: Gallibacterium salpingitidis; assembly: GCF_001678495.1. Lineage (GTDB taxonomy): Bacteria > Pseudomonadota > Gammaproteobacteria > Enterobacterales > Pasteurellaceae > Gallibacterium > Gallibacterium salpingitidis. The sequence goes on from NZ_JTJL01000030.1 coordinate 8,186, forward strand.
ACATGAGAAGCCTTCCCCGTTACTGTACCTGGTGTATATAAGAATGTCGCCGTTGCTTCATATAAGGCGTACCATTTTTCATATTTACCACCCGGTAAAAATGCAGGTTCCATTTTCTCTAAAAGATGTTTTAAACCCATTTTTAACCTTCCTTCTCGATCTTATCTAAGGCTGCACGCAGCATTGGACCGTATTCGTTTTTACCCGGACAAACAAAGGTACAAAGCGCTAAATCTTCTTCATCCAGCTCTAAACAACCTAATGCTTGGGCGCTGTCTGTATCGCCTGCACTTAAATCACGTAGTAATAATGTCGGGATAATATCTAATGGCATCACACGTTCATAGTTACCAATTGGTACCATCGCACGATGACCACCATTTACTGCAGAAGTAAAGTTAAAGAGTTTCTTACCGAAATGCCCTAATACAGTACGTGTAATAGAGAATTTATTTGCACCTGGTGAAATCCAGCCTAAGAATTCTTTATCACGACCTTCTGCGATCACAGAAACTTGTTGGTGATAACGGCCTAAATAAGCCACTGGACCTTTTGCAATCGCACCGTTTAATACGGAACCAGAAATCACACGATTTTCACCTTCTGCTAACTCACCTGCGGTTAATTGTTCAAGATTTGCCCCTAAGCGAGTACGGATAAGACGAGGATTTTTAACTTGTGGACCAGCTAAAGAAATAACACGTTCTACTGATAATTCGCCAGTGGTAAACAATTTACCAATTGCAATCACATCTTGGTAATTGATATACCAAACAAATTTGTTAATGCTTACTGGATCTAAGAAATGAATGTGAGTACCACTCAAACCTGCTGGATGAGGGCCTGAGAACTCTTCAACGCGTACGTTTGCGGCATTTACTCTTGGTACGTTTGCGCCAGCTGCTTTACACACAAAAAGTGTTCCTTCATGTAAACGGCTTAATACGGTTAAACCATGTTGAAACGCTTCTGCATTTTCTTTAATCACAACTGTAGGATCTGCCGCTAATGGATTGGTATCCATTGCATTGACAAAAATAGAGCTTGGTTTGCTATCTACTGCTGGGATTTTACTAAATGGACGAGTGCGGAACGCTGTCCACAAGCCAGATTCGATCAAGTTTTGTTTGACTTGCTCAGCGGTAAGAGTGGCTAATTGTTCAACGCTATACTTAGCAAAAGTAACTTCAGCATCACCTTCTAGCTTAATCACAACAGATTGTAAAACACGCTTAGCACCACGATTAATCGCAGTTACTGTTCCTGAGGCAGGTGCAGTAAAAACAACACCAGGATTCTTTTTATCTTCAAAAAGTACCTGACCTTTCTTCACCGCATCACCCTCACGCACCTTCATCGAAGGACGCATACCAACATATTCTTCGCCAAGTACGGCAACTTCAGAGATGGTAGCTCCATCGTGGATTACTTGTGCTGGCTTCCCAGCAATAGGAAGATCCAAGCCTTTTTTAATTGTAATCATATCGTTTGCACTACTTTTCGTTGGGTTAAACATAACGATCACTACAATTCGTCATTGCAGTGATCTCTCGTTTGAGTAGTTTCCAGCGAATCATTAGTCTTAACGTTATCTTTTTTGTTAGAGAACCCACAACTTCTCTTTGAAAAACAAGGCGATAATCTCTTCACAAATCGTTAAGTTAACGATTGCACTGTCCACTTAATTTTAAAACTCAAATCTGTACAAATCCTTGTTCAGGTTAAAAATATTAACCAAAACAATGAATTAAATAATTAATAATAATAATTACAAGGGGTGAACAAGGATATATAAAACGGTTTATTCTAACCAAAACCACCCCATTAATTCTAGTCAATGAACGTCGTTTTTGAAAAAAATGTGAAAAATTTGATATTTTTCAATAAAATTACCTAAAAATTCTCTCGGAAAATCAAACAAATACTACTTTAGAAGTATATTACTGACCATGTCCCATACAGTTAGGTGAAGCTGGAACTTCTTGTAAATTTTGCCATTCTTCTGGTGTATAGAGATGTAACGCCAATGCATGCACTCCAGCAGCTAACTGATCAGCAAGCAATTGATAAATTAAACGATGACGAGCAACCGCACGCATACCAACAAAACGTTCCGATGCCAAAATAACTTTAAAATGAGATTCAGCCCCTTTGCCAGAACTGTGCATATGGCTTTCATTAATGATTTCTAGATGGAGTGGAGAAAATTCTTGTTGTAATAAGAGGGTAATTTGTTGCTGTTTATTCATAATTTCTTTTGACTAATGCTGTAATTTATATAAATATTCGCTATTTTATACGATGTATTAAAACTCTTAAACCTCACAATGAATAAATAGGAAAACTCATTATGTACAAGACATTAAAACGCTTATCTCTTGCCAGTGTTTTGCTTGCAAGCTTTGCACTTGCTGGTTGTCAAAATCAACCAAATACCATTACCTTCACTCCACCTGCTGCAGTAGGCCCATTTAACGCACAAAACCAAACTGCAAGCGTGAGTGTTGCTGCTCGTGATCTACGTGCTAATCAATCGATTTCACAATATGTGAATAATGGCCAACTCTATCCAATTTATGCACAACCTTCCGTTGCAGAACTATTCCAACAATCTTTACAACAAGATTTAAATAGTAAAGGCTTCCGAATTTTACCAGGAAATGCGCCAACCAATGTTACTGTCAATGTTAAACAATTCTATGCGAATGTGAACCAAGGTAACGTGCGTTACAAAGTAGATGCTTCTGTACAATTAACCATCCAAGTACAAAGCGCAAAAGGTGAATACAGTAAGAATATTGAAACTCGCCGTTCACAAGAAGGCGCTTTCAACGCGAAAACTGAAGAAATTCAAAAAGTGTTAGGACAAGCATTTGATGATGCAGTGAAAGAACTCCATCAAGATCAAGAAGTATCAAACGCAATTCTTCGTTTATCTCATTAATATAAAAATTCCCTCGTATCAACATACGAGGGAATCTTATTCTATATCAATTAGTTAAATTAGCCACGTAAGCTTTTCACTAATGCTACTGCTTCAGCAGTTAATTGCTCTACTTTCGCCCAATCGCCAGCTTCTACCGCATCACTAGGAATCATCCAAGAACCACCGATAGTCTTCACGCATTTTACCGCAAGATAACTTGCGACATTTTTCGGTGATACACCACCAGTTGGACAGAAACTTAATTGTGGTAATGCTGCTGAAATCGCTTTTAATGCTGCAGCACCGCCATTAATTTCTGCGGGGAAGAATTTAAGATGATCATAACCAAGTTCTAATGCCTGCATCATTTCTGATGGTGTTGCTGTACCAGGAATTAATGCGACATCACTTGCAGCTGCATGTTTTAATAACGCCGGTGTTGCTCCCGGAGAAATAACGAATTTTGCTCCTGCCGCTACTGCTTGATCAAATTGTTCTGCTGATAATACCGTACCAGCGCCTACTAACGCATCCGGCACTTCTTTACTTAATAATTTAATTGCATCTAATGCTACTGAACTACGTAAGGTAATTTCAAAAACATTAATTCCGCCTGCTTGCAACGCTTTCGCCATTGGTAAAGCATCTTCCAATTTTTTAATTACCATCACAGGTACCACAGGTGAAGCGCTAAAAACTTCTGCTGGCTGTAACTTCCACTTCATGATCATTTCCTTTTATCTATGATTAACTAAACACAAAACGGCTTTAACGTTAGCATAAGAAATTCGAATTTAATATAGGAAATACAGATTTTTTCCACTGAGATCAAAAAAAGCATAGTTCACACTCCATTTAAAGTATTTCCTACTAATAACGTTTTTATTTTACTTTGTATCAACTTACCAAAAATGCTATTCACTCTTGCTACAGGAGGAATTAACTCTCTTTTTTCTCTTTTATTTTACAAATAAAAATTATTATCAACTATTATTGCAATTGAGAATTACTTCTATTATACTCCGCGCATTTTTTAATCATTACTAATAAATTTTTTACCTTAGGAGCTATCTCAATGAAACATAAATTAACACTAATTTATCTTTCGCTTTTCGCCTCTATTCCGGTTGCTGCGCTTGCAGTAACTGAACAAACAGAAAAAGATCTGGATGAAATTACTGTCGCTACTGATGCTTTTGATTCCGGTTTACATCAAAACGGCTATCAAGTAACTGGAACCTCAATTATGTCAAAAGCTAATGTTCCTATTATTGATACGCCTACTACAGTAAACGTAGTTTCTAAACAATTATTACAAGATCGCCAACCAACCGAATTAATTGATGCCCTTTCCAGCGTCAGTGGCGTAAGCCAAGCCAACACATTAGGTGGTATTTTTGACTCGATCCAAAAACGTGGCTTTGGCGGCAATCGCGACAATTCAATTATGCGCAATGGCTTACAAGCTGGACCATCACACAATTTTGGACCAACCACTGACACCGTTGAAGTGCTAAAAGGACCTGCATCTGTTTTATATGGTATTCAAGATCCCGGCGGAGTGATCAATGTCATTACCAAAAAACCGTTAAATCAACCACACTACACTTTAGGCACTACCGTTGGTACTCACAATATGTGGGGAACACAAGTGGATTTAACTGGCCCGCTAGGTAACGGCTTTGCTTATCGTTTTATCTATGACAAAAACGAAAAAGATTACTGGCGCAATTTCGGTAACTTTAAAAACACCACTTATGCACCATCTATCTCTTGGGAAGATAAAGACACCAAAGTTTTGGTTGCTTATGAACATTTAGATTACAAACAACCTTTTGATCGTGGAACAAACCTATTAACGAAAACAGGAGAATTACCGGATATTCCAATCACACGTCGTTTAGATGAACCTTATGATATTACCAGTGGTAAAACCGATAATTTCCAATTAAAAATCGAACGCCGTTTAAATGATCAATGGAAATTAAATCTAGCTTATAGTTATGCGCGCGCAATTTATGATTACGATCAAGCACGAATCACCAAAATTGATACGACTACTCGTAAAGCAACTCGCAGTTTAGAAGCTATCCGTAATGCTGACCAACGTGTACATACCGGTTCGATCAATGCTGTTGGTGAATTTGCTATTGGCGATATTGCTAACCGCGTTGTTGTAGGTGTTGACGCTAGTCGTAACTATCGCAATTTAGAACGTTATCCAAAAGCAACGGTTAACAGTACACTCAATATTGATCACCCTGTTTATACTAATCCGGCAATTGCTTTCACTCCGGCAAGCAATACTAATCAAACCAATAATGTCAAAACAGTAGGAGTTTATTTACAAGATACTGCTTATTTAACCGACAAATTGATCGTAACTGGTGGTATTCGCTATGAATATTTCGATCAACTTGCTGGGCGCGGTTTACCGTTTAAAGTAAATACCGATCAACATGATGGCAAATTGCTTTATCAATTAGGTTCTGTGTATAAATTCACACCTCACTGGACAAGCTATGCCAATTATGCAGAATCATTCCGTCCACAAATGAGTATCGCCGCTTCAGTTAATCCAAATCTAGCTCCTGAAGAAGGAAAATCATTTGAAGTAGGTACGAAATATGAAAACAACGCTTTAAGTGCCACCTTAGCACTCTTTAATATCGACAAAAAGAATGTTGGTGAAACAGTCGATAACGCGTTAGTGATTGTAGGTAAACAACGTTCACGTGGCGTGGAATTAGATATTGATGGCCAATTAACTGATAAATTAAGTATGTCATTAAGCTACACCTATACTCGTGCCAAAACCGTTCATAATGACACCTATCCATTGGCTGAAAACCGTCAAATTTCCGGTGTACCAGAACATCAAGCGGCGCTGTTCTTAGGCTATGATATTGGTAAATTTAGCTTTGGTGATATCCGTATCGGCGGTGGTGCACGCTATCTTGGCAGTTGGTACGCTTATACTAGCGACTATACTAAGGCGTATAAAATTCCTGGTGCAGTTGTCGCTGATGCCTTTATCAATTACTCCACCAAAATTTCAGGTAAAAAGGTAAGTTTCCAACTTAACGGTAAAAACTTATTTAATAAAACCTATTATCCATCTACTGCTGGGGACGCAACGGATAATGTAATTCCAGTTGCTTTAGGCTATCAACGTGAAGTCTTCCTTAATGCAAAAATTGAATTTTAATTCTGATTACACTTATTGTTCATAAAGGGCAGATTTCTGCCCTTTTCACGTTAGATAAATCATTATGAATTGGCAAACCGAACTAAATACCAGCGCTTTTTGGCTAATCTCTTCACTCTTTTGGGTTTCTCTTAGCCTAGTTATTACAGCCAAATTATTAAGTTATACCCATTTCGGTAAACAGTTTTGGCTGATTACCAAACCTTGCATTACGCAAAGCAATCGTTACAAGATGCTTTTCCTTATTATTATCTTAATTAGCTTTATTTTGTTAGAGGTGCGGATCAGCGTTCTTAATACCTTCTTTTATAATGGCTTATATAGTTCGTTGCAAAATCGTGATGCACATGCCTTTTGGTTCTTCGCCACCATCAACGCACTATTAGTTGGTGTCAATATTATTCGTTCCATTATTAATGATTTAATGCGCCAAGTGTTTGAAATTCGCTGGTTAGAACAATTAAATGCAGTTATGCTTGATCGCTGGTTAGCTAATAAAAATTACTATCGCCTTAAATATGAAAGAGATCTGCCCGATAATATTGATCAACGGATCGAACAAGATGCCAGAGAATTTATTACTACCACTGTCGATATGATTCGCGGTGTTATTAATTCCGTTATTTCTATTATTGAATTTACTTTAATTCTTTGGGGGTTATCCGGCTTACTTTCACTATTTGGCTTAGAAATTCCTAAAGGTGTGGTCTTTTTTATCTACATTTTTATTATTACCGCTACTGCCCTTTCTGTCTGGATCGGTCACCCACTAATCAAACTCAATTTTAATAAAGAAAAACTCAATGGTAACTACCGTTATTCCCTGATTCGTGTGCGTGATAATGCGGAGAGTATTGCGTTTTATCATGGCGAACAACAAGAACACACTTTTTTAAAACAGAAATTTAATGCCATTATCAAAAACCGCTGGCAAATTGTGTTAAAAATGTTGGGATTAGACGGTTTTAATACTGGGATTTCGGAAGTGGCAAAACTATTACCGCTAATGTTGCAAGCGCCACGTTTTTTTGCTGGGCAATTAACTTTAGGTGATATGCATCAAACAGTGCAATCCTTTAATCGCCTAATGCGCGCACTATCTTTTTTCCGCCTATTCTATGAGCAATTTACCCAATATCAGGCGCGTTTAAATCGTCTAGCTGGTTTCTTTAACAAATTAGATTATTTGGATAATCAACCGTTGTCGCAACAGATCAATCACACACCGCAAGTAAAACTTAGTGAATTCTCGATTAAAGATCAGCGCGGTAATACATTATTATCTAATATCAATTTACAACTTAGCGCTGGCGAATCACTATTAATTCAAGGTCCATCTGGCAGCGGAAAAACCAGCTTATTAAAAGCTATCGCAGGAATTTATGCTTTTGAAACTAGCGGCTATTTAGAAACACCAAAACATTTCTTATTTTTGCCGCAACGCCCTTATATGCCACAAGGAACGCTGTATCAAGCTATTTGTTATCCCAATATTGAAGCGACTATTGAACAGGTCTGTCGTGCAATGAAAGTGTGTAAATTAGAAAAATACCTTTCCCATTTACAGCAAGAATTAGATTGGCAAACCATTCTATCGCCAGGTGAATTGCAGCGTGTAGCGTTTATTCGTATTTTACTTACTAAACCTGAAGCGATTTTCCTTGATGAAACCACTTCAGCGCTCGATGAACCAACAGAACAATGGTTATATCAATTAATAAAAACTAAGTTGCCTAATACGATTATGATTAGTATTGGCCACCGCACTACTTTGCAGCAATTTCATCAACAGGTATTAAAGTTGATATAAAAAATGTCGGGGAGTACCCGACATTTTTTATACAGAACAACCACTAATTATAATATAAATTATAAAAAAGTTTTGCTTTTACAGTACCTGCAGTAAGTTCTTCCTTGTTATTCTTTATATAATAGGCTGTGTACCTTTTATTTATCATTCCAGAATTGAGAATGTTGCCATTAAATAAAGTAATATTACTATCACTAGGATTCGCAAATGGTAATGATGGAAGTTGACCATATTTTAATATCTTTCCATCGTCATTCTCTATTTGAATTCCTACTCCTTTAGCTGCTCCATTTCCAGATTCAGTGGTTAAGATCTCAGTAGAATTTGTTGGATTTAATGCATCTGAAACCCCAATATAAGCGTGTTTGACCTGTGCTCCAAGACAATTTAACGAAATAGTAAAATCATTACCTTTAACCTTCCCTTCTTGATTCAAAGTAGATAAATTAACAGGATTTAACAATACCTGCTGAACCCGACTCTTTTCATCTAAAATACAGGTTCGGTCAAAAGTGACAGTGGCATCATTTTGCGACTTTACAGTAAAAATATTAAATTGCCTTTGCTTCTGCCGCTCATCCCGATAACCTTCATCATTCGATAATCTTTTAGCACATAACATTGTCATTACTATCAGAGGAGTATCTTTCGGTATAGTTATAGACTCTGCTGTATATAAAAACTCTGGCCTCAACGTAAATTCCAGTTTTAAGTCAATATTTTCATTTTTGCTTGCTTTTATATACTGATATGCCTCATACCCATTTACATTTTGTCCTTTTACAGTAAATATATGACTAAAATAATTCGCAAGAGCCCCCGTTAGGCTTTCATGAAACTTAGGCTCTATCCAATAATAATCTTCTTCTTTTGTACCACAGTAATCACTATTAATAGTTATTCTCTTTGTATAAGTTATTCTTTTATTTTGTGTCCCTACAGAAGCTAATGCAAAATCTTCAAATTTTCTTACATTGTTAACTGTACCTGGAGGTATTGTTATATCAATATTACCAACTGTTTCACACATGTATGGTGCACACGGTTTCAATTCAGCTTTGATTGGCATAGAGATAATAAATAAAATTAGTGCTCCAATATAATATAATTTATTTTTCATTCTAACCTCTTACTAAAATCTACACTGCACTGGCACAATTAACGGCTGTCCATTATCTTCTGTTTCCGGAATCTGGTAATCTGCCTGACATTGCTTATCGCCCCAACTGATATGCAATTGTCCATTTTTAGCGATACCTCTGGTATAAATCTTACCGCCTTGTGCTACTACCCCAATTGATTGATTGTTTTGATCAAATACTTCTGTACCTAATGGCGGTAAAGTCTCTGTACCAGTAATTTCAAAGAACACCACTGAACCTACTGTAGTGGCAAAATCAACAAAAATCGCCTGATTAGCTCTTGGAATCACTTGTTGTTCCGTTGCCGATAATTCCACTGAATCTGGAAGATTATTACTATCTAAGCCAACGTAATTCACACTATAAGGTTCGATATAAGGCACAATCCCATTACCAAAATAGTCAATCTCATTACCGATCGAACCATTGATTAAAGCGCCCTTGGCTCCTTCTGCATGAATAATCGCGAAACTATCGCCTAAATCATTAGATAATGTAATTCCTTTAGGGTGTGCGACTACTGCACCAGACATACCTAATGACATTTGTTGATTACTTTGATTATCACGGCTCCAAGAAGCATTAACACGCGCTAACGAACCAGAATAACTATTACTAAATGAGATATTGCTGCCGCCATTTTGCTGCTTACTCGCTGACACACTATAGCTATAACGGCGTTGTTCACCTAACGAACCAGAAATAGAGGTATAACCGGAATAACCGCCATTTTTGTTATAGTTCAAGCTTTGTGAAATATATGCCGAACTGATATCGTCACCCAATGGCAGCGACAGGCTGAGATAAATACGGCGATCATCTTCACCAAAACTGTTCTTCGATTGCGAAAAAGAGAGACTATAACTTAAACGCTTATAACTATTACTATAACCAATTTGGTACTCATTTTGTTTTTCATCTGTTCCCCAATAGGCATAAGTGCTCCCCGTCAAATACAATGAACCCCAGTCCTCTTTTAGATTTTGATTAATCGACACTTGGAACTGATTTTTCGGACGATAATTATTAATTGGCAGACTGATCTCTTTCTCATCAATAAAATCACGATAATTCGCTAACATAACATCTTGCAAACTATAGTAATCGCGTGAAAGATAGCGATAAGCAGCTAAAGTAACATTAGTATCCGTTGGCTCTACACGAGTGTTATAGCTAGCGTACAAACTATAACCTTTATATTTTTGTTCAGCCGCAGTGAATTTCGCATTAGAAAAAGTCGCATTTGCCATAAATGCACCAATTGGCGTATTAAAGGAAAAACCAACTAATTCCGCATGATAATCTTTAGCAAAAGTGCCACCCAAGTTAAAGGTAATATTGTTGGTTAAACCATATTGCCAGGTCGCTTGCGCTACATTGGCATCAAACACCTCATTGGCATAACGATAACGCCCACCAGCAATTTGGTAACGGCTATATCCCGGACGAATTAATTGCGCAGCAGCAGTATAAGGAATAGTGAGAGAACGTTTTTCACCATTGGCTTCTAATATTTCAACTTGTAGATCACCGCCATATCCTGTTGGATAAAGGTCATCAATTTCAAATGGCCCCGCTGGTACAGTCACTTCACGCAATAAATTACCATTTTGTCGAATGCTCACTTTAGCATTACTATTCGCTACGCCACGAATAATTGGTGCATAACCGCGCAATGAACTCGCCAACATTCGATCGTCCGAAGCTAATTGCATGCCACGAATGGCAATACTATCCATTAATGAACCCCTGGTATAAAAATCACCAATGGTAAATTGACCACGCAAAGCTGCGACATCATGTTGAGCATAGGTTGAGATACTTTGATAAGGTAATCGTTGCTGTTGATCCCAACTTTGTGAACCACGATGACGAAATGCCCAGCCGAATAAATTTATCCCTGCTTCAATTCCTAAATAAGTTTGTTTAGAGTCAAAATCTGCATATTGTGAGCGATAATAGGAAGCATCATAACGAACAAATGCTACTGGTACGCCGTCTTGCCATTGTGCTGGTGAAATATAACCACGCGGGCGCTGAGTAATAAAAGCCTGTGGTAAATCAACATCTAAACGCAACTCCGACATATCAAAATTCACTTTGGCGGCTGGAACTTGTGCGGCAAAAAATTGACATGTTGCCTGTTCAGCCGTATCCGATCCAGTGAAAGCTTCATCTTTTAAATCTAATACTGCTAATAAATCCTCATTAGCACATAACCCTGTATTATTTTTATTAGGGATTTCAGCAAATTGTAGATTAATGCGTCCACGTAATTGATTATTAAGATAGACATCAGCAACATAATTCCCTGCCGGAATTGGATTACCATAACTAAAGCGGCTAATATCAATCGCTTCTTTATCTTTACCACCAAGTAAAAAACCGGCATCGAATTCAGCATACTCTTCCGCATAGGCCATATTGGGGATTAAACTGCCCAACAAGGCTAAATAGATCGTATTAAAAGTAAATTTATGCAACTGCTTTCTCATTATTTCTCACCTTAAATCTAATTAATGCAATGGTGTCGTTCCTGTTGAATCCGCACCATAGTCATTAATCGTAGTCCAATTAACACTGCCTGAACCCGCGGATACTGGAGAAGCTAAATTGAAAGTCACTTGTGAAAAAGGCGCCACCATATCAGCATCTTTAACTTTTATAAGATGTTTTCCTTGAGCCACACTGACATCACTATAAGTAATGAAATAAGGAGTTGGATTATTAGCAATTAGCTGTTTGCCTTGTACTCTCCATTCCACTTGTTTAAAAGCCTCCGCTTGTGATATTTTTAAATCTACTGGACGGAAAAACAGTTTAATCCGGCTACGGATTGCAATTTGTAGATAATTCTTAGATTTATCTTTTGGGTTTGGTGGAATATCCAATACATTTAGATAGAAAATAGATTCACGATCAGTTGGTAACGGTTCACCAGTATAGGTTAAACGCAATGTCTGCCCTTTATTAGCATCAACTCGAGAAATTGGCGGCGTAATTACAAAAGGGGTTTTTATCTGTTCCGGCGCTGCATTAGGATCACCATTATCAATCCACGCTTGCACCAACGCCGGTTGATCGCCAACATTAGTAAGTTGCACACTGACATTTTTCTGATTCGCTGGATAGATAACTCTTGTACCCGTAATCACAATATTGGCATAACTAGTAGAAACCCATAAACCACAGGCAATCAATAATAGTTTTTTTAACATACAGAAACCTTAGCTAAACAGAGAAATAGGGCAGTAAAAACTGCCCTTTAATACAGAATAAAAAATAGATTATTTATACGCTAAGGTATATTTGACTTTTGCTAATACATCTCCAGCTTCTGCAGCACCTGTTGCATAATAACGGGCACCGTAAGTCAATTTTGCTTTTCCTTTAGGATTTGGTGTAGTTCCATCACTTTCGATAGTTACGTAATTTGCGTCAGCATCGTTATTACTATTTGTAATAACATTAATTGGTTGTGCATTTTTATCTGTTAATTCAATCACAACATATTTTGCTCCACTAGCATTTAGATTTTTTAATCTACCATTCGCATCTACATACTGATTAGTATTTTCGAAATGAGCTAACACTTTGCTAGAACCTTCTCCAGACGTCCATTCACATCCAGTAATCTCTAAATCAAAAGATTTATAACCTGCTGTTTTTCCAGCTTCATTTAAAGCTGATGTTGGTACTGTAACTAAAGAAACTTCACGTACACCTGTTTTATCTTCTGTTATAACACAGGTATTGCTTACTACTTTTCCTGTAAAATGCACTTCACCTTGTCCAGTGCTAGCTGGAGCTGCAGCCAAAGTACCTTGTGCCGCCATACCCAATCCAGCAGCAATTAATGTTGTTAAAACTAATTTCTTCATTTGTAAATTTCCTTTAGTAAGTTAATCGGGGCGCAAAGTATATAAAATTTCCGGGGGGGGGGGGCAAGCTTATTTCAACGAAAAATTTGTGATATTTCTCACAATAATTTAATAAAATCTCTTATAAATACACATATATACTTATAAATCAGATGTTTATAAGTATTAAAATAACCTTGCATTACTAATAAATTACTTACTAAAGAAAAACCGCCTAATAATGCAATATTATTAGGCGGTTTAACTGATAAATTTAATCAAAATGAGTTATAAAATGTTAGCAAATTCCTCTAACACTTGTTGCGGCCATACGCTAGATTGTACTTCGCCGATATGTTTCTTATGTAATAAGAACATCACCATACGAGATTGACCGATACCGCCGCCGATAGTTTGCGGTAATTTGCCGTTGATTAAATCTTGATGCCAAGCAAATTGTAAGCGGTCTTCATCACCAGTAATGGCTAATTGACGCCGTAATGCCGCTTCATCAACACGAATACCCATTGAAGAGAGTTCAAACGCTGAACCCAACTCTTCATTCCACACCAAAATATCACCATTTAAGCCTTTATATTCGCCTTCAGAAACAGTGGTCCAGTCATCGTAGTCTGGTGCACGCACATCGTGCGGTTTACCATCAGATAATTTACCGCCAATACCGATTAAGAATACTGCACCATACTCTTTACAAATAGCACTTTCACGCTCTTTATCCGTCATATTCGGGAAACGTTTCACTAAATCTTCTGAATGCACAAAAGTAATCTCTTTCGGTAAAGTCGCTGCAATATGGAAATGTTTTTCCACTAACGCTTCTGTTTCACGAATTGCACGATAAATAGAACGAACGGTATCTTTTAAATAATCCAAAGTACGCAATCCTTCAGGAATTACACGTTCCCAATCCCACTGATCAACATAAACAGAGTGAGTGCGATCTAAAGAATCTTCATCAGGACGCAATGCTTTCATATGCACAAATAAACCTTCGCCAGGTTTAAAATCAAAACGCCCTAAAGTATGGCGTTTCCATTTTGCCAATGAATGCACAACTTCAAACACTGCACCTTCAATTTGTTTTACTTTAACTTGTACTGCTTTTTCTTTTCCAGAAAGGTTATCTTGAATGCCATTACCTACTTGGCTGATGATTGGCCCTTGAACTTCAACTAACCCCAAATGTTCTGCTAATTTTGCAGTAAAAGTATTTTTAACAAAGCTAATTTCTTGTTGTTGTAAGATAAATGATTTTTTCATAATAAATTCTCTTCCAAAAAAGTAACGGCGCTTATTATTCAATAAAGCAGTTGCTTTTCAAATACTTTTTCGGATTATCTTCGTAATCATTAGAATTTATCTAAAAAAGAAATATTATTTTTAGCTTTTTTCTAATTACAGTTTCTCAGAATGGTGAATCAGAACAAATTTTTCCCACAATTCGTCTTGGCTTTCATTATGTTGTGGATCTTTGGTAATACAGTTGGTGATTGGACAAACTTTTTGACAAGTCGGCGTTTCATAATGACCAACACATTCTGTACATAACGCAGGATCAATCACATAGATCTCATCACCCATTGAGATCGCTTGATTAGGACACTCTGGTTCGCACATATCACAGTTGGTACATTTATCAGTTATCAATAACGCCATAAGTTATAAATTATTCAGTAAGAAAAAGAGCGCTTATTTTACCTACTTCTCTCTATTTTTCTAACCGCTTTTTTCAACAATTTATTTTATCTATTGAAATAAATCAGAAACTAGTCAAAATAAATTTGATCTAAACCACGCTTTTATTGCAATGAGCTGTTATAATGACCTCATTCTTTGAATCTAAAAATCACTCCTATTTAACTTTTAAGAGGGCTTAAAATGTCAGTAATTAAAATGACCGATCTTGATCTTGCAGGTAAACGTGTTCTTATTCGTGCAGACCTTAATGTTCCTGTTAAAGATGGCAAAATCACCTCAGATGCACGTATCAAAGCATCTCTTCCAACAATCAAATTAGCATTAGAGCAAGGCGCAAAAGTGATGGTAACATCTCACTTTGGTCGTCCAACTGAAGGCGAATATAACGCTGAATTCTCATTACAACCTGTTGTTGATTACTTAAACGATCTTTTAGATGTTCCAGTTCGTTTAGCAAAAGATTATCTTGATGGTGTTGAAGTTGCTCCAAATGAATTAGTGGTATTGGAAAACGTACGCTTCAATAAAGGTGAGAAAAAAGACGCTGACGATTTAGCACAAAAATATGCTGCACTTTGTGATGTATTCGTAATGGATGCTTTCGGTACAGCTCACCGCGCGCAAGCTTCTACTCATGGTGTGGCTAAATTTGCTACTGTTGCTTGTGCTGGCCCATTACTTTCTAACGAGTTAGAAGCATTAGGTAAAGCATTAAAAAATCCACAACGTCCAATGGTTGCGGTAGTTGGTGGTTCAAAAGTATCTACTAAATTAACTGTTTTAGATTCTCTTGCGAAAATCGCTGACAAACTTGTTGTAGGCGGTGGTATTTCTAATACTTTCGTTGCAGCACAAGGCAACAATGTTGGTCAATCTCTTTATGAAAAAGACTTAATCCCTGAAGCACAACGCTTAATGGCAACTTGCGATATTCCAGTAGCGACCGATGTTCGTGTTGGTAAAGAGTTCTCTGAAACTGCACCTGCAACAGTGAAAAAAGCAACTGAAGTATTAGATGATGAAGAAATTATGGACTTAGGTGATGAATCTGCAGAAGCAATCGCAGAAATCATTCGCGGCGCTAAAACTATCCTTTGGAATGGTCCAGTAGGTGTATTCGAATTCCCTAACTTCCGTAAAGGTACTGAAATTGTTGCACGCGCTATCGCAGAAAGTGATGCGTTCTCTATCGCGGGTGGTGGTGACACATTAGCAGCAATCGATCTTTTCGGTATTGCCGATAAAATCTCTTACATCTCAACTGGTGGCGGTGCATTCCTTGAGTTCGTTGAAGGTAAAGTATTACCAGCAGTAGAAATTCTTGAACAAAGAGCTAAAGGTTAATTATCTTTCTTTGAGAAGGGAGCAATCCCTTCTCCTCCACTTAAAATAGGAAAATACTATGTCTAAAATTTTCGATTTCGTAAAACCAGGTGTTTTAACTGGTGATGAAGTACAAAAAGTTTTCGCTATTGCAAAAGAAAATAACTTTGCGATTCCAGCTGTAAACTGCGTAAACTCAGACTCTGTTAATGCGGTATTAGAAACAGCAGCTCGTGTAAAAGCACCAGTTATTATTCAATTCTCAAATGGTGGTGCATCATTCTATGCAGGTAAAGGCATTAAATTACCTGAAGGACAACGTGCTGATGTATTAGGTGCAATCGCTGGTGCAAAACACGTTCACGCATTAGCTGAACACTATGGCGTTCCAGTTATCCTTCATACTGACCACGCTGCGAAAAAATTATTACCATGGATCGATGGTTTATTAGCAGCTGGTGAAAAACATTTCGCTGAAACTGGCAAACCTTTATTCTCTTCTCATATGCTTGACCTTTCTGAAGAACCATTAGAAGAAAATGTTGAAATTTGTAAACAATATCTTGCTCGTATGGACAAGATCGGTATGACTTTAGAAATGGAATTAGGTATCACTGGTGGTGAAGAAGACGGTGTTGACAACTCAGACCGCGACCCAATGGATCTTTACTCTAAACCAGAAGAAATCGACTATGTTTATACTGAATTATCAAAAATCAGCTCACGTTTCACTATCGCAGCTGCATTCGGTAACGTACATGGTGTTTACAAACCAGGTAATGTGAAATTAACTCCAGTTATCCTTAAAAAAGGACAAGACTACATTAAAGCAAAACATAATTTAACTACTGATAAACCAGTTTCTTATGTTTTCCATGGTGGTTCAGGTTCAACTCACGCAGAAATCCAAGAAGCAGTGTCTTACGGTGTGGTTAAGATGAACATTGATACTGATACTCAATGGGCAACTTGGAATGGTATTTTACAATACTACAAGAAAAATGAAGCATACCTACAAGGTCAATTAGGTAACCCTGAAGGTCCTGATGCACCAAACAAAAAATACTACGATCCACGCGTATGGTTACGTAAAGGTGAAGAGTCAATGGTTGCTCGTTTAGTAGAAGCATACAACGACTTAAACTGCCACGATGTTCTATAATTTATAGAACACCTTAATCTTATTAATTTGCCCCTGTTTTGCAGGGGCGATTTTATTATGACTCCAGAACAAACGACTTTAACCAAAGAATCTTCTTCACGCTCTTTAAAACGCGTAACTTTTGCCTTTTTGTTTATGGCATTTCTCACTGGTATTGGTTCAGCATTCCAATTGCCAGTAATGAGTCTATTTTTAGCGAAAGAAGTTCAAGTTTCTTCTTTTGCTGTTGGTACATTTTTTGCAGTAAATGCTTTAGTCGGTATTGTATTAGGGCAAATTATTGGTTATTTCTCCGATCGTCTTACTGATCGGCGTTGGTTAATCTTATTGTGTTGCATTATGGCTGCTGGTGGTTATGTAATTTTTGCTTACAGCCGTAATTATTGGGTGTTATTAACCTTAGCCGTAACATTATTTGGCTTAGGCTCTTCCTCCAATCCACAAATTTTTGCTTTTGCGCGTGAATATGCTGATCGAAAACAACGACAAGCGGTAATGTTTATGTCCATTATGCGCGCACAAATTTCACTTGCCTGGATTATCGGGCCACCATTAGCATTCTGGTTAGCCATCAATAAAGGTTTTACTTTTCTTTTTCTGATCGGTGCAGCAACTTTCTTATTAAGCGGCGTATGTGGCCGTTGTTTATTACCTGATCTCGGTGAAAATAAGAAAACCGTCAAAACGACAATGACACCAGCAACTCCACAACAAAATAAAATATCGGTTATTTACCTTTCTGCTGCATTAGTAATTATCTTTAGCTGCAACAGTATGTATTTAATCAATATGCCGTTATACATTACTACGCAATTGCATCTACCCGAAAATCTTGCCGGTTTCTTAATGGGAACTGCAGCTGGACTAGAAATTCCAGTGATGCTGATTGCTGGCTGGCTAAGCAAATTTGTCGCTAAAAAGACTTTAATGTTTATCGCACTAATTTGTGGAGTTTTATTTTATCCACTGTTGTTAATTGTTTCTTCAACTTGGGGATTACTGAGTTTGCAGATTCTCAATGCCATTCTAATTGGGATTGTTGCTTCTATTGGGATGACCTATTTCCAAGATTTAATGCCTGCACAATTAGGATCAGCAACAACATTATTTACTAATAGTGCAAAAAGCAGCTGGATTATCGGCGGCCCGATCGCTGGTTTGATTGGTGGGATTTATAGTTATTACGACACTTTTTATTTTTGTTCTGTTTTAATCTTGCTTGCGCTTTTCTGTCTATGGAAAGTTAAAAGTGTTTAAACTTTATGGTTTCACTGAGTGATTCTTATAAATAAAGCATATTACATAGTTAATAATATGCTTTATTTACCTCAATTAAACCGCATAAACCTTGTCCATCGCAACTTTTGTTAAGAATTGACTACGATTTTTATATTCTGGATGCGTCGCCACAAAACTATCAATTTTTCTTAATAAATGAGAAGGTACGGTAATATTAATTTTTTCTGCCTTACCTAATAAGTGTGAAATATCAATATCAACTACAGCGAAAATAAAATCTTTATATTCGACATTTTTAGTATGTTCTTCTAACTCTGACGCAACAGGTATATCTTCACCATCTTCTATGAGTCCCTCAAGATGGCATAGTATTGCTTCTTTTACATTATCTAAGGCTTCTTCTAATGTATTCCCCGCTGAAAAACATCCTGCAATATCGGGTACAGAAACAACATATCCATCACTCACTTTTTCAAAACAAATTGGATACAACATAAGCATCTCCTTTTAATATTATGGTTTTTATAACCCTGCTTGTTTTTTAATACTTTTTTCTAAATGACCTAAATCTTTCCTTGGATGTGGTATTGTTACCCTACCTTTCTTAATTGGGTGTTTATACTGATGGTGACTACCAACAATATTTACTAGATACCAGCCATCTGCTTCTATCAATTTAATTATTGTTTTACTATCCACCCCTCATAACCCCCTAATTATTCCAATGGTAGTTATCATACCCACAATTAAATACGAAGCAAGTATTTTATATGGATAATAACCACTTTTTTCTCTCTATAAAAAAACCGCTTTTCAGCGGTTTCTCAATCAATTATTAAATTATCAATAAGGATCCAATCCTAATACTTTACGCCCATTAACACTGGCAATATCCACCATTGCTTCCAGATGCGGGAAACGACAACCAGCTGATAATAAGCTTAACTCTTGCCACATATCTCCCTCACACAATGGCACCATATAGTCACAAATATTATCTGTACCAATCGCTACTGTAATACCTTCAGGGATCATTTCATCAGCTGGTGTTAATGCATTATGGAATGGCATTAGATCCTCTTTACGATTACTATCAATCCACGCCATTGGGCAAGCGATCATCATCATCTTCGCTTTACGCATTTTTTCATATAACTTATAACGATATTCACGAGAATGTGCACCAATTGAAATACCATGAATAGCAACGACTCTACCTTCCATACCATGTTCGATTGATTTATCACAAAGCTGTTCAGTTTCCTTTTCTCTTGGTGTATTAAATTGGTCAACGTGAACGTGAAGCATTTTCCCGAGCGACTTGGCTTTATCCATTAAAATATCCATTGCTTCTAAACCTTTACCATAATCTAATTCATCACGATAAGGCAGACCACCAATAATATCGACCATTTCTGAACCTAAATCGAACCAATATTTAGCGACCGGATCTATTACCCCTTTTAGCGTCTGATTAGCGAATTTCAGCACAATATCATTTTTATATACTTCTCTCGCCTTATGCGCTGCAATAATGGCACGATCTTCACAAATCGGGTCAATATCAACGAAAGTACCAAATGCAGTCACACCTTGCGAAATCATTAATTCAATCGCTTGACTAAAACGTGCATAATAATCTTCCACTGAAGAATTACGTTTCACCTCATCGACCAAATCCCATTTTTGCTGCAAATTACTATTATGATAAATATGCATCTTTTCTGGTGTCATCGTAAACGCGCGGTCAGCGTGAGCATGAGAATTTACCCAGCCGCCTTTTTTAATGATTTCATCACGCACATAGGCTTTAAAAGTACGAATATGGTTCATTGATAATTGCTCCAGTTTTCAGTTATCACTAATCAACACGCTGGAAGGTAAATCGCAGGCAAAAAAAAATCCTCAATAATGAGGATTTTTAAAAATAAAAAACAAACAATAATGGATTTAATTTTTCCATCTGTAATTCAGCTGTTTTTACCAAATTGTTTGTTGTGTAATCTTGCATTTTCTCTTTCCAGTGTCAGCACTGGGAGGGCAGTATAAAGAGTATTCTGCGAAAACTCAACCGTTTTATCAGAATTATTTACCCTAGAATCCCTTGTAAAAAGATCACAAAAATAATCACTGGAATTACTACGCCTAAAGCAAAGCGCAAAAATGATAGCCATACAGAATCATTGCCACCACAAAGTTGCACTTTGATCTTATCCCAACGCCACCAAGCAACAAACAAGGTTAATAAGATCTCACCTAACGGCATCAAAATGTTTTGTGTTAATTTGTCCAACATATCGAAAATGTTGTAGCCGAATAAGGTATAACTACTCCAAGCGCCTAATGATAACGAAGCAGCAATACCTAGTAAGAAGAACAACACAAAAGCAATAATCCCAGCTTTCAAACGATGAACTTTAAATTCATCAATTAAAAAACTCACTAATACTTCCAATAACGAAATTGAAGATGTTAATGCCGCCACTAACAATAATGCAAAAAATAATGCTGCCAATAGGTGTCCAAATGGCATACTCGCAAATACAGCCGGCATCGTGATAAAGGTCAATCCCGGCCCAGCACCCGGTTCAAAACCAAAGGCAAACACAGCTGGCAGCACCATTAACCCTGATAAGAAGCACGTTAATAATGTTAATAAAATTACCCATGCTGCCGAGCTGACCAATTTAGCTTCTGGTCCAACATAAGAGCCATAGGTAATCATAATGCCAATACCTAATGATAAAGAGAAGAACGCCAGCCCTAATGCTTCCAACCATGTTGCACCAGTAATTTTGCTGAAATCCGGCAATAAGAAGAATTTTAATCCTTCCACTGCACCAGGTAATGAAACTGCTCGTCCAATTAAGATCAACATTAAAATTAATAGAATCGGCATCAAGTATTTTGAAATACGCTCAATCCCTTTTTCAACGCCCGACACTACAGTGAACAGAGTCAAGAAACCAAAAATAAAATGATAAATAAGCGGTTGTAATGGATCAGTAATAAAATCTGTAAAGAGATTACCATTTGTTGTTGGATCAGTTGAATTTGCAATGCCGCCAGTTATCGCCTTTCCTAAATAAGCAACAGTCCAACCACCAACAACGCTATAAAATGACAGGATTAAAAAGGCAACTAATACGCCCATAATCCCGATTCCAGCCCATTTTTTATTACCTAACTTACGAAATGCACCAATTGGGCCTAGATGTGTTGCACGTCCAATCGCCATTTCCGTTGCCATTAAAATTAAACCTAAGGTTAGACAAATAAAAAGATAAATTAATAAAAATGCGCCTCCACCTTGAGTTGCAGTAACATATGGAAACTTCCATACCGCACCCAAGCCAATTGCTGAACCCGCCGAAGCCAAAATAAAGCCCAAGCGCGATCCCCATTGTGAACGAGCCATAAAATAATCCTCAAATGTAGAAATTTAAAAATCTAAAAATAAGCCATTATGAAAAATAAAGCTGCATAAAGGCTATGCGGCAAATGATATTGATTGCTTACAAAAATATTCCTCTTGCCTTGCAGGAGAGAGATAATCGCGATAGAGTTTAGCTTTTGCCGACAAATTGCGGCACATTATACCCGATAACCATCTAATTGAAATAAAAGAACAATGAAAGATAGTACTCTGATCAACCTTTTTCTTGATGATCTTTGGTTAAGTAAAAACTTATCGCAAAATACCATTGCTAGTTACCGTTCCGATTTAAAATTTTTTAGCCAATGGTTAGAACAACATCAATTAGATCTATTACAAGTACAATATTTAGATTTACAATCTTTTTTAGGTGAACGGCTAGAACAAGGTTATAAAACCACCAGTTATGCCAGAATGCTCAGTTCACTCCGCAAACTGTTTCAATATTTATATCAAGAGAAATATCGTCCAGATAATCCTTGTGCGTTGTTATCATCACCAAAATTACCTGCACGCTTACCAAAATATTTGAGCGAAAGCCAAGTAACCGATCTATTAAATGCACCTGCAACTGAAGATCCACTGGAATTACGTGATAAAGCAATGTTGGAATTACTGTATGCCACAGGTTTACGTGTTACTGAATTAGTCACGCTCACCACTAACAATATCAGTTTGCAACAAGGTGTTGTGAGGGTAATTGGGAAAGCGGATAAAGAGCGATTAGTTCCTATGGGCGAAGAGGCAAATTACTGGATTCAGCAATTTATGCTATATGCACGTTCCGTATTGTTGGATGGGCAAAGTAGTGATGTGCTATTTCCAAGCCGTCGTGGACAAGCAATGACAAGGCAGACCTTTTGGTATCGCATTAAACATTATGCTACCCGCGCTAATATTGATACTAATAAATTATCTCCGCACGTATTACGCCACGCCTTTGCTACACATTTGGTCAATCATGGTGCGGATTTACGTGTTGTGCAAATGTTGCTTGGACATAGTGATCTTTCTACAACACAAATTTATACGCACGTTGCCAAAGAACGTTTAAAGCAATTACACGCCCATTATCATCCACGTGGATAAAAAATTGGGAGATATTGCTATCTCCCAACGTTAAACGTTATCACATCAAACTTTGATTAAGCTCATCTTCGGACCGAAAGGTTCAAAATGCACTGTTTGTTGTGGACGATTTAAGCCCTCTAATAAAGCGATCATTCCTTCCATAAATCTTACTGAACCACAAAGATAAATATCAGCATTTTCTGGTAAGTGTTGTGCTAAATAGTCAGCAGTGATACGTTGCTGCTCTTCACTATATAAGGTCGCAGCGTGCATCACATTTGCTTTTGCCAAATATTGCGCAACTTCATCTTTAAATGCTTCTGTCTCTTTATTTTTTGTTGCATTAATCCACACCAATGGACGTTGTGGATTAGTTGTCACTTGTGCATCTAACATTGCCAAAATCGGGGTAATACCTACACCACCGCTTAGCAACACTACTGGACGTTCATTTTGTTGTAATAAGAAATCTCCAGCCGGTGCAGAAAGATTAATATGATCACCAACATTCACTACATCGTGCAGATAATTAGATACTACACCCGGAATACCATCTGTTGTTTCGCGTTTTACGGCAAATTTCAAACCAGATGTAACATCTACAGAACAAATAGAGTAATGTCTTAGTGCAAGATTATCATCTTCTTTCGGTTGTACTTGCACTGTAATATATTGCCCAGCCTGAACGACTAACTTCGGCAAAATTTCATCATTTTTTACTGTAAATTCAATAATATCATTGCTGACATAACGTTTATTCACAACTTCAAACGGTTGGAAATCCTGCCAGGCAGCTTCGTCATACATTTTTTGTTCCACTTGAATAAACGCGTCTGCAATCACTTGATACGCTTTTGCCCATGCATCAATAATTTCTGGAGTAGCGGCATCTTGTAAAACTTCTTTAATCGCAATTAATAAATGCTTACCCACAATAGCATAATGTTCTGGCTTAATTTGTAAGGCGCGATGTTTATGTCCAATTTGCACCACGTGATCAATAATTGCCCCTAAATTATCGATATGTTTAGCTGCTGCTAATACAGTGGTTGCTAACGCAGTTGGTTGTTTTCCTTGTTTTTGGTTAGTTTTATTAAAAATATTCAATAATTCAGGGTGATCATTGAACATATTTTTATAGAATGTTTTGGTGATTGTAGTGCCATGTACCTCTAACGCAGGCACAGTTGCTTTAATCACATCAATCGTTTGTTGATCTAACATAATTACTCCATTTAACTTATATAAAAGAAATATATTAAATATATATTTATATGGTAGATAAATCTAAACGGTGATACAAGCAAATCAGGGCAAATTACCCGTTTTAACGGGCAATTTGCTCAATTCGAGGTAGGGATTTTGGTAAAAATAGGAATGCTAATGCAACAATTATCGCCATTCCCCAGAAAGCATAATCAGGTGCATAACTATATAATGTTCCCGATAATGCAGTTAATAATGCTACTGCAATACAGCTGCTTAAACCATTATAGAGCGCCTGTAATTTCGCAATATGTGTATCAGGTTGTGAGGAGATATAGCGTACTGTCGCAAAATGAGCGACCGCATAAGTTAAGGCGTGGAAAGTCTGCAATAGCGCCAATGGTATAAAACCTGTCATTATTGGGAAACAAAGCCAACGGATAATCGCTGCACTAATACTTAACACAAAGAGTGCTGTAATATTCCAGTTTTTAAATAACTTAGAAGCAAAGAAAAACAGCGCTACTTCCGCAATAACTGAAATACCCCATAACCAACTCGTCGTTTGAATACTTATTCCTTGTGATACCCAATAGATTGTGCTGTAAGCATAATAAGCACCATGTGATCCTTGGATCAAAGAAACAGCAATCATCAAACGCAATGTATTCGATTCTCGCAATAAATCTAGATAACTTACGGAAGTTTGTTCAGTTTGTGTCATCGTAGATTTCGGCAACACCGTCGGTGTTGGCGTGTTCAACAAGGTATATAAGATTAATAATGCCCCTAATACCCAAATAATCGCTTCATTACCCAAATAGCTAATTAAGCCACCAAAACAAATTACACCAACGACGAAGCCTAACGAGCCAGTAAGACGCACTCGTCCGTAATCCAAGCCAATTTGTTGATTCCAAATACTTGCCAAACTATCTTGGAGCGGCATTCCTGCGCCATTCAACACACTAAATAAAGCAAATAAGATAAAAATCAGAATAAACGAGTGCCAATGTAAAGCACTAAGCCCCATCGCTAAAATGACTAATGCCGAACCCAAAGCTAGATTACGCAATATTACCGGTAAATGAGCTGTATCTTTAATGCGACCAGAAAAAAAGATACCGCCCAAAAAGCGAAATACATAAGCAAACGCTAGCAATAATGCAATATTTTCATCGGAATAAGATTGTGTTTGCAGCCATACTGGAATCAATGGCACAAATACGCCATAAGCACAAAAATAACCAAGATAATTCAGAACCAGCCAATACTCTGAACGAACTTTGATCAAAATAATTTCTCCATTTCTTCAGCACGATCGATTGCAGCTTGCATCGCTTGTTTAATATTTTCTTCTAAATGTTGTTGTTGAAAGACATTAATCGCCGCAGCAGTTGTACCGCCTTTTGAGGTTACTTGTTGTCTTAATGTTTCGATTGAAGTATGAGGGTTAGCCACCACCATTTCTGCCGCACCTAACGCAGATTGCTGCACTAATAAACGTGCTTGTTGTTCAGTTAATCCCATCTCAATCAACGTTTTTTGCATTCCTTCCATAAATAAGAAGAAATACGCAGGGCTGCTGCCTGATGCTGCAATAATCGTATTAATATCAGACTCTTTTTCTACCCAGCACGCTTTACCCACTGCTTCAAATAATCCTGTCGCATAATTTTTAAATTCTGTGGTCACTGCTGGAGTTGCAAACAAACCTGACATCCCTTTTGAAATTAATGCCGGTGTATTTGGCATCACACGTACAAACTGTTGCGCACTTGGTAAGAAACGTTGTAAAGCACTCACAGAAATTCCTGCTGCAATTGAGATAATCCATTTATTTTGCAAATCTAATTGTTGAAAAGCCTCACACGCTTCTTGCATATTTTGTGGTTTTACTGCCAATAACACCACATCTGCTTGTTTTACGGCATCTATTGCTGACAAGGTTGTAAACACGCCTCTTTCATTAAAGCCATGATGTTTATCTGGATTGTGTTCACAAACAATAATATTTTCTGCTACATATCCTTTTGCCAATAAACCAAACACAATGGCGCTCGCCATATTACCGCCGCCAATAAACGCAATCTTCTTCTGTTGCATAGGATTTTCTCCCTTAATCAAGTTACAATAAGCGCAATATAATAATATAAATCAAAGGAAACACCTATGTATTGGTTCAAAAATATTCTTGTCTATCGTCTTACCAAAAAACTAGATTGGTCGTCAGAAGCATTACAAAATAGTCTTGCACAACAAGAATTTACCCCTTGTGGTTCAAGCGATCATAGTAAATTTGGCTGGCAGCCGCCATTAAGCACCAGTGACCAACTTTACTTTACTGCCGGCGGGCATTTTCTTTTAGTTGCTCATCGTGAAGAAAAAATCTTACCAACCCCAGTCATCAAAGAAACTTTAGATAATCGCATTCAAAAACTGGAAGAAGCTCAACAACGTAAACTGAAAAAAACAGAAAAACAGGCATTAAAAGATGATGTTATTGCTACTTTACTGCCTCGTGCTTTTAGTCGTCATCAACGTACTGCACTATGGATTGATACCACCAATGATCTAATTTATGTCGATGCCGCTTCTAGTAAGCGAGCAGAAGATGTGTTGGCGTTACTACGTAAATCATTAGGTTCTTTGCCTGTTATTCCTTTCTCTTTTGCTGAAGAATTATCTATGGCAATGACCGACTGGTTATTAAAAGATCAATTACCTCAATGGCTAACCTGTTTAGAAGAAGGGGAATTTAAAGATCTCAATACCGGCTCAAGTATTCGCTGCAAAAACCAAGATCTTTATGAACAAGATATTCAAGGTCATTTAGCTGCTGGTAAAGTTGTGACAAAACTAGCATTAGACTGGGAAAATCACTTTTCTTTTGTGCTATATGAAGACGCTTCATTAAAACGAATCAAATTTGCCGATATGGTCAAAGAGAAAAACGATGACATTCTCAAGGAAGATGTAGCACAACGCTTTGATGCCGATTTTGTCTTGATGACTGGTGAAGTATCTTTATTAATGCAAAATTTAATTGAGTTGTTAGGTGAGAAACAGCTTGCTTGATAAGTAAAAGACCGAACGTTTAAGTGTTCGGTCTTTGCTTATTTAACCTCATCAAATGCGACTTCACCACTCTTACCAATAAATCTTACTTCTGGGGATAATTGAATCGAAAACCGCTCTGCCACTTGCTGGCAGATATACTTCGCTAATGCTGCAACTTCTCTTCCTGTTGCATTATCTTTATTAATTAATACCAAAGCTTGCTTATCATGTACCGCTGCACCACCTAATTGATACCCTTTTAAACCGCATTGATCAATTAACCAACCCGCAGCTAATTTCACTGAGCCGTCAGCTTGTGGGTAATGTGGCATAGTTGGATAGCGCTGGTAAAGTTGGTTAAATTGCTCACTACTCACCACAGGATTTTTAAAAAAACTACCTGCACTACCAATCAATTTAGGATCAGGTAATTTGCTTTTGCGGGTTAAACAAACTTGTTCAAAAACTTGTTTAGGAGTAACAGATTTTGTATCTAAGTCAGCAAGATTGCCATAACTTAACACTGGCTGCCAATTTTTTGCCAATTTAAAATGCACTGCAATAACTGCATACCCTTGTGAATATTGGTGTTTAAAAACACTCTCACGATAAGCGAATTGGCATTGTTGATTACTAAGAGAAAATTGTTTTCCAGTGGCTAATTCAACTACATCAACAGATTCGCAAACATCTTTTAACTCAACACCATAAGCACCAATATTTTGTACTGGTGATGAACCGACACAACCGGGAATCAAAGCTAAATTTTCTAAACCACCAATATTGCGTTCAACACAATATTCGACAAATTGATGCCAATTTTCGCCGGCATTAACGCTTAAATAGTGGTAGTTTTCATCTTGGTGGTACTCAATCCCTTTGATACGATTCAGTAATACAACACCTGCAAAATCTTCAATAAACAAAACATTACTGCCCTCACCAAGCAATAAGATTGGTACTTGCTGTTGCTGATACTGTTGCCATACTTGGCATAGTTCTTCTTTGGTTTCAATTTGCAAAATCTGCTGCGCTTGTGCCTTAATGCCAAAAGTATGATAAGGCTGCAAATTAGTCCCAAGATTTTGCATAATTTATCCTAATAAAATAATCAACCACACTAAACCACAAGTTACCATAGCAATGAATACAGCTGCTGAGCCGAGATCTTTTGCTCTACCGGAGAGTTCGTGGTATTCCTTACCAACACGATCCACTATTGCTTCTAAACCGCTGTTTAATAACTCAACCGCAAAAACCATCAATACTGAAGCTACCATTAGAGCAATTTCAATTTTGGTTTTTCCTAACCAAAATGCTAATGGCAACAAAATAATTGCCGCACCAACTTCATGGCGAAAAGCAGCTTCGTGTTTGAACGCCGCTTTTAATCCTTGCATTGAATATTTGGCTGCCTTAAAGAAATGCGTCAGACCAGTATATTTTTCCATAATAATCCTTGTTAATTGGTAATACGTTTAGCTTCGATCACATCATCTAATTTCGCTAAACGCGATAAAATCTTACTTAACATTTGCACATTATTGAGCTCAATCTGCATATCAATCGTGGCAATCTGCCGTTTAGTGTCGCTTCTGCTGCTTACGCCCAATACGCTCACTTTCTCATTAGCCAATACCGTTGTAATATCACGTAATAGACCATTACGATCGCTAGAAATGATACGAATACCAACGTGTACGCCACAAGAATAACTATCTCCCCATAACGCTTCCACCACACGTTCAGGGTTTGCCGCTTGTAATTCTGCTAATTGTTCGCAATCTGAACGGTGAATAGAGATACCACGCCCTTGGGTGATATAACCGACAATATCATCTCCTGGAATTGGCTGACAGCAGCGCGCGATATGATGCATTAAATTGCCCACGCCTTCAACGACAACATGACCTTTTTTCTTCTCTTTTTGTTGTTGGCTATTATTGGCAGATTTATTGGAAATATGTTTGAGAATCTCTTCATCAATTTCTTCAACTGATGGCTTTAATAACTTACTTTGTAAAAAGTTAATCAATTGATTTAATTTGATATCGCCACCACCAATACCAGCATACAGATCTTCCATATTGCGTAGGTTATAACGCGGTAATGCATACTGTTCGATCTGTTTTTGGGTTAAACCAATGCGGTTCATTTCACTTTCCAACATTTCACGTCCAGCAGGCACATTTTTATCGCGATCCAATTTCTTAAACCAAGCGTGAATTTTTGCTCTGGCACGTGCAGTATGTACGAAACCTAAATTTGGATTCAACCAATCACGACTTGGGTTTGGATTTTTTTGTGTAATCACTTCAATTTGATCACCCATTTGCAGTTGGTAGGTGAAAGGTACAATGCGTCCAGCAACCTTCGCACCAATACAGCGATGCCCAATTTCACTGTGAATAGCATAAGCAAAATCTAATGGTGTAGAACCGGTTGGTAAATCAATTACTTCGCCTTTCGGTGTAAACACATAAACCCGATCATCGAACACCTGACTACGCATTTCTGCCAACACTTCGCCAGAATCAGCCAAATCATCTTGCCATGCTAATAATTTACGTAACCAAGCGATTTTTTCTTCATAACCGCTGCGCCCTGCTGTTGCACCTTCCTTATATTTCCAATGCGCTGCAACACCAAGCTCAGCATCATCATGCATTTTTTGTGTACGAATTTGTACTTCTATTGGCTTACCACCTTGCCCTAACACTACGGTATGAATAGATTGGTAGCCATTTGGTTTCGGATTGGCAATATAATCATCAAACTCTTTCGGTAAATGTTTAAAGTGGGTGTGTACAATCCCTAATGCAGCATAACAGTCTTGTAATTTTTGTACGATTACCCGTACCGCTCGCACATCATATAGATCGCCAAATGCCAAATTTTTCTTCTGCATTTTGCGCCAAATGCTATAAATATGTTTTGGACGACCATACACCTCAACATCACTAATACTTTCTTTCAAATAACCAGTCAGTTCTTTAACAAAATCTTGGATATATTGTTCTCGATCCAAACGACGCTCATGTAATTGATTAGCGATATGACGATATTGGGCTGGATGCAAATAGCGAAAACAGTAATCTTCCAACTCCCATTTGAGTTGACCGATACCAAGACGATTAGCTAATGGTGCATAAATATTTGAACACTCTTTCGCCGCTAGCACTTTATCTTCTTCACTAACTCGACTATCTGCGGTACGTAGAAAGGTAATACGTTCCGCTAATTTAATTACTACACAGCGGAAATCTTCCACCATTGCTAATAACATACGGCGAATATTGTCGATTTGCACACTATCTGCGCCACGATTAGTATTGAGTTGGCGGATGTTATCCATTTCAAACACACCACGCACTAAACGTTCAATCGTTTTACCAAATTCAAGCTGCAAATCTTCTAATGAAATAATTTTATTTTCGACTAATGGGAAAAATAGCGCCGCGACTAACGTACTATCATCCATATTTAATTCAGTAAGGATCGACACCATTTCAATACTGCTAGACAAAATATCTTTACCGTATTCATTTTGCGCTATTTTCGGTTCAAGATATTGCCAAGCTTGGGTCAAGGCTGTTTTTGTTCGTGGCGTGATTGCTAGATTATTTAACCATTCATCAAAAACAAAACTCTTTAAATTCGTTAAATGTGTTTCTCTTACTGCAACCATCTTTCCGTTCCTGTATTTGATTATATGTCTAAATTTTCAGCAAAATTCACGCTTTTTAATTCTTTTCAAGAAAATTGCTGCCCTATCTTAGATCTCTCTTAATCACTCAAAAAATGATTAAATTATTTTCTTAAAATATATCAATTCCTTTGTTGAATCTATGTTTTTTATGAATAATCTTCACTTCAAGAAAAACTCCAAATGATGTTTATATTTTATACAAATCCACTTATAAAACCTTCTTAATTTTATCAATCAATAAAATATCCGCCGGTAACCACGTAACTGAATCTAAATCCACTTTTGACAACCATTTAGCCGCTTGCGCCTCTTTCAGTTCTAATTGTCCATTAATGATGGTGGCCCAAAAACAATCCATAGATAGATGAAATGTTGCATAATCATATTCGATCGTATCAATGCACTCTCCGACCGCAATATCGACATTAAGTTCTTCTTTTATTTCACGAATTAAGGCTTGTTGTGGTGTCTCACTTTCTTCAATTTTGCCACCTGGAAATTCCCATTGCCCACAAAACTCTCCGTACCCTCTAGCAGTCGCAAAAACCTGATCCTCTCGACGAATAACTGCGGCAACGACTCGTACTACTTTCATTTTTTATCCCAACAAAATATTCTGTAAATAATCGCTTGTTTCCTGATCTTCCACATAAATATAGGTGGCAATTCTCGCCCGCGTCAGTAAGACGCGATAACAATTTCTGATAAAAGTCTCTTGTATCTGTTCTTGATTAAACTTTAATACCGATTCCAGTTGTGGATACTTAGTTTTTAACACCTTGAGTTGATTACAATAGTTGTCAATAGCATTTACTTTCTCATTTGAAAAAATCCATTTATTATCTCGACGTAGTATTTTTCTACCCCATACGACAATTGCATAATCAAGCTCTAAACCTTGACAATTAAATTGGCTAGCAAACGTCGAAAGGTTATTGCATAACTTATCAAGATAAAATGATTTCAACTGATCATTGCTAATATTCAAAATCTCCTGTCCAGCCAATTTAAGATACGAAACGGGACAATTTCTACCATATTGATTCTTTTCCCAACGGACTAATGTATCAAAACCATTTGCAACAATCCCAACCGAAAAAGCACCTGTATTCACCTCAGTGACTGCACCCAACAAAGCTGAATAATCATTAAAAACATAAAATGCATCTTTCACAGAAGCATCTAATTTAGGTAATTTATTCTCAACAATGGCATTAACAAATTCGATAGCAGTTTCACTGTTAATATTTCTTTTGTTCTTATTCAACAATAATCCCGGTTCCACATAACAACTATGTCCTAACGGTGTATACTCTTTTTGCATTTCTTCGGTAGGTACATAAATATTGATATGAATCTCTTTAGATAATGGTAATCCTTTTAAATGCGCTATCGCTTTCTTAATATATTTTTCACCATCTTCTTCACCCAAATAGATCTCTTGTCCAGAACCCAATAAGAAAACAATAGTACGACTAAGATTGTCTTTATGAACCGCCCCACACACCGCTCTTAGCACTAACATAGCCTCCGAGACTTCTTTCTCGATAATAAAGGCTTTTTGTTCGTCATTTAGATGATTCTTTTTTGCTAACGCAATTTGCAATGGATTCCATACACGTTGTGCTTCATCAATAATTAAGAGTTTATTTTTACTCAAGGCTAGATTTTCTTTGCTATTACCATTTTGATACTTAGCACAAAATTTTTGTACGTCATATAAGTTATGCAACGATCCCACTGCGGCTGCTTCAGTACCAACAATATGGTCTTCACGTATCATTTGGCTAAAAATGGCGGATAAATTACCATTACCTGTAACATACTTAGCGCCATCACTAAGGTATTTCTCTAATAAACTAAATGCTGTACCCGTTTTGCCGGCTCCTGGCGCGCCTTTAATAAAAATAAGATTAAGATTTCTCTCTGCTATCTGAGTTTGTATGTCATCAACAATTCGTGCACAAGCCATCACATTATCATCTTGAACATACATTTCACTCAAAATTTTCTGATTCAGGATATCTCTCATCACGCCTGTCGTTGTTATATCAAGCTCAACAACAAAATCTAATAATTGTGCAACTCTATCATCATCTGCTGCAGCTGTTATCGCTGCTAATACATCAATAAACTCATCAGTAACTTTAATATACTCCAATCGTTCTAATTTCTCGCTCATCGCCGGATTTGTATATACAAGATATTTTTCAACAGTGAATTGCGGATTTTTCTTTAACTCTTCCCAAATAACACGATTACAACGAGTAATTTTATTGTAGTAACCTAACAGCTGTGATCTATGTGAAATTAAAGTCTCATAGCGACAATCGTTACCGCTTTTGAATTCCAAAATAATCAATTTATTATGACAAACGATCAGAGCATCAATCCAAGTACCATCAAAAATATTGTATTCAAAACAGATCGGTACTTGAGCAATATTAGTAAGTAGAGGATATTCAGATAAAACTCTTTTAAAAAAGTATAAACAATCACGCCACGAGTTAATTTTATCCTCATCGTCAAGTGATCTTTCAGATAAAGTTTTACGTTCTGTATGCCAAAATAAAGTAGTAAGGAATTCGTTTTCTGTTACTTGTAAAAGTTCTGCAACACTATATTTCACATATCTCATCAATGCATCCTCACCACGTTAAGTACAAACTGTAAGTACAATATATCTCTCTTTGCAGACAAGATTAAAACCTTACATTAGCAAATTTGCCCTTTTATTACTTATCGGCTATTTCACCAGTAATACCATGCTTTCCATATGGCCTGTTTGTGGAAACATATCTATCATCGCCGCTTTCACTAGACGATAGCCATGCTCTACTAAAATCTGAATATCACGTACTAATGTTGCTGGATTACAGGAAACATATAATATTCTTTCCGGTTGCAATTCAACAATATGATTCAAGGCAAACAAAGCGCCAGCTCGAGGTGGATCTAATAACACTTTATTAAACTTTTCCGCTGCCCACGCTTTATCAGCAAATGAAGCTGAGAGATCTGTTTGATAAAATGCCACATTCCTCATCTGATTCCTTGCTGCATTTGCGCTAGCTTTGCTAACCATATCTGCTACACCTTCTATGCCAACGACATATTCAGCATACTGTGCTAAAGGCAAACTAAAATTTCCCATACCACAAAATAAGTCTAAGACACGATCTTTAGCAGATAATTCCAACCACGCTAATGCAGTTTGCACCATACGTTGATTAATGATTGGATTAACTTGGATAAAATCACGAACATCGAACTGTAACTGCAGCTGCTCTAATTGATAATAAGGGTGTTGTTCCGTCCAAGCAGAAACTTGATTATCAGTTTCGCTCACAAACAACATTAACTGATGTTGTGTTGCAAACTGCCGTAAATTTTGTTCATCAGTAGCAGATAACGATCCAAGATGACGCAACAATAAAGCTACACCATTATCCGCCGCCACTAACTCAATATGCCCTAATTTTTTTGGTTGTTGCCATAATTGAAACAACTCCCTTAATGGAGATAAGAGTTGTGAAAGTTGTGGTACTAGAATCGGACAATCTGTCACTGCAACTAACTGATTACTTTGCTGTTGACGAAAACCAAACTCTACTGATTTCGTTACAGTTGAATATTGCAAGCTAAATTTTGCGCGACGGCGATAGTGCCATTCATCATCTGCAATCATCAGTTCCATTTGCAAATCCGGTGCAATTTTCCGCAATTGATGAAGTAAAGCACGCTGCTTGGTTTGTCGTTGTGCCTCAATCACGATATGTTGCATCTGGCAACCGCCACATTGTCCATAAAATGAACATAATGGCTCTCGTCTTATTGGCGATTTATTTTGCCACTTTACTGCTTTACCAATACCATATTGTCGTTTCTCTTCGCTTACGACAAACTGCACATTTTCTTCAGGCAAACCATTCTCTATAAACCATGTTTTTCCTGCGACTTTGGCAACACCTAACCCTTGATAATCAAGGTTAATGATGGTAGCTGTTTGTGTTTTTTTTCTTTGAGATGTTTTTGTCGGTGCGTTATAAAATAGGACCATAATTAAAATGAATCAGTTAGGATATAAAATGTTCAAATGTTGTTGGAATAATTCTCGACTTTTTAATGGTTTACCACCTAGGTAAGGCTTCAAAGCTAATCGAGTAAAACGCTTAGCCGCTTGCAATGTTTCTTTTTCTGTAAACTCCAATTTTGCAAAAGCTCGCAAATCACGCCCATAAAAAGTCAAATTATCCTGCAATAATGAGGCAATAAAACCTTTTTCTTCACGATATTGATAAGTCATATTATCGGATACAATTTCACCACTACCCGCACAATGTTCAAAATCAACACCATAGCCTAATGATTTCAACAGGATAAACTCAAAACGACGTAAAATTGCTTCAACTTCATCTCCATGTGCAGCCAATCCCATTAAACAGCGTAAATACTCTTCAAATAAATCAGGATAAGCTGTTTCATGTTCTAATGTTCTGGTAATAAGTTCATTGACATAAAAACCACTATATAGAGCTACCGTTTTCATTGGTAAAGTGACTGAAATCGCTTCCGTTTTCGTTAACACTTTTAGCTGTCCTCGACCGCTCCAACGCAATAATAATGGTGTAAAAGGCTGCAATAAGCTTTTAAGTGGAGAACGCTTCGCTCTTGCACCTTTAGCAAGCAGCGTAATACAGCCAACATTTTCAGTAAATACATCTACTAATAGGCTTGTTTCGCTATATTCTCTGCGGTGTAATACAAATCCGCGCTGCCAACTTTCGATAATTCACCTCGGTTTTGATCTTGTGGAATTAGATCCCTATTTTAACAAACAATCATAATTCTCTACTAATTCTTCTTCATTATCCTTAGCAAAAATTGCTAATATAACGTCCTAGTAATTCAAACAGTGAAAATAAAGAAAATGAAACAATATAATAAATTACGAATTGAGTGGGACTGTCGGCGCGGTATGTTGGAGTTAGATAAAATGATCATGCCATTTTATAAAAATGTTTTTGATCAACTGTCTGATGAACAAAAAGATATTTTTATTGAATTACTTACCTATACTGATCCTCAGTTATTTCGTTGGTTAATGAACCAAGAAAAAGCACCTACTCAACCCTTACAAGAGATGGTTGACTTGATAAAGCAAAAACTACCTACATTTTCATAAGCCAAAAATTATTAAAAATTTTTGAACTTTTATCAAAAATCGAACTCTAACGCTTCGATGCACTGCTTGCTGTAACAACACGGAAGCTGTTAGATTAATGAAGGAATGGAGATTTCACTTACATGAGTGAAGAACTAACAGATCAAATTTTAGTTGAAAAAGCACAGCAAGGTGATAAAAAAGCGTTTAATTTGTTGGTTGCCCGTTATCAAAACAAAGTTGCTGGATTGTTAACGCGTTATGTATCAGCAAACGATATCCCAGATGTTGTTCAAGAAACTTTTATTAAAGTCTATCGATCTTTAGAATCGTTTCGTGGAGAAAGCGCTTTTTATACTTGGGTTTATCGCATTGCAGTCAATACCGCTAAAAATTACTTAATGACGCAAGGAAGACGTCCTCCAACAGAAGATCTTTTAGCGGAAGATGCAGAAAGTTATGAAATAGGCTCAAGATTGCGTAATATTGATACGCCAGAAAATTTGACATTATCGGATGAATTAAAAGATATTGTGTTCAAAACAATTGATTCTCTTCCTGATGAGTTAAAAACAGCTATCACATTACGTGAACTTGAAGGCATGAGTTATGAAGAGATTGCCGAAATAATGGATTGTCCTGTTGGAACTGTGCGTTCTAGAATTTTTAGAGCACGAGAATTCATTGAAAACCAATTAGCACCGTTAATAAAACACTAGGATTTGAATGAAAGGGCGGAAAATTATGCAACACAAAGAACAACTTTCAGCTTATATGGATGGTGAGGAAGTCAGACGTGACTTCGTTGAAGATCTTTGCCAAGACCAAGAATTGCAAAAAACATGGACAACTTTGCATATTGCTCGTGCAGTAATGCGTAATGAAAGTAACATCATTCTTGATGCATCTTTCACTGAAAAAATGGCAAAACTCATTGAAGATGAGCCAGTAATTCAGTTAAAAGAACAACCAACTCCAGAACAGGTTATCATTCCAAAACAATCTTTCTTCGCCAAAACAAGAAAATATTTTGCACCAATTTTACAAACTGCAGTGGCAGCAAGTGTTTGTTTGATTGCTGTATTTAGTATTCAAAATCTAAATAAAGATAAAAATAGTGATGTCACTATTTCACCAGCATTACAAACTTTGCCTTTCACCCAATCAGTGCAAGAAGTAAGTTATAATGTTTCGCACAAAAATGTGCCAAGTAAAGAACAACTTGAACAACAAAATAAACGACTTAATGAAATCCTGCAAAATTATCAATTACAACGTCGTTTATATTCTGATTCAAAAGCAGAATAATTTATCCGCCCAATCCAAATACATCACCACCTTTTGGTGGTGATGTTGTTTTTATAATACAATCTGTTTAAATAAACATTATTGTAGAAAATCATAGGTTCAATATGTTTCAGAAGTTACGTCAAACCAGCATCTTGTTGGTGATTAATGGTCTATTATCTTTCAGTGTTTCCGCTGCTACAGAGATCGATCAACCAATTGAGCGTTTAATGCAAATGAAAAACGCTTTTCAGCAACAAAACTATTCTTTAACGTTTACCTATGGTGAAGAAAACGATAATTATGCATTAAGTTATCGTCATGCTTATGATCAACAAACCAACTATTCACAACTGCTTTATTTAGATGGTCCAAGAACAGAAATTTGGCAAAAAGGCAATACTATCAGCTATTTTTCTGCTAATTACGCTCCTTTTAGTATTCGTAGCGAAAATATGATTGATTCATTACCAAGCGTTGTGTATAGCGACTTTAAACAACTCGCTCAATATTATGATTTTATTCCATTCGGTAAAGATCGTATTGCTAATAGAATTGCCAATGTTATTAAATTAATGCCCAAGGATGAGTTTCGTTACGCTTATACTATCTGGATTGATGAAGAATCACATTTACCGTTGAAAGGTGAAGTTGTGGATCGTAGCGGCACCACCTTATCGCAATTTAAAGTGATCACTCTCGATGAATTATCTGAGCCACAAACATTAATTGATACCGCCAAACAACTCAAACAACCGCCAGCAATCACTATTTATAGCCCAAATACAACCGACTATAACTGGCAGCCTTCTTGGTTACCCAAAGGCTTTAAATTAATCAAATTTCACTCTGACGGTTTATCGCCATCAATTCAAACTCAACTATATAGTGACGGCTTATTCTCCTTCTCACTCTATCTATTAGAGAAAAACGATATGCCAATCAATGAAGCGTGGCGACAAGGAATTGATACCCTTTATGCTGAAGTAGTTAATAACAAAACCGTCGTATTAGTAGGACAAATTCCATTAACGACAGCACGCCGTATCGTACAAGATGTAAAATTTAAGGAGAGTGCTAAATGATCACTGAAAAAGCTACTGTGATTGCCTATCAAGACGGTGTAGTTACTGTTGAATGCCAAGCTAATCAAGGTTGTGGTGGTTGCTCCGCCAAAGCAAGTTGTGGTACAGCTGCACTTACAGAACTCACTGGAAAATCAACCAGATACCAATTTACATTTCCTTGTTCTCGTCCAATGAAAATCGGTGAAATGGTCGAAATTGGTTTGCCAGAACAATCTTTACTACGACTCGCCTTCATTGCCTACACTATCCCATTAACAGTATTAATCCTTAGTGTATTACTAGGCAATTATTGGTTTAACCAAGAGTGGCAAAATATTCTCTTTACTCTTATCACCACCACCCTAGCCTTTTTAGGAGTGAAATTGATTAACCAACATTTAAAAAACCAGAAAAAATATCAGCCTATTTTGATCGAGCGGATCTTATAATCCGCTCCCTTTTTCATACCAAATCCGATTAATGTATAACAATACTTTTCCTGCTGGCGTTTCAACAGTTACTTCATCGTCAACCGCTTTACCAATCAACGCTCTCGCTACAGGAGAATCAATCGAAATCCAATTCTTCGCAGGATCAAATTCATCACAACCCACAATACGATATTGCTTAATCTCTCCAGTTTCGTTTTCTAACTCAACCCAAGCACCGAAAAAGACTTTTCCCTCTTGTCGCGGATGATAGTCCACAATTTGTAACACTTCTAAACGCTTAGTTAAAAAACGTACGCGACGATCGATCTCGCGTAAACGCCGTTTACCATAAATGTATTCCGCATTTTCACTACGATCGCCCAACGCTGCGGCATCTGATACAGCTTGGGTAACTTGCGGTCGCTCCACTTTCCATAAATATTTAAGTTCTTGATCTAATGTGTTCCAACCTGTACGGGTAATATAATTTGATTTTGCCATAAGTTATTGTTGGTATTTAAATTTAAGGAGATCTCGACGTTCCTTTTTATTTGGTCGCCGTTCTGGATTCGGCATAGATAACGCATTAGCTTTTCTTGCCCACGCAATTTGTTCACGTTTTTTAATGCTTTCTTCTGTTTCACGATAAAGTTGTTGGGCAATCGGAGCAGCTTTACGTTGATTTGACAAGCCAAGCACTTCAATCTCTTTTTCTTCATTGCCTTGTCTAAGTTTAATCATCGCGCCAATTTCAACTTCTTTACTCGGTTTAGCGCGTTGTCCGTTATAGTGAACCTTTCCACCATCCACCATTTCTCGTGCTAACGTACGTGTTTTATAGAAACGTGCCGCCCATAACCATTTATCTAAACGGTAGGCCTCTTGTTCTTCCTGTTGTTGTTTCTCTTTTCTCATCCGCTCTCTCACAAATTTACCGACTAAGCATTCGAATAATTGGAGTAATTATGGTATCGTTACTCTCGTTTTTTGTAAAACAAAGCACATCAATTATCACAACAAAAAAATCGTGCGGAGGTGGAATTTTTTATGAAAAAACCGGATATTTTAGCGATTCGTCTTGCAGCTAAGTCACGTCTTTTTGAGATCCAAGCGGTTGATCTGCGCTTTTCAAATGGAGAACTACGCACCTATGAACGTTTTAAACCAGCAAGCCGCAGCGCAGTTATGATTCTTGCCATTGACGATCAACAAAATTTGTTATTAACCTACGAATATGCTGTTGGTACTGAACAATATGAGTTAGGTTTCCCAAAAGGATTAATGGAAATTGGGGAAACACCTGAACAAAGTGCTAATCGAGAATTACAAGAAGAAATTGGTTTCGGTGCTCACAAATTTACTTTACTAAGAACCCTAATCAGTTCGCCTGGTTATATGAACAATCCTATGCATATTTTATTGGCTGAGTCGCTTTATCCTAGCCGCTTACAGGGAGATGAACCAGAAGCGCTACAATTAGTGCGTCATCCATTAACTAAAATTGATGAATTACTGGATGATCCTAATTTTAATGAAGCACGTAATCTTTCCGCACTGTTCTTGTTGAAAAAACATTTGGCTCAACGTTAATGAGGTAACTATGCAACCATTATCAGTTCTGCTTGAACACGCTTTAAACATTGCCTATCAATCAGGTGAACAATTAAAGATGTTTTATCAGCATAAAGTTGCTATCAAAATTAAAGAGGATAAAACGCCTGTTACTGAGGCAGATTTAGCTGTCAGTCGTTATTTAATGCAAGCATTACAAGAGATTGACCCTACTATTCCAGTGCTTTCTGAAGAAAATTGTGCAATTTCACTAGAAGAGCGTAAACAATGGCAACGTTATTGGTTAATTGATCCATTAGATGGTACTCAGCAATTTATCAATAGAACTGATCAATTTTCCGTATTAATTGCATTAATAGAAAACCAACGTCCAGTCATCGGTATCATCCATGCGCCTGAATTAAAACAGACTTTCTACGCCATTAAAGGACAGGGAGCATTTTTTATACAAGATCAGGAACGTTCTCGCTTAGATAGTCGCCATCCGTTTAATCCTAAACAACCAATAACCATTGCAGTTGGTAAAAGCACAAATCAACAAAAAGTACTCGCAACGCTAAATCCTAAATTTAATTATCAATTTATTACTTATGGTTCTAGCGGCTTAAAAAGTACACTAGTTGCACGACAACAATGTGACTGCTATATTCGTTTGGGTGATACGGGCGAATGGGATACCGCAGCAGCAGAACTGATCTTACAAGAAAGCGGCGGTGACGTTTTCACGCTTTCACAGCAACCACTCACATATAATCAACGCGAAACCTTTGTGAATCCACATTTCATTATGGTTGGCGATCGCCAATGGGATTGGCAGCAAATTTTATTACAACAATAGTTATCACTACTTTAGATAAAACCAATTAGCGTTAATGCGATTTATCCGTAAGATGATAACACTAAAGGAAGTTACAGCAGTTATAAGTAGGAACTTAAGAATATGCAAAAACCAGAAAATAATAGCATTGTTATTTTTGGTGCGTCAGGCGATCTTACTCATCGTAAATTAATCCCTGCACTGTACCAACTTTTTGAAAATGAACAACTTTCCGACGACTTTGCCATTCTTGGTGTCAGTCGAACTGAATACAGCGATACCGCTTTCCGCGATAAATTACGTCAAAGTCTAATTGAAAATGAAAAAGTCAATGAAGGGATTTTAGAAGCCTTTTTACAACATATCTATTATCAAGCCATTGATACACAAAATGTGAATGATTATGCAAAAATTAAAAATAGACTTGTCGAAATTAATTTCCGTCATAATTGCCAGCATAATGTGCTTTACTATTTATCAACACCACCAAGCTTATATGGCGTTATTCCGGAATGTTTAGCTGCACATCAACTCAATGACGAATCAGAAGGGTGGAAACGTTTAATTGTCGAAAAACCTTTTGGTTATGATTTACAATCATCTATCGAGCTAGACGATAAAATTCACCAATCTTTTGCAGAACATCAAATCTACCGTATTGACCATTATCTTGGTAAAGAAACGGTACAAAATCTATTAGTATTGCGTTTCTCTAATGGTCTATTCGAGCCATTATGGAACAGAAACTATATTGACTATGTAGAAATCACCGGTGCTGAAGCATTAGGCGTTGAAGAACGTGGTGGTTATTACGATGGTTCAGGGGCAATGCGTGATATGTTCCAAAACCATTTACTACAAGTTTTAGCATTAGTTGCAATGGAAAGCCCTGCCGTCATCAACGCAAAATCAATGCGTGACGAAGTGGTGAAAGTGCTACAAAGTTTACACCCATTAACACCAGAAAATCTGGAAGAAAATCTCGTATTAGGGCAATACACTCGCTCTAAAGTGCGAGGTGTCGAATTACCTGGTTATCGTGAAGAAAAAGGCGTTGATCCACAATCTCGCACTGAAACTTATGTTGCGCTGCGCTTAACCATTGATAACTGGCGTTGGAGTGGTGTGCCTTTCTATGTACGTAGTGGTAAACGAATGCCAACTCGTGTTACTGAAATTGTTATTCATTTCAAGAAAACACCACATCCTGTCTTTAATATGAATGCACCAGAAAATAAATTGATTATTCGCATTCAACCTGATGAAGGTATTGTGATGAGCTTTGGCTTAAAACAACCTGGTTCTGGTTTTAAAGCAAAAGAAGTAGCAATGGATTTCCACTATGATTCAATTGCTGAAGGACACCTCTTCTCGGCTTATGAACGTTTATTGCTTGATGCACTAAATGGCGATGCCACCTTATTCACTCGTAGCGATGCGGTACAAGCTGCATGGAAATTTGTACAACCAATCTTAGATTACAAAGCTGGTACACCTAAAATTCATGGTTATGCTTGCGGTACTTGGGGACCAGAAGCCGCAAATAAATTAATGAGCAATAGCCAACGTGAATGGCGTTTTCCATGTAAAAATCTAACTGATACTAACTATTGTGAACTTTAATATGAATTATCAAATTTTTGCGACTGCTCAAGCAGCAGTCGAGCATATTGCAGCAGAATTTAAGCGTTATAGTGAATTAGGTTATCCAGTCCACATTTCACTATCTGGTGGCAGCACACCAAAATTGCTATTCCAAACGTTAGCAAAAGCGCCTTATAACACCGAAATCCAATGGCAAAACTTACATTTTTGGTGGGGAGATGAACGTTGCGTGCCGCCAACAGATCCAGAAAGCAATTACGGTGAAGTACAACGTTTACTGTTTGATCATATTGCCATTCCAGCGGCAAATATTCATCGTATCTATGGTGAAGAAACACCAGAAGTCGCGCTGACTCGCTTCACAGCAGATCTAAAACAGATACAAAACGTAGCGAATAATCTACCTGTTTTTGATTGGATTATCCTAGGTATGGGAACTGATGGGCATACTGCGTCATTATTCCCACACCATACTAACTTTATTGATCCAAATTTAGCAGTCATTGCGCAACATCCGGAAAGTGGGCAATATCGTATTTCAAAAACAGCACGTTTAATTGAAAATGCTAAACGCATCACTTATCTTGTCACTGGTGAAAGTAAAGCGAAAATCCTTAAAGAGATTCAATCTACTGCCGCAGAACAGTTACCTTACCCTGCTGCGAAAATTGTTTCTAAACAAGGAGCAACTGAGTGGTATTTAGACCAACAAGCGGCTGCATTGCTAAGGTAAAACAATGATCGTTTATAAAACAAATGTCAAAATCTCAGCATCACAATATATTGAGCTATTAAAACAGACTACTTTAGGTCCGCGCCGTCCAATTGACGACATTGAGCGAATAGAAAAAATGTTAGCGCATACCGATCTTTTAATTACAGCTTGGGATGGTGATGTTTTAGTTGGTGCGGCAAGAGCAGTTACCGATTTTGCATATTGTTGTTATTTAAGCGATCTTGCCGTCAGTGAGCAATGGCAAAAACAAGGCATCGGACGGCAATTAATTCAAGAATTACAAAACAATGTGGATCCTGGGTGCAAACTAATTCTGATGTCAGCACCGCAGGCAATACATTATTATCCTCATATTGGGTTTACCCAACACCCTAGTGCATGGGTAAAAGAATAGCAATAAACACAGCTATGACATATAGCTAATTTAACTATTAAGAAAATACAGGAGCAGAAACATGAGCCAAAAAGGTGATATTGGAGTTATCGGTTTAGCGGTAATGGGACAAAATTTAATCCTCAATATGAATGATCATGGATTTAAGGTTGTTGCTTACAACCGTACTACTTCTAAAGTTGATGAATTTTTAGAGGGTGCTGCAAAAGGGACTAACATTATTGGCGCTTACTCATTACAAGATTTAGTCGATAAACTCGAAAAACCACGCAAAGTGATGTTAATGGTGCGTGCTGGTGAAGTTGTAGATAAGTTTATTGAAAGCCTCGTACCTTATCTTGAAGAAGGCGATATTATCATTGATGGCGGTAACTCAAATTATCCTGATACTAACCGTCGCGTTGCTGCATTAAAAGAAAAAGGCATTCGCTTTATTGGTACTGGTGTTTCAGGTGGTGAAGAAGGTGCACGTCGTGGCCCATCAATTATGCCTGGCGGAAATGAAGAAGCTTGGCCATACGTTAAACCTATTTTACAAGCTATTTCAGCGAAAACACCTGCTGGTGAACCTTGCTGTGACTGGGTTGGTAAAGATGGTGCTGGTCACTTTGTAAAAATGGTACATAACGGTATCGAATATGGTGATATGCAATTAATCTGCGAAGCTTACCATTTCTTAAAAGAAGGATTAGGCCTCAGCTATGATGAAATGCACACTATCTTCAGTGACTGGAAAAAAACAGAATTAAGCAGTTATTTGATTGATATTACTGCAGATATTCTTGCTTACAAAGACAGCGACGGTGAACCACTAGTGGAAAAAATCTTAGATACCGCAGGACAAAAAGGAACTGGTAAATGGACTGGTATCAACGCATTAGATCTTGGTATTCCACTCACATTGATCAGTGAAGCCGTATTCGCTCGTTGTGTGTCTTCTTTCAAAGAACAACGTTTAGCTGCAGCAAAACTATTTGATGATAATATTCAAGCTGTTAGTGGCGACAAAAAAGAGTGGATCG
Organism: Gallibacterium salpingitidis; assembly: GCF_001678495.1. GTDB lineage: Bacteria > Pseudomonadota > Gammaproteobacteria > Enterobacterales > Pasteurellaceae > Gallibacterium > Gallibacterium salpingitidis. The sequence goes on from NZ_JTJL01000030.1 coordinate 53,152, forward strand.
AAGCTGTTCGTAAAGCATTACTCGCTTCAAAAATTATCTCTTATGCTCAAGGATTTATGCTTATTCGTGAAGCATCTGAAACCTATCAATGGGATCTTAACTATGGTAATACTGCGCTATTATGGCGTGAAGGTTGTATCATCCGTAGTGCATTCTTAGGCAATATTCGTGATGCTTATACCGCTAACCCAGATTTAGTCTTCTTAGGCTCAGATCCTTATTTTAACGGTATCTTAAAAGATTGCTTAAGTGCATGGCGTAAAGTAGTAGCGAAAGCAATTGAGATCGGTTTACCAATGCCATGTATGGCATCTGCCTTAACTTTCCTTGATGGTTATACCACAGCGCGTTTACCAGCTAACTTACTCCAAGCACAACGTGACTACTTCGGTGCACATACCTATGAACGTACCGATAAACCTCGCGGTGAATTCTTCCACACTAACTGGACAGGTCATGGTGGTAATACCGCATCAACCACTTATGATGTTTAATTATTAATTAATCAATCAAAAACCTCGCTCAAGCGAGGTTTTTGCTCTAAACCAATGTTGATTGATCAAATCAGAACTGAATCGATAAATTCACATTTCCTGCAACCGAGTTAAACCCTTTGGCAAAGGTGGATTGTACGCCAGCCCCCAATGCAACATTTTGGCTGATTTGGTATTTCGCACCTATATCAAGTTCTCCTCTCACGCGAGATGGGTCACAATCTTCCAACATAAAGCGGTATTTTGGATAATTCACAAACCCAGCACGTAAATAGTTACCTCGATAGCTCATATCGTATCCCACTGCCGCTTTTGCTTGTAAACTTAAACGCTCATTCACTTGGAAATCCCCTTTAATACCGAGTTTTGCCATAAAGGCTTCGGTGCTTTGTTTATCAACAGCGAAATTAAAGTCTTTTGCTCCTTTCTCAATATAGTCTTCAACCTCAACTCGTTGATAATCTAAGCCGATAAATGGGGTGACTTTTGCCTGTGGATTCACTTGGAAGGTTCGATTTAGCGTGATGCCAGTACGGAAATGGTTCGCTTTCATCTCACTTTCCGCAGTACGGCCTAAGAAACTAAGATGACGTTTACCATCTAAATAGGCTTGTCCAATACCAGCATAAAAATCAATATCCCATTGTGGCGTTAATGCAGTATTACCATATACCCCAACCTGCCAAGTATCCGCTTTTAAGTTATGATTAGCAGCGGAATCATAACTATCTGCATCGGTTTTAAGATAGCCAGCCGTTAAGCCCAATTTAGTGTTTTCGGTGACACAACGTTCACTGCCGACGGCAATGCCACTATGGGTGGCTTGATAGCCAGATAATCCAGATGAACCCTCTCGTTCATTCCATTCCCCTAACACTTTTGCCCAGACTTGATTTTCTCCGGCATTAGCAACACAACGTCCTGTTGGTATCGCTTTGGTTAAGGTATCAGTAGCTTCCATTATCACTCGGCTGGTACGAATACCTAATAGTGGTTGGATTTGCTCTACTGCATTGACTACGTCTTTTTCACTGGTTAATGGCATTAAGCCTAAAGCAATATCATTTTGAGCTGAGGCTTGAATAATCTTATCTAGACTGGCTGCTATTGGAACTAAACAATCATCACAAGCATCTTTCACCAAATGTTCGATTAAGCCTCGAGTTGGCTCTGGTTCCGGAGCAGGAACTGCTTTAGCATTTAAATGCATCGCTTGTGGGTCATATAACGCAGTAAAATCAAATAAAATACTGTCATCTTCTATTTTCGGATTAAAACGACCTGTTAATTTGCCATCTGTCGTTAATACATTCCAAAAAGTATCATCGCCACCACGCAGTTTATCCGCATACACATAAAGTTTGCTGCCTTCTTCAATCACAATATCTTTTGTACTATGTAATTGGCTGTAATCATTATGGCTATTCACATCGACTTGATAAGTCCCTTTAATCACTAATGAATCAACCTGTTGTTTACCTCCCACTTGGGAATGCAAAATACCATTTGGATTCACCACCATATCCGTATGCACAATCGTATTTGGTGCTAACGCAATAGTTCCTTCATTAATGGATAAGCCCGGATGTTGTACACCATTTTCATCGGTATAACCTGTGATAATATTGCTATCTAAAGTTCCTGAAAGCGTCCAAGTTCCTGTACCGGTCTTTTCGATAGTGTCAAAGGCAAAGAATTTTTTACCGGGAACAGAAGTTACTGATAAACCATGTGCATCATTTATCTTGATATCATCATTAATATTACCAAACTCATCTAAGTGTAGAGATAAACTATTTTCACCTGATAACATTAGAGTATGAGTATTCAACAGAAGGTGAGTATTGGATGGATTCATATCAGTTATTGAAAATACAATGCCTTCAATTCCATCTGGACTTCGCATTAGATTAAGAGTTTGTCGTTGATATTGATCATCGCGTCCTTCCAACTCTAAAAAGGAAAAAACAACAGCACCAACAGATTCAAATCTTGGGCTAGATATAGCTGTCACAGTAGCATTTCCACCAATAGTAGTTATGCCTCCTCTCATTCCATTCATTAGTAAAAGTCCAGTAGTACCTCTGACATTGCCTCCCGTCATAGTGAGATTTCCTCCCTCTATTTTGAATACTCCAGCCGCTCTACTTGAAACAATCGATCCTCCTGTAATAGTAATAGATTCAGCATCTATTAAAAGAAGATCGCTTTTAATCTCCCCACCGGCAATGACAATATTTCTTATTCCTTTATCATCTATATCAAATCTATTAATGGTACCACCTAACATTGTAAAATCAGTATGTTCATCTATTCGAATAAATCCAATATTACCACTCTCTAAAATAAAGTGATTTTTCACTGAGGTATATCTATCACTATATACACTAACAGAATCCAAGTTAATATCTCCACGTAACGTAACTTGTGATCCCTCTATAACGCCAAGCCTATTAATTTGTCCTTTCCCATCTAATATAACACCAGATGTTCCTTCAACACGTATATATCCACAAGTATCTCCAGCTAAAGGATAGGTTCCTGAAGAAGTAATTGTAGTCTGTGGACATTCCGCAAAAACCGGCAATGAAAAACAAGTTAATAGTGTTATAGCAATGAGATTAAAAGAAAATTTTTTGGTTAGATAATGAGTTGATGAAGGGGGGGGGTAATTTGATTATTGGCAGCAGTTTTTACTGAGCCGTTTTTGCCTTTTGTCCGAGTATTTTCTGACGCACACTGCCATAACTGCCTAACAGCATTCCAAACTAAACGATAGGTGTGATTCATAATGAGTTCCTTGGTTGCTAAGTGAATTGTGAGTAAATAACAGCAACATCACTGCTATACAGAAACGTTATTTAAAAATAACTCATTATTAGCATATACTTCTTTTTCACTTTTGTCAGTTTTTTTAAATACAAAGGGTTATTTTTTGAATATTTGTGAGATGACACACATTTTATCTACAAACAGGTACCAATATTAAAGATAAATGTAAGGAAAAATGCAATTATTCTATAAGAAAGTACAATTTTGAAATTAGAAAATAAATGCCTTTTCTTTATTTCATAAAAGAAAAGGCAATGGAAAATTTAATTTTAGTTAACCTCTGTTATTCGTAGCTCTTTCGGTACTTCAAACACCGTATTTTCTTCACAACCTTCGAGTTCTTCTACGGTTGTAGCACCCAATTCTAATAGACGACTTACGACTGATTGTACCAATACTTCTGGTGCAGAAGCTCCCGCAGTAATACCGACAACATTAACACCATCAAGCCAACTTGCATCAATATCCGCGGCATCATCAATTAATTTAGACGGCACTCCCATTCGAGAAGCTAACTCAGCCAAACGATTAGAATTAGATGAATTCTTCGAACCAACAACGATCACTAAATCAGATTGTACCGCTAACTCTTTTACTGCATGCTGGCGATTGGTTGTTGCGTAGCAAATATCATTTTTGCGAGGGCCTTGAATGGCTGGATATTTTGCCTTTAACGCTTCGATGACTTCCACTGTATCATCAATCGACAATGTGGTTTGCGTCATAAAAGTTAAATCATCTTGATTGGATACCGGTAGTTTTAAGATATCTTCCACATCTTCAACTAAATAAATACCACCATCTTGATTATCGTATTGCCCCATAGTTCCTTCTACTTCTGGGTGGCCTTTATGCCCAATCAAAATCGCTTTGGTTCCTTTTCGACTCGCACGAGCAACTTGCATATGCACTTTTGTTACCAATGGACAAGTCGCATCAAACACTTTTAATCCACGATCTTTTGCCTCTTGACGAACCGCTTGCGAAACACCATGTGCCGAGAAAATTACAATCGAGCCATCAGGAACTTCACTCAATTCCTCAACAAAAATAGCCCCGCGCTGACGTAATCCTTCCACGACAAAACGATTATGTACAACTTCGTGACGTACATAAATTGGCGCACCATGGATCTCTAACGCTAACTCAACAATACTGATAGCACGATCAACACCAGCACAAAAACCACGTGGATTTGCTAAGATAATCTTCATAATTAACTTTCCTTGGTACTTTTTCTCTCATTCTTTAAGTAATCTAAAATCATTAACCCTGCACCAACACAAATTGCAATATCTGCCACATTAAAAACAGGATAATGATAAATTCGCCAATAGAAATCGAGAAAATCTACAACAAAACCATGATATAAACGATCGGTCATATTGGCCAATGCACCACCAATAATCAAGGCATAAGCACTATTAACTAAAGTCTTCTCACGTGGTGAACGCACTAACCAAAACAGTAATAATCCCGAAATTGCTATTGCAATCAACACAAAGAAATATTTTTGCCAACCGCTATGATCTGCTAAAAAGCTAAAAGCTGCACCATAATTTCGCACATAGGTTAAATTAAAAATCGGCAAAATATTGATGCTTTCATACAACTCAAAACGAGTAACCACCAACCACTTTGTCCCTAAATCAGCAACAAAAGCAATTACACTCAACCAAAGAAAAATTAAACCATTTTTTTGTTTTTGCATAATAAAAGACTCGTTTTTAGCGTTCTGCCATCTATATCTACTATGATAAAAAAGGATCACTGCTAAGTTAGCCCTAGCAGTGATCTCCTATAATTTTTAATGCCAATCAAACAAATTAGGCAAATTGACGAACTTCTCCTTCGCCCGCTACGTTCTCAACACAACGAGAACAGAGGTGCGGATGTTCGCTATTTTGTCCCACAGTATCAGAATAATGCCAACAACGTGGGCATTTTTCCGCTTGTGAAGCAACCACTTTCACTGCTAATCCGTTCAATTCACCCTCAGCAACGTCAGCATCTGCCAAGGCTTTGACCTCAACTTTAGAAGTAATTAACACGAAACGTAATTCATCACCTAATTTTGCTAATAAATCACGATAATGATCATTTGCATATAATGTTACTTCTGCCGCTAACGCCGCCCCAATAACTTTATCATTACGTGCTTGTTCAAGAACACGATTGACTTCTGCTCTTACTTTCAATACTTCTTGCCAGTAAGCGTCGTTCATTGCTTCATCATCTGCTAGGGCAAATAAACCTTTATAGAACTCTTCCATAAAGACGAATTCACTACGCTCACCTGGTAGATATTGCCAAATTTCATCAGCCGTAAAGGAAAGAATTGGTGCAATCCAACGCACTAACGCCTCTGCAATATGATATAACGCAGTTTGACAACTACGACGTGCCAAACTATCCGCTTTGGTTGTGTATTGACGGTCTTTGATAATATCTAAATAGAAAGAACCCATTTCAATCGAGCAGAAACGCATAATACGTTGTACCACTTCGTGGAATTGATAATTATCATAAGAATGTTTGATCTCTTCTTGCGCTTGTAACGCACAAGCTACTGCCCAACGATCTAACACGATCATCTTGTCAGCAGGCACCATATCACGTTTTGGATCAAAACCATTTAAGTTCGCTAATAAGAAACGCGCAGTATTACGAATACGACGATAAGAATCCGCAGCACGTTTAAAAATTTCATCTGATACCGCAATTTCACCAGTGTAATCCGCTGAACCTACCCATAAACGTAAAATATCGCCACCGAATTTATCCATTACTTCTTGTGGAGTCACGATATTACCAATTGATTTTGACATCTTGCGACCTTGTCCATCAACGGTAAAACCATGTGTCAATACTTGGCTATATGGTGCTTTGTTATCAGTTGCAGTAGATAACATTAATGAAGACATAAACCAGCCACGATGCTGATCTGAACCTTCAAGATACATATCAACAGGGTTACCGCCAAATTCTGGGCGATGTTTTGCTACCGCTGAATAAGTTGATCCTGAATCGAACCAAACGTCTAAAGTATCCGGCACTTTCTGATAATCTTTCGCGTCTTCACCTAATACTTCATTAATATCAAGATCCCACCACGCTTGAATACCTTTTTGTTCTACACGTTTTGCTACTTCTTCGATTAATTCTAAAGTACGTGGATGTAACGCTTCGGTTTCTTTATGGATAAATAAAGTTAATGGCACACCCCAAGTACGTTGACGAGAAATACACCAGTCAGGACGATTTGCTACCATAGATTCAATACGTGCTTGACCCCAATCAGGAATCCAACGCACACGTTTGATCTCTTTTAGCGCTTGTGCACGTAAACCTTTTACATCCATGCCGATAAACCATTGCGGTGTAGCGCGGAAAATAATAGGTGTTTTATGACGCCAGCAATGTGGATAGCTGTGCGTAATCTTTTCAACTTTTAATAACGCACCAACTTCTTCTAATTTTTTCACTACTAATGGATTAGCATCAAAAACGTTTTCCCCAGCGAAAAATTGTGCTTGGCTATTAAATTTACCGTCATTACCAATTAAACCTGACATTGGTAAGTTATATTGCTGCCCAACAATAAAGTCATCTTGACCATGATCTGGTGCAGTATGTACCAATCCTGTACCTGCATCATTACCAACGTGTTCACCAAGAATCAACGGCACTGAATAATCATAGAATGGATGTTGGAATTGTAATAATTCAAGATCTTTACCTTTCGCAATGCCTAACACTTGGTAATCGCTTGCGCCAATTGCCTTCATCACGCTTTCTACTAATTCTGTAGTCAGAATCAAACGTTCGCCATTCACTTGAATTAATTGATATTCTAATTCCGGATGTAACGCAATCGCGCGGTTAGATGGTAATGTCCAAGGTGTAGTGGTCCAAATTACTGCTGAAACTTTTCCTTCGCCAGTTTGTGTTAAATTAAATTTCGCCAATACCGCAGCTTCATCAACTGCGTTGAAACGCACATAAATGGATGGTGAAGTTTTGTCATAATATTCAACTTCTGCTTCTGCTAAAGCTGAACCGCAATCTAAACACCAATGAACGGGTTTTGAACCTTTATAAAGGTGGCCATTCTTAATCACATTGCCCAAAGTACGAATAATATTCGCCTCTGTAGCGAAATTCATAGTGAGATATGGATTATCCCAGTCGCCAATTACACCTAAACGGATAAAGTCTTTTTTCTGTCCTTCAACTTGTTCCCTAGCGTAAGCACGACAAGCTTCACGAAATTCTGCTGCAGACACTTTTTCATTTGGTTTACCCACCAATCCTTCTACTTTTAATTCAATTGGTAAACCATGGCAGTCCCAACCTGGAATATATGGGGAATCGTAGCCAAGTGCGGTTTTTGATTTAACAATAATGTCTTTTAGAATTTTATTTACTGCATGCCCAATGTGGATAGTACCATTCGCATATGGAGGACCATCGTGCAAAATAAAGGTTTTCTTACCTTTACTTGCTTGACGAATTTTTTGATAAAGCTGTTTATCATACCAATTCTTTAGCATGGCTGGCTCACGTTTCGCCAAATCACCACGCATTGGAAAACCTGTTTCTGGCAGGTTTAACGTGCTTTTGTAATCAGTTGTTTCTTTAGACATGAGTTTATTCCGTAATAAAAAGTTAAATCAAATTCATATTGAAAATATAAGCAGATCTCTGCTGTGAATTTCATCTATCAAACGCTCTTTTATAGCCTTTTTTAGATCGCTATGCAAACAAACTTATCAAAAAATTTGATTATTTTTCATCATTTTGTTGAAAATACTTTTTCGCATTTTCAACGTCTCGTGCAATTTGTTGGCGCAACGCATCAAATGAAGGAAATTTTGTTTCTGAACGTAATTTTGACTTAAAGAAGATTTCTAAGGTTTTACCATAAAGATCACCATTGAAATCAAATAGATGAACTTCCAATAAAGGTTTCATACCATTAATTGTTGGGCGATTACCAACATTGGCAACACCATAATAATGGTTTCCACGTTTATCCATTACTTCAACCGCATACACGCCTTGTAACGGATTAACTTGACGGTGCAAACGAATATTCGCCGTAGGGAAACCAATGGTTCTACCCAATTCATTGCCATGAACAACACGACCTAAAATGCTATATGCTCGTCCTAGCATTTGCTCCACTTGATCTAGCTTATCTTCCGCTAATGCTTGACGAATTGCCGTACTGCTCACTCGCAAACTATCTAGGCAATAACTGGTATTATTTTCTACTTGAAAACCATATTGCTTACCGGCTGCAGCCAAAGTTTCAAAGTTGCCACTACGATTAACACCAAAACGAAAATCGTCACCAACACTCAAAAACTTCACCTTTAATTTATCGATTAAATAGTGCTGAATAAATTGATCTGTAGTTTGTTGGGCAAAAGCAAGATTGAATGGCACACAAAAAACATAATCCACACCAAAACGTGCTAAATAGGTTAATTTGTCACGTAATCTCATTAAACGGGCTGGTGCTTTCTCTTTTAAAAAGAATTCTTTTGCTTGAGGTTCAAATAACATTACCACCGCAGGCAATGCTAATTGTTCTGCTTGTTGTTTAAGATGACGCAAAATGGTTTGGTGCCCTAAATGCACTCCATCAAAATTACCGATCGTTAATGCACAACCTTGTGGAAAAGTAGGTAAATTATAAAGACCTCGAATTAATTGCATTCTTGCTATAAGCTCATCAAAAAGGTTACAAAAAATGCGGGTATTATACGCAGATTGTCAAAAGCTGTAAAACGTGGATATCACCCATCGTTATCACTATTTGCTTATGATTTTTTAGTAGCGTATGCACACAATCCTCCTGAGGCAACAATCACTAACATTCCAATCCAACTCAGTAAGTCGATTGATGTATCCCACAACCACAAACTTAGCAATGCAGAGAAAATAATCGCTGTATATTGCAGCGTTGCAGTAAGGACAGTTGCCCCATAACTAAATGAACGTGTAAGTCCTAATTGCCCAAGTAAGCCAAAAATACCAATGCCTAATAAATAGCCTGTGGAATTAAAGTCGGCTTTATAATTCCCGGATAAGAGAAAACCAAGAAAGCCAACAACGGTAACGGATACAGAAAAATAAAACACTGTCCGCCAAACTGGTTCACCAGCTTGTCCTAAACGCTTCACTGTTAATACCGCACCAGTAGCACTTAACCCAGCAAACAACCCAACTAAAATCGCAAACCAATCTTGTGCATTAATACTAGGACGCAACACCACCAACACGCCCAAAAAACCTAATGCGACAGCCAAAATTTGCACCGTACGTCGCGCCATTACTGTCGTCAGTACGGTCCAAAAAGTGATAAATAATGTAGTGGTATAATTTAAGCTCGCTGCCGTAGCTAACGGCAGATGTGCGTACGCATAAAAGCCGCACCAAATAGACATAATACCAAATAGACTACGCGAAATATGCGAACGTAATCGCGGCGTTCTAAAACTTCTATGCTGCCGATCCAACAAGACCCAAAGCCAAATCAAAAAGACTGACGGTAAGCCGCGTGTAAAAATAATTGCGCCTAAACTTGCACCACTCTCTGATGCAAGTTTGACGAAAGCTGCCATAATTGCAAATGTTGCACTGGCAAAAACCATCCACAACGATTGTAAAATACTCATAATATTAGTGTGCCAATAAATCCCTCTTTCTCACACCAAGTAATAACAATACGCATAGATAACAAACTGCCGCAACTGCAATTAAACCGCCTAACCAGATTACTCGCCAAGAAAAAGGCATGGCATACCATTCTACTAACATTGGTGTGAAATAAAATAATACGCCTCCCATCACACCAGCTGCAACCACTACTTTGACAAAAAATTTCACGCTTGTTGTAGAAAAATGATACACATCTTGTTTTGCCAAACCGCGATATAACAAAAATGCGTTTAACGTTGCCGACATTGCTGATGCAATCGCTAATCCCACATAACTGAACGGAATGGCTAACAAGTTAAAACCCATATTGCTTACCATCGCAATAATTCCATAACGTACAGGTGTCTTTGTATCTTGGCGAGCATAGTAACCATTCGCTAAGATTTTGATCAGCATATAACTCAATAATCCGGCATTAAACGCCCACAATGAATAAGAGGTTGCTTGTACATCACTCAATACAAAATTGCCACGCATAAAAAAGACTAACAACATCGGCTGTGCTAACAAGGCAATTCCAACCATTGCTGGTATGCCTAACAATAAAATCATCCGCACTCCCCAATCTAATGTTTGACGGAAAGCAAGGTTATTTTGCGGATCATCATTATGTACGTGATGACGTGAAAGCGTCGGTAAAATAACGGTAGAAATCGCAATACCAAAAAGACCTAATGGAAACTCCAACAAACGATCTGAGTAATACAACCAGCTAATTGATCCTGTCATTAAGAAACTGGCGATAAAAGTATCTAGTAATAAATTAATTTGACTAACAGAAACACCAAATAATGCTGGAATCATCAAGGTACGAATCTTTTTTACACCTGCATCCTGCCAAGCCCATTTAGGACGCACCAATAATCCAGCTTGTTTTAAGAATGGAATTTGGAATAAAAATTGTAATAACCCACCAAGGAAAATACCGATAGCTAAACCAATATTCGGATTCGCTAAATGCGGCGCAATAAATAATGCGGCACCAATCATTGCCACATTCAGCAATACTGGTGAAAACGACATCACACCAAATTTGCCAATCGAATTTAAGATAGCGCCCGATAACGCCACTAAAGTGATAAACCAAAGATAAGGAAAAGTAATTTTTAATAACAACGAAGCTTGGGTAAATTTTTCCGCTTCTGCTCCATCATTTAACCAATCTAAAAACCAGCCTGTACCAAAAATAGCTGTTACGATCGGTGAACCAATCATCGCTAACAAGGTTACAACTGTTACTAAACCGCCTAATGTTCCTGAAACTTTAGCAATAAAAGCGCGTGTTTTATCTAAATCACCTTCTTTTTGATATTCAGCTAACACTGGCACAAACGCCTGCGAAAATGCGCCTTCAGCAAATAAACGCCGTAAAAAATTAGGAATACGATTAGCAAATAAAAATACATCTGCAGCAACGCCAGCACCTAAAAGATTAGCGATAACCACATCTCGCACCAACCCTAAGATCCGAGATAGCAGTGTCATACTACTAACCACAATGCCTGATTTTAATAACCCTTTACTCAAAATAACCTACCATTTGTTGTTTTTTATGTGGCAAAAATTACGGCTCATTGTATAGATTTTTACTTTTTACGCTATATTCTCGCCTAAAAAACTGGTAAAATTTCGCCCGCCTTTTATTTGGCTTACTTCGGTTGTGTCTCACTGAGGCAAGCTCACCATTGCCACTGCTTACTCTCGAAGCAAATTGCGGCATAGGCAATAAATCAATTGACAAAGGCTTAAAAAGTAGGCATATTTTACGCCTTTCGTTTTTAGTGTAATTAATTAGAAATTTTGGGAGTTTGACCTTGGCTAATATCAAGTCAGCAAAAAAACGTGCGGTTCAATCTGAAAAACGCCGTCAACACAATGCAAGCCAACGCTCTATGATGCGTACTTATATCAAAAAAGTTTATGCAGCAGTAGCGGCAGGCGATAAAGCAGTTGCAGAAACAGCTTTTGTTGAAATGCAAAAAGTAGTGGACAGAATGGCTTCTAAAGGCTTAATCCACAAAAATAAAGCAGCAAATCACAAATCTAAATTATCTGCACACATCAAAAAATTAGCTTAATGATTTTTTTGAATTGATTAATAGTAAAAACCGCCTCATTTAGGCGGTTTTTTTATGTCGAAAATTCATAACTGTTCGATTTGATCAGCAAAATTTCTTACTTGCTGCCAATCAGTATATTCGATCTCTTTGCGTGGATCGGTTTCGCCACCCGTCATTTTCATAATAAAACGGATCATTGTGCGATCAAACCAAGTATAACGCGGATACAATAACGCTCCTGCAAACACCTGTACTAATTGTGGCTGCCACGCAATCTTCGCCAATAACTTTCTTGTATAAACATTGGTTTGTGGCGTATTTTTATCTGCTTTCCGCGCCGTCAAATTTACTGTATATAACGCGCCTTGTTTTGCTTTTAGTTGTTGCTTATGTTCGCGAATAAAAGTAAATAATTTCGGGTTAAACTTCCCATAACGGATAGATGCACCAATCACTACTCGATCATAAGGTGTCAAATCAATCGACATATTTTCTAGTAAATTCGCCATTACACATTGCCCAGTTAATTGCGCAGCAATCGCTTCGGCGATTTTTCGAGTTTGCCCATCATGGCTCAAATATAAAATCAGTGTTTTCATATAAAAGTCTTAATCTTCAATCAGTTGTAATTGGAGCTGTCCAGCAGAACGCTCATTAAGTTGGTGATTCAATTGTATCGCTTGTTCTTCTGCAATCGCTAACGTTAAACAAACTTGATCAGTAAATTGTTGCTGCACAATTTCTACATCAAAATGTTTCAACATTGCTTCTAGCCAAGCCCATTGTGCGTATTGACAAAGTAATTGGTATTGCTGGCGTTCAATTTTAATAGTCGTTGTAGCTAACTTTAAGGCTTGTTGTACGCCATTGCCATAAGCACGCACTAAACCGCCTGTACCTAATAAAATACCACCATAATAACGCACCACTACCGCACAAATTTCACCCAATCCGCTGCCTAACAAGACATTCAACATTGGTTTTCCTGCTGTCCCTGACGGTTCGCCATCATCAGAAAAACCATACTGTTGCGAATCATTTGGCGCACCTGCGACTGTTGCCCAACAATGATGGCGTGCATCCGGATGTTCCGCCCGCACTTTTTGCCAAAATTGTTTCGCCTCTTCTAAATTGGATACGGGCTGTAAATAACAAATAAAACGACTCTTTTTAATCTCTTCACTAAAGCTAACAGGTTGCTGTAATACTGGGTATTGCATAACACCTCTTAACTTAAGTTAAGTTGTTGCTGCATTTTCACAGTTAAATTCTCTGCACCATTCGTCCGCATGACAATGTTATCTTCCGTCCGAATACCGCCAAAACCTTTTAGGATTTCGATTGCTTGCCAATCAAATTTATCTGCCAACGGATGTGTTCGCCAAGGTTGTAATAATAAATCAATAAAATACAATCCTGGCTCAATCGTTAATACCATTCCTTCTGCTAATTCGCGTGTACAACGTAAGCTAGGATACACTTCCGGTGGACGCTTAATAGCGCCACGTTTATTTTGCTGCCAACCGCCAATATCGTGCACTTGTAAGCCAAGAAAATGCCCTAAACCATGCGGCAAAAAGGCACGATTAATGCCTTCCTCAAAAATTTGTGTCGCTGGCAATTTCACTAAACCGCTATGATGAAGTAACTCAGCAACACGTTGTTGTACTTGAGTATGATAAGTCAGATAGTTATAGCCCACCTGCAATTCAGCAATAATATCTTGCTTAATTTGTTCCATTCCCTGCAGCAAATAAACAAACAGATCATTGCTTTCTTGTTGATAAGTACGAGTAATATCAGAGGCATAACCTAAATAGGTCGCCCCTGCATCAATGAGAAAACTACGCACTTGATTTGGTGTTTTATTTGCTAAGCGATTGTAATGCAATACCGCACTATGCTCATTTAACGCCACAATATTGCCGTAAGGTACATTTAAATCAGATTGTTCACTTGCTTGTAGATAAGCTAAATTAATCTCAAATTCGCTTTTCCCAGCTAAAAATGCTTGTTTCGCTGCGTGATGCCCTAATAAAGCAGGCTTTTGCGCTTGGAAAATACACTCCACTTCATATTCCGTTTTATAAGCGCGGTAGTAACTCAAGATATTCAATAACTTACGATCATTAATGGAGAAAAAGCCTAATGATTTGGCTAACGCTTCATCTTCACCAATAAAGCCACAATTAGTACGACTATTGACCAATTGTTGTACTTGTTCCGGCTGAGTAAAAATTTCCCACTCAAATTGATTACACCAAAAATCATTTGGTAATGATTCAACGAAATACCAATAATCTTTTGGCTGATAGAAATAGAGTTTTGGTTTGCTGTAACCATCTAAAAATACCCAGCTGCCTTCCGCTTGTGGCATTGGTACAACATAATTAAAAAAAGGATTGATATGGAAAGGTTTGCTTTGATCATCTAAAAAATAATTATCTGCTTTACCTGCATAGATCCAAATTCCATCTAAACGACAGCAAGATAACGCCTCTTTTACTATTTCTTGTATATGTGCTAAATGTGCGTTGAATAACGTCTTCATCCTTTCCTCCACTATCCCATCTTGGCGTAAAATGCAGTATCATTACTGCTTTATTAATAATAAGTAGCAATCATATGACCGAATGGAAAATTAATCAAACACTTGATACGCAAGGATTACGCTGTCCTGAACCTGTAATGTTAGTACGTAAAAAAATCCGCGAAATGCAAGAAGGTGAGATTTTATTAATTATTGCTGATGATCCTGCCACCACTCGTGATATTCCTGGCTTTTGTCAATTTATGGAACATACACTGTTGCAAAGTACCACTGATAAAGCACCTTATCAGTATTGGATTAGGAAAGGGAAATAGTATTCCTACTACACTAAAAAGCTCTTAAATGAGCTTTTTTTGATTAAAAAAACATAAAAAGACCAATAAAAAGCTATTCCTCCAATAAAGAATCATATATGATACTTATGATGAAATTTTAATTAAAAATAAGGTTATATATGAACTATGGAAGCATTGCATCTCACACTTGAAACACAAATCAACCAATTAAAGAAAATTCAACAACAGCTATTAAACGAACAACTTAGCCAAAAATCATTACTGGCACAAAACAAAATTACTGATTCAGCTGAGTTTGGGCAACGCCTTAATCAAAAACGTAAATCTTTAGGAATTGATTTAGAAACCTTATCACTACAAACCGAATTATCGGTTTCAACATTAAAGCGTATTTTTAAAAATCCAGCACAAGTTAAGTTTTCAAGTGTATTACTCGTCGCTGAGGCATTAGGAGTAGCGTTATGCACTCTTTAATACGTACGGGGAAAGTCTTTTTATATGGTGAACCAATTGGTATCTTGTCACAAGATACTGACGGTTTCCATTTTTATTACTATCCCGACTATGCAGGAATCCCACTATCTTTAAGTTTACCGGTTGAGCAAAAAGCATTTCATTCTAAAACCTTATTTCCTTATTTTGCTTCCCTCGTCCCAGAAGGTTGGTTAAGAAAAACTTATGCCGAATTACAGAAAACTGATGAAGATGATTTATTAGGATTACTGCTTAATAATGGTGAAAATATGCTAGGTGCAATCCAAATTTTACGGGAGAAACAATGAACTATTGTCATATCTTACTCGTACCATTAACAACAATGGCAAACCCCAGAAATCATCAAAGAACAAACTATCGTAATTGAAACCTATGCCCGTTCATTTATCCCAGCAGAACATTTAAAGAAAATCGTAGATTGCTATCAGCAACGACTTAAATTCTTACAAATTTATGAAATCTCAATTTAAAACACTCTCATCAATATTAGTTGGCTATAGAAAAAACGTACAATAATCTTTGGCAATAAATAATGTGGAGTACTCACAGATGAAATACTTAACCGCGATCTTTATCACTTTAGCATTAACCTTCTCTTTATCTTCGCCCGTAATCGCAGATAAAAATCAAGCTTCTGATTTTCAACAAACCCTACAGTTAGCTAAACAAGGTAATGTAATAGCTCAAACTAATCTTGGCGTAATGTATGTTAACGGAAAGGGTGTGAAACAAGATTACCAACAAGCCAAACTCTGGTTCCAAAAAGCGGCTGAACAAGGAAATGCCATAGCACAATATAATCTTGGCATGATGTATTATGATGGAGATGGGATAAAACAAGATTATCAACAGGCCAAATTCTGGTTCCAAAAAGCGGCTAAACAAGGATATGCTTTAGCGCAATTTAATCTTGGCTTCATGTATGACAGAGGACATGGAGTAAAACAAGATTATCCACAAGCCAAATTCTGGTTCCAAAAAGCAGCTGAACAAGGAGTTGCTTTAGCGCAATATAATCTCGGTGTGATGTATGACACTGGGAAAGGTGTTAAGCAAGATTATCAACAAGCGATATATTGGTATACAAAAGCTGCTAAACAAGGATATATAGAAGCGCAAAATAATCTTGGAGCAATGTACAGCATCGGACAAGGTGTTAAACAGGATTATCAGCAAGCAATATATTGGCTCCAAAAAGCAGCTGTACAAGGGGATGAAAAAGCACAATTTAGTCTTGGTATGCTGTATTATGAAGGAAAAGGTGTTAGTAAGAGCTTATCCAAAGCTAAAGAATATTTTAAGCAAGCTTGTGATAATGGCGTTCAGAATGGCTGCCATAACTATCAAGTTTTAAGTCAATAGAAACCCAATATTAACTTAGAAAATAGCGCTATTCTTACAAGAGTAGCGCTATTTTATGGTTAATGACTTAACTTATACGCCACTAAATCCTCAATTGTTACTACTGGATAGCCTTGTGCCAAAGCGAATTTTACAATTTCTGGAGTGCGTGCCATCGAACCATCATCATTAGTAATTTCACAAATCACTCCTGCACGTTTAAAACCAGCTAATTCCACTAAATCAACGGAAGCTTCAGTATGACCGCGGCGACCTAATACCCCTTTATCATTAGCACGTAATGGGAAGATATGTCCTGGACGATGTAAATCACTTGGTTTTGCACCATCAGCAACCGCTGTTCTAACAGTCGTCACACGATCTTGTGCAGAAACACCAGTAGAAACACCTTCTGCGGCTTCAATTGTAACAGTGAATGCAGTACGGTTAACGCTGGTATTGTGTTCCACCATTGGTGGTAACTCGAGCTTTTGGCAAAGTTCATCCGTAATACAAAGGCAAACAATACCGCTACCATAACGAATTAATTTTGCCATTTGTTCTTTGGTAATAGTTTCCGCAGGATAAATCAGATCGCCTTCATTTTCGCGATCTTCATCATCTAGCACTAAAACGCCTTTGCCTTGTTGCAATGCTGCAATCGCATTTAATACACGTTGCTCCGCGTTGCCGAATTGAGAAAGAATTGACTGACTCATGGTAATTTCCTTTGTTAGTAAAATATTGATACCAGAATCAGGGCGAATGAGGGAAGTACGGCAGAAAAGAAAACAACACTATTTGCAAAACAAATAGTGCCATTCAAAATTCTTATAGATACCGCTATTCTCTACCATCCAGACTATCACTGTCGGCTTTGGATTTTCACCAAATCTGCTGACTTCATACAGGGTATGAACGCTCGTGGGCTTACTTACGCTTACCACCGGTGGGGAATTTCGCCCCGCCCTGAGAATGCGGGAAAAAGTATAAAATAAAACCTTTGATTTGCCTAGTAAATTTCCCGTTTTTTTCATACAATTTAGCCCGTTAAATTATGCGAGGTCTTTATGTTAAATCCCAAAAAAATCGAAGAAATTATCCAACAAGTACAAAACAATTTACCTCAAGGTATCAAAGAGATTGGTAATGACGTTGAAGCAAAATTAAAACAAGTTTTACAGGCGCAATTATCTAAATTAGATGTAGTTACACGTGAAGAATTTGATGTACAAACACAAGTTTTATTGCGTACTCGTGAGAAATTAACTGCGTTAGAAGCAAAAGTAGATACGTTATTACAACAGCAAACACCAAATACGTAGCATATAAAAGACATTTTTCTCATAAAAACGATTAAAACGGCTAATATAAGCAACATAAGAATAATGACAATAAGTCGTTTGTTGCGTATTATGCTTCCTCTCAAAGGAGCAAAATATGACTGATTTTCTTTATTTACAACAAAAGCGTAAACAATTAGGGCTAAAAGTTGCCGAAGTTTGCGAAAAAGCACAAATTACACGAGCTTACTATAATCAACTTGTTGGCGGTAAAATCCAAAATCCAAGTGCCAAAAAATTAAACGCAATTCATCACGCGCTACAAATTTCCAATACACCAAATAAACAAGTTGGTGTGATTTTTGGTAAATTTTATCCGGTGCATACAGGGCACATTAATATGATTTATGAAGCCTTTAGTAAAGTGGATGAATTGCATGTTATCGTTTGTACCGACACTGAGCGCGATTTAAAACTGTTCTATGATAGTAAAATGAAGAAAATGCCAACAGTGCAAGATCGCTTACGTTGGATGCAACAAATCTTCAAATATCAACAAAAACAAATTTTTATCCACCACCTTATCGAAGATGGCATTGCTGCTTATCCAAACGGTTGGGTAGATTGGTCTTCTCGTGTTAAAGCACTATTTAAAGAAAAACATTTTACACCGAGTGTTGTTTTTAGTAGCGAACCTCAAGATAAAGAGCCTTATGAAAAATATCTACATTTAGAAGTGGTATTAGTCGATCCTGAACGTGCTTTCTTTAATGTATCTGCTACAAAAATTCGTAATCATCCGTTCCAATATTGGAAATTTATTCCAAAAGAAGTTCGCCCATTTTTTGCTAAAACTATTGCTATTCTCGGTGGAGAAAGTAGTGGTAAAACAATGCTAGTCAATAAACTCGCCGCGGTATTTAATACTACTTCAGCGTGGGAATATGGTCGTGAATTTGTATTTGAAAAACTTGGTGGTAATGAACAAGCAATGCAATATTCCGATTACCCTTTGATGGCTTTGGGGCATCAACGCTACGTTGATTACGCATTACGTCATGCGCATAAAGTAGCATTTATTGATACCGACTTTATTACCACCCAAGCATTTTGTATTCAATATGAAGGAAAAGCTCATCCATTCTTGGATTCAATGATTAAAGAGTATCCTTTTGATGTCACCATTCTTTTGAAAAATAATACGGCTTGGGTGGACGATGGCTTGCGCAGTTTAGGGTCGCAACAACAACGCCAACGTTTCCAACAATTACTGAAAAAATTATTAGAGAAATACAATATTCCTTATATTGAAATTGAATCACCAAGCTATTTAGAACGTTATGCCCAAGTGAAAAAGATTGTGGAACGTGTACTAAATGATGAATCCGTTCATGAAGCTATTGAGAATAAGGAGAAATAGATAATTCATGCTTCTTTTTGCTGGCGATCCTCATGGATATTTTGAACACCTTTATCCATTTATCCAGAATAATCAATCTATCTCATTGATTATTCTAGGAGATTTGCAACTGACTGATTGTAAAGAACTCGATAAACTTGCTCAATATTGTGATCTTTGGTTTATTCATGGTAACCACGACAGCAAAACCGTTGCTGCATTTGAAGCAATTTGGGGCAGCGAATGGAAACAACGTAATCTGCATGGCAAAGTAGCTGAAATCGAAGGGGTAAAAATTGCCGGTTTAGGCGGTGTATTTCGTGGACAAATTTGGATGCCGCCTAATAAACCATTATTTCTCGATCCAATTCATTATTGTCAATATTGTACTCAAGACAAAATTTGGAAAGGTGGATTACCTTTGCGTCATCGGACTTCTATCTTTCCGTCTGATATTGATACGCTTGCTACACAACAAGCGGATATTCTTATCAGTCATGAAGCACCTAAGCCACACCCTTCAGGTTTTGCGGTAATAAATCAACTAGCAGAAAGTATGGGTGTTAAAAAAATTTTTCATGGACATCACCATGATAATTTCGACTATAGCCAACTTAAAGGTCGTGTACGCCCTTACCAGATTTTTAATATTGGTTTCCGTAGTCTTAGTGATATCAACGGCCATTACCTACTTATCGGAGTAGATGATCGCGAATGATAAATTGTACTGCCCTTTTGTATATTGCCATATTATGAAAATCGAAGTTTGTGTTGATAATATTGAGTCCGCTATCATTGCTGAGCAGGCTGGTGCCGATCGTATAGAACTCTGTACTGCATTACCTTTAGGCGGTCTTACACCGCACTATTCTCTTATCAAGGTAGCAACGCAAAAACTATCTATCCCGGTTTATGTCATGATTCGTCCACGAGCCGGCGATTTTCTGTTTAATGCTGATGAACAGCAAATGATGATAGATGATATTGAGATGGCTAAACAACTCGGTGCCGCTGGAGTAGTGATTGGTGCTTTAACCGTTAATGCTGAAATTGATATTGCTCTCACCAAAATGCTGATGCAATCTGCGCGCGGCTTAGACGTTACCTTCCATCGCGCTTTTGATTTATGCCAAGATCCTCTACACGCTTTACAACAGCTAATCGAGCTCGGTTGTTCTCGTATTTTAACTTCAGGACAGGCAGCAACCGCTGCTCAAGGACAAACTCTATTAACGCAGTTAGTACAACAGGCACAACATAAAATTTCGATTATGGCTGGCGCTGGTATTAACGCAGATAACGCCCTCACTATCGCCCAACAAACAGGCATCACCGAGCTACATTTATCAGGAAAAAGCTATCGTCCAAGCAAAATGCAATATCAAAATTCACAAGCTGCAATGGGACAAAACGCGAATGAAGATACTCAAATATTAGTCACTGATTTTGCCAAGATCAACGCAGTTAGGAAGTTGTTCTGATTGTAATTTATTTATTAAAACAGCATTATCCAACTCTTAAAAGTTTAAGAACAAATACATCAATAGCAACAGATACTATCACTTAAAAAATAATACCTTTGTCACAATTCTTGAAAAAAATTATTTATTAATAATGACTTACATCTACTCAAGTATTAAGATGACCATTGTCATTGTTTTACCAAAAGGAGTTAAAGTGTGGACAAGGAATTTATTGCGCATATTCGCAAATCAGATAAAGCACAACAATCTGTTGCTGCCCATCTTTGTGAAACCGCTGCCTTATCAGCATTTTTTGCATCAAAACTAGGCTTAGAACTTGCTGGTGAATTAATTGGCTTAATGCATGACTTTGCTAAATATTCTCTAGATTTTCTTAAATATATTTGTGGAGAGAATGGTATTCTTAATCCTGATATAGACGAATATCAACCATTACCTAATGGACAAAAAATTGATCATTCTACTGCCGGAGCACAATGGATTTATCAAAGACTCTCCCTCGCCGGTAAACACAATAGCGGACAACTATGTGGACAAATTCTTGCTTTATGCATCGCATCTCACCACGGTGCCGGCTTAATTGATTGTCTAGACAGTAATGGTAATGCTAAGTGGGAAGAACGGTTATCAAAAACAGATGAACTTACTCATCTTAGTGAATGTAAAGACAATGCAGATACCATGATCATACAAAAAGCTGAGTCATTAGCGAGTAAAGAATTATTAGCGCAAATGCTTACCGCAATTAAAGCCGTTTTAAAATTGCCACTTAGTCACAAAATTAAAGAGTTCTATTTAGGCTGCTTTACACGTTTTTTGTTTAGCTGTTTAATTGATGCAGATCGTATTAGTAGTGCTGATTTTGATCGCAATGAACAAGCTACTATGCGCCGCTTACAACAACGTCCTAACTGGCAAGAAGCTATTGATAAACTGGAAGAGAAATTAGCTCAGTTTGAATTAAAATATCCGATTGATCGTATCCGCCAACAAATTTCTAATACTTGTCTTCAGCGTGCAAATGATCCACAAGGTATTTATACATTAACTGTACCAACAGGTGGTGGTAAAACATTATCCAGTCTTCGTTATGCTTTGCATCATGCCAAAATACATAATTTAGATCGAATTATTTATATTATTCCTTATACCTCTATTATCGATCAAAATGCTGATGAAGTTCGTAAAATTCTTGGTGATGAGTGGATTCTCGAACATCATTCGAATCTTGATCCAGAAAAACAAACTTGGGAGAACAAATTATTAGCGGAAAACTGGGATAAACCGATCGTATTCACCACTATGGTACAATTTCTCGATGCTTGGTTTGGTAGTGGTACTCGTGGCGCTCGTCATATCCACCCTATGACTCGCAGTATCTTAATTTTTGATGAAATTCAAACCTTACCAATCAAGTGTGTTCATCTCTTTTGTAATACCCTAAATTGGCTAACTTCTTTTGGTAAAAGTAGCGCTATTTTATGTACTGCTACTCAACCTTTATTAGGCGAAGATGGATTAACCAATTTTCCTCTTACAGAGCGAGAACATATTCAATCCCAAGGTTTACTAAAATTAGCAAATAACGCTGAAATTATTGGCAACCATCAGCAAATTAATAATCTCTTTACTTCACTCTCACGAGTTGAAATGCTATTTAAACAAAAAGCAGGAGGATGGTCTGTTACAGATGCAGGCGATTTTTTGCTGGAACAATTCAAAAGTTTTTCAAGCTGCCTATTTATTGTGAACACGAAAAAATGGGCTCAAGATCTCTATCTATACTGCAAACAACAAAATATTCCTAAAGAAGCTTTATTCCACTTAAGCACTAATCAATGTGCAGCTCATCGTAAAGTACTATTTGATCAAATCAAAGATCGCTTAAAGAATAAACAACCTGTTCTTTGTATTAGTACCCAATTAATCGAAGCTGGGGTAGATATTTCTATGGCCTGTGTAATTCGTGCATTAGCCGGTCTAGACAGCATTGCACAAGCTGCTGGTCGCTGTAATCGACATGGAGAAAATGAGGATAAAGGTAAAGTCTGGATATTAAACTTACAAGAACCAAATCTAGCGAAAGTTCTACCTGATATTGATATAGGCCAACAACAAGCTGATCGTATTTTTCGTGAATTTAACCATCAAGATATTTTGCAACCTGCTGCTATGCAGCAATATTTCCAATACTATTTCTACAATCGTTTCCAAGAAATGAGTTACTCAGTAAAAGGAAGCTCTTCTGGTAGCTTATTGGATTGGTTAAGTGACAATTGTTATAACGTTTACAGTGCTAAAAATGATAAACGTAGGCAGAACAAACAATATCCTTTATTGATGCAGTCATTTAAATCAGCAGGACAAGCATTTGAAGCTATTGATGCACCAACTCGAGCCGTTATCGTGCCTTATGCTGAAGCGGGTAAAAAACATATTGCTACATTGTGTAGCCAATGTGATGCTAATAAAAAAGATACCAATTTTTACACTAGCCTAAAACAAGCACAACGTTTCAGCGTCAATGTCTTTCCTAATATTTGGCATCAATTACAAAATGAAAACGCCATTATCGAAATTGGCAATACAGGTATCTACTATCTTGACGAACGCTATTACGATAACGAATTCGGACTTTCCTTAAGTGGAACCGGTGTAATGGCAACTCTTAATTGTTAAGGAGCATTATGGCAAATAAAATTAGTTTTCGCGTATGGGGACGACAAGCACTATTTACCGATCCAATTACCAAAATTGGTGGAGAAAAATTTAGTTATCAAGTTCCTACCTACGAAGCGATTAAAGGTATCATCAGAAGTATCTACTGGAAACCTACTCTCATTTGGCATGTAGACCGTATTAGAGTGATGAAACCTATTCGCACGCAAAGTAAATCCGTAAAACCATTAGATTGGAATGGCGGTAATACTTTGGCCATTTATACCTATCTACAAGATGTTGAATATCAAGTAGAAGCTCATTTCGAATGGAATCAACATATTCCTGCACTAGAACAAGATCGTATTAAAGGAAAACATCTTTCAATCGCCGAACGTATGATTCAACGTGGCGGCAGACAAGATATTTTTCTTGGTACACGTGATTGTCAAGGTTATGTGGAACCCTGTGAATTTGGTGATGGTATTGGTTTTTATGATCAAGTAGATAACCTTGATTTTGGTTTAATGTTTCACAGTTTTGGTTACCCCGAAGAAACGGGTAATCATGAATTAATCAGCCGTTTTTGGCTAGCAAATATGCAGCAAGGCATTATTACTTTTCCTCAAATTAATGATACAGATCGTTTAAAGACTCGTTTTATCCGCAAAATGAAACCAGAAAAACAATTTGGTTTAAATCAAAATACCAAATCTGTTGAACAAGAAGCTGAGGAGCTAGGATTATGAGTTGGATGCAAAGGCTTTATCAAACCTACGATCAAATTTTACAACATAAGTTGGATACCTCCACAACCCCTCTTACTCCGGTAGGTCATACACTGCAAACAGCGCATATTGTAATTACCTTAAATCAGAAAGGTGAGTTTCAAACAGCGACTGTAATGCCACCAAAGACAACAATTATGTTGCCTGTAACTGAAGATTCTGAAAATCGTACCAGTGGCGAAGCTCCTCACCCTTTCGCAGATAAAATTCAATATGTTGCCAAAGATTACCTCGATTATGGTGGTCAGAAAAATTCTTACTTTGATGGTTACCTTACTCAATTACAAAAATGGTGTAATTCCTCTTTTGCTCATCCAAAAGTAAAAGCTATCCTAAATTATGTTAGTCAAGGAACAGTAATGGCTGACTTGATTAAACAAGGTATTTTTCATTTAGATAATAATGGTCATGTATTAAATAAATGGGAAAATAACTCGACTGCCCCGGCTATTTTTGCAACATTACCAAAATCACAAGAATATGGTGCTGCACTAATTTGTTGGCGAGTAGAAATCCCTAATGATCTCAATGCAGATACTTGGACTGATAGAAGCATTCAACAATCATGGATCGACTATATTGCTAGCAGCAATAACAACAGAGGCTTTTGTTTTATTAAAGGTCAAAAAGATGTTATTTCTAACATGCATCCAGCCAAACTACGCCATACTGGTGATAAAGCAAAATTAATCTCTTCTAATGATAAAGACGGTTATACCTTCCGAGGGCGTTTTGATGATGCAAATGAAGCAGCATCAATTTCTAATGAAGTTTCCACAAAAGCACATAGTGCATTACGTTGGTTAATTTCACGACAAGGTATCCGTAATGGAGATCAAGTGACTGTTGCTTGGGCTATTGATCCCCAAACAATACCACCATCACCATTACAAGATAATTATGATTACCTAGATGATGACGACGATGATTATGAAATTCCTTCAATCGATGACGGAAAAAATGAGTTATCAAATGAGTTATCAACAGAAGAACACGTACCAAAATGGTCCATCAACCTTGGCCAACAAGCAGCTGCAATTATTAAAAAGAAAATGCTCGGTTTAAAAGCAGAGTTACCTCAACATCAACAAATATCTTTGCTAATGCTTGATTCTGCTACTCCTGGGCGAATGGCATTAACATATTATCAGGAATTTTTACCAGATGACTATTTTGCCAATCTTGATGCTTGGTTAGATGATTTTTGTTGGTATCAACGTTATTCACGTAATAAAAAAGAGGACAAAAAAGAGGATAAACGCACCACTTGGCCAGTGATTCCGCCATCACCAGATGCTATTGCAAAAACTGTCTATGGCAGATCATTAAGTGATACCTTGAAAAAACAACTTTATGCACGTCTATTACCTGTTATTGCTGGCGGACCATACATTCCATTCCCACTAGATTTAGTACAAAAAAGTATTGAATCTGCTTGTAATCCTAACGGCTATGAACGCTGGGAATGGGAACGAAATGTTGGTGTAGCTTGCGCTTTATATAAAGGATGGCGGATACGTGAAGATCGCAGAATTTATTATCATGATTCATCAAAATGGAGAAACTACTCTATGGCCTTAGAAAAAGAAAATCGCTCCCGCGATTATTTATATGGAAGATTGTTAGCTATCGCTGAAAATATAGAATCTTATGCACTCTATTTAGCTGGAGAAAAGAGAACTACCAATGCAGAACGTTATATGCAGCGTTTCGCACAACATCCATTCTCAACTTGGCGTAATATTGAATTAGCACTAATCCCATATCAAGAACGCCTGCAAAATAATAATAAAGATTACGGTAAACAAGATCTTGATGAAATTATGGATCTATTCAAATCAGAAGACTTTATTTGTGACGATAAATTAAGTGGCGAATTCTTACTTGGTTATCACAGCCAAAAGATGGAAATTTATCGCAAAGTAGCTGAACTCAAAGCAAATAAAGATAAATCCAAGAATGAAACTAAAACAGATGAATAACCATTGCCACGATTAGGAGGAACATACTTATGAGTTTAACTAAAAAAATTGATTTTGCGCTTATTATCAATGTACAAAACGCCAATCCTAATGGTGATCCATTAAATGGCAATCGACCACGCACTGACTTTTCTGGTATTGGTGAAATCACTGATGTTTGTTTAAAACGCAAAATTCGTGATCGCTTACAAGATACTGGTGAAGCAATCTTCGTACAATCTGATGAAAGAAAAACTGACGGAATGACCAGCTTAGCCAATCGCGCTAAAGATAAAGAAGTTGGTTTAGGACCAGATGCATTTAATGCTAAGAAGGCAAATAAAGACGATACAGCGAAAAAGGCTTGTGACAAATGGTTAGATGTTCGTAGCTTTGGTCAAGTATTTGCATTTGGCAAAGGAAATGATGCCTCTAGTGGAGTATCTATTGCTATTCGCGGTCCTGTTACTATTCAATCCGCATTTAGCGTTGTTCCAATTAATATTACCAGTACACAAATTACCAAAAGCGTCAGCGGAGAAGGTGATGGAACTAAAAAAGGTTCCGATACTATGGGGATGAAACATCGTGTGGATAATGGAGTGTATGTTGCTTATGGTGCAATGTCACCGCAATTAGCAGAACGCACTGGATTTAGCGATGAAGATGCAGAAAAGATTAAAAATGTCTTAACTAAACTATTCGAAGGAGATGCCTCTTCAGCGCGTCCTGAAGGTAGTATGAGAGTCTTGAAACTCATTTGGTGGGAACATAATTGCAAGTCTGGCCAATACTCATCAGCAAAAGTACATCAAAGCCTAAGTGTTAATCCTGATGGTAGTTATACCTTATCTCATCTTGATGGCTTAATCCCTGAAGAAATTGATGGTTTCTAATGATTAATTTCATAATAAATATGGAGTGCTGGAGATGCGCATAATTCAAATTTCCGCACTCCAACATTACGCATTCTGCCCTCGACAATGCGCATTAATCCATAATGAACAGTTGTGGGCAGAAAATTACCTCACTGCACAAGGTACTGTGCTACATGAACGCGTAGATTCTGGGGTAACTGAAAATCGTAATGGCATTCGGTATGAACGCAGCGTTCATGTATCATCAGAAACGCTAGGTCTTAGCGGTATCTTAGATATGGTTGAACACAATCTCAAAACTGGTTCATTAAAACCGATTGAATATAAACGCGGTAAACCCAAACCTCAGTTAATAGACGAAATTCAACTTTGTGCTCAAGCGCTCTGCTTAGAAGAAATGTTAGAAAAAACAATCACTGAAGGCGCACTTTGGTACCAACAAACTCATCATCGTTTACCAATCATTTTTAATGAAACTTTACGGCAAGAGACAAGAACCATAATAAAGAACGTAAGAACACTACTAGAAAGCAATCAAACCCCACCACCTAATTATGGCAAACATTGCAAAGCGTGTTCATTATTAGATGAGTGCCAACCCAAATTACTTCTCCAAGATAAATCAATAAATTATGTTGCTGCACTATTCGAAGAAGACTCTTCCGATGGTGACGAATAATAAAGGTCAAAAGATCTATGCGTAAATTACAAAATACTCTCTACATTACGACACAAGGTAGTTACCTACATAAGGAACGTGAGACCTTAGTTATAGAACAACAAGGCAATAAACTTGCGCAAGTTCCAATTCACTCTATTGGGCATATTTTTTGCTTTGGTAATGTATTAGTTTCTCCTTTTTTAATGGGTTTTTGTGGGGAAAATAAAGTTAATTTGGCATTTTTTAGTGAACATGGTCGTTATCTTGGTAGATTACAAGGAGCACAAAGCGGTAATGTCTTATTACGTAAAGCACAATATCGTTATTCTGAAGAAAACCCACTCTCTATTGCGCGCAATATTATTGCTGCAAAAATTCAAGCTTCTAAACATGTATTGCAACGTCATATTCGTAATTATGGTGAAAATAATATATTGCAAACTGCAATTACTGCTCTCAATCAAAGTTTAAGACAGCTAAAAAAAGCCGAAACATTAGAACAAATTCGTGGTATAGAAGGAGATGCAGCATCTCGTTATTTCTCTGTATTTCAACAATTGTTACGGACTGATAAATTTCAATTTAATGGCAGAAATCGTCGCCCACCACGAGATCCTATTAATGCGCTATTGTCTTTTCTATATAGCGTTCTTGGTAGAGATATTAGCGGGGCATTACAAAGTGTTGGTTTAGATCCACAAGTTGGTTTTCTTCATGCTGACAGACCTGGACGTGATAGCCTTGCACAAGATATTTTGGAAGAATTTCGTGCTTGGTGGATAGATCGCATGGTATTAAGTTTGATCAATCGTAGTCAAATCAAACCACAAGATTTTGACACTGAAGCTAGCGGAGCAGTAACAATTAAACCTGAAACTAAAAAACTACTATTTCAAACATTACAAGCTAAAAAACAAGAAAAGATTATTCATCCATTTTTAGAAGAAGAAGTAGAAATTGGGTTATTACCTTATATCCAAGCATTATTACTTGCTCGGCATCTACGTGGAGATTTACAAGAATATCCACCCTTCTTAATGCGTTAAATCACGCTGGAGTAAAAATATGTTAATGCTAATTACTTATGATATTGCATTCGATGATCCACAAGGTGCAGCTAGACTTCGTCGTATTGCCAAACATTGCTTAGATTATGGCATCCGAGTGCAATATTCTGTCTTTGAATGTGATATCGCTCCCGATCAATGGGTAAAACTCAAAGCAAAATTATTAGATACCTATAATCCTGAAAAAGATAGTCTGCGTTTTTATCATTTAGGTAGTAAATGGCGTCGCAAAGTGGAACATCATGGTGCAAAACCTGCAATAGATATCTTTAAAGACACGTTAATTATTTAAACTCACAAAAGCGCTAACCATTGATACTCATAAAAATACTGAGAGGTTAGCGTTTTTTTAATCGCTCTTTAAAAATCAATAACTTACTTATCTATATAGCATAAATAGATATGCTATACTTTTTTAACTCTCTATTATTGTAATATTTAGCGAATTAAGCTTCTTTCCGCCTTTACTGATAAGTATTCACAATATAGGGACCAGCCACCTGCGTGTGGCTGTGAGTTGAAACAATTTTAAATATATCAGGATCTAGCATTTTCTCACCAGCCACCTGCGTGTGGCTGTGAGTTGAAACGTCACTTACAAGATGTTATTGATAATATGATTGATAACCAGCCACCTGCGTGTGGCTGTGAGTTGAAACTCGCTGCAGTTAAATTAATATCAGTATAAAAATAGACCCAGCCACCTGCGTGTGGCTGTGAGT
>NZ_JTJL01000031.1 GCF_001678495.1 Gallibacterium salpingitidis
TATATACAATTTGCGTGATATAATATGAGAAAGGCGACAAAGTTTCCCTTATCGCCTTTGGCTAGTTATTCAAGTGCTACCAAGCTGTCGGGCTGTAGAGCAACACGAATAACACGATTAGAATTATTAAGATAATTTTCATCGGTCTGATCTCAAATCAGAGTTAAAACCAACTGATCGAGATGTGCCACTACCTGACCCGCCAGTCAGGTAATGACAACACCTGACCAGCCGAAAATAATTATAACATAGACCGCCTTTTTGGCGGTTTTGTTTTTCTAACGCCTTCGCCTATATGGCTCAGTTGTTAAACTCCTGATGAAAAGAAAAAACAAGTTTTCCATTTCATCAGGAGTTTCAATTTTAATTAGTGTGTTTTTTATGTAGTTTTACAATCAGGTCACTAAAAACATAAATCTTATAAATTACGATTATTTCAAAGAGAATAGCACTAATCACTTTCACGTCTTTATCTAAATTCATATGTAAAAACAAATATAGGGCTATAAATAAAAACATTTGATAGATTCTCTTTGTTTGGCGAAAAGAAGCATACAAGAAAATGCAATAAGTAATACTAAAAGCAAGTATTCCATTAATGATCAGAAGTAACATTCTATTATCCTTTTTATTCTGATTAGATAATCCTAAGTTAGATCACATTTAGCAGCCATAA
>NZ_JTJL01000032.1 GCF_001678495.1 Gallibacterium salpingitidis
TGGAGTTTTTTTATTTTTTTATATTTTATTACCTCTTATTGAAAAAAATTGCTCTACGCTCGGTTTATGGCTGCTAAAATTAATCCTTCGGTAATAAAAAAAGTTTTCGATAACTAAATCAAATTGATTTTCATAGAACTAATTAAGTTAATTTGAATTTCTATGTTTAAAGACACACCACACGCAAAAAGCAATAAATTGCTTTT
>NZ_JTJL01000033.1 GCF_001678495.1 Gallibacterium salpingitidis
CAGATTTGTGCTTGTTTTTTTGTTTAACTTTTTGAAAATGAATCAACCAAATCAATTTGTTTATCGTCTATTTTAACTAATTCACATTCAACTAATTTAAATCCTCTCTTACGCAACTCAATAAGAAAATCTTGTTTAGTTCCTAGCTTAGATCTAAAACTGGCATTAGTTTCCAAGAATATCCAATAATGACGTAAATCATCTAACGTTACAGCGTCTAAATCAGAATAAAAATTTTCTAAAATAGCTAAACAGTCTTTTACATAATTCCCATATTCTGCACTACTCATTCGAGGATTTTGTTTATCGAGATGAACAAATTTTCCGTATTTGTTTTTGTGAGGGAATGGAGGTCGTTTTAG
>NZ_JTJL01000034.1 GCF_001678495.1 Gallibacterium salpingitidis
TGACATTTTTCTTAGTCTGGATAGTAAATTTCAAAGCTACAATTCTACGTCCACGTTTTATCTGTTCATAAATGACTTTGAGATCAGATTTTTCATTGATTTCAGTGATCGCTGGGGTTAAAACTCTCTGATTGAAATTATTATAGCGGTCATATTTATCGGATATTTGCAACCAATCTTTTAAATCAGTCAAAGATATTTCACGCTCACCACCGATACGGTATTGCGCCATTAGCTCATAAAGTCGTATTGAATGAAAGCCGCTAAAATTGACGACATAATCCAGATTGTAACGAGTAAAACGCCCCTTTAATTTCGATATGTAGGGCATTAATTTTTCGTGTAAGATGATTTGAAAACGCCCCTCGCCTTTGAAGTAGGCTTGTTCGGTTAAGAATGTTACTTTGCGCTCAACTTTTTTGGTCT
>NZ_JTJL01000035.1 GCF_001678495.1 Gallibacterium salpingitidis
TAACAGCCCAACGCCCACCCAGCTTATCAATCGCTTTGCTCACCTGCTGGTAAGCAATTTTTTCATCAACACCAAAGCGACTGGCAAAGTCTGAAACAGTAAACTCAAATTCTCTTTTAGGCTTATCAGGGTCTAAAACCCCTAACGTTAATAAAAGCACCCGCATTTCGTCTAAAGTCAGTTTGTAACTGGCTTCAACGAAGTTATTTGACTTAACTACAATCAGCTCTTTTGTCATAAAAAACTACCATTAAAAAAATGTAGTTCAATACTACACCCAACTAAAAGACTACACAATAAAAAAAATAGTTCATTACCA
>NZ_JTJL01000036.1 GCF_001678495.1 Gallibacterium salpingitidis
GTTCTTTTGCATTTGGTGCATAAATGGAAATTTCATTACCATTTCCCGCTTCCATTGAAGTAGTAGCATTATAACCAAAAATACCCTCTACTTTTGAAACCATTCCATTTACATTAGGAAAATTTTCGGCATCACCAATTTGAATCTTATTTTTACCATTTTCCGATTTCAGTGATACTAAGCTACCATAGAAAGAATCTATAGCCCGATGAATACCACTTTGTTGATTAGTTTCTGTAGTTTGTAGAATTAATTCGTTATTGCCTAAATCTGTATGTAAACTTGTACTACCATTCCAAGTCTTAATAACTGTTCGATCTTTTGCATTTGGCGCATAGATGGAAATTATATTTCCTTTATCTGCATCAATTTGAACATTACCACCTAACTCATCATTAACTTTATTAGGATTATCTGTTCCATTATTAATTCCATAGACACCTAATACTTTTCCATCAAGATCAGTTTCTTTCTCATTACCTATCAAAAGAATATTTTGGCCTTTAGCGGCAGATAATAATACTGTTGCTGTTTTTATAGCTTTAATACCTGCTAAATTACCACTATCTTGATTAGTTGCTGTAGTTTGTAGAATTAATACGTTATTAGCATTATTGTCTGTTGCTGTTAATACTATCGATTTCTTATCGCTATCTACTGATCTTCCAGATGCAGAAAGAATTGTTTGATGTTTTGCGTTTGGTGCATAGATGGAAAGTATATTTCCCTTACCTGCTTTCATTTCAACAGTAGCGCCTGATTGGTTATCGATTCCATGTACATTCGATACTTTTCCGATAATACTTGTTTCTTGGTCATTACCAATCTGAATCTTATTCCATCCTTCATGTGCCAATAATGTAACTGAACTTCCATTACGAGCATAAATAGATTTCTGAGCCGCACTAGCAATAGTTTGGTTTATACCCGTTGTTTTGATATTTAATAAATTATCACCTGTTTCTGTATCTAATGTGATATTACCACTATTAGTACTAATAATATTTTGTTCTTTTGCATTT
>NZ_JTJL01000037.1 GCF_001678495.1 Gallibacterium salpingitidis
GGGGATTTATCTGTAGTAATTTCTTTCTTACTTTTTCTTTTTTTATTGTCAGAAAGTGATCGCTCTTTTTCGGCTTTAATACGTTCGAGCAATACTGAAGCTGGTTCGTCATTTGGATCTTGTTCCACTAATTTACCACGAATAGCGAGATCAAGAATTTTTTGGCGTAGAATTTTAGTATCCATTATTCTTTGATCCCTGCTAGCAATTTTTGTAATTGTGCGGCTGATTGGCTAATCGCTTCGCTTTTGTCTTTAATGGTTAGCATTAACTCGGCTAGTGAGAGATTTTCTGTTTCATCAATTTGCTTAATCCAAGTAATGTCAAGACTCGTTTTATCTCTTGCAAAAATTTCCTCTACGCTATACTTTCTCCAACGTCCATTTGGGTTATTTTCATTGTGATAAGTTTCTGTTCGTTTATTGATATTTTCTGCGTGATAACATTGCACAAATTCATCTAAATGATGACGTTGCATTGGGTTTGTCGCGAGAGTATGTTTAATATCAGTGCGGTAATCGAAAAACCAAATATTTTCTGTTGGTGTACCTTTATTAAAAAAGAGCACGTTCGCTTTCACGCCTTGTGCATAAAAAATGCCAGTAGGTAGGCGTAATATTGTGTGTAGATCAAACTCTTGTAAGAGCTTTTTGCGGATTGCTTCCCCTGCGCCACCTTCAAATAAAACGTTATCAGGTAGCACTACCGCCGCACGTCCACCATTTTTTAGACTCAACATAATGTGTTGCAGGAAATTGAGCTGATTATTTTTAGTTTCTACATAAAAATCATCTCGATTAATATCAACTGAACCCGATGGTCTTGTGCCAAACGGTGGATTTGCCAATACAATATCAACTAACTCAGTCGGTGCTTTTTCTAATGAGTCTTGACATATAATTGGGCTACGTTCTGTGCCAATTCCTCTTAAATAGAGGTTCATTGAGGCAAGCGTAACAACAAGTGGTGTGTTATCAAAACCGTGCAACGCTTGATGACGTAAGAAATCTCGCTTAGCTTTATCTTGAGACTGGGATTTCATATAGTCATACGCAGCTAATAAAAATCCGCCTGTTCCACACGCTGGATCACAGATAGTTTCTGTAATTCTAGGTTGTACCACTTCGACAATGGTTTGAATGAGCGAGCGTGGGGTAAAATATTGCCCTGCTCCGCTCTTTTTATCCTGTCCATTTTTCTCTAAAATGCTTTCATAGATTGCCCCTTTTAGATCGCCGTCCATTACCAGCCATTGTTCTTCGTCAATCAATGAAATCACTTTTTTTAGATAAACAGGCTTATCAATTTTATTTTGTGCTTTGGTGTAAATCGTACCGATAAGATTATCTTCTTCACTCAATTTTTTTAGTGTAATTTCATATTGTGAAATAAGCTCTAATCCGTCTAACTCAATTAAATCTTTCCATTGATACCCTTGTGGAATAGCTGATTTTTCACCTAAAAGACGTTCATTTTCATCGTCCATTTTTAAAAATAGCAAATAGGTAAGCTGGGTAATATAATCGGTAAAGCCGATTCCCTGTCCTGACAAGGTTGTCGCTAATGTCCACACTTTTTTGGTTAAAGAGGTTTCGTTATTTGTTATTTTTTTTGACGTATTATTTTTTGACATAGTATTTTATGCTGCTGAGTTAGTTAATAAGAAATTTGAAAGTGAATAAAGTGCTTCATTCGCACTTTTTATATCGCCACAGATTTGGCTTAATTGTGCGGCTTTGATCTGATCGTACTCACGCAGATCGCTAAATGAATAAGCACCATTAGAGGCGATATAGTTCACAACGACACGAAAAACATCCTTTTGTTGTTCAGAAAGTTGTAGCTGAGTCTTTCCATACCACAAATTAAACATTCTTTGTGCCATCGGATAAATGCTTTGTAATTGCGAAATTTGTTGGAAAGCGTAACGAACGAGTTGGATAATATTAGTTAAGGCTTCACACTCATCTTTATTAGATAATGGTTTAACTTGATTGGAATTTTGTAAGGCGTACGCATTCCATAATTGTAGTGAATTAAAGCGATTGTTGGCTTGTTTTAATTGTTGGATAAGATCACTTAACAGTAGATAAGAGAGAGGTTCGCCTGTATTATTATAAATAATCCTTAATGCTTCAATCTCATCTTTGTGTTCAAAACAATATTTTTCAAATGCTGTCGTAGTATTTTTGGCTTCCTCAATAGAAAAACCTTTGCTAATAAGCTGATCATTGGCATTCAATAAAGTATGTACAAATCCAGCGTTTAAGATCAAGAGTAACTCTCTCGCTTTTGGGTTGTAAGTCAATTTACTAACCAACGCTTTGCGTTCAGTATTACTCTCGTTTATATCTTTATATGGTGGTAGTGTTTTATCCGCAAGAGCATTAAAAATATTTCTGGCTAAGTCCAACATATCTATGCCAGACAAGTCAATAAATTCTTTTCTTTGTTTGGACGTACTTTTATTGCCAATACGAGATAGACGAGAAGCAAGCAAATGTAACTTTTCATCACTTAAATTGCCGTGCGTAATTAATTCCAGCAGTTTACTTAACGTAATAACGGAATTTGTTGGGTTATTTTGTAGTGATTTAGTATTTTTTTCGTGTTCCGTTACCCCAACGGCATCAACTAAAAAGAAGTGATCTTTACTATGTGCATTTGGTGTGACAGTACGAAGTTGATCATCATTGATGGTGCGAACCCCTCTGCCTTTCATCTGAATATACAAAGCTTCAGAGGCAACATCACGCATAAACAATAACACTTCTAATGGCTTGATATCTGTACCTGTGGCAACCAGTGTACAAGTAACCGCAATGCGAAATTTTTTATCATTGCGAAAATTTCTGATTAGTTGATCACTGTCTTTTGCTGAATAGGTAATTTTTTGAACAAAATCATCGTCCGTTCGATTAAATACCTCTTTAGCAATCTCAACAATATTTGTAGCGTGCTGTTCATTTAACGCAAAAATTAATGTTTTTGGTAAATAATCAAAATCTGCCTCACGAGGCGGATCAATAAACATTTCGCTATAAACCGCATCTCGATAAGTTTCTAAAACGAGTCTAATTTGTGCGGGATTAACGACACTTCGGTTTAATTCCTCTTTGGTATAAGACCTATCCTCTACTGCAAAAATCGTTTTTTCTTTACCTGTATAGCGTATTTCCTCTCTAACTTTTTCGCCTTTGGCAATCGTACCACCATTTTCACTGATTTCGGTTTTTATTCGATAAATACGACTATCTACATTAATGCCATCAATGATAGATTGTTCTAAAGTGTAATTGACTACGCAATTCTTATTGAAAAATGCCAGCGTTTCAGGCTGTGGTGTCGCCGTTAGACCAATTAAATTAGCAGATGAGAAATAGTCTAAAACCGATTTCCAATTGCCATAAATTGAACGATGACATTCATCAATAATAATTAAATCAAAAAAATCAGGCGGAAGTTGCGGATGTTGAGGAATAACAATCTCACAATCCTCATTAGCATAACCCTCATATTCGTCATTATCCTCAAAGTCCTCGCCTTTTAGTAAAGAAAATAGACGTTGGATAGTTGAAATTATCACATTTGCATTGGGTATTTTGGCAGAACGTAATCTTTCTACGCTAAAAATAGTATTAAAAGGTTCGCCATTTTCAGTTAAACGGAATGTCGCAAACTCAGCCTCAGCTTGTCGCCCGAGATTATTGCGATCAACTAAAAATAAAACTCGCCGAACAGGTGTATAAGCTAATAAACGATAAGCCGCCATACAAGCTGTATAGGTTTTTCCTGCACCTGTCGCCAACACCATCAAAGCTCGTTTATGGTTATTGCGGAAACTTTCCTCTAATGCCGAAATAGCTTCATACTGGCAATTTCGTAATCCTTTTTCTGCTAAAAAAGGTAGTCCAGCATACGGATCGTTGATGCCCAACATCTTGCAAATTTCTTTGGGTGAATGTATCCGATTTAAAGATTCATATTCATTACCATCACTGCGTTTAAACAGCACAAGCTGACCGTTAGATTGGTAAATTAAAGGAAGTGGAATGGAATAGGATTGATAATACTTCGGGACATTAACCACATAATTAGCTGCCTGCTCGCAAACTTTAGCAGAGGTAACATCAATATATTCTGCTTTTGCTTCTAAAATGCCTATCGCTTTTCCTGCGAGAAAAAGCAAATAGTCAGCTTCCATATTTTTCTTTAAAAGCCCCTCTCGAATTGCACAAGCATTGATATTAGGTGAGTAATCTTTACGATCAACCACTTTCCAGCCCGCATTAATAAACATCTGATCGATTTTTACTCGTGCTTTTTCCTCTGGTTTCATATCGTTTACTCTAATCGCTATCCCTTCTGATAAGCTAATATTATCAGAAGGAAGTGGGGGGAATAAATGTTAATTTTAGTAATCCACTAATTTAACGGTCTTTGATAGATTGTTTTGCTAAAGTGGGTGCTAATCCATGACGTTTTACACATTGCGTAAATGGATAACTTCGATAAATACTCATTTGGTCTGAGTGAAATATCATTCCATCTGTCCTTGTTGTCATCAGTATCACATGATTTAATGCCTCTACCACTAAATTCGTATTATGCTCTCTTTGCAATCGCCAACCAATTACTTGATGCAGGGGTAAATTCAGCACAACCGTAAGATAATGCTATTCTCCATTGTGGTATCTATTATCTTAAAATAATAAGCTATTGATGAAAAATTGTTAAATATCTATACTGACTAAGAAAATACGCACGCTGTAAGTATTAGCGTGCGTTTATCTTTTCCATAATATTTTTATAGGAATTCCATGACAAAACAAAAAATAGTCCTTGCCACAGGTAATCAAGGCAAAGTGAATGAAATGGCGAATGTATTGGCTGATTTTGGCTTTGAAGTCATTGCTCAAACAGCATTAGGAATTGAGAGCCCAGAGGAAACAGGTTTAACTTTTGTTGAAAATGCGTTGCTTAAAGCTCGTCATGCAGCAAAAGTGAGCGGTTTACCTGCGATTGCAGATGATTCTGGATTGGTTGTGGATGCGTTAGGTGGTGCACCGGGATTATATTCTGCTCGTTATGCTGGAGAAGAGGCGGATGATGCAGAAAATCGGGCGAAATTATTAGCAGAATTAGCAACTATTCCAACGGAACAGCGTACCGCAAAATTTGTTAGTTGTATTGTGTTATTACGTTCTGCTACTGATCCATTCCCGATTATTGCGGAAGGGGAATGCCAAGGTATGATAGGAACGGAAGAAATTGGCACTAATGGTTTTGGCTATGATGCACTGTTTTTCTATCCAGAAAAAAATGCAACATTTGCGGAATTAAGTAAGGCTGAAAAACAACAAGTTTCACATCGTGCTAGAGCATTAGCAATCTTACAACAAAAATTAAGATGATCGTTTTACCTCCATTAAGCCTTTATATTCATATTCCTTGGTGTGTGCAGAAGTGTCCATATTGTGATTTTAATTCGCACGCGCAAAAAGGGGCGATCCCAGAACGAGAATATTTGCAACACTTATTAGCCGATTTAGATCAGCAGCTTGATTATGTGCAAGGGCGAGAATTACATTCTATTTTTATTGGTGGTGGTACGCCTAGTCTATTTTCGTCAGAAAGTATCGCGTATTTATTGCAACAAATTTCACAACGTATTGCTTTCCGCGATGGTATTGAAATTACTTTAGAGGCAAATCCTGGAACAGCTGAAGCAGAGCGGTTTGTTGGTTATCATCAGGCTGGTGTAACTCGATTATCAATGGGAATCCAAAGTTTTGATGATCAGAAGTTGCAGCAGTTAGGACGAATTCATAATAGTGCGGAAGCAAAATATGCAGTAAACCTTGCTAAAACAGCACAATTTTCTCGTTTTAATTTAGATTTAATGCATGGACTTCCTAATCAAACCATAGAGCAAGCATTATCTGATTTACAACAAGCTATTGAACTTTCACCACCACATCTTTCTTGGTATCAATTAACGATTGAACCAAATACGTTATTTGCCAGTAAACCGCCGCGGTTGCCTGATGATGATATGTTGTGGGAAATTTTTGCACAAGGGCATCAACTATTAACACAGGCTGGCTATCAGCAGTATGAAACTTCTGCTTATGCGAAACAAGGCTATCAATGTGAACATAATTTAAATTATTGGCGGTTTGGTGATTATTTGGCAATAGGGTGTGGTGCACATGGAAAAGTTAGTTTTCCTGAAGGAAAGATTGTACGTTATTCTCAGACAAAACACCCGAAAGGTTATCTACAAGGTAACTATCGTTATCAACAGCATGAAGTAGGCGAATTAGATCGTCCGTTTGAGTTTTTTATGAATCGTTTCCGTTTATTGGAGGCTGTACCAAAAGAAGATTTTCTTCACTTTACTGGACTTTCTATTGCATCAATTGAAAAGCCAATAGACGAGGCTGTAAAACAAGATTATATTGTAGAGCGAAAAAATTCTTGGCAGATTACTGAACATGGCAAATTATTTCTGAATGATTTGCTTACACTTTTTTTGGCAGAATAAGTTAAAGGATAGAGGCATGGATCAATTAACAATGAAGAAAATGGCAGCTAACGCAGCATTGCAGTATGTAAAAGCAGATACTATTGTTGGCGTTGGCAGCGGTTCAACAGTAAATTGCTTTATTGAAGCATTAGGAACAATAAAACATAAAATTAAAGGCGCGGTAGCAGCGTCTAAAAACTCTGAAACATTATTGCGTGAGCAAGGTATAGAAGTCTTTAGTGCTAATGATGTATCAGGTTTAGACATTTATGTTGATGGTGCTGATGAAATTACGCCACATAAAATGATGATTAAAGGCGGTGGCGCTGCGTTAACTCGTGAGAAGATTGTGGCAGCATTGGCGAAAACTTTTATTTGTATTGTTGATAAATCTAAACAGGTTGAAGTATTAGGTTCCACTTTCCCATTACCAGTAGAAGTCATCCCGATGGCACGCTCGCAAGTGGCACGTAAATTGGTAACATTAGGTGGTTCACCAGAATATCGTGAAGGTGTTGTAACTGATAATGGTAATATCATTTTGGATGTGCATAATTTTAAAATCATCAATCCAGTTGAAATGGAAAAAGAGTTGAACAATGTCGCTGGTGTGGTAACAAATGGAATTTTCGCATTACGCCCAGCGGATATTGTAATTGTGGGCAGCCCTGATGGTGCACAAATTCTTAAATAATTAATTATTAATATAAAGGAAAAAGCAAACATGACAGCAAAAGTATCTTTGGACAAAGCAAAAATTAAGTTTT
This sequence comes from Gallibacterium salpingitidis, assembly GCF_001678495.1. GTDB lineage: Bacteria > Pseudomonadota > Gammaproteobacteria > Enterobacterales > Pasteurellaceae > Gallibacterium > Gallibacterium salpingitidis. Next base: position 7,297 of record NZ_JTJL01000037.1, read on the forward strand.
TATTACTTGAAGGTGTACATAATAGTGCATTAGAAGTGTTGCATAATGCTGGGTATTCAAATATTGAATATCATAAGAAAGCGTTAGACGAAGAAGAGTTAATCGAAGCAATTAAAGATGCACATTTTATTGGTATCCGTTCTCGTACTCATCTTACTGAAAAGGTATTACAGCATGCACAAAAATTGATTGCGATCGGCTGTTTCTGTATCGGTACTAATCAAGTGAATCTTGAAGCGGCAAGACAACGTGGGATTCCAGTCTTTAATGCACCATTCTCTAATACACGTTCTGTTGCGGAATTAGTCTTGGGAGAAATTTTGCTGTTAATGCGTAATGTACCAAAAGCGAATTTTGAAGTGCATCGTGGTGTATGGAATAAATCTGCTGAAGGTTCAAACGAAGCAAGAGGAAAAATTTTAGGGATTGTGGGTTATGGTCATATCGGTTCACAATTAAGTGTAATTGCTGAATCTCTTGGTATGAAGGTGTATTTCTATGATATTGAAAATAAACTTCCACTAGGAAATGCACAACAAGTGAGAACATTAGAAGAATTATTAACTATGAGTGATGTGGTTTCTTTGCATGTTCCAGAAAATAACTCAACGAAGAATTTAATGAGTGCAGAGCGTATTGCTCAACTAAAACAAGGGGCAATTTTAATTAATGCGGCGCGTGGTACGGTAGTGGATATCGATGCTTTGGCAAAAGCATTAGATGAAGGAAAGATTCGTGGTGCAGCGATTGACGTGTTCCCGAAAGAGCCGGCATCGATTAATGAAGTATTTGAATCACCATTGCGTCGTTTTGAGAATGTGATTTTAACGCCTCATATTGGTGGTTCAACAGCTGAAGCACAAGAAAATATTGGTACTGAAGTGGCAAGCAAGTTTGTTAAATATTCTGATAATGGTTCAACTGTAACTGCGGTTAATTTCCCTGAGGTTTCATTACCAAGTCATAGCTTAGCAAAAGCAAAACGTCTATTACATATTCACCATAATCGCCCAGGTATCTTGAATAAGATTAACCAGATTTTTGTGGACAACGGTGTAAATATTGCTGCTCAGTATTTACAAACTGATGAAGCAATTGGTTACGTTGTGGTTGATGTGGAATCAGATAATACTGAAAGCTTACAACAAAAACTCAAACAAATTGATGGTACAATTAAAGCTCGCGTCTTGTACTAATTAAGTGTAAAGCACCAAGATGCCTACTAGATCACTGATTTGGTAGGCATTTTTTATTATTTTGATAAACTCTCTTATCTTTTCTTATTGAGAAACAAATTGTTGTTAAAAGCAGAGTTAATTGCCTATTTATTGATTGATAGAATAGGGTGCAATGTAGAAATAAGGAAAAAGAGGGAATTTAGAAATGTTCTATATCAGGAAAAGGCCATATTCAGCATGGTTGGTTAGACACTTATCATACTTTTTCCTTTGCGGATTATTATGATCCTCGATTTATGGGGTTCTCTCATTTACGTGTAATTAATGAGGATAGGATCAAATCAGGCAAAGGCTTCGGTACGCACCCACATCGTAATATGGAAATTCTTACGTATGTATTAGCAGGAACGGTTGCTCATAAGGATAGTATGGGAAATATTGAGCAATTAAATGCAGGTGAATTCCAGATTATGTCAGCAGGATCGGGTATTACGCATTCAGAATTTAATCCAAGCCAAACAGATGAATTACATCTCTATCAAATCTGGATTGAGCCAAATAAAATGAATATAACACCGAGATATGCACAAAAAGCTTTTCCCGATAAAGAGGGAGCAACATTAATTCTTGCACCTGAGCCAGAAGGGAATGCTTTTAAAGTGTACCAAGATATGAAATTGTGGCGTTATCAATATAGTATCCCTACTAAGGAAATTCTCAAATTAACAGAAAATCGCCATTATTGGTTACAAGTAGTAAGAGGAGATATGGTGATTAATGAAACAGAAGTTAGTGTAGGTGATGGTATTGCGATAACCGGTGAAACGCAGTTATCTCTAATGATAAAAGAAAAAGTAGAGTTTTTGTTATTTGATTTAGTCTAAAGACGAGGAAACACAAGAAAATATAAAAGGAAAAGCGTAAAAAGTACTTGCTATTTTGTTAAGGTTATATAAAATACACGAGCTTTTTTAAGCCATTTGATGTAATCATTTATCAAATGATGACAACGTCGCTTTATTTATATGTTGTCATAACAAAATGTTTCCGATCTGGAAACTAAAATAGGTTAGTCGCACTTCTTTCCATTAAGATTGGAATTTGAGGTGTGAATTTTTTTATTAATCATTTTTTGAATGGAGCTCTGGTCTCATGCAGAACCAAAGAATCCGTATCCGCTTAAAAGCATTTGATCATCGTTTAATCGATCAATCTACAGCGGAAATCGTAGAAACGGCAAAACGTACAGGTGCTCAAGTTCGTGGTCCAATTCCACTACCAACCCGTAAAGAACGTTTCACAGTATTGATTTCTCCACACGTGAACAAAGATGCACGTGACCAATATGAAATCCGTACTCACAAACGTTTGGTTGATATCGTTGAGCCTACTGAAAAAACTGTTGACGCTTTAATGCGTTTAGATCTGGCTGCCGGTGTTGATGTGCAGATCAGCCTAGGTTAATTTAAGAGGTTATTACAATGATTGGTTTAATCGGTCGTAAAGTTGGTATGACTCGTATCTTCAATGAAGATGGTGTGTCAATCCCAGTTACTGTAATCGAAATCGAAGCCAACCGCGTTACTCAAGTGAAAACCCTTGAAACAGATGGCTACTGTGCAGTTCAAGTTACTACTGGCTCAAAGAAAGCGAGTCGTGTAACTAAACCAGAAGCAGGTCATTTTGTTAAAGCAGGTGTTGAAGCTGGTCGCGGTTTATGGGAATTCCGTGTGGCTGAAGGTGAAGAATTCACTTTAGGTCAAGAAATTAATGTTGATATCTTCGCAGACGTGAAGAAAGTTGATGTTACTGGTACTTCAAAAGGTAAAGGCTTTGCAGGTACTGTAAAACGTTGGAACTTCCGTACTCAAGATGCTACACATGGTAACTCTTTGTCTCACCGTGTTCCTGGTTCTATTGGTCAAAACCAAACACCAGGTCGTGTGTTCAAAGGTAAAAAAATGTCTGGTCACTTAGGGAATGAACGTGTAACTGTTCAATCTTTAGAAGTGGTTCGTGTTGATGCTGAACGTAAATTACTATTAGTTAAAGGTGCTGTTCCAGGCGCAACTGGTGGTGATTTAATCGTTAAACCAGCAGTGAAAGCATAAGTCTAGGAGATAGGAATGGAATTAGTAACTAAAGATGCACAAAGTGCATTAACTGTTTCTGAAACTACCTTCGGACGTGAGTTCAACGAAGCGTTGGTTCACCAAGTTGTTGTTGCATATGCAGCAGGTGCTCGCCAAGGTTCTCGTGCACAAAAAACTCGTGCTGAAGTGTCTGGTTCAGGTAAAAAACCATGGCGTCAAAAAGGTACTGGTCGTGCTCGTTCAGGGGATATCAAAAGCCCGATTTGGCGTTCAGGTGGTGTGACATTTGCGGCTAAGCCACAAGATCACAGCCAAAAAGTGAACAAAAAAATGTATCGCGGTGCAATCAAAAGCATTCTTTCTGAATTAGTTCGTCAAGAACGTTTAATCGTTGTTGAAAAATTCGAAGTTGAAGCACCTAAGACAAAAGTTTTAGTTCAAAAATTAAAACAAATGGCACTTGATGATGTATTAATCATCACAGCAAATGTAGATGAAAATCTATATTTAGCTGCACGTAATTTATATAAAGTAGATGTACGTGATGTTCAAGGTATCGATCCAGTCAGCTTAATTGCTTTTGATAAAGTAGTTATGACTGTGGATGCAGTGAAGCAAGTTGAGGAGATGTTAGCATGAGTCAAGAACGTTTGCTAAAAGTGCTTAAAGCACCACATGTCTCTGAGAAAGCAACAATTAATACTGAGAAGTCAAACACTATCGTTTTCAAAGTTGCATTAGATGCAAACAAAGCAGAAATTGCACAAGCAGTATCTGAATTATTTGAAGTGAAAGTGGATTCTGTTCGTACTGTGGTTGTTAAAGGTAAAACTAAACGTCATGGTGCAAGAATGGGACGTCGCAGTGACTGGAAAAAAGCTTATGTAACACTTGCTGAAGGTCAAAGTTTAGACCTTGTAGAAAGTGCAGAGTAATCAGAGGAGATAATCAATGGCTATCGTTAAATGTAAGCCGACCTCCGCTGGTCGTCGTCACGTTGTAAAAGTTGTCAATCCTGAATTACATAAGGGTAAACCTTATGCGCCACTTTTAGAGAAAAATGCTAAAACTGGTGGTCGTAACAATTTAGGTCGTATTACTACTCGCCATATCGGTGGTGGTCATAAACAACATTACCGTTTAGTAGATTTCAAACGTAACAAGTTAGATATCCCAGCGGTTGTAGAGCGTTTAGAATATGATCCAAATCGTTCTGCTAATATTGCATTAGTATTATATAAAGACGGTGAACGTCGTTATATTTTGGCACCGAAAGGATTGTCAGTTGGAGATCAAATCCAAGCTGGTGTGAATGCACCAATTAAAGTTGGTAATTCATTACCAATGCGTAGTATTCCAGTTGGTACAACAGTACATAACGTGGAATTAAAACCAGGTAAAGGCGGTCAAATTGCACGTTCTGCGGGCGCATATGTTCAAATCATTGCTCGTGAAGGTAATTATGTGACTTTACGTCTTCGTTCTGGTGAAATGCGTAAAGTATTAGCTGAGTGCCACGCAACTGTTGGTGAAGTTGGTAACTCTGAGCATATGTTACGCGTATTAGGTAAAGCTGGTGCTAACCGTTGGAGAGGTGTTCGTCCGACAGTTCGTGGTACCGCAATGAACCCAGTAGATCACCCGCACGGTGGTGGTGAAGGTCGTAACTTTGGTAAACACCCTGTTACTCCATGGGGCGTTCAAACTAAAGGTAAGAAAACTCGCCATAACAAACGTACTGATAAATATATCGTACGCCGTCGTGGTAAATAATTTTTAATTTAATAAAGAGGATAAGCCATGCCACGTTCTCTCAAGAAGGGTCCTTTCCTTGACCTACACTTGTTGAAGAAGGTAGAGAAAGCGGTGGAAAGCGGGGATAAAAAACCAATTAAAACTTGGTCCCGTCGTTCAATGATCATTCCTAGTATGATCGGATTGACCATCGCAGTCCATAATGGTCGTCAGCACGTTCCTGTTTATGTTACTGATGAAATGATTGGTCATAAATTAGGTGAGTTTGCACCGACTCGTACTTACCGCGGTCACGCCGCAGATAAGAAAGCTAAGAAGTAAGGGGTAGATGATGGAAACTATTGCAAAACATCGTTTCGCACGCACCTCAGCACAAAAAGCTCGCTTAGTTGCTGATTTAATTCGCGGTAAAAAAGTAGCGCAAGCATTAGAAATTCTTACTTACACTAATAAAAAAGCAGCAGCTTTAGTGAAGAAAGTGCTTGAATCAGCTATTGCTAATGCAGAGCACAATGACGGTGCAGATATCGATGATCTTAAAGTCGCGAAAATCTTCGTTGATGAAGGTCCAAGCATGAAACGCGTAATGCCACGTGCTAAAGGTCGCGCAGATCGTATTTTAAAACGTACTAGCCACATTACTGTGGTTGTGTCAGATCGTTAATCAGTAGGAGAATAGCAATGGGTCAAAAAGTTCATCCACATGGTATTCGCCTAGGTATTGTTAAACCTTGGTCATCTACTTGGTATGCGAATACACAAGATTTCGCCGATAACTTAGACGGCGACTTTAAAGTACGTAAATTCTTAAATAAAGAATTAGCGAATGCTTCTGTTTCACGTATCACTATTGAACGTCCAGCAAAAAGTATTCGTGTTACTATTCACACAGCTCGCCCAGGTATCGTTATCGGTAAGAAAGGTGAGGATGTTGAAAAGTTACGCAACGCAGTTGCAGCAATTGCAGGTGTTCCAGCGCAAATTAACATTGCAGAAGTGAAAAAACCTGAATTAGATGCAAAATTAGTTGCAGAGAGCATTGCCTCTCAATTAGAACGCCGTGTAATGTTCCGCCGTGCAATGAAACGTGCAGTTCAAAATGCAATGCGTTTAGGTGCAAAAGGTATCAAAGTTGAAGTTAGCGGTCGTTTAGGCGGAGCAGAAATTGCTCGTTCTGAATGGTATCGTGAAGGTCGTGTACCATTGCATACTTTACGTGCGGATATCGATTACAATACTGCTGAAGCTAATACTACTTATGGCGTCATTGGCGTTAAAGTATGGATCTTCAAAGGTGAGATTCTTGGTGGAATGGCTGCAGTTATGCAATCAGAACAACAACAACCTGCGGATAAGCCTAAAAAAGCTCCGCGTAAAGGTCGTAAGTAAGGAGATTCGCTAAATGTTGCAACCAAAACGTACTAAATTCCGTAAAATCCACAAAGGTCGTAACCGTGGTATTGCGGCAGGTACTGATGTAAGTTTCGGTACCTTTGGTTTGAAAGCAATTGGTCGTGGTCGTTTAACAGCTCGTCAAATCGAAGCGGCTCGTCGTGCGATGACTCGTGCGGTTAAACGTCAAGGTAAAATCTGGATTCGTGTATTCCCAGATAAACCAATTACTGAGAAACCATTAGAAGTCCGTATGGGTAAAGGTAAAGGTAACGTTGAGTACTGGGTAGCCTTAATCCAACCGGGTAAAGTTCTATATGAAATGGATGGTGTGTCTGAAGAGATCGCAAGAGAAGCGTTTGCATTAGCAGCGGCTAAATTGCCTATTAAGACCACTTTCGTAACTAAGACGGTGATGTAATGAAAGCTCAAGAACTACGTGCAAAAAGTGTTGAAGAGCTGAATGCTGAATTGGTTAACTTGTTAGGTGAGCAATTCAAGTTGCGTATGCAAGCAGCCACCGGTCAGCTTCAACAAACTCATCAGTTAAAACAAGTGCGTCGTCAAATTGCAGTTGTTAAGACTATTCTAACTGAGAAGGCGGGTGAGTAATGACTGATAAAATTCGTACAGTACAAGGTAAAGTGATCAGCGATAAAATGGAAAAATCTTTTGTTGTCGCTATCGAACGTATGGTTAAACACCCAATTTACGGTAAGTTTATCCGTCGTACCACTAAACTTCATGTACATGATGAAAACAACGAAGCAAAAGTTGGTGATACTGTAGAGATTCGTGAATGTCGTCCTATCTCTAAAACAAAATCATGGACTTTAGTTCGTGTAGTTGAAAAAGCAGTTATTTAATTTAATAAAGGCTTTTTAATAAAAAAATTAAGTAAACGGTGAAAAACCGTTTACTTTTTTGTATCCATTTACAAAAAGTGGTGATATAATGCCGCTTCCCTGTAAATGGGGTAGGCAGCCCGAAAGGGTTTTTTTGTGTTAAATTTTAGCGGAGCACTAACATGATCCAAGAACAGACTATGCTGGATGTTGCTGATAATTCAGGGGCTCGTAGCGTAATGTGTATCAAGGTTCTAGGTGGATCGCACCGCCGTTACGCTGCTGTTGGCGACATCATTAAAGTAACCGTAAAAGAAGCAATTCCTCGCGGTAAAGTAAAAAAAGGTGATGTACTAAAAGCGGTTGTGGTGCGCACCAAGAAGGGTGTTCGTCGCCCAGACGGGTCAGTCATTCGCTTCGATGGTAACGCTTGTGTTATTTTAAATAATAATAGTGAGCAACCAATCGGAACACGTATTTTCGGACCAGTGACTCGTGAACTTCGTTCTGAAAAGTTCATGAAGATCATTTCTTTGGCTCCAGAAGTACTGTAAGGAGAGAATGTCATGGCTGCAAAAATCCGTCAAAATGATGAAGTAATTATGCTTACTGGTAGCGTTGCTAAAGGTAAAGGTAAGCGTGGAAAAGTAACAAAGGTATTACCTAACGGTAAAGTAATCGTTGAAGGTTTAAATTTAGTTGCTAAACATGAGAAGCCAGTTCCTGCATTAGGAAAACAAGGTGGTATCGTGCGTAAAGAAGCACCAATCGATGTTTCTAACGTAGCAATTTTCAACCCTTCTACAAATAAGGCTGACCGTGTAGGTTTCAGATTTGAAGATGGCAAAAAAGTTCGTTTCTTCAAATCTACTGGTGAAACAATTAAATAAACTGGAGTAATGCGATGGCGAAACTGCATGATTACTACAGAGATCAAGTAGTAAACGAATTAAAAACTAAATTCGGCTACAAATCTGTCATGCAAGTCCCACGAATCGAGAAGATAACCCTAAACATGGGTGTGGGTGAAGCATTGACCGACAAAAAATTGCTAGATAATGCAGTAGCAGATTTAGCAGCAATTAGCGGTCAAAAACCTTTAATCACTAAAGCTCGCAAATCTGTTGCAGGCTTTAAGATTCGTCAGGGATATCCGATCGGTTGTAAAGTAACCCTACGCGGCGAGCGTATGTGGGAATTCTTTGAACGATTAATTTCTATTGCTGTTCCACGTATCCGTGACTTCCGTGGTCTAAATGCGAAGTCTTTCGATGGTCGTGGTAACTACAGCATGGGTGTGCGTGAACAAATCATCTTCCCTGAAATCAATTATGATAAAGTGGATCGTGTACGTGGTTTAGATATTACTATTACCACTACTGCGAAAACTGATGAAGAAGGTCAAGCACTACTTGCTGCCTTTAACTTCCCATTCCGTAAATAAGGCAGGTTCTAATGGCAAAACAATCAATGAAAGCACGTGATGTAAAACGTGTTGAGTTAGCTGAAAAATATTACGCAAAACGTCAAGAATTAAAAAGAATCATTTCTGATGTTAATTCTTCTGACGAAGAACGCTGGAGTGCAGTGTTAAAATTACAAACTTTACCACGCGATTCTAGTCCAATTCGTCAACGTAATCGTTGCCGTCAGACAGGCCGTCCACACGGTGTATTGCGTAAATTTGGTTTAAGCCGTATTAAGGTTCGTGAAGCAGCAATGCGTGGAGAAATTCCAGGCCTTAGAAAAGCAAGCTGGTAATATACCACTTTATTTTGGAATCATGGGAGTAAAGACACATGAGCATGCAAGATCCAATAGCAGATATGTTGACTCGTATTCGTAACGGTCAAGCTGCGAACAAGATCGCGATCAACATGCCTTCATCCAAGCTAAAAGTGGCAATTGCCAACGTTCTAGCTGAAGAAGGTTACATTGATAGCTTTAAAATTATTGAAGGTGTAAAACCTGAATTGGAAATCACTTTAAAATATTTCCAAGGAAAACCTGTTGTAGAAACTATTCAACGTGTAAGCCGTCCTGGTCTTCGTATTTATAAACGTAAAGACGAATTACCAAAAGTATTAGGTGGTTTAGGTATTGCTGTTGTTTCTACGTCTAAAGGTGTTATGACTGACCGTGCTGCACGTCAAGCAGGATTGGGCGGTGAAATCATTTGTTATGTAGCTTAATAGTGAGGTAGGAAAATGTCTCGTGTCGCAAAAGCACCTGTTAATATTCCTGCCGGTGTAGAGGTAAAACTCGACGGACAGCTATTAACAGTAAAAGGTAAAACTGGCGAGTTAACTCGCAACATTCATAAAGCAGTTGAAGTTACAATTGATAACAATGCATTACATTTCTCACCACGTCTAGAAATCGCTGGTGCAGATGCGCAAGCTGGTACAGCGAGAGCATTAGTAAATGCAATGGTTATTGGTGTTACTGAAGGATTCACTAAAAAACTACAATTGGTTGGTGTTGGTTATAGAGCACAAATCAAAGGTAATGTGCTTGCATTAAGTTTAGGATATTCTCATCCAATTGAGCATACCTTACCAGCAGGCATCGTAGCTGAATGTCCTTCTCAAACTGAGATTATTTTGAAAGGCGCAGATAAGCAATTAATCGGGCAAGTTGCTGCAGATATTCGTGCTTACCGTCGTCCTGAACCTTATAAAGGTAAGGGAGTACGTTACGCTGATGAAGTGGTTCGTACTAAAGAGGCTAAGAAGAAATAAGTAGGGTAACACTATGGATAAAAAATTGGCTCGTATTCGTCGTGCGACCCGTGCACGCCGTATGATTAAAGAGCAAGGTGCAACACGTTTGGTAGTACACCGTACTCCGCGTCATATTTATGCTCAAGTTATTGCACCTAACGGTTCAGAAGTGCTTGCTACAGCTTCTACTCTTGAGAAAGCGATCCGTGAGCAAGTGAAATATACTGGAAATAAAGAAGCTGCAGCAGTAGTTGGTAAATTAGTTGCTGAACGTGCTTTAGAAAAAGGTATTAAAGAAGTTGCCTTTGATCGTTCTGGTTTTAAATATCATGGTCGTGTGCAGTCGTTAGCAGACGCTGCTCGTGAAGCTGGTCTACAGTTCTAATAGAGGTAATTTGAGATGGCAAGCATCGAAAAACAAGCTGGTGAACTGCAAGAGAAGCTAATCGCAGTAAACCGTGTATCCAAAACAGTAAAAGGTGGTCGTATTTTCAGCTTTGCTGCATTAACTGTAGTAGGTGATGGAAATGGCCGTGTAGGTTTTGGTTATGGTAAAGCGCGCGAAGTTCCAGCAGCAATCCAAAAAGCGATGGAAAAAGCTCGTCGCAATATGGTAAACGTGGCTTTAAACGAAGGTACATTACAACACCCTATTAAAGGTACTCATACTGGTTCTCGCGTATTTATGCAACCAGCAAGCGAAGGTACAGGTATCATCGCTGGTGGTGCAATGCGTGCAGTATTAGAAGTAGCTGGTGTTCGTAACGTATTATCAAAAGCATACGGTTCAACAAACCCAATCAACGTAGTTCGCGCTACGATTGATGCGTTAGCTAATATGAAATCTCCAGAAATGGTAGCAGCTAAACGTGGTAAAACAGTTGATGAAATTTTGGGGTAATTGATCATGGCTAAAACTATTAAAGTAACTCAAACTCGTAGTTCAATTGGTCGCTTACCAAAACACAAAGCTACTTTACGTGGTTTAGGTCTTCGTCATCTTAACCACACTGTTGAATTAGTTGATACTGCAGCAGTTAGAGGTATGATCAATCAAGTGTCATACATGGTTAAAGTGGAGGAGTAATAAATGCGTTTAAATACTCTATCTCCGGCTGAAGGTTCTAAACATAGTGCTAAACGTCTAGGACGTGGTATTGGTTCTGGTTTAGGTAAAACTGGTGGTCGTGGTCATAAAGGTCAAAAAGCACGTACTGGCGGTGGTGTAAGACGTGGATTTGAAGGTGGTCAAATGCCTTTATACCGTCGTTTACCTAAATTTGGTTTTACTTCAATGAAAGCAGCTGTTACAGCTGAAGTTCGTTTAAGTGATTTGGCAAAAGTTTCTGGTAATGAAATTACATTAGATTCTCTTAAAGACGCTAAAGTAATTCCTGCTGAAATTCAATTCGCTAAAATTATTCTTTCAGGTGAAGTGAAATCAGGCGTAGTTGTTCGTGGTTTACGTGTGACTAAAGGTGCTAAAGCAGCAATCGAAGCTGCTGGCGGTTCAATTGAGGAATAATTAACAGATGGCTAAACAACCGGGGTATCAAAATAGAAGTACTCAGAGCGGTACAAGTGAATTAAAGCGCCGTTTATTGTTTGTATTAGGTGCACTTATTGTATTCCGCATTGGATCTTTCATCCCGGTTCCTGGCATTGATTCTGCCGTATTGGCTCAAGTTATTGAACAACAAAAAGGTACCATCGTAGATATGTTTAACATGTTCTCTGGTGGTGCCTTGAGTCGTGCGTCAGTATTTGCTTTGGGGATCATGCCGTATATTTCGGCATCGATCATTATTCAACTATTGACGTCTGTTTATCCTGCATTAGCTGAATTAAAGAAAGAAGGTGAAGCTGGAAGACGTAAGATTAGCAAATATACTCGTTATTCTACGTTAGCCCTTGCTACTATTCAGGCAATTGGTATTTCAACTGGTTTACCGAATATGTTGCCTGGATTAGTTCCGAATTTAGGATTTGGCTTCTATTTCACTGCAGTTATCAGTTTGGTAACAGGAACAATGTTCTTAATGTGGTTAGGAGAGCAAATTACTGAAAGAGGTGTCGGCAACGGTATTTCTTTAATTATCTTTGCAGGGATTGTTGCCGGATTACCTGCGGCAATTGCACATACTATTGAACAGGCTCGTCAAGGCCAAATGCATCTGTTGGTTCTCTTATTAATTGCTGTGGTTGTATTTGCAGTAACTTACTTTGTTGTATTTGTAGAAAGAGGACAAAGAAGATTAGTTGTTAACTATGCGAAACGTCAACAAGGCCGTCATATGTTAGCAGCACAAAGTTCACATTTACCACTTAAAGTGAATATGGCAGGGGTTATCCCAGCAATCTTCGCTTCAAGTATTATTTTGTTCCCAGCTACAATTACACAATGGTTTGGTCAAGGACAAGGATTAGACTGGCTAAATGACTTATCAATGTTATTACATCCAGGTCAACCTTTATACTTGATTTTATATGCAGTAGCGATTATATTCTTCAGCTTTTTCTATTCTGCGATGCAATATAATCCTAGAGATACAGCGGATAATTTGAAAAAATCTGGTGCATTTTTGCCAGGAATTAGACCGGGGGAACAAACATCACGCTACATTGATAAGATAATGACCCGTTTAGCTTTAATTGGTGGTCTTTATGTTACCTTTGTATGTTTAGTTCCGTATATTATGACATCAGCATGGAACGTCCAATTCTATTTTGGCGGAACATCATTACTGATTGTCGTAGTGGTAATTATGGATTTCATCGCTCAGGTTCAAAGTCACTTGATGTCAAGTCAATATGAATCAGTGTTGAAAAAAGCAAACCTTAAAGGGACAAGACAATAATATTGTCTTTTAAGTTAAAAAGGATAAGCAATGAAAGTTCGTGCGTCCGTAAAGAAATTATGTCGTAACTGTAAGATCGTTAAACGTGAAGGCGTAGTTCGTGTGCTTTGCAGCGATCCTAAACATAAACAACGTCAAGGTTAATTGATATATTTTTCTTGAAAAGAATTAGTTGAGTAGGTATACTGCTCGACTCTTTTTGTAGTGTATCGGTATGTTGTTTGAGTATCCTGAAACGGGCTTTTCAGATCAACATACCAGATTTTAGGTAATCAAAAAAATAGGAGTGCATAGTGGCCCGTATTGCAGGCATTAACATTCCTGATCATAAACACGCTGTAATTGCTTTAACAGCAATCTATGGTATCGGTAAAACCCGTGCGCAACACATTTGTGATGCTGTGGGTATTGCAGGAAGCGTTAAGATCAGCGAATTGTCTGAAGAGCAGATTGATAAACTGCGTGACGAAGTTGGTAAATTTACTGTTGAAGGTGATTTACGTCGTGAAGTAACTCTAAACATCAAACGTCTATTAGACTTAGGATGCTACCGTGGATTACGTCATCGTCGTAGCTTACCGGTACGTGGTCAACGTACTAAAACTAACGCGCGTACCCGTAAGGGCCCACGCAAACCGATCAAGAAATAATCGGGGTAAATGATAATGGCTAAAACACCAGTTCGTGCGCGTAAGCGTGTAAAAAAACAAGTTGTAGATGGCGTGGCTCATATTCATGCTTCTTTCAACAATACTATTGTTACGATCACTGATCGCCAAGGTAATGCTCTAGCATGGGCAACTGCAGGTGGTTCAGGTTTCCGTGGTTCTCGTAAATCTACTCCGTTTGCTGCACAAGTTGCTGCAGAACGTTGTGCCGAAATGGTTAAAGAATTCGGCTTAAAGAACTTGGAAGTTATGGTTAAAGGACCTGGTCCTGGTCGTGAGTCAACAATCCGTGCATTAAATGCAGCTGGATTCCGCATCACTAATATTACTGATGTGACTCCGATTCCTCATAACGGTTGTCGTCCACCGAAAAAACGTCGTGTGTAAGACGTGTTAGGATAGTTGGAGAAAGAAAATGGCAAGATATTTAGGGCCTAAGCTCAAACTAAGCCGTCGTGAGGGCACAGACTTATTTTTGAAGTCAGGTGTTCGTGCGATTGAGTCAAAATGTAAAATTGATACTGCACCAGGTCAACACGGTGCACGTAAGCCACGTTTATCTGACTATGGTAGTCAATTACGTGAGAAACAAAAAGTTCGTCGTATGTACGGCATTTTAGAACGTCAATTCCGTAACTATTACAAAGAAGCTAACCGCTTGAAAGGTAACACAGGTGAAAACTTATTAGTGTTATTGGAAGGTCGTTTAGATAATGTTGTATATCGTATGGGATTTGCAGCAACACGTGCAGAAGCTCGTCAATTAGTTAGTCACAAGGCTATCGTTGTTAATGGACGTGTAGTGAATATTCCTTCTTACCAAGTTTCTGTTGATGATGTTATCGCAGTACGTGAAAAATCTAAAAAACAAGCACGTATTAAAGCATCATTAGAATTAGCAGAACAAAGAGAAAAACCAACTTGGTTGGAAGTCGATGCTGCTAAAATGGAAGGTGTTTTCAAACGTATTCCAGAACGTTCTGATTTATCAGCAGACATTAACGAACATCTGATCGTTGAGCTTTATTCTAAATAATAGGGCTTAACAGCAAAGAGAGGATAAAATGCAGGGTTCTGTTACAGAATTTTTAAAGCCACACTTAGTAGATATTGAGCAAATTAGCTCTACCCATGCTAAAGTGACCTTAGAGCCGTTAGAACGTGGCTTTGGCCATACATTGGGTAATGCATTACGTCGTATTCTTTTGTCATCTATGCCTGGTTGTGCAGTGACTGAAGTTGAAATTGACGGTGTATTGCATGAGTACAGCAGTAAAGAAGGGGTTCAAGAAGATATTCTTGAAGTACTTTTAAACTTAAAAGGTCTAGCGGTTAAAGTGCAGAATAAAGATGACGTATTTCTGACACTAACAAAATCTGGAATTGGCCCTGTTGTTGCCGCGGACATCACTCATGATGGTGATGTTGAAATCGTTAATCCAGATCATATCATTTGTCATTTGACAGATGAAAATGCCTCTATTAATATGCGCATTCGTGTACAGCGTGGAAGAGGATATGTTCCAGCATCTTCACGCACACACGATGAAGAACGTCCTATCGGTCGTTTGTTGGTAGATGCATGTTATAGCCCTGTCGATCGTATTGCTTATAATGTTGAAGCAGCACGTGTTGAACAGCGTACTGACTTAGATAAGTTAGTTATTGAGATGGAAACTAATGGAACGTTAGATCCAGAAGAGGCGATTCGTCGTGCAGCAACTATTTTAGCAGAACAGCTTGATGCATTCGTTGATTTGCGTGATGTTCGTCAACCAGAAGTCAAAGAAGAAAAACCGGAATTTGATCCGATTCTACTTCGTCCAGTGGATGACTTAGAGTTGACAGTTCGTTCTGCTAACTGTTTGAAAGCAGAAACAATTCACTATATCGGTGATTTAGTTCAACGTACAGAAGTTGAATTACTTAAAACTCCTAATCTTGGTAAGAAATCTCTTACTGAAATTAAGGATGTATTGGCTTCACGTGGGCTATCACTAGGTATGCGCCTTGAGAATTGGCCACCAGCAAGTATTGCTGAAGACTAGTTTGGTCATAGGTTAAAGATTTTTCTGAGAAGGATAAGGTCATGCGCCATCGTAAGAGTGGTCGTCAACTAAACCGTAATAGCAGTCATCGCCAAGCGATGTTTCGTAATATGGCAAGTTCTTTAGTTAGTCATGAGATCATCAAGACTACATTGCCAAAAGCAAAAGAATTACGTCGTGTAGTTGAGCCGTTAATTACTTTAGCTAAAGTTGACAGCGTTGCAAACCGCCGTTTAGCTTTTGCTCGTGTTCGCGACAACGCAGTTGTTGCTAAATTGTTTAATGAATTAGGTCCACGTTTTGCTCAACGTGCGGGTGGTTATACTCGTATCTTGAAATGTGGATTCCGCCCTGGTGATAATGCACCTATGGCGTATATTGAATTAGTAGATCGTCAAGTTGCTGAAGAAGCAGCTGTAGCGGCAGAATAATTCAATATTCATTTATATTATCTATGAAAAACTGCACTCATTTGAGTGCAGTTTTTTTATGGATTAGTCCTTTTAATAACAAACTGGAATAAAGTTTCTATACTTTGATAAAGTTTTTTATTTTTAAAGTCGACAATAAGTTGCTATACTCAGTGAGTTTTTTAATTAATCGCTGTTTAGCTGTATAAAAGCAGGCTTTGGAGGACTCAAAAATTGAAATTTTTATCTTTTTCTCAACTATTTAAAACAACCTTACTTTCTTTTCCTATCTTATTTAGTTCATCTCTTTTAGCAGAAAAACTCTATATTTATAACTGGACAGAATATATTCCCACTTCATTATTAAATCAATTTACCAAAGAAACAGGAATAGAAGTTGTTTACTCAACTTTTGAAAGTAATGAAGAGATGTATTCTAAAATGAAACTGACCAATGGTGGTGAGTATGATTTAGTTTTTCCATCTAGTTATTACATTGGTAAGATGGCAAAAGAAGGAATGTTAGAGAAATTAGATAAAAGTAAGCTAAAGAATTTTTCTCAAATTACGCCTGATTTATTAAATAAGCCTTTTGATCCAAATAATCAATATTCTTTGCCTTATGTATATGGTTTAACAGGTATTGGTATAAACGCAGCTGAGATTGATCCAAAAAAAGTTACCAGCTGGTCTGATTTATGGAATCCTGAATATAAAGGAAAGGTGTTATTGACTGCTGATTCTCGTGAGGTTTTTCATATTGCTTTATTATTGAAAGGTTTTTCTCCTAATACAAGAAATGCAACAGAGATCGAGTCAGCATATCATCTATTACAAAAACTAATACCAAATGTACTGGCGTTCAATTCAGATTCACCAGATGTTCCTTATTTGCAAGGCGAAGTGTCATTAGGCATGATTTGGAATGGTTCGGCTTTTAGGGCTCATAAGGAAAATGCCAATATTCAATTTATTTATCCTGCTGAAGGTGCCATTATCTGGATGGATAATTATGCCATTCCTAAAAATGCTAAGCATAAAAATGCAGCATATAAATTTATCGATTTTATGCTTAGACCAGAAAGTGCTAAAGAAGTGATCGAAACAATGGGCTTCTCTATGCCAAATGAAGGTGTTAAAGCATTACTCTCACCAGAAGATGTAAATGATGTTACTTTATTCCCAACACCTGCAGAGCTACAGAAAGGTATTTTGCAAGAAGATGTTGGAGATGCCATTGATATTTATGAAAAATATTGGAATAAGTTGAAAACAAATTAAGGTTTCTCAGCGATTTTTTCTAAGAAATGTATATAATTAGGTACATAATCATGACTCCCTCATTGTGTTAATGCATAATGAGGGAGTTGTATTAATTAAAGATTGTCAAAACATTACTTATCATTGTTCAGCTATAGTTGAGCTACAAATAGAAATTTATAGGAATTATTATGGAAAAGTTTCGTGTTCATGGGCGAGCTTGCTTAAAAGGTACGGTCAATATTTCTGGTGCTAAAAATGCAGCATTACCAATTTTATTTGCTTCTATTCTTGCAGAAGAACCAGTGACATTGCATAACGTACCGCGCTTGCGTGATATTGAAACAACATTAAAAATTTTACGTAAACTAGGTATTAATGCAGATTGGTGTGGTGAACAAAGTGTATGTATTGATGCTAGCAACGTTACAAGCTTTGTTACTCCTTATGAATTAGTGAAGACTATGCGTGCTTCAATCTGGGCATTAGCACCATTAACAGCACGTTTTAATCAGGGACAAGTCTCTTTACCTGGAGGATGTTCTATTGGAGCACGTCCTGTTGATTTGCACATTTCTGGTTTAGAGAAATTAGGTGCAAAAATTATCTTAGAAGATGGCTATGTAAAATCATTTGTTTCATCTCGTTTACAAGGTACTCGTATTGTTATTGATAAAGTTAGTGTTGGTGCAACAATTTCTATCATGACTGCGGCAGTATTAGCTAAAGGTACGAGTATCATTGAGAATGCAGCAAGAGAACCTGAAATTGTTGATACAGCAGAATTTTTAAATAAGATGGGGGCGAAAATTCAAGGAGCAGGTACAGATACAATTACCGTTGAAGGTGTTGAGCGTTTAGGTGGTTGTGAACATAGAGTCATACCAGATCGTATTGAAACAGGTACATTTCTTGTTGCTGCAGCAGTATCTGGTGGACGTGTTGAATGTATTGGTACTAGAGCGAATACTCTTGAGGTTGTGATTGAAAAATTACGTGAAGCAGGTGCGCAAATTGATGTAACTGAAGATAGTATTACGCTAGATATGTTTGGGCAAAGACCTAAAGCAGTGAATATTCGCACTGCACCACACCCAGGTTTCCCAACAGATATGCAAGCGCAATTTACCTTATTAAATATGGTTGCAAGTGGTACTGGCATTATTACTGAAACTATCTTTGAAAACCGTTTTATGCATATTCCTGAATTAATTCGTATGGGCGCAAAAGCTGAGATAGAAGGAAATACTGCGATTTGTCATGGTGTAGATCATCTTTCTGGTGCGGAAGTGATGGCAACGGATCTTAGAGCTTCTGCAAGTTTAGTGATCGCTGGTTGCATTGCACAAGGTGAAACTATTGTCGATCGGATTTATCATATTGATCGTGGTTATGAGCATATCGAGGAAAAACTTCGTGGCTTGGGTGCTCGTATTGAACGTTTCTCTGATAGTGAAATAGAATAAATTACGCATAATTATCTCTGTTTTCCTACTATAATTAAATCGCTAACCATTGGTTCTCATTGCATTCTAGGTGGTTAGCGAAATTTATTTTTCTTTAAAAATCAGATAGTTAATTCTAAGATATAGTATAAAGTGCTACTATATAAATAATTAATGTCCTTATATAAGAATATTAGCGAATTAGTGTATCTAACCTATTGTTTTATATATATATTTTTTATATTAGGACCAGCTACGTTCGCGTAGCTGTGAGTTGAAACGAGTCAATGTCAGATGTGGTGATGATTAACCACGACCAGCTACGTTCGCGTAGCTGTGAGTTGAAACCCCAATTTAGCGTTGATTGAACAACGGCTTGCATCCAGCTACGTTCGCGTAGCTGTGAGTTGAAACCAATTTTACGGCGCTAGCAGCATTGGTGTATGGCGCCAGCTACGTTCGCGTAGCTGTGAGTTGAAACTATACCGACAACGACGGCAAAGTGCTTGACGTCATTCCAGCTACGTTCGCGTAGCTGTGAGTTGAAACGAGATTGGCAAGGCGATTGGAATTTGTCTTGTAGCCAGCTACGTTCGCGTAGCTGTGAGTTGAAACTTACTTCTGTGCTGTCTTTAGTTGTTGCTACAGTTAACCAGCTACGTTCGCGTAGCTGTGAGTTGAAACATCATTTAATGCAGCGCGTACTTTATTTAATAGACCAGCTACGTTCGCGTAGCTGTGAGTTGAAACAATAATCTTGCAAAGCGTTGATTAGACGAAAATAGCCAGCTACGTTCGCGTAGCTGTGAGTTGAAACGTTGTACTTTTCGCTTCGGTTTTGTCGGCTTGGTCCAGCTACGTTCGCGTAGCTGTGAGTTGAAACAGTCGTGATAACGATAACATAAATTGAGCAGCGGTTAGCCAGCTACGTTTGCGTAGCTGGATATTTATATCTAAGAATTAGCAGTTTGATATTTAATATCTATAGAACTTAATTTATCGATGATAGACAGTAATTGCTCTGTTTTTTCATCTGTAGTAGCCCAGCTTGTCGCAAATCTGATCATTGTATGATGTTCATCAATTTTTTCCATAAAGCCATAGTCAACATATTGTTGTAGAGCGGCAATAAAATTATCGTCTGCAATAAAAAAGATTTGATTGGTTGGTGAATCAACAACTAGTTTATATCCATATTCTTTAAGTTTTTTCTTAATTTTTGTTGCACTGTGAATGGCGGGAATGCCAATTCTTTGATATAGACCATCTCGAAATAAAGTATCAAACTGTACACCAAGAAGTCTTCCTTTGGCGAGGAGCACCATGCTGTTTGATAATACTGAAAAAATGAGGAATAAGATCTTTTTTAGTAAGCACAACAGCTTCACCAAACAATAGTCCGCATTTAGTTCCACCAATGTAAAATACATCACATAAGCGAGCAAGATCTGGCAACGTGACATCATTTTTATCAGCAGCAAGTGCATAGGCTAAGCGAGCTCCATCAACAAATAAAGGTAATTGGTGTTGATGACAGAGTCTGCTAATTTCTGTTAGTTCTTGTAAGGAATATAAAGTACCGTACTCTGTAGGTTGAGAAATATATACCATACCGGGCATTACGGTGTGCTCACGATTTGCATCATTATAATAATCATCAATCACTTGCTTTATTGATAATGCACTCAACTTTCCATCATGGCTTTTAGCAGTAAGAATTTTGTGACCACCTAACTCGATTGCGCCAGCTTCATGTACAAAAATATGCCCTGATTCTGCAGCAATTACCCCTTGATAAGAACGAAGTAGAGCATTGATCACGACTGCATTTGTTTGAGTACCACCCATTAGAAAATGTACTGCACCATCAGGGCAATTACATGCAGCAAGAATTTCTTTCTCAGCTTTACGACAAAATTCATCTTTACCATAACCAACAGTAGAAAGCTGGTTCGTTTGAATAATTGCCTCAAGAACATCTGGGTGGGCACCTTCCATATAATCAGAGGCAAAAGATAATTTATTTGTCATTGTTGTTTCCATATTGAGATCCTTATGTTGATATTTAATTGCGGCACAGCTTATAGCAGCTTAATCAATGATGCAAACGGCAAAATATCATGTTATAAATGACAATATGTCATTAATAAGTAAGGATAAGCAATGGATGCAATCAAATGTGAGGCTTTTATTTATTCAGCAAGATTAGGCAGTATGACAGAGGCGGCAGAAGTGCTTAATTATACGCAATCAGGGATCACCAGAATGATAAATTCACTTGAGAATGAAATTGGCTTTCCTCTTTTCATTCGTAGTAAAAAAGGTGTGTCATTGACGGAAAATGGAAAAGAGATGATGCCTGTATTGACAGAAATTGTGAATGCACATCGTAATGCCAAGCAAGCTGCTTCAGATATTAGAGGAATTATTAAGGGAACGGTTACGGTTGGTAGTTATTTCAGTATTTCTGCGATGATTATGCCAATGGTGATTTCACAATTTAAGGCGTTATTTCCTGGTATAAAAATTAGGATTCAAGAGGGTGGCAATACAGAAATGGCTAAATGGTTAAATGAGGGAAGTGTCGATTGCTGTTTTTGTGCGAAACCTTTGGATACTGTCGTTTGTGATTGGCAACCTATATTTGAAGACGAAATGGTTGTGTGGTTACCGAAAGATCATACGATGGCAACGAAATCTTCATTTCCGATCAAAGATCTTGAACAGTGGTCCTTTATACATACATCACCTGAACAAGATACTGATCAGGATCGGTTAATTTCAAGGTTTGGATTAAAAATGAATGAGGTCTATACAACGAAAGATGGCTTTTCAACATACAATATGGTTGCTGCTGGTCTAGGGATTAGCTTTAATCAAAGACTTATTTCAACGCAATGGAATAAAAGCATCGTCGAAATTCCTTTTGAACCAAGACAATATGTTTCTTTAGGTATTGCAGTTCCTTCAATGGAGATGACTTCACCAGCAACCAAAAAATTTATAGATTGCATTAAAATGGTGACTAATTCGATTAAGAATGGTGGTTGATACGGATTATAGCCATAAAAAAATCTGCACCTCATTTTATTAAGGTGCAGATTTAAAGAAGTTAAGAATTAGTTCTTTTGTTGTTTTTGGTAAGCATAGGCTGCTTTGATAAAGCCTTCAAATAATGGGTGTCCATCACGTGGTGTTGAGGTAAATTCAGGATGGAATTGACACGCAACGAACCAAGGATGATTTGGCACTTCAATAATTTCTACTAATTTCTTATCTGCTGACCAACCAGTTACTTTTAAGCCTGCTTTTTCAATTTGTGGTAGTAGTTTATTGTTGACTTCATAACGATGGCGATGGCGTTCTTCAATAGTTTCTTTACCATATAATTGACGAGCTAAGCTGCCTTCAACTAAGTGACATTGTTGTGCACCAAGACGCATGGTACCGCCGAGATCAGATTTATCGCTGCGTACTTCAACATTACCATCAGCATCTTGCCATTCGGTAATTAAACCAATTACCGGTTGTGGACAATTTTTATCAAATTCAGAAGAACTTGCATCTTTCATTCCTGCAACATGGCGTGCATATTCAATTAAGGCAATTTGCATACCTAAACAAATACCTAAATATGGAATATTGTTTTCACGCGCATATTGTGCAGTGAGGATCTTACCCTCGATACCACGATAACCAAAGCCGCCTGGAACAAGAATTGCATCTAACCCTTTTAATAAATCGGTACCTTTAGATTCGATATCTTGAGAATCAATATATTTGATATTAACGGTTAAGCGATTTTTTAAACCACCATGTTTTAAGGCTTCGTTTACTGATTTATAGGCATCTGGTAATTCGGTATATTTTCCAACCATACCAATAGTTACTTCACCGATAGGATTAGCTTCTTGATAAAGTACATTTTCCCATTCTGAAAGATCGGCTTCAGGACAATCTAAATGGAAACGTTGGCAAATAAAATCATCTAATCCTTGAGATTTTAATAATGCTGGAATTTGATAGATTGAATTTACGTCTTTTAATGAAATAACCGCTTTTTCCGGTACATTACAGAATAAAGCAATTTTGGCACGTTCGTTTGGTGGAATAATGCGATCTGAACGGCAAATTAATACATCAGGTTGAATACCGATTGATAACAATTCTTTTACTGAGTGTTGGGTAGGTTTGGTTTTCACTTCCCCAGCAGTAGCGATGTATGGCACCAAAGTTAAGTGCATAAATAAGGTTCTTTCACGACCAACTTGTACAGCAAGCTGACGAAGCGCTTCTAAAAATGGTAATGACTCAATATCACCTACGGTTCCACCGACTTCCACAATCACAACATCATGTCCAGCAGCACCTTCGATAACTTTAGCTTTGATTTCATTAGTAATATGAGGAATAACCTGAATAGTGGCGCCAAGATAATCACCACGACGCTCTTTACGTAACACTTCAGAATAGATCTTACCCGTAGTAAAGTTATTACGTTTAGTCATTTTGGTACGAATGAAACGCTCATAATGTCCAAGGTCAAGATCGGTTTCTGCACCATCTTGAGTAACAAATACTTCACCGTGTTGTGTAGGACTCATTGTACCTGGATCCACATTAATATAAGGATCAAGTTTCATCATGGTAACGTTTAGCCCACGAGCTTCTAAAATAGCTGCAAGCGACGCCGCAGCGATGCCTTTACCTAAAGAAGAAACGACACCGCCTGTGACAAAAATATAATTGGTTGCCATTGTTTATGCCTATTTAATAAAAAGTGAGTGGAAATCTAAGATTAAGAGATACGCAAGTATCAAGACGGGATGATAGTTTACAGTAATTAGAAATTTATCTCAATCAGAGAATAGAAAGGAGATTGTTAAACTAACAATCTCCACTATTTTGTTATTTGTTACCAAGTCATTTGTTGATCTTTGTTATAGAGCGAACGATAACCAAAATAGAGCGAACCAAATACGGAAAGACAGACGGCAGTACAAATCGCAATCATAATAGCAATTTGATAAAGAATAGCAGTGCTAGGTAAAGTACCGGATAGAATTTGTCCTGTCATCAATCCGGGCAATGCAACAATCCCCATACCAACCATAGAATTTAGTGTTGGTAATAGTGCACTTTCTAAGGCTTGATTGACAAATGGCGTTAAGATGCGTGGCGGAGTAACGCCGAAATTAAGTAATGTTTCAATACGTTGTTTTTCACTGGCAAGGCTTTCTCGAAATGTTTTCACGCCTAAGTTTACGCCCGTCATTGCATTACCCATAATCATTCCACTTAATGGAATCACATATTGTGGGTGGAAGAAGTTTTCTTTGACTACGACTAGAATGAAAAATGCTAATACGGCTAAACCGGAAAACGAGATTGAACCAATAATCGCATATTGAAAGTGGCGATTAAGGTTAGGATTTTTAGACAATACACGATGCACTGCAAAAATAATCATCGCTAATAAATAGCAAATAGTAAAAATTGGATGCGGATTTTGAAAAATATAGGTTAATACAAAGCCAGCAATAATTAATTGTAATGTCATACGTAAGCTAGCGATAAAAAGCAATTTAGATTGGTTAATCTGGCACTTTTTCATAATGAATAACACAATCAATAATAAAAGATAGACCAGACTAAAATTAAATAGGTGAATTTCGGCAACATTATTCATTGTGCCCCTCCTTATGTAAATAAACGATATGATCGGCATAATGTTGCGTTAGTGCTTGATCGTGACTGATCACTATCAATGTTGTTTTAGGCAGACAATGATTTTTTAAATTTTGCATGACTTGATTTGCTGTTTTGGCATCTAATGCTGATGTAGGTTCGTCTAACATTAAAATGGTAGGTTTTAAGCTTAAAGCAATAGCGAGAAAAACTCGCTGTTTCTCACCACCTGACAATTTATCAATCTGTTGTTCTAAAGAAAAAGGAACTAAACAAAGTGCCAAATAATGCTCTAATTCGGATGTTGGTGGTAATACACTTTCACGATATTGGTGATATTGTCGAAAATTTTCCAGAATAGATCCTGAAAAAAGATACAGTTGCTGTGAAGCGAGTAGAATTTCTCGGCGTAGTTGAATTTTATCTAAATGTTGGATGTTTTGATTTCGGTACAGTATTTTTCCCTGTGTTAAAGGTAAAGTAGCATTAAATAAATGAAGTAAGGTGCTTTTCCCACAACCGCTTGGCCCTTGTAAGAAAGTTGCTTTTCCCTCTGGAATCGTAAGATTGGGATAATGAATTTTTTCCTGAAAAACAACATTTTCCGCAGCTAAAATAATCGGCATAATAAAACCCTAAAATCTTTATTAATATGGAAGAAATTGTATATGAATTTTCAACAGATTTTACTGACTTTGCCACCTATTGATGATATTCGCCAAATTGATATTGTGAATGAAAGAGGTGAGCTAGAACATACCATCCCAGCAGTTCCAGGTAAGTTAGGTTCTTTACGGATTTATAATGCTTTAGCACAAAAATTTTCAGGTATGTTAAATCAAGAATCAGCACAACAAGGATTAATTTGGTTTGCGGAACATTGCACAGAAGCAAAACAAAATCCAGGTAAGCATCCGAATATTGATTTGTTATTTAGGGTGCTTGAACAACATCACCAATGGCAGATTAAGGTTATTACCTCTGTTTAATTATTTTCTAAGTTTTACCGTATTAATGGCGTGATCTTCACCTTTTACTAAGATCAGACTTGCTCGTTCACGAGTTGGTAAAATATTCTCGTGTAGATTAACGCCATTAATGTTGTCCCAAATACTAGAAGCAACCTTAATCGCTTCAGGTTCTGACAGTTGTGCATAATGATGGAAATAAGAGTTTGGATCGGCAAATGCCCCTTTACGGAATTTTAGGAAACGTTTGATATACCAATTTTTTAATAAGCTCTCTTCAGCATCCACAAAAATTGAGAAATCAACAAAATCAGAGACAAACAAATTATGTGCTTTATGTCCACGCTGTAACACATTTAACCCTTCAATAATCAGAATATCGGGTTGATTTATCTCCGTATATTGTCCTGGAATAATGTCATAAGTTAGATGTGAATAGACGGGGGCTTTAACTTGTTCTTTACCAGATTTTATATCTGATACAAATTGAATGAGAGCGTGCGTATCGTATGAAACAGGGAAGCCTTTTTTACTGAGTAAATCTTGCTGTTTTAATTTCTCTAATGGATATAAAAAACCATCCGTAGTAATCAAATCAACTTTACGATTTGCTTCGGTTAATAATGCTTGCAAAATACGGGCGGTAGTGCTTTTACCAACTGCAACACTTCCCGCAATACTAATAATGTAAGGTACTTTTGGTTTATCAATCCCAAGAAAACGCTCAATGACTGTATGTCGTTTTAAATTCTCTTCTATATAGTAGTTAAGTAAACGCACCAGCGGTAAATAGATAGAACGTACTTCATCTAATGACAGCTCATCATTAAAACTCAATAACGGTTTGAGATCTTGTTCTGTAAGAGAGAGTGGCACTGATTTTCTTAATTCTGCCCATTGTTCACGTTCAAAAATTAAGAATGGGGAAAAAGTATTTATAGATTGAGTGCTCACAACGTCCTTCTTATGAGATGAAAAGAGATGTTATGGCGGTATGTTATAAAAAGTGAAAGGAAAAGGCAAAGTTTATTGTGTAGTATGGTAATAAGCTCTAGTAGTATTATTGTGGTTTTTAAAGATTTTCTTTTGAGGAGGATATATCTATGGACAGTATACAAACAGAAAATAATCAATATATTTTCTATGCGAATACTCAATTACAACCTTTAGCTCAACATCTATTTGCAGTAGGATATTTGGCTACCCGATTATTTGAACAATCTGTTGATAATGATGAATATCAAGGCATAAAAAATACGGTTTTTCTCGCGGCCAGTTTTCATGATTTGGGTAAATGTGATCCACACTTTCAAACATGGGTTAGAAAAAAGAAACAAATCAATTCCAATGATGATGGACAACATATTAATGATAAAAAGTTTTCCTTTGAAAACCACCCTCGACATAATGAAATCTCTTTATTATGGTTTTTCCTATTCGAAAAGTATATGACCTTTTTAAATGTTGCACAAAAAGAAGCTATGCAACATACCGTTTATTGGCATCATGCCAAACCCTATAGAAAAAATGACAAATTCAAATCACTCGTTGATATTTATAATATTTTTTCTAAAAATTTAGGACAGGATAATTTCGAAAAATTTTTGCAAGATACTTTGAAAGTTTTAAAACAGGTCAGCTATCTTTCAGAAAAGTATGATGACTCATTGAAAATCCATGAAAAATTTAAATCCTTATCTATTGATAATTTACAAGACACTCTGGAAGAATTTTGTTACGCCAAGAAAGACAGTAGCTTTCCATCTTTTAAAGATTATAGTCAAAACATATCAAACGTATTCGACTGCACAAAGCATATTCAAAAAAATGCCCTACATAATATTCTACGTGCTTGTATAATCAGTGCTGATCGTATTATTTCCGCACTCACTGCGGAAGATTTAGATATTTATATTCAACAGCAAAGGTTGCATGAACTTTCAGAGCAGAATATCGATCAAATTTCTTCATTAAAATCACATTTGGAACAAATGTCTTTTCCGGATAGCTTACGGACACAAAAACAAAATGAAGTGGCATTGGAACTGACAAAAATTGAAAATGTTGCTGTTCTTGCCGGGGCAGCTGGTTGTGGTAAAACTAGAATTGCCTTGGAATGGGCGAAATTAAAAAATGCACAAAAAATCTTTTGGATTTGCCCTCGTGTACAAATCTGTCAGGGCATTTTTACAGATTTAACCACATCCTATTTACCTGATGCTCACATTGAAATCTTTACCGGAGAATTTAAATTTACTAATTCATGGGATACACCGACAAAAGAAGAGAGTTATTTCTCTGCAGATATTGTAGTAACAACTATAGATCAAATTTTCAAAGCGATTGTTTCTCATACAAAAATTGATAGTTTAATTCCATTTATGAATTCTCATGTTATTTTTGATGAGTTTCATGAATATATCAATATGGATATCTTTAACTTATTGTTTGCAGAATTAATTAAAAATAAACAAATGAGAAAAATAGGAGAAATAAATACACTATTAGTATCAGCTACACCACATTATCTTTATTTAAAAGAAATGTTAAATATAAAAACAGACTATGATGTCGTTGAAATGGAATCCTTTAATCCGAGCCGATATAAAATTAATTTTATCAATTATGATGAAAAAAAACTTCAAAATAATCCTTTTTATGCTGCGTATGACAATAAAACATTTATCATCAGTAATACTGCGAAACAGGCTCAACTCGGTTTTATTTATCAACAAAAAAATGAGAATAGCATCCTATTTCATTCCAAATTTAAACGTGGTGATAAGAAACAAATATTTCAAGATATATACGAAAGCTTTAAACAGCAAGGTACACAAAAATATCGTGTTTTACGGAGCGGTCCAATCGTTCAAGCTTCATTAAATATCAGTTGCAATCATATGCTTTCTGAAATGAGTTCGGCTGAAAATATATTACAGCGATTAGGACGATTAGATCGTTTCGGTGAGAATCAAAATGTGAATGTCATGCAAATTGCCATTACTGAAGATATACAAAGAGGCAAACAGATTGGTGCTTCTGCAAAATTTCTTGCTAAATTATATCAGTTACAATCTGCAAAAGTATGGTCAGATTATTTGATGGATAAGATTGGCGATAATAGTTTTACATTACCAGAAATTTATCGAATTTATAAAGATTTCCATCACAATGAATCCTGTTTGAAATTATTGAGACAGGATTTACTACAGGCTATTTTACATAGTATAGTTGTGCTTAGTAGTAAAATTACTGAACCGATTAAAATTGTCACAAATAAAGCATCAACCGAGATTGCTAAAATCAGTAAAAATTCTTTACGTGGTGATAGTCGTTTTGTTCAAGCGGCGCTATTAAATATTGATGATTTTTCTGCTCCTGAATTTGTGAATCAGTATGCTTGCAGTATTCCAACATCGGATCACATGTATTTTGATTATATGACAGAATCTTTGTCGACTATTCAAAACACAGGATTAATCGACTTTATGGCACAGAAGCACCACAATATAGATCCGGACAGTCCAACGAACGGTATCAAAGAACGACAACAAAATTTACGAAAAATGGTGTTAGAAAACTATGCTCGTGATGCGCATTATCCAATTTATCTCAGTTATACTGAAGATGATCTAAATCGGATCGGTGGAATGGATGTCCGTTATCCACATGCAATGTATTATGCTATATGTGAAAAACAATCTATCGGTATTTTATCTATTGATGATCTTTCAAATTTAAATCAAGCCAGAGGAGAATAAGTGATGGCAAAAATTAATGGTATTAAAAGTGTCGATTTCAAAATTACAGCTTTTGGTTATGGCGTAGTTAATTGGAATGGCCCGACAACATTAACCGGTGATAATGGTCGAATGGTTGATAATCATACGTTACCGAAATTACGCGGCTACAGTAATTTAACTGGTAAAGTGAAAGAAGATACAGGATTTAAATTTAAAAAAGAAGTTTCTGATATTAATTTTACTGAAACACCTTTATATATTAGTCAAAACTGTATTCGCCATCATTTATTTAGAGATCAGGCTTATGATTTGCACTATGCTAAAGATAATAATTTACTGGATGTTTTAGCATCAATCACAGGTTTAATTCGTGGTTATGTAGTGCCGTCCAGCCAGTGTAAAAGAACTAGTGCTCTTTTAATTACTGATTTTGTTGATGAGTTAGGTAACGGTAATTTTGAACAACTGGGACGTTCTGGTTCGAAAGCAAAAGAGAAAAATAAAGATGGTGAAGAAGTCAGCAATTCATTCTTCTCGAAAACAACGTTCGGTGATACTAAATATACTGCTTACGGTTCAATCAGTATCGAACAACTACAATTTATTTCTTTGGATAAAAAATTTGATCGCGCCGCTATGATTATCAAACAAGGTGAAGGAGAAAAAATTGCTCAACGTGTTCAGGACTTTATTCAAAGTTTAGATCCTTCCAGAAATCCTAAAGCCGTTTTCCATGCGAATTATGTCCGCAAAGGCACAATTTTCCAGGAAGGTGAGGTCGGTATTTTATTAGATCAAGTTGCAGTGGATATTTTGATACAGGAAACTCTGAATATGCTGAGAGATTTGAGTATCCGTCAAGCCAAAGGTTATATGTATGTTGATACGGTAGAAGTAGACTATAACGACAGCAATAAAATGATGCGGATTAAACGTCATCCTGAACAGGTCAATCCTGAAGCCTTGAGTGATTATGCTATCTATTTTGAGGCGAAAGGCTGATGGGGGGGGGGTAACTCAATATGCAAATTACTATTGAATATGCATCATCATGGCGAAATTCATTTCTAGACGGTTCAAATAATGAATCGTTACCAAAAAATGGACGCAATTTTATTGCGTCCATGACCACTTTGAAAACAGTAGGGAATTTTAAAAATTGTTCTGTCACTAAAGATACAGTGATGGGAATTCTAAATAGGCTCATTGGCGATCAACGTAAATTGTATCAGGCTCGTCAAGATCCTAATTATTATTTCAAGGATATTGAACAAATTCTTCGTGATGAAGATATTCAGGATCGTAACGAATGTATCAATCATGAAATGGTTTATCTGCGAAATATGTCGGGAAGTACGGATCAAAATGCATTTACTGGAATGATCAAAGCACAGGATCCTATCTTTCAATCAGACTATTCATCCCGATTGTGGGGAATTTTATGGCTAGACTTGGATCAAACCATAGCCTTTATTTTAGATGAAAACTATCATGTTATTTGCAATCATTTAGATCTGGATCCTTTAACGGTTATCCAACAACTGGAAGCCTTGAACAGTACTAAAGCTGTGGATGTTTCTGATCGTATAGAACAATGCCTAGACGTTTTTAAGAAAAATTTTCCTGATGTTGATTATAAATTAACAGCGAAAGGACAACTTACACCGATTACGCTTTATACATCGGCATTGTATTTACAGTTACTTCATTTAGGAAAACAGTATGATTTGACTGACGTTTTAACAAAATCCGGCGGATTAAGCGGCATTTCCAAACGTGGTTTTACCAAGAAAGATTTTATGGATAGATATACCACAGGTAAGAAAAAACTGATTTGGGGTAATCCTTATCTTTGGGTGGAACGCAAAAAAGGAGAAGGTGAGATTCATCATTCGCTGACTAAAACCGATGGAGTCCTTACTATTCATTTAGATATTTCTGAAGAACGTGCTAAAGATTTGAAACAGAAAATTGATGATGCTGCGGTTTCGTCCTTTTATTTAGGAAAAAAAGGGCTGGCTTATGTCACAGAGATAGAGACAAGGAAGAAAAGATGAAATATTACATTGAATTAACATTGTTTGATTATCCTGATTATCGGATGTATGAATTATGGGGGAGACTCTATATGCAGTTACATTTAGCTTTAGTTGAAGTTAAAGATAATCAAGATAAAGTTAATGTGGGGGTTTCTTTTCCTGAATACCATTTTGATGAAATTAAGCAAATAGGGGCGTTAGGTAGTAAAATCCGGTTATTTGCTCAAGAACGAATCACTTTAGAGCAATTAAATATACGGAAATGGCTTAATCGCCTGGTGGATTATGTTCATATTTCTCCTATCTTTGAAGTTCCAGACGATATTAAAGGGTATGCCATTTATAATCGGGTACAAGTAAAAAACAATGCAGAACGATTAGCTCGTAGGCAGTTGAAGAAGCATCAAAATCTAGATTTTGAACAAACTGTTTTACGCTATCAAAATATTGTTACCACTTGCCATTTACCCTATATTTCTTTTAAGAGTTTAAGTAGTAAACGACCTTTTAATCTGTTTATTGAAAAGAAAGAGGTCCCTCCTACACTAAACGTTGCATCGTTTAACACTTATGGTTTAGGGACTAATTGCGCTTTGCCTGAGTTTTAAAGTGTTGTGAGCATTTTAGAGATTAGATTCATAAAAAATTATTAAAATTAAATAGACGATATTTGATTATGATTGCTGGGAATTTAAACGGAAACTGTAAAAAACAAGCAACTTTTGCTTGAGATTTAGGCTACCGATAAAAAATCGTGTTTTTTTTCAAAAAAAGTCTTGCCAGACGAAAAAAGATCCCTATAATACGCCTCACTTGCTTAACAATGCCGACTTAGCTCAGCAGGTAGAGCAACTGACTTGTAATCAGTAGGTCACCAGTTCGATTCCGGTAGTCGGCACCATCTTTTCAAGTAAGTACTAGCATTTAGCGTTGTGGAGGGATTCCCGAGCGGCCAAAGGGAGCAGACTGTAAATCTGCCGGCTCAGCCTTCGAAGGTTCGAATCCTTCTCCCTCCACCATTTTATGATGGGACAGATGAATATAGGTGCGGGCATCGTATAATGGCTATTACCTCAGCCTTCCAAGCTGATGATGCGGGTTCGATTCCCGCTGCCCGCTCCACGCTGATATAGCTCAGTTGGTAGAGCGCACCCTTGGTAAGGGTGAGGTCGGCGGTTCAAATCCGCCTATCAGCACCACCTCTATTTTTCTTTCCTTTTTATTCAAATCCTGTAATTATCTTTGGTTAATGTGGTAGTTATACGCCATCGATAACCGTGTTTTTTTTAGGGGACTTTCCATGTCTAAAGAAAAATTTGAACGTACAAAACCGCACGTTAACGTGGGTACAATCGGTCACGTTGACCATGGTAAAACAACATTAACAGCAGCGATCACCACAGTATTAGCGAAACACTTTGGTGGGGCAGCACGTGCATTTGACCAAATCGATAATGCACCAGAAGAAAAAGCACGTGGTATCACCATCAACACTTCACACGTTGAATATGATACAGCGACTCGTCACTATGCACATGTTGACTGTCCGGGACACG
>NZ_JTJL01000038.1 GCF_001678495.1 Gallibacterium salpingitidis
GAAGAAGTTGAAATCGTAGGTATCAAAGATACAACGAAGACAACCGTAACTGGTGTAGAAATGTTCCGTAAATTATTAGACGAAGGACGTGCTGGGGAAAACATTGGTGCGTTATTACGTGGTACCAAACGTGAAGAAATCGAACGTGGTCAAGTATTAGCGAAACCAGGTTCAATCACCCCACACACAGATTTCGAAGCAGAAGTATACGTATTATCAAAAGAAGAAGGTGGTCGTCATACTCCATTCTTCAAAGGATACCGTCCACAATTCTATTTCCGTACAACTGACGTAACAGGAACAATCGAGTTACCAGAAGGTGTGGAAATGGTAATGCCAGGAGATAACATCAAGATGACAGTAAGCTTGATTCACCCAATCGCGATGGACCAAGGTTTACGTTTTGCGATTCGTGAAGGTGGCCGTACAGTAGGCGCAGGTGTTGTAGCAAACATCAAAAAATAATTGAATTGCGAAGATAAATATAAAGACCCGTCTTTTTAGGCGGGTTTTGTTTTTTGGGAGAGAAAAAGAGTTTCTCTAAGTAAATATTTGATAAGGATAAGAAAAATGAAGATTTTATTACTAAATGGTGGCAAATCATTTGGACATTCTCATGGACAGCTTAATGCTACATTGCATAATGTTGCAAAGGATACGCTTGTTGCATTAGGACACGAAATAAAAGAAACCACTATTGATGCTGGCTATGATATTGAACAAGAAATTGAAAAATTTGTTTGGATGGATGTTGTGATTTGGCAAATGCCTGGTTGGTGGATGGGTGAACCATGGATTGTAAAAAAATATATTGATCAAGTTTTTACTTTTGGTCATGGTAAACTTTATCAAAGTGATGGTCGTCATCGTGTCAATCCAACAGAAGGTTATGGTACAGGCGGTTTATTACAAGGTAGAAAACATATGCTGTCTTTAACTTGGAATGCACCAATTGAAGCCTTTGAACGTGAAGGTGATTTCTTTGAAGGCAAAGGAGTTGATGGCGTTTATTTGCATTTTAGAAAAGCAAATGAGTTTTTGGGTATTACTGCGTTACCAACATTTATTTGTAATGATGTTATTAAAAATCCAAATGTAGAACAGCATATTGCGGAATATAAAGCCCATCTAACAAAATTATTTGCGAAATAAAAACAGAAAAGATAAAGTCGTGTGGCTTTATCTTTTTTACGATTTAATTTAAAAATATGTTCCAATCACGCGAAGACCATTTTAATCAATTTGTTGAAGATACCTTACTTCCTTTTATTGAATCATTTCCTATTTGTTATGTGGTAGGTAATCAAAATAAGCAGATAGCTTATCGCTATGTCACAAATATTAATCACACTAAGTTGATGATTTTAGTCAATGGTAGAGGTGAGAATATCGCCAAATGGAGTGAAATTGCCTATGACTTTTATCAGCAAGGTTATGATGTTTTATTATTTGATCATAGAGGGCAAGGTTTCTCAGATCGCT
Organism: Gallibacterium salpingitidis; assembly: GCF_001678495.1. Lineage (GTDB taxonomy): Bacteria > Pseudomonadota > Gammaproteobacteria > Enterobacterales > Pasteurellaceae > Gallibacterium > Gallibacterium salpingitidis. The sequence goes on from NZ_JTJL01000038.1 coordinate 1,483, forward strand.
TGTTAGCAGATAAACATAAAGGCTATATTGATCAATTCCGCTACTATATCGATGACATGGATTTGGTCATTCAGACAGTATTACAACAAAAACAGTATCAACAACAGGTTTTGTTTGCCCATTCTATGGGAGGATTATTAGCAACCTATTATTTAGCAACTTATCCGCATCATATTGATAAAGTTATTTTATCTTCCCCATTTTTAGGTTTACGAGAAGAAACTGCATTAAGAGATGAAATTGTTGTGATGTTGATGGTGTTATTTGGATTTTCTGGTCGTTATATTTTCACGAAGGGCCCTTATAAGCCTGCCAATATTGCCACAACCGATTTAACGCATAGTAAAGCGCGATTGGATTTTATGAATCAGATGGTGGCAAAACACCCAGAAGCTAGATTAGGCGGGCCAACTTTTGGTTGGGTTCATCGCATCATTATTGCTTTTAAAAAGTTGCCAAATTTAGCACCAAAAATTCAAATGCCAATGTTAATTTTACAGTCAGGTGAAGAATCAATTGTTTCAACTAATAAAGTGAAAAAATTATTTGCTTCGTCACCTTCAGTTCATTTAGTTGAGATTGCTGGTGCAAAACATGAAATCATGTTTGAAACTGATGAAATTAGAGCATCAGCATTCAAACAGATTATTGAATTTTTACAGTCGTAATTAGTTAAATCCACGTACTGCGATGATGAATACAGCGAGATAAAATAATACGAAGCAAATTGCTAACAAATAGGCTGCAAATTTTGGTTTGCGTTGATGTAATTTATAAATAATACGCGCCAAAATAAACAGTAATAGTGGATAACTCCACATAAAAATTGACATATTGGTTAAAGCAGCTTCGGAAAGGTTTGGGTTCAGTTTTAAGCTTGGCGAAAGTAATAATGATAATGGCCAAAGAAAAGCAGGAATACAAAAAATGGCAATCGCCCAAGAAAATTTGGAAAAGCCTTCAGGAAAGTTATTTTTTTTGCGCATAAAACATTATTGATTAAGAATGGTGAACGGCAGTATAACGGATTTTATGATTAACCTCTAGGATTACCCAGAATGCATTATCTTTTCAGTAGTACACAACTAGAACTCGCAAGACGATTCCAACAATTTATTCAACAACAATATCAGTATCAAATTCAGATTCAGCAAGAGAACGAATATTTTCATCTCTATTTATTGAATGATGAACCTGACGTGATTAAGCAAGTTCAAGATATTGCCGCACAGTTTATGCAAAACCCAGCTGCAGCACAATTTAGTCAAGCAGAATGGCAAAACGGTACAACTTTATCATTTGCTCAACTCTTTCGGCCTATTCATAATGTTTATAGGCAATTACATTGGCGTAATTTATTGGCAATAAAATTTACTTTTTTCATTACCTTATTGTGTGTGGCTATTTATGGATTAACCTTAATAGCGGGTAATGAGGTTTTTGCCTATTTTCATTTTCCTGAATTGCCGTTTCAAACAGCTGAATTTTGGCGGTATCTTTCCCATACTTTAGTGCATCTGTCTTTAGCTCACCTATTATTCAATTTATTATGGTGGTGGATTTTTGCTGGTTTAATTGAACGTTATCAAGGTACAGGAAAGCTACTGTTCTTATATCTATTCTCAGGAGTGATTAGTGGTTTTGCTCAATATTTTACTTCAGGCCCAGCTTTTTTTGGCTTATCAGGAGTAGTTTATGCAGTATTGGGATATGTGTGGTTAAGCAATTATTTTGATCCATTGAGAAAATTTAATATTCCAACAGGTTTTAGTTGGTTTTTAATTATTGGGATAGTTAGTGGCTTTTTCTCACCGTTATTGGGCATATCGATGGGAAATAGTGCACATATTGCAGGATTAATTAGTGGATGCTTGTTAGCAGGGTTCGATATTTTATGGAATAAACATAAATCCCAATGATTTTTCACAAAAATTTAATGAAAAGATACTGATTTTTAGTAGAATTACAGGGAATAGTCACACTATGTGAGGTAGTTATGAAACAAGCAATACGCCATAACCGTATTATTGAATTAGTGAAATTACACGGTTATATCAGTACCGAAGAGTTAGTTGCTGAATTAGATGTCAGTCCACAAACCATTCGTAGAGATCTAAATGAATTAGCGGCGAGAAATGAAATTCGTCGTCACCATGGCGGAGCAGCCTCACCATCTACTTCAGAAAACAGTGACTATGCTTCTCGTAAGACATTATTATGCGAAGAGAAAGAATGGGTGGCGAAATGTGTTGCTCAACAAATTCCTAATGGCTCCTCTTTATTTATTGATATTGGTACTACCGCTGAGGCCGTAGCACGCGCTTTATTAAATCATGAAAATTTGCGTATTGTGACTAATAATTTGAATGCCGCGCATATTTTAATGGATAAAGAGAATTTCCAGATTATTATTGCTGGCGGTGGATTACGCCCAGATGGCGGTATTATTGGTGAAGCCACAATGGAATTTATTTCCCAATTCCGCTTAGATTTTGGTATTTTGGGCATTAGTGCAATCGATCACGATGGTTCTTTATTAGATTATGATTACCACGAAGTGCAAGTAAAACGTACCATTATTGAGAGCTCAAGAACCAGTATTTTAGTTACAGATCATTCCAAATTTTCACGTCGTGCGATGGTGCGTTTAGGGCCAGTTACGATGTTTGATTATCTGTTTACGGATCGTCCTCTGCCAGGAGAGATGTCATCATTAGTAGAAAATAGTAATTTAGTTGTGAAGGTTTGTCCTAGCCAAGTATGACAGAATTTATGAAGTTCAGTAAATGGCCAAGCTATGTGCAATTAATGCGCTTAGATAATCCAATAGGTTCATTTCTTTTATTATGGCCAACATTATGGGCATTATGGTTAGCAAATAACGGTTTTCCCGATCCTAAAGTGTTGGTGATTTTTATCTTAGGTGTTGTTTTTATGCGTTCTGCTGGTTGTGTCATTAATGACTATGCAGATCGACATATTGATGGTGAAGTAAAACGGACTAACCGCCGCCCATTGGCAACAGGCGCCGTTTCAGAAACAGAAGCTAAAGTCCTGTTTGTAACTTTAGTGTTTTTGTCGTTTTTATTAGTCTTACAATTAAATTTTTATGCGATAGCCTTATCCGTTATTGCGGTTTTGCTAGCGTTTATTTATCCATTTATGAAACGCTATACCCATTTGCCACAACTCTTTTTAGGTGCAGCATTTGGTTGGTCAATTCCGATGGCTTATGGCGCTACAGTGGAAGCTTTACCATTAGATTGCTGGATTTTATTCTTAGCGAATTTAACCTGGACAATTGCTTACGATACGCAATATGCAATGGTAGATCGGGATGATGATTTACGGATCGGTGTAAAATCAACAGCTATTCTCTTTGCTGAGTATGATAATAAAATCATTGCGTTGCTACAGTTGATTACGCTGTTATTGCTGATTTACCTTGGTTATGCGCAACAATTAAATACAGGCTATTTTATTGTGCTGGCAATCGCAGCTGCCCATTTTATTTATCAATGTAAAATGACCAAAACCCGAATTCGCGAAGCCTGTTTTAAATCATTTCTTAATAATAATTACGTCGGAATGTGGATTTTTATTGCCATTGTGGTTGGCGTTTATTAATTCTGATAGCTCATTGATATAAGATAAAGCTGCCATCACTCTCTGATGGCAGCTTTGTTTATAATTATTCTTCACAATAAGTGACAGAAATTAGCTCCTTGTTTTTGATGGATTGTGTTGCTGCATTAGCTATGCAAATAGCTCTTGCTGGTAATTCACATAGTACGCTTGGTTGTTCTTGCTGTAAGTGAGCTAAGACACTTTCGGCTTCCAATTCAATAGCACGAGTCAACCAGTAAGGACAACGTTCATTAGGTTGACCATATTTTTGAATACCTTTACTACTTTCACGTAACGATAAATCAGCCTCGAATTCGTCATACATATTAAACTGTTGACGATGACCATTAGCAAAAGAAATGGTAACACTCGAAGTAAAGAAATTAATCAACATTGAACCAAGCTCGCCATGGATAATGATGTCCCATTTAAACAGATGATAGGCTGATCCCATTTCCAGAGAACCATAGACACCATTTTTAAATTGTAGCAATAACTGAATAACATCATGATGATCTGGTGTTTCTAAATGTGCACGATTGGTTGATTGAGCAAAAACATTCGCTACTTCACCGACTAACCAACCTAAAAGGTCTAACTCATGGATTTCATGGAATAACTTACCGCCAGTGAGTTGAATATCATTTTTCCACCAATTAGATTGAAAAATTGGATCTAACCAACGTTGTCGATTGGCACGTACAACAGTAATTTTTCCTAGAATTTGTTGTTGAATAATCTGTCTTGCCTGTTGTAAACCAGGTAAGACTCTCAAGCAATGTCCAACAAAGATCGGGCATTGTTTCTCTTTTGCTAACTGAATCAATGCTTCAGCATCTATTGGATTAATAGTGAACGGAGTTTCGATAAAAACTGCACAACCATTTTGCAATGCGAGTTCAGCGATTTGTCGGTGACTATGGTTGTACGTGGCGATTAATACTAAATCAACGTGTTGTTGGGTTAATAAGCTTGATAAATCAGCATAAGCAGTAGCATCATATTTTAGTGAAAGATCTTGCGCTAAACTGATTTGTAGATCGGTGACCCCTACTAATTTAAAAGGAGATTTATTGAATACAGTTGCAAGTTGCTGCCCAAAGAAACCACAACCTACTAAGGCGACATTAATCATCTTCATTGTGATAACCTCCTATTGACTAATACGTTGGCGTAGATGGCGAAAATAAATCAATATAGTATGTTGGAAACGATTAATATCTCTCGCTTCAACAGCATCTACCCATTCTTGATAGCTTAGTGCAATTTCTGTTGGAGTAAATGGAGAAGGTGGGAGTTTATCCTCTTGCATTTGGAATATTTGCCAGAAAGCATCAAGATACTGAGAAAGTAAGGTATTTTTGATGGATTTATATGTTTGCAGATGAATTTGATATTCGGCGTCATACGCATATTGACCATCACGAGCTTGTTGTTTCATCTGCAAGCTAAGTTGCTGTAATTGTTCTACTTCTTGATCGCTGATTTTAGCAATAGCCAATGGTGCAAAGCCATATTGCAAAATCTCACGTACATCTAATATATCTAATAAATATTTGATGTTGTCTTGTAGTTGTAATTGAGTATGGAAAGCTAGGCTCTGAATCATTGGGGTTAATGATGATTCACTAATAAAAGTACCTACACCATGATGAATATCTAAAATATGTAATGCTTCCAATGATTTAACGGCTTCACGCAAACTAGAACGGCTTACATCTAATAATGTCATTAGCTCATTTTCAGTGGGCATAAGGTCGCCTGCTTTTAATCCTTTATCTAAGATCAGTTGTTTGATCTCTTCTTGTAATGCCAGATTTGTAGCTTTTTTTGTTGATTTTTTCATTTTTGTGATCTTTATCGCAGAAAATTTAAGCAAAATAAGACATCATATCTCTAAGTTTTAGACATCAGATGTCTTATCTCTAAGTTGTATAAATGGTAGCTTATTTTTAGTGACTTGTCAGTCAATAAATAAGCAACAAATAAAAAAGGAAGGCTTATGGCAACACTATCGTTAAGTCATATTTACAAACGTTATAGCAATGGTTTTGAAGCAGTAAAAGATTTCAATTTAGAAGTTGCTGATAAAGAATTTATTGCTTTAGTTGGTCCATCTGGTTGTGGGAAATCAACAACATTAAGAATGATTGCTGGTTTAGAAGATATCTCTGAAGGGGAGTTTTATATTGATGATCGTTTGGTTAATGACGTTGAACCAAAGGATAGAGATATTGCGATGGTCTTTCAATCTTATGCGCTTTATCCACACATGACTGTTTATGAAAATATGGCGTTTGCATTAAAACTGCGTAAGGTGGATAAGGCTGAAATCGATCGCAAGGTTAAAGAAGCCGCAAAAATTTTAGGTCTAGAGTCACTATTAGATCGTAAACCAAAAGCACTATCTGGTGGACAAAGACAGCGTGTTGCACTTGGTCGGACTATTGTGCGTTCACCGAAAGTCTTTTTAATGGACGAACCTTTATCTAATTTGGATGCAAAATTGCGCAGTAATATGCGTGCGGAAATTATCCGTATTCATACTCAATTAAATGCGACAACGATTTATGTAACTCACGATCAAACAGAGGCAATGACGATGGCTGATCGAATTGTCGTAATGAGTGCAGGTGTTGTGCAACAAATTGGCTCACCAAAAGAAATCTATGATCATCCTAATAACTTATTTGTTGCGGGTTTTATTGGTGCACCGACAATGAATTTTTTACATGGACGTATTCAACAAGGTAATTTTGTTACGGAAGATGGACATAGTTTTAGTATTCCAGACGATATGTATGCGGCACTTGAACATAACGGTTGGGATGGAAGAATGGTGATTTTGGGAATTCGTCCTGAGAATATTTCAAATGAACCATTACTTTTAGGTAGCTACCAAAAAGCGATGATTACAGCACCAGTGAATGTCGCTGAGTTGTTAGGTGCTGAATATATTGTGCATCTTGATGTGGGACAGCAGAGCATTAAAGCTATCGTACATTCTCGACAGCAAATTAAGATGGGACAAAGTATTACTCTCGCATTCGATATGAAAAGAGCGCATTTCTTTGATCCTGAAACTGAACAATCTCTTCTCTAATTTTCTTTCATAAGGAGCATTGTATGAAATTGAAAAGTCTTTTAACTGTTGGCGCATCAGTTGTATTAAGCAGCAGTATTTTTAGTGGTTATGCGTTAGCAGCTGATTTAACAGGTAATATCACTGTTTGGCACTCCTTTACTCAAGGTCCTCGTTTGGAAGTTATCCAAGAAGCGGCTAATGAATTTATGAAAGAACATCCAAAAGTAAAAATCAAAATTGAAACTTTCTCTTGGAATGACTTTTACACTAAATGGACGACAGGATTTGCGTCTGGCAATGTACCAGATATGAGTACGGCATTACCAAATCAAGTAGTAGAAATGATCAATGTTGGTGCATTATTACCAATTAATGATCTTATTGATAAGATTGGGCGTGATAAATTCTCTAAAGCTGCAATTAGTGAAGGTACAGTAGATAGAAATAACTATTCATTACCACTTTATTCCCATGCTCAAGTAATGTGGATTCGCAAAGATTTATTGAAAAAGCATAACCTTGAAGTGCCGAAAACGTGGGATGAGCTTTATCACGCAGCGAAAGTGTTAACGAAAGACGGAGTATATGGTTTATCTGTACCAATGGGAACCAATGACTTTATTGCGACAAGATTCTTAAATCTTTATGTTAGAAGTGGTGGTGGTAGTTTGTTAACTAAAGATCTTAAAGCGGATCTTACTAGCCCATTGGCGCAAGAAGGCATCAAATATTGGGTGAAGATGTATAAAGAAACTTCACCAAAAGATTCAATTAACTATGATGTATTAAAACAAGCAACACTCTATTATCAAGGTAAAACGGCGTTTGATTTTAACTCTGGTTTCCAAATTGGTGGAGTAAAAACAAATACACCACAATTACTTGGTGAAATTGATGCTTATCCAGTACCAAAAATTCATGCGAATGATCCTGATCGTGGCTTAGAAACGGCAAATATTCCGCTTGTTGTTTGGAAAACTTCTAAGCATCCAGAGATTAGTAAAGCATTTATCGAAACGCTTTATCAAAAAGATCGTTATATCAAATTCTTACAATCTGTTCCTGTAGGAATGTTACCTGCTATAAAAGGTATTTCTAGTGATCCTGCCTATGCGAATAATCCAATGATTAAACAATTTAGTCACGCAGAAAAAGTCATTGCTGAAGCAGTGGATAAAGGAACTGCAATTGGTTACGAACATGGTCCAACCGTACAAGGTGGATTATTAACGAACCAACATATCATTGAAGCAATGTTCCAAGACATAGTTGCAAATGGTACTGATCCGATGGTAGCAGCGAAAAAAGCTGAAAAACAACTAAATGAGTTGTTTGAAATGGTTGCACCATAATCAATAAATGTGGGGCAAATTGCCCCACCTTCTAGCCATAAATGATTTGATAGTTTTTCATTCCCACAAATGATGGGAAGGGGAGGGTTCGTGATTTCAAAAAACTATACCCGATGGATTTTTGTACTGCCTGCATTGATAGTAGTTTCTACATTGTTTGTTTATCCATTTTTATCGAGCATTTTTTATAGTTTTACCAATAAAAACTTAATTATGCCGTATTACAAATTTGTCGGATTTGATAACTATCGTGCAGTATTAGGTGATCCAACATTTTGGTGGGCTTTTTTAAATTCTATTAAATGGACAGTATTTTCTTTAGTTGGACAGATCTTAGTCGGTTTCTCTCTCGCAATGGCACTAAACCGTATTCGCCACTTGCAGTGGTTATATAAGATTTTGCTGATTATTCCTTGGGCATTTCCAACCATTGTCATTGCTTTTTCTTGGCAATGGATTTTAAACGGAGTGTACGGTTATTTACCAAATGTGATCGTCAAATTAGGTTTGATGGATGTCGCACCTCACTTTTTATCAGATAGTACGTGGGCATTTGTTAGTTTAGTTTTCGTCAATATTTGGTTTGGTGCACCATTGATTATGGTCAATGTTCTTTCTGCATTACAGACTGTTCCACAGGAACAATATGAAGCAGCGAGAATTGATGGCGCAAATGCGTGGCAAGTATTTCGCCATATTACGTTGCCACATATTAAAGTGGTTGTTGGGCTACTTGTAGTACTTAGAACAGTATGGGTTTTCAATAATTTTGACATCATCTATTTGATGACCGGTGGTGGTCCAGCAAATTCAACAATGACCATTCCTATTTTGGCATACAACATGGGATGGGGAACGAAGATGTTAGGGCGTTCTTCAGCAGTGACAGTATTACTGTTTATTTTCCTCTTACTTGTATGTTTCATCTATTTCAAAGTCATTAGTCGTTGGGAAAAAGAAGGAGCTCACTCATGAAAAAGCAAAAATCAATGCTAGGTGATCTTATTTGTCATGCTTACCTAATGGTAGTGACGGTCATTGCGGTTTTCCCATTAGTTTGGATCATTATCTCTTCCGTAAAAGGCAAAGGTGAGCTAACAGGGGATCCAACGAGTTTCTGGCCGAAAGTATTCACCTTAGATTATTACCGTCATGTGATTTATGACTTAAATTTTATCGTCAATATTAAAAATAGTTTGATGATTGCACTTAGTACTACTTTGATTGCGACGGTGATCTCTGCAATGGCAGCCTACGGTATTGTGCGATTTTTTCCAAGATTAGGGCGGATTATGTCTAAGGTATTGATTACAACCTATATTTTCCCGCCGATTTTATTAGCTATTCCTTACTCTATCGTGATGGCAAAAGTAGGATTAACAAACACTACCTTTGGTTTAGTCATTGTGTATCTCTCTTTTAGTGTGCCTTATGCAGTGTGGCTATTAGTTGGTTTTTTCCAAACTGTGCCAATTGAAATTGAGGAAGCAGCAAAAATTGATGGTGCGAATAAATTTACGGTGTTCTTTAAGATCGTGTTGCCATTAGTGGCGCCAGGTATTGTGGCAACAGCTATTTATACCTTTATCAATGCGTGGAATGAATTCCTTTATGCACTGATTTTAGTGAATGACACCAGCAAGATGACTGTAGCTGTGGCACTACGCTCATTGAATGGTGCAGAAATTCTGGATTGGGGCGATATGATGGCAGCCTCAGTATTAGTGGTTCTTCCTTCAGTACTCTTCTTCTGCTTTATTCAAAACAAAATTGCAGGTGGATTATCTGAAGGCTCTGTGAAATAAGAAATTAATTTTGAAATTACTATTCTCAAGGAGAAATAAAATGGTGAAGTATGGTGTAGTCGGAGTAGGTTATTTTGGAGCAGATTTAGCACGTTTTATGAATGAAAACGAAGATGCCAAAGTAACAGTAGTCTATGACCCTGAAAATGGAAAAACTATTGCAGAAGAGTTGCAATGTGACGCTGCAAATAGTTTAGAAGAATTGGTTAGTCGTGATGATGTAGATTGTGTGATTGTAGCGACACCAAATTATCTGCATAAAGAGCCAGTATTATTAGCAGCAAAACATAAAAAACACGTTTTCTGTGAAAAACCAATTGCATTGAGTTATGCCGATTGTGATGAGATGGTACGTGCTTGTGAGGAAAATGGTGTGACCTTTATGGCAGGTCATATTATGAATTTCTTTAATGGTGTACATCATGCAAAAGAGCTGATTAATCAAGGTGTGATTGGTAAAGTGCTTTATTGTCATACTGCACGTAATGGCTGGGAAGATGTACAACCAAGCATTTCGTGGAAGAAGATTAGGGCTAAATCAGGTGGTCATCTTTATCACCATATTCATGAATTAGATTGTGTGCAATTTTTAATGGGGGGAATGCCGAAAACAGTTACGATGACGGCAGGGAATGTGGCTCACCAAGGTGAAAAATTTGGTGATGAAGATGATATGTTGTTCCTCAATTTAGAATTTGAAGATGGACGATTTGCAGTATTGGAATGGGGTTCAGCGTTCCGTTGGGGAGAACATTATGTCTTAATCCAAGGGGAAAAAGGAGCAATTAAACTCGATATGTATCATTGTGGCGGTACGTTACGTGTTGATGGCAAAGATACCCATTTCTTAATTCACGAAACACAAGAAGAGGATGATGATCGTACCCGCATTTATACAGGAACAGAAATGGACGGCGCTATCCAATATGGACATCCGGGTAAACGGACACCGTTATGGTTGAGTTCAGTAATGAAAAAAGAGATGAAATATCTTAATGATATTATGCATGGTATGAAGCCATCAGAAGAATTTGCCAAATTACTGACTGGGGAAGCAGCTCGTGCTGCAATCGCTACCGCTGATGCTTGTACCCGTTCACGCTATGAAAACCGTAAGGTAGAAGTCGCTGAAATTATTAATAATAAATAATCAATCAATTTCATTGCGTTAATCCAAATAGCTGTGCATTATGCCAGCTATTTTTTTGATATGTTGCTTCGAAGTAGCTGCTACAAAATATAGTAACTTTGATATCTGATAGATGACAGCCACGTGATGTGGCTGCGCAGCAGCATTATTTAAAAAATCAATGCAAGCAATGTTTCAACTCACAGCCACACGCAGGTGGCTGCCAAACGTAAATCTTGAAATGTTGGGCGAGTCAATGTTTCAACTCACAGCCACACGCAGGTGGCTGCTGGATTAAGCTACACATATCAAGCCGAACAAATCGTTTCAACTCACAGCCACACGCAGGTGGCTGCCTTCATAACTCCAGAGTATTTCCAGCGCTTGATAACCGTTTCAACTCACAGCCACACGCAGGTGGCTGGATAACGTGACAAATTCTTTTTCTTTGTGATGTGGTGTTTCAACTCACAGCC
>NZ_JTJL01000039.1 GCF_001678495.1 Gallibacterium salpingitidis
CTTCGCTCTTAAAAAAAACTGACTTCGTTATTCAAATCATATGAATCTTCAAATTCAGCATTCAAGATAATTTTTTAATTCTTTTACTTAAAGTAAAAACATCATCTACGAATGCCCACACAGATTGTCTGATAAAATGTTAAAGAACAAAAAACGACGCGTTTTCTTTTTTACTTCAACAACGCGTCGTTGCGGAGGTGCATTATAGTGATTTCAATTCACCTTGCAAGTCCTTTTTTCACAAATTTTGAAAAATTTTATTAATTGCTTATTTTTTAGCTTTTTCCGTTGAATTTAACAACATATTGTCTACCAACTAATCAAGTAATCACTTTATCTATAATTACGGTAGTATCTCATTTAATTGTTGAAGTTTTTTAAACCCCCACTCATCAAACATTTTTCTTACTTCTTCATGATCTACAAATGGTGCAGTGCAATATGCTATTTGTTCTTTTTTGATTTTTTCCGCTGAAAACTCTGGTAATAAAGACTGAACTCGTTTAGCAATAGCCTTGCCTGAGTCAATAAAATGACTTACTTGCGGCAAACAGGCTTTTAATTCCGCCTTTAATAATGGGAAATGCGTACAACCAAGAATTACTGTATCTAATTCATACTCATAACGCCATTCAGATACTGCACGCATTACAGCAAAGTGATCAGCTGGTTTGCCATGTAATTTTTGTTCGGCGATTTCCACTAATTCAGTTGACCCTAGACGTTTTACCTCACAATCTTGTGCATATTCTTTGATCAGATCATCTACATAAGATCGAATTATGGTTCCTTTAGTGGCTAATAAACCAATTACTTTAGTTTGTGTTTTTTGTGCTGCTGGTTTAATTGCCGGAACTGTACCCACGATAGGGCAAGAAAAATTCTCCCTCATAGCTGGTAATACAATCGTACTTGCAGTATTACAAGCAATTACAATTAAATCTATCCTTTCTCTCTCCGCAATCTTTTTACAAATTACTACACAGCGCTGTTCAATTAATTTTTCCGTTTTTTCAGAATAAGGGAAACAGGCGTTATCTAAACAATATAGATAATGACAATCTGGCAATAAAGCTTTGACTTCACGATAAACACTTAAACCGCCTACGCCAGAATCAAAAAATAAAATCGTTGGTACATTTGCCATAATAATAGAAAATTTTTTAAGTAATTGAGTTGGCGATCTTATGCCTTTAACCAAAAATCCTCAAGGAAAAGCTCACTGATAAAAAACGGATGTTGAGAAAGTGTCAGCACTGATCGACGCGCAAATTCAGTCGTTGTTTTTCCCCACATTAATTTCGAACGTTGGATTGGTTGTTGAAATAACCATTCCCCAATTGGTTGATTTCCAAGCTGTTGAATTTGTTGTTTATATTGATTAAAAGTATCAATAGGAATAATGGTTCTCGCAAAAATCCATGGTTGCTGATCACCTAAAAGTATGACTTCTCGTAACCAATATTGTTGTGTATGAACTTGTATTTCTGTATCACCATTATCAGTCACCCATCCCTCAAAGATAGGCTGTACAGAAAATTGATTACACTGTTGTTTTAACGCTGCAGTCAATGAACCAGTAATCATTAGCCATTGTTGCTGTCTTTTTGGCAGCTGATTAAAATCCGCTAACCATTGCATTTGTTGTAAACTTCGACGATAAGATTGATATTTAAGCATTGGAATAGATTGTTTTTTGATTTAACCAACGTTTAATTAATAACATAGCGTGTTCTGGATGCTCTAATAATAATTGATTTGCACAACGTTGCACCGCTGGTAATAACTTACGATCACGTACTAAATTAGCCACCCGAAACTCTGCTGCACCGGTTTGTTTCACTCCTAACACTTCACCCGGGCCACGAATTTCCAAATCTTTTTCTGCGATCGCAAAACCATCATTACTAGTACGCATAATATCTAGCCTTTGACGCGAAACTTTGCCTAATGGTGTTTTGTACAATAAGACACAAAAAGATTCGATCTGACCACGCCCCACACGTCCACGTAACTGATGTAATTGTGATAAGCCTAAACGTTCAGCATTCTCGATAATCATCAAACTTGCATTGGGAACATCGACACCCACTTCAATTACTGTTGTCGCCACTAATACATCAATGTCGCCCTCTTTAAAAACTGACATAACCTCTTGTTTCTCTTGGGGCTTCATTCTGCCATGTACCAAGCCAATACGTAGCATTGGTAACGCTTTTTTGAGATCTTCTGCTAGCGCTTCTGCAGCTTGTGCCTCTAGCACTTCCGACTCATCAATTAATGTGCAAACCCAATACACTTGACGATGATCTTTACTGCAAGCTCGATATACACGTTGAACTAACTCATCACGTCGATCTTCCGCTATTGCCACTGTTTTTATTGGTGTTCTCCCTGGCGGCAATTCATCAATAATTGAAATATCAAGATCCGCATATACTGTCATCGCTAATGTACGTGGAATCGGTGTGGCAGTCATAATTAATTGATGTGGATAAACTCCATTCTTTACCCCTTTTTCACGCAGCATTAAACGTTGTTCCACGCCAAAACGGTGCTGCTCATCAATAATCACTAAAGATAGTGCCTGAAATTCAACTTCTTCTTGGAATAAAGCGTGTGTACCAATAACGACTTGTACTTCACCTTGTTGAATTTGTTGCAACACTTGCTGGCGTTTTTTACCTTTTACTTTTCCTGCTAGCCAACCAACTTCTATACCGAATGGCGCTAACCATTGTGAGAAATTATAAAAATGTTGCTCTGCAAGAATTTCCGTTGGAGCCATAATCGCAACTTGTTGCTGATTATCTAACGCAATCAATGCCGCTAATAAGGCAACCAACGTTTTCCCTGAACCAACATCACCTTGAATTAAACGCATCATCGGTCGAGATTGAGACAAATCTTGCTCAATATCACTTACTACTCTTAGTTGTGCATTGGTTGGAGTAAAAGGTAATGTTGCCAAAAATCGTTGTTTAATATCTGAATGGTAAGTCAAATTTTTGGCTGAATGTCGTTTCGTTTGCTGCTTACTCTGCTGCATAGCTAAATTATGCGCCAATAACTCTTCGAAAGCTAAACGTAACTGCGCAGGATGCTCACCTTTCTCCAATACACTCGCCATCGTTCCTGCAGGTGGGCGATGTAAAAATTGGATTGCCGTTTTTAGATCATAGCCACTTGGATTGAAAGTGGCTGGTAATAATTCTTGTACTGTTTTTTTCGTTAATAATGCTAATGCTTGATCGGTTAATTTCCGCCACGAAGCCTGTTTCAAACCTTCTGTTGATGGATAAATAGGTGTTAAATTTTCCTCCATCTCCAATGGCTCGTTATGGCGAATAATGCGATATTCAGGATGATGAATTTCCGCCATAAAGCGTCCTCGTTTCACTTCACCAAAAGCTTTTACTCTCGCACCGGTGGTAAAACTATTTTTCATCGCTGCATTAAAATTAAAAAAACGCAGCATTACTTTTGATGAACCGTCAGAAAGACTAACGATTAGCATTGGACGACGGGAAAATTGTACTTCGCAAGTTTGCACTATACCTTCAATCGTGGCATAACTATCAGGACGAAGATCTTTCAATGGTGTAATATGAGTACGATCTTCATAACGAAGCGGAAAATGAAATAAGAGATCTTGTACCGAAGAAATTCCTAAACGAGATAATCTTTCTGACATTGCGGCACCAACGCCAGAAAGTACAGAAATTGGCAAATTATCTAAAAGATTTTCCGATTGCATGCCAAGTTATTCATTAATATTTCGCAATACAGCAACAACACCTGATACCGCATTGATTTTACGAATAATTGTTGCTAAATGATTTTTATCACGAGCCGTTAACACGACAAACACTTGATAAACACGCCCATCACGCTCTTCAGTCCAAATACTTTGAATATTGCTACCAGCTGAAGTAATCACAGAAGTTAAATTCGCAAATGCACCATGTTGATTTAGCATTTCAATTCGCAATTCTGCTTCAAACTCAACACTGTTTTCACTCTTTTCCCATTCTACTGGCATATAGTGATCTGCATTTTCTTCACGATGACGGATATTAGCACAATATTCATGATGGATAACTAACCCTTTACCTGGACTAACATAAGCAACAATAGGATCGCCTGGAATCGGGTGACAGCACTTAGCAAAATTAATTAATAAGCCTTCTACCCCTTTAATTAGTACACCTGTATCCGTTTCATGATTATTATTGTTGCTAGGATCGCCATCCGTATCAATTTCTAATTTTTCACCTAATAACCGATGCGCAATCACTACACTAATTTGATTTCCTAAACCGATTTCAGCTAATAGATCATCCAATGATTGTAATTTCAATTCTGCCAATAATGCCGCGATTTTGTTTGGATCCACCTCGTCTAATTTCATTGGTGACAAAGCATGAACAAGTTGTCGTTTTCCTAAAATAATCGCTTCATCACGACGTAATGATTTTAAGGTTTGACGAATTTTGGCTCTTGCTTTTGCGGTCACCACAAAATTTAACCAAGTAGCACTTGGACGCGCTGATGGTGCAGTAATAATTTCAACGGTTTGCCCTGATTCCAATGCTTGCGATAATGCATAAGGTTGACGATCTACTCTTGCTCCAATACAGGTTTGCCCGATATCAGTATGAACGGCATAAGCAAAATCTACCGGTGTTGCTCCAGCTGGTAATTCAACAATGCGACCTTTCGGTGTAAATACATAAATCTCATCAGGGAATAATTCTGATTTCACATTTTCAATGAATTCAAATGAATTACCTGCGCTTTGTTGTAACTCAATTAAACTCTGTAACCAGCGTTGCGCGCGGATTTGTACAGTCGTAGTGTCATTTTTACCACCTTGTTTATAAATCCAATGTGCCGCAACTCCCATTTCCGCCATTTGATCCATATCTTCGGTACGAATCTGTACTTCAACTGGCACGCCATGAGGACCGATCATCGAAGTATGCAAAGATTGATAGCCATTTGCTTTTGGTACCGCAATATAATCCTTGACTCTGCCTGGGCGAGGTTTATACAAACTATGCATTTGTCCCAACACGCGATAACAGGTATCCACATCTTGAACAATAGCGCGAAACGCATAAATATCCATAATCGAATGAAAACGCTGTTCTTTCATTTTCATTTTTTGATAGATGGAGTAAAGATGTTTTTCTCGGCCAAAAACTCTGGCTTTAATCCCTACATCATCAAGACGCCCTTTGATCTCATCAGTAATACGTTGGATCATCTCTTTACGATTACCACGCGCATTTTGGATCACTTTTTGTAATACATAATAACGATGTGGATGTAATGCCTCAAAGCCTAAGTCTTCCAACTCATTTTTAATATGCTCGATACCTAGGCGATGCGCCAATGGACTATAAATTTCGAGCGTTTCTTTCGCAATACGACGACGTTTATCAGGGCGCAATGCTCCGAGTGTCCGCATATTATGCGTACGGTCAGCGAGTTTAATCAGAATAACGCGAATATCTTGTGTCATTGCCAAAATCATTTTACGGAAGTTTTCCGCTTCCGCTTCTTTACGTGTTCTAAATTTCAATTTATCTAATTTAGAAACACCCTCAACAATTTCAGCTACGCTTTTACCAAACTCAGCAGTTAATTCCTCTTCGGTATAAGGTGTATCTTCAATAACATCATGTAATAACGCCGCCATCACAGCTTCATGATCAAGACGCATTTCTGCAATAATTGAAGCAACCGCAACCGGGTGGGTAATATAAGGTTCTCCGCTAGAACGAGTCTGCCCTTCGTGAGCATCACGTGCAATCACAAATGCACGCTTCACTAACTCAATTTGATCATCAGGCAAATAACTTTTAATGATTGTATGTAAACTTTCAAATAAATACATGACTCGTTCTTCGCTTAGATTTAAAAATTATTCGATATCAGCTAACAAAGAAACCGCTTGTAACTCTGCGTGTTCTTGTTCTAAAGCATCATGGCGCTCTTGCGCATCCATAATATCATTATTGATTAAGCCTTCTTCGATTTCACGTAAAGCAATTACTGTTGGTTTATCATTCTCTTCTGGTACTAATGGTTCACGTACATGCAATTGTAATTCTCTTGCACGACGAGCTGCAGTCAAAATCAAATCAAAACGGTTGCCAATTTTATCTACTGCATCTTGGACGGTTACACGTGCCATAATTCTCTCCACAAATTAAATTGTTTAATAATCAATCAAGAAAAAAGGTTGAATATGATACTAAAGCTACTCCGTTTTCGCTAGTAGTTGCGAAATTAATAATTGGTGACGCTGTATTTGGCGTGCTACTTTTAACTTCTCCGCTTTTAAAATCACTTTAATTTCATTCAATGCCTGATCAAAATCATCATTAATAATTAAATAATCATATTCATCATAATGACTCATTTCACTGATTGCTTTTTGCATACGACCTGCAATCACTTCTTCCGAGTCTTGACCACGCCCTACTAGACGGCGTTCCAACTCTTGCATTGATGGCGGCAAAATAAAAATACTTTTCGCGGTTGGTACTTTTTTACGCACTTGTTGAGCACCTTGCCAATCAATATCAAGAAAAACATCAATTCCTTGTTTCAAGGAACGCTCGATCATTGGTAAGGAAGTACCATAATAATTACCAAATACTTCGGCATATTCTAAAAACGCATCTTCTGCTATGAGTCGCTCAAATTCAGCATGATCAACAAAATAATAATGTTTACCATCTTCTTCATTTGGACGAGGTTTACGAGTAGTGTGAGAAATAGAAACCTGCATTTCATAGCGAGGATGTTGTTGTAATAATGCAGCAATCAACGATGATTTTCCTGCTCCACTAGGTGCGGAAACAATATATAAATTTCCTAACGGCATAAATTATTCTCTATCTAATTAAATAGGCGTTATTTTATCACTTTTTCTTCTTTTTTCGCTATCTGATCACGACGAGATTAAGAGGTGACTGTCGGCATCACTTCCATAAAAAAGGCTTTAATACCACTTAAAATATGGTTCACTGCAATAGCCGCCAAAATTAACCCCATCACTCGACTAACAATCGCCGCACCTGTTGTACCAATTAAACGTTGAATCTTATTTGCAGCTAACAACAAGATATAAGTAATTAATAAGACTAGCGCCATAATAATGGCTGTCATAATTTGATCAGTAAAACTAAAACGATGATTATCGGTCAATAACACAATCGCCATCATTGCTCCTGGTGAAGCAATAGAGGGTACTGCCAATGGATATACTGCTAATTCATTTATATTAGAAGATAAACGCATCTCTTGTTCTGCTTTACCTTCACTAAACACCATTGTCAAAGCAAATAATAGCAAGACTAACCCACCAGCAACTTGGAATGCTGTTAATGGAATTTGCATTGCTTCTAATAAAAATTGACCTGTAATTAGAAAGAAAAATAAAATTCCTGTCGCAATTAATACCGCATTTCGCGCTATTTTCTTACGATCTGTCGCGGAAAGGCCAATAGTTTTGGTAAGATAGACAGGAACGGAACCAATAGGATCGATAACTGCCCATAAAACAACAAATTGAACTAAAAAAGAATCAAACATTTAGCAATCCTAAAATTCAAAAATATTAAACTTTATCAAGAGCATACCTAAAAATGTTAACTTTTACAAATTTAACCCTAAAACGTGGTATAACAACTTTACTTGAAAACGCTACTGCCACAGTCACTCCAGGACAAAAAGTTGGACTAGTCGGTAAAAATGGCTGTGGAAAATCCTCATTATTCGCCTTAATCAAAGGAGAATTGCTCCCCGAACAAGGTGATATTTTCTACCCAAATAATTGGGAAATCAGCTGGGTTAATCAAGAAACACCAGCATTAGAAATTTCTGCTTTAGATTACACCATTCAGGGTGATCGTGAATACTGTAAATTACAACAAGAATTAACTTTAGCGAATCAACAAAATGATGGTTATCGTATTGCCTCATTACACGCACAATTAGACACTATTGATGCTTGGACCATTCATGCTAGAGCCGCCACATTGTTGCATGGTTTAGGTTTTGAAGATGCACAATTACAACTTCCAGTTAAGTCATTTTCTGGTGGTTGGCGCATGCGTTTAAATCTTGCACAAGCATTATTATGTCGTTCTGATCTATTGCTACTAGACGAACCGACTAACCACCTGGATCTCGATGCAGTAATTTGGTTAGAAAGTTGGTTAAAAAATTATCAAGGGACACTCTTATTAATTTCTCACGATCGTGATTTTCTTGATCCAATTATTAATAAAGTGATTCATATAGAACAGCAACAATTGCACGAATATACAGGCAATTATTCTGCTTTTGAGATCTTACGTGCCACAAAACTAGCACAACAAAACGCCTTATACCAACAACAGCAACAAAAAATTGCTCATCTACAAAAATTTATTGATCGTTTTAAAGCCAAAGCTACCAAAGCAAAACAGGCACAAAGTCGTATCAAAGCATTAGAAAGAATGGAATTAATTGCACCAGCACATATCGATAATCCATTTTCATTTAGCTTTCCTGAACCTGATTTTTTACCTAATCCATTACTATCGATGGAAAAAGTAAGTGCAGGATATGGCGACAAAACGGTTTTACAACAAGTGAAACTTAATCTCGTACCTGGCTCACGAATTGGTTTACTTGGTAAAAATGGTGCTGGGAAATCGACTTTAATTAAATTACTCGCAGGTGAATTAACACCACAATCTGGTACAGTACAACTTGCTAAAGGTGTACAACTGGGCTATTTCGCCCAACATCAATTAGATATCTTGCGTGCTGATGAAAGTCCTCTTTGGCATTTGCAAAAGTTAGCTCCGACTAAAACTGAACAAGAGTTAAGAGATTATCTTGGTGGTTTTGCTTTTCATGGTGATAAAGTAAAACAGGCTATTGCCTCTTTCTCTGGTGGTGAAAAAGCACGTTTAGTATTAGCACTGATTGTGTGGCAAAAACCTAATTTATTATTACTAGATGAACCAACAAACCACCTTGATTTAGATATGCGTCAAGCCTTGACAGAAGCCTTGATGGATTATGAAGGATCTTTAGTTGTAGTTTCCCACGATCGTCATTTATTACGTAATACTGTTAGTGAATTTTATCTAGTTCACGATCATACTGTTGATACTTTTGATGGTGATCTTGAAGATTATCAAAAATGGCTGCTTAGTTTAGAAACTGCAGAAAAAGCAACGACAGAAACGCAAGCAATAACGAAAGACAATGAATTTTTACAGCGTAAAGAACAGAAACGTCGTGAAGCTGAATGGCGTGAAAAGACTGCACCATTACGCAAAGAAATCCAAAAATTAGAAAAACAATTAGAGCAATACTCGACAAAACTTGCTGAGATAGAAACCGCCTTAGCAGACAACGATCTGTATTTAAATGAAAATAAAGAGAAATTGACACAATTGCTAGGCGATCAAGCAACATTGAAAAAACAACTAGATGCTGTGGAAAGTGAATGGTTAGAAAAGCAAGAAGAATTAGAGAACGCTAAAACCAACGACTAAAAACCTTTTCTCCGTTTTGCACTCAAAACGGAGAAAGCATTTATTTTTGTTTAACTGATTTTTGCCAATTCACTCATACGCCAACGCAGACGAACTTCTACTGCCAATCCAGTTTGCTCTCCAGCTTTTAAACGTAAAAAACCAGCATAAGCAATCATAGCGCCGTTATCAGTACAAAATTGTGGCGCAGGATAAAATACTTCTCCGCCCAATTTTGTCATCAATTCGCCTAAACGTTGTCTTAATTGCTTATTAGCACTTACCCCACCAGCAATCACCAGACGTTTTAAACCTGTATCATGTAAAGCTCGCTGACATTTAATCGCCAATGTATCCACTACTGCCGCTTGGAACGCATAAGCGATATCACAACGCGTTTGCTCATCCTGTTGTGGATGCTGGGCAACCGTATTAGCGGCAAAGGTTTTTAATCCTGAGAAACTAAAATCTAATCCAGGACGATCTGTCATTGGTCGAGGGAAAACAAAACGATCTGGATTACCTTTTTCCGCTAATCGTGAAAGCGCAGCACCGCCGGGATAATCCAATCCTAATAATTTTGCAGTTTTATCAAAGGCTTCTCCAGCAGCATCATCAATCGATTCTCCAAGTAATTGATAATCACCCACCCCATTAACACGAATCAATTGGGTATGTCCGCCAGAAACAAGTAATGCAAGAAATGGAAATGCCGGTACACGCTCTTCCAACATTGGCGCTAATAAATGCCCTTCCATATGATGAACGCCCAACGCAGGGACATTCCAAGCATACGCTAACGAGCGAGCAATCATTGAGCCCACTAATAAAGCGCCAGCCAATCCAGGTCCACAAGTATAAGCAACACCATCAATATCCTGTGCTGATAAATTCGCTTCCGCTAATGCCGCTTGAATTAGCGGTGCAGTTTTACGAATATGGTCACGTGAAGCCAATTCTGGCACTACACCGCCATAATCAGCATGTAAACTAATTTGTGTATAAAGTTGATTGGCGATTAATCCTTGTTTCTCATCATAAATCGCCACACCGGTTTCATCACAAGAGGTTTCAATCCCTAAAACTTTCATCTGTTTGTTTTATCTAACCAAAAATTGGTCAGCATTTTACTCTTTTTTCTTTTGTTTCTCTAGTTCACAACTGAATTACAAACAAAATAAGCTGAATCCTCTCTTTACTTTTTGTCCTAAAATAGATTAAAATTGCGGCCTTTATTGAGTAAAGGTTATCTTTGTATAACCATAAAATTGTATAAATTTCATTGAGGTGATTGGCTCATGCCTGTAATTAAAGTTCGTGAAAATGAATCATTTGACGTTGCATTACGTCGTTTCAAACGTTCTTGCGAAAAAGCAGGAATCTTAGCGGAAGTTCGTAGCCGTGAATTCTACGAAAAACCAACAACTATTCGTAAACGTGAAAAAGCATCAGCAGCTAAACGTCATGCTAAAAAATTAGCTCGCGAGAATGCACGTCACACTCGTTTATATTAATTCATTCTTTAATCTAAACGATATATTTTCAAAACCGTGCTTCTTTTATAAGAGCACGGTTATTTCTTTCTTATTAACCCACATAATTGTTGGCTAGCTTAAGGTAGATACGATGAAAGGACTCATTCCGCGTACTTTTATTGATGAACTATTAGCACGTACCAACATTATTGATGTGGTTAATTCTCGTGTAAAACTGAAAAAAGCTGGGCAAAATTATCAAGCCTGTTGCCCTTTCCATCACGAAAAAACACCATCTTTTGTTGTTAGTCCTAAGAAGCAGTTTTATCACTGTTTTGGTTGTGGCGCACATGGTAATGCCATTTCATTTTTGATGGATTACGACAAGATGGAATTCGTCGAAGCGATTGAAGAATTGGCTGCGTTGCAAGGTGTTGAAGTGCCAAGAGAAACATCATCAACAAACACTTATGCAGCAAGCCAACATTATAAAAGTAAGCGTGATTTACACCAATTAATGCAAGATATTGCAGTTTTTTATCAACAGCAATTAACGCAAGTAATGCCGGCGCAGGCTTATTTACAGCAACGTGGTTTATCTAATGAAGTCATTCAGCGTTTTGCTATTGGTTTCGCTTCTGGAACAAATTCGGTGCTACGTACTTTTGGTCATTCCAATGAAGATCGGCAAAAACTGTTAGATACTGGAATGATTACACAAAACGATTCTGGCACTTATTATGATCGTTTTCGCCAACGTATTATGTTCCCAATTCGCGATCGACGTGGTCGTACAATTGCTTTTGGTGGGCGTGTTTTAGGTGACGAAAAACCAAAATATTTGAATTCTCCTGAAATGGCTACCTACCATAAAGGCAATGAATTATATGGGTTATATGAAGCTTTAGAGCAAAATGATAGTCCCGAATATTTATTGGTGGTCGAAGGGTATATGGATGTGGTTGCCCTCGCTCAATTTGGCGTCACTAATGCAGTGGCCTCTTTAGGTACTGCCACTACCGGTGAACAAATTCAAATTGCCTATCGTGCCACAGAACAAATTATCTGTTGCTATGATGGTGATAATGCAGGGCGTAGTGCCGCATGGCGAGCATTAGAAAATGCTTTACCGCATCTCTATGATGGTCGCCAATTAAAATTTATCTTTTTGCCAGAAGATGAAGATCCCGATACTTTTATTCGCCAAGTTGGTAAAGAAAAATTTGAAACTTTTTTAGCAGATGCTATTCCAATGAGCGAGTTCTTGTTCCAACATTTATTGGCGCAAGTTGATCTCAGTACTAAAGATGGTCGTAGTAAATTAGCCGCCCTTGCCGTACCACTAATTGATAAAATTCCAGGTGAAACATTACGTTTATATTTACGCAATACGCTAGGACAGAAATTAGGCATCATTGATAGTACTTTGCTTGAAAAAATGCTGCCAACCATGATCGCCAGTGCGACTGAAAAAATGAAAGAAAATACAGCTGCACTAAAATCAACACCAATGCGTTTATTGATTGCATTACTATTGCAAAATCCTGAGCTTGCAGATAAGCCAATTACACGCGTTTTATTGAGTAATCCACAAGTATTACAAGATCTAAATCTACCTGGATTATCATTATTTTTACAGATTTATCAAATATGTACAGAAAAAAGCGGCATTACTACTGGGCAATTGCTCGAGTTTTGGCGTGATAAGGAAGAAGAAAAAATTATTGAAAAATTGGCGATGTGGGATCATCTGATAAAAGATGATAACATTGAAGCCTCTTTTTATGGTAATCTAAAATACTTACATTCTAAAGTAATGGAAAAGCGCATAGAAGCGTTAAAAGCGAAAGATCGAACAGATACTTTATCGCTAGATGAAAAAAAAGAACTGATGGAACTGCTAGCAAACAGTCGAAAATTGCTAGCTTCGGTCTATTCTTCATAAGTATGTGAAGAATGATTTCTGCTAATCAACAATTATTGGATGTCAAAATATGGATCAAAATCCACAATCACAGTTAAAACAATTAATTGCACAAGGCAAGGAACAAGGTTATTTAACCTATGCTGAGGTTAATGACAGCTTACCAGAAGACCTCGTTGACGCCGATCAAATAGAAGACATCATTCAGATGATCAACGACATGGGTATTCAAGTACTTGAAACTGCTCCTGACGCTGATGATCTTATGTTGAACGAAAATGTTACCGATGAAGATGCAGTAGAAGAAGCGACCCAAGTGCTTTCTAGTGTTGAATCTGAAATTGGTCGTACAACAGATCCTGTGCGGATGTATATGCGCGAAATGGGTAGTGTTGAATTATTAACCCGTGAAGGCGAAATTGATATTGCTAAAAGGATCGAAGAAGGAATTAATGAAGTTCAATGTGCGGTTGCAGAATACCCGCAAGCACTTGATCATTTATTACAACAATATGATTTAGTTGAAAAAGGTGAAGTCCGTCTTTCTGATTTAATTACTGGTTTTGTTGATCCAAATGCGGTAGATACCGAAGACTATTCTAAATTTATGAACGATGATGTCGGAGATGATGATGAAGATGAAATGTCTTCTTCTGGTGACGATGTGGACGACAGTGATGATGACGAAGATAGTGACAATGATTCAGATAGCAGCTCTGATGGTGATTCAGATAACAGCATTGATCCAGAAGTTGCACGTGAAAAATTTACTGCATTAAAAGAACAACATCAAAAAACCGTTGAAGCTATCGAAAAATATGGTCGCGGTAATAAAAAAGCGAGAGATCAAATTACAGCGCTTTCAGAAGTATTCCAACAATTCCGTCTAGTACCAAAACAATTTGACCTTCTTGTGTTATCAATGCGCGATATGATGAAACGCATTCGTACCCAAGAAAGACAAATCCAACGCCTTGCAGTTGAATATGCCAAAATGCCAAAAGGTGCATTCCAAAAAGCATTTATTGGTCATGAAACAAACGATGTTTGGGTAGAAAAAGCCTTAGCTGCTGGCAAAAATTGGTCTGAAAAATTAAAAGACTATGAAAACGATATTCGTCATGCAATTGAATTACTTAAACTAATCGAACAAGAAAGCGGTTTAACCATCACACAAATCCGTCAAATTGGTGAAAAAATTTCACAAGGCGAATTAAAAGCACGCCGAGCGAAAAAAGAGATGGTTGAGGCTAACTTACGTTTAGTTATCTCTATTGCGAAAAAATATACTAACCGCGGATTACAATTCCTTGATTTAATTCAAGAAGGTAATATCGGTTTGATGAAAGCAGTAGATAAATTTGAATATCGTCGTGGTTATAAATTCTCTACTTATGCAACTTGGTGGATTCGTCAGGCAATTACTCGTTCGATTGCTGACCAAGCGCGTACTATTCGTATTCCTGTGCATATGATTGAAACGATTAATAAACTGAATCGTATCTCGCGTCAAATGCTACAAGAAATGGGACGTGAAGCTTCTCCAGAAGAATTAGCAGAACGCATGGGCATGCCGGAAGATAAAATCCGCAAGGTATTGAAAATTGCCAAAGAACCTATTTCTATGGAAACTCCAATTGGTGATGACGATGATTCACATTTAGGTGACTTTATCGAAGACAATACTTTAGAACTTCCTCTAGATTCTGCAACAGCACAAAGCTTAAAAGTAGCAACACACGAAGTTCTAGAAGGTCTAACACCTCGTGAAGCGAAAGTGCTAAGAATGCGTTTTGGTATTGATATGAATACCGACCATACACTAGAAGAAGTGGGTAAACAGTTTGATGTAACACGTGAACGTATTCGTCAAATTGAAGCTAAAGCATTACGTAAATTACGTCACCCAAGCCGTTCAGAAACATTACGTAGTTTCTTAGACGAATAAGTGAACAAAAAATCAAAGCATAAATAAGGTCAAGTGAAATACTCGACCTTATTTTTTGTCTATTAGACATATAAAAAAGGCCTCTGATCCCTTATGGAACAGAGGCCAAGAGGCACTACAGGAATAATATTTTATTTTTTATGCTGCTACTTTAGGTTCTACATGTGCTCCTTTTTTAAGATGTTCTTGCTTTCCTGCTTTCTTGGCAATCAAATGATGTTTCACACCTTTTTCTTGCTTAGCTGCACTAATATGCTTTCTTTCCATAGCCACAGGCTTTTTCGCTTCAGTATTTAATTCATGTTTCGGCATGATTTGTTCTGCTTTAGCTTTAGGTTCTACTTGATGAGGTAAATCCCCAGCTGCTTGTGCAACACCAACAGTTGCCATCGCAAAAACAGAAACTAACAATGAACTAACAAGCATTTTTTTATTAACTAACATAATTGAATACTCCTTATAGAGTGTTTTTGTTTTTTTATGAACGGAAACCGTTCGCCTTCATGTGGCGCATCTTAGTCCTGAATAATTAGCCGAAAATGAGTAACTACACCGATTTATTTCAAAAGAAAAAATAAATTTGTATCTTTTTTAGCCATAGCTCTTATAGGTTATTTTTAATACCGCAATAATGTGATCTAAATCACACAAAAAATCAAATACATACAATATTGTGATATAAATCACATTTATTAAAAAGTTGTAAAAAAATTTTATTTGAACTACATCACATTTTTGAGATCAAAAATTTCTCGTTTTTAAAACTATGTGTTAATTTTTGCACGAAATTTCTTCTCCATTATTGAGGATCAAATTATGGCTTCTACACAAACAAAATTACGCATACAAAATTTTGGTCGTTTTCTCTCCAATATGGTAATGCCAAATATCGGGGCATTTATCGCTTGGGGATTTATCACCGCACTATTTATTCCAACTGGTTGGATTCCTAATGAAACTCTAGGAAAACTTGTTGGGCCAATGATCACTTACTTACTACCATTATTAATCGGTTACACTGGTGGACGTTTAGTAGGTGGCGATCGTGGCGCTGTTGTTGGTGCAATCACTACTATGGGTGTTGTTGTCGGTTCAGATATCCCAATGTTTTTAGGTGCAATGATTGCAGGCCCGCTTGGTGGTTTCGCAATCAAAAAATTTGATAAATGGGTAGATGGCAAAATCAAAAGTGGTTTTGAGATGTTAGTAAATAACTTCTCAGCAGGCATCATCGGTATGATTTGTGCATTAATTGCATTCTTAGCCATTGGTCCAGCAGTAAAAACATTATCTACTGCACTCGCAGCAGGCGTTGATGTTCTTGTTAAAGCAAATTTACTACCATTAACTTCACTTTTTGTTGAACCTGCAAAAATCCTATTCTTAAACAACGCAATTAACCATGGTATTTTCTCACCATTGGGTATTCAACAATCACAAGAATTTGGTCAATCTATTTTCTTCTTAATTGAAGCAAACCCAGGCCCAGGTTTAGGTGTGTTACTTGCTTATATGTTATTTGGTAAAGGTTCTGCAAAACAAACTGCAAGTGGTGCTGTAATTATCCACTTCTTCGGTGGTATTCATGAAATCTACTTCCCATATGTATTAATGAATCCACGTCTTATCCTAGCAGTTATCGCTGGCGGTATGTCAGGTGTATTAACACTTACTTTAACTCATTCTGGTCTTGTTGCTCCAGCTTCACCAGGTTCAATTTTTGCTGTATTACTTATGACGCCAAAAGCTTCTATGTTCGGCGTAATTCTTGCTGTCATTATTGCTTGTGCAGTGTCATTCGTAATCGCATCATTCTTCTTAAAACTACAAAAAACGGAAGGTTCTTTAGAAGAAGCGACAGCGCAAGTTAAAAATCTTAAAGCTGCACCAACAGCAAATGTGAATCATGTTGAAATCAACTATGCTGGTTTGAAAAAAATCTTTGTTTCTTGCGATGCAGGTATGGGTTCAAGTGCAATGGGTGCAAGTATGCTTCGTAAAAAAGTGAAAGAAGCTGGCTTACCAGTTGAAGTAGCAAACTGCGCTATTAACGACTTACCTGAAGATGCCCGTTTAGTTATTACCCACCAAGATTTAACTTTACGTGCTAAACAACATGTTCCAAATGCAGTACATCTTTCATTAACCAACTTCTTAGATAACAAATTCTATGACAGCTTAGTTAATGAATTAAAAGCAGAACTTAATGCAAAGCCAGTACAGGCAACAACTGAAAGTGCGACGAAAGAAACTTTCGCCTTAGCTGCTAACCAAGTATTTTTAGGATTAAGCGCAGCAACTAAAGAAGAAGCTATCCGTTTTGCTGGTGAACAACTTGTTAAAGGTGGTTTCGTACAACCAAGTTATGTTGAAGCAATGTTAGAACGTGAAAAACTTGTATCTACTTATCTTGGTGAAGGTGTCGCGGTACCTCATGGTACTATTGAAGCAAAAGATGCTGTATTGAAAACCGGGATTGTATTCTGTCAATATCCAAATGGTGTTCGTTTCACTGATGAAGAAGATGGCGTAGCAAAATTAGTGATTGGTATTGCTGCACGCAATAATGAACATATCCAAGTGGTATCTGCAATTACCAACGCATTGGATAGCGAAGAAGCAATCAACACTCTCACTACTACAGGCGATGTAGAAAAAGTGTTAGCATTACTTAAAGGTTAATATGAAGTAAGAACGTAGTGTAACCACTACGTTCTTTTTATTTAGGAGAATTAGAATGAAAGCATTACATTTTGGTGCAGGTAATATTGGACGTGGTTTTATTGGTAAATTACTTGCTGATGCAGGTATCCACGTTACTTTCGCTGATATTAATGAAACGGTAATCAATCTATTGAATAAACAACAATCATACTCGGTAAAAATTGTTGGTGAAGGACAAAATAAAATCGAGATCGTCAAAAATGTTGATGGACTCAATTCAGCTAATCAAGATCAATTGTTAGCAAAAATTCAAGAAGTCGATCTTATCACTACCGCAATCGGCGCAGGTGTATTAAAAATTATCTCTAAATCATTAGCGCAAGGTTTATTGGCACGTATCCAACAAGGCAATACCAAACCATTAAATGTGATTGCTTGTGAAAATATGGTTCGTGGAACTACCGCCTTAAAAGAACACATTTTCACGCATTTATCCGAAGATGAACAAAAACTCGTTAGTCAATATGTTGGCTTTGTTGATTCAGCCGTCGATAGAATTGTGCCGCCAGTAGAAGCTAATGCAGAAGATCCATTACAAGTCACAGTTGAAGAATTTAGTGAATGGATTGTCGATGAAACTCAATTCAAAGGCGAAATTCCTAATATTCCAGGTATGGAACGTACTGATAATTTAATGGCGTTTATCGAACGTAAATTATTCACACTCAACACTGGACACGCTGTAACAGCTTATTTAGGTAAATTAGCTGGCTATCAATTTGTAAAACAATCAATTGATGACGAAAATATCAAGCAACAAGTAAAAGCAGTAATGCAAGAAAGTGGTGCTGTATTAATCAAACGTTATAATTTCGACCCAGCAGCTCATACTGCTTATATCGAAAAAATTCTAAAACGTTTTGCAAACCCATACTTACAAGATGATGTTGATCGTGTTGGTCGTGAACCTTTACGCAAACTCAGCTATAATGACCGCCTTATCAAGCCATTACGAGGTACTTTGGAATACCAATTACCTCATAGCATGATTTGTAAAGCAGTAGCCGCAGCATTATGTTACACCAACGCTAATGATCCACAAGCCGTAGAACTGCAGCAAACCCTTGCAGAACAAGGCGTTATTGCAACTTTAACTAAATATACTGGCCTTGACGACCAAGCGATTTTTGCTGAAATTGCACAAGCATATGCTGCATTAAAACACTAATTGTTTAGGAAAGGGTCTAAATGATCGAAGAAAAACTTAATGAAGTTACCACTGCACGCGGTTTAATTATTGCAGCAGTAACCATTTTTGATGAAGCGATTGATCATTTAATTAATAAGGTTTTTCGTAAAACAGATTTTGTGGTTGAATCCGTTATTGAATCACTCTTTGAACATTCAGGCCCTTTATTCGACTTTAAAATACGTCTTAAAGTACTTTTAGGCTTAGGCGTTATTTCCAAAGAAATTTTTGAAGATATTAATGCCTTTATCAAATTAAAGGAAATTATTAACAATCAAGAACAAGAAGCCTCTTTCAGTGATCCTATGTTCTTGAAATTTATCCAACAGTTACATTGCATTAAAGAATCTTTATTTATAAAAGATCCTATTCCCGATCCTAAGGCAACAGATTCACTATTAGAACAAGTCAAAATTATCCGTTGGGAAAAAATGATTCGTTCCTATTTAATTCTTTCTATTTTGCATATTAATGAAGCGCTGCAAATAGAGAGTCCTTTGTAATCCATTCTACTATCCAGCAATATATTCTTGTATATTCTCAGCATATTTAGCAAAGTTTTTATGTTGAATAGAAGATTGCCTATATTTAGATTATTGCATTATTCCGCATAGATTGGCTGAATATATGGACTATTCTGCCGTTCATTTTTTCTGTGATCTAGATCTCTTTTTTTCATTCCCTATTTTCTTAGGATAACCCTCGAAAATAATTCGCGAATTAATTACTAGGCTGTTCAATATTATTTTTATCTAAGGTAGCAAAATAAATATCAGTACATACAACTGATATTAATCTTTAGCCATTCCTAATGATAAAAATATGATCTACTAAGGATATTTTTATGGATCAAAATAAACTTTCAATAAAAGAAAAAATTGGCTACGGCATGGGAGATGCTGGATGTAATATTATTTTCGGCGCCATCATGTTATTCGTGAATTATTTTTACACCGATATTTTTGGTCTAGCTCCAGCATTAGTTGGTGTATTACTACTATCTGTCAGAATTATTGATGCAATCACCGACCCTATTATGGGTGCCATTGCTGATAGAACACAAAGTAAATATGGTCGTTTCCGTCCTTATTTATTATGGATAGCATTTCCTTACGCTTTGTTTAGTGTGTTAATGTTTACAACTCCTGATTGGAGTTATAACAGTAAAGTGATTTATGCTTTCGTCACTTATTTCCTTTTATCCATTACTTACACCGCAATTAATATCCCTTACTGTTCTCTTGGTAGCGTGATTACTAACGATCCAAAAGAACGTGTTGCTTGTCAATCTTATCGTTTTGTTTTAGTTGGTATCGCAACATTATTACTCTCACTTACATTATTACCAATGGTGGAATTTTTTGGTGGCGATGACAAGGCTAAAGGTTATCAAATCGCGATGACTATTCTCGCCTTTATTGGTATGTGTATGTTCCTTTTCTGTTTCGCGACAGTACGTGAACGTATTCGTCCAGCTATTCCAACCAATGATGATTTAAAAGCTGATCTTAAAGATGTTTGGAAAAATGACCAATGGGTAAGAATTTTACTGTTAACACTCTGTAATGTTTGCCCTGGTTTTATCCGAATGGCAGCAACTATGTACTATGTTACTTGGGTAATGCAACAAAGCGCACATTTTGCAACTTTATTTATTAGTCTAGGTGTTGCAGGAATGATGGTAGGCAGTATGTTAGCGAAAGTATTGACTGATCGCTGGTGCAAATTAAAAGTCTTCTTCTGGACTAATATTGTATTAGCAATCTTTTCATGTGCATTTTATTTCTTAGATCCTCATGCCACAGCATTAATCGTCGTACTTTATATCTTATTAAACATCCTACATCAAATCCCATCACCATTACATTGGTCATTGATGGCAGATGTTGATGATTATGGTGAATGGAAAACTGGAAAACGTATTACCGGCATTAGTTTCTCTGGTAACCTATTCTTCCTCAAACTTGGACTTGCTATCGCTGGTTCTATGGTAGGTTTCCTTCTCTCTTGGTATGGCTATGACGCAAGTGCCACAGCCCAAAGCGAATCTGCGCTCAATGGTATCATGCTACTATTTACAGTAATTCCTGGTATCGGTTATCTCATTACTGCTGGTGTAGTAAGACTCTTAAAAGTAGATCGCGAATTTATGAAACAAATTCAAATCGACTTAGAAAAACGTCGTAATAATTATCAAGAACTTAACGAATTGCATACACATAAAGCTATTTAAACCAGAGGTATTACATAAATGATTACCTATCCAAATCCATTTATTGAACAACGTGCTGATCCCTTTATCTTACAAAAAGATGGTTATTATTATTTTATTGCTTCAGTGCCAGAATATGATCGTTTAGAAATACGTCGTGCTGATTCATTACTAGGTTTACGCGAGGCAATTCCTACCGTAGTTTGGCGTAAGCCTGCATCTGGCCCTATGAGCCAACTCATTTGGGCACCTGAATTGCACTATTTAGCAGGAAAATGGTATATCTATTTTGCGGCAGCACATACTCAACAGCTAGATCACCTTGGTATGTTCCAACATCGTATGTTTATACTTGAATGCAGCGATGCAGATCCTTTAACAGGCACTTGGATCGAGAAAGGGCAAATGAAAACTCATTTTGATACTTTTGCATTAGACGCTACCACATTTTCTCATCAAGGCAAACAATGGTATCTCTGGGCGCAAAAAGATCCTAATATTCCAGGGAACTCTAATTTATACCTTTGTGAAATGGAAAATCCATGGACACTAAAAGGCTCGCCTATGATGCTTAGCCGTCCAGAATATGATTGGGAATGTCGCGGTTTTCTAGTTAATGAAGGACCTGCAGTATTGAAACATGGGGATAAACTATTTATTAGTTACTCCGCCAGTGCTACTGATGAAAATTATTGTATTGGCTTACTCTGGATTGATATTCATGCAGATCCTTATGACATCACTAATTGGCACAAATCACCAACACCTGTATTCCGTACCAGTTATGAAAATCATCAATATGGTCCAGGACATAATAGTTTTACCAAAGATAGTCATGGTGAAGACGTTTTAGTGTATCACGCACGTAATTACACTGAAATTGTTGGAGATCCACTCTATGATCCTAATCGTCATACACGTTTAAAATTAATTAAATGGGACGAAAATGGAATGCCTAATTTTGGTATTCCACAACCAGATACAACGGCATAAAGTTATCCACAAAAAAGCCCTGCTCTCTTTGCAGGGCTTTTTCAACATTATTTACTACTAAGCTAAAAATATAAATACTACTAAATCAATTCATCTTTTAACTCTACTTCACTATTTTCACTTCTATTTTCTACAAAACTCTCACGAAATACTTTAGGGCTCACGCCAACTTTCTTCTTAAAAACCCTTGAAAAATATAGAGGATCTGTAAATCCGACATTACGTGAAATAGCACCAATCGGTATATTAGTTGTAAATAACAGCTGCTTCGCATAATTAATTCGCTGATCATCCCGCCATTTTAAAATGGACATTCCCATTTCCTGACTAAATAAATGAATCAATCGAGAAGGTGATAAATATACATGAGCGGCAATTTCATTAATACTATAATCTTGTTTTATATCATCCATCATATAATTAATCGCTTGCAAAATTCTAGCATCAATTTTTCTTGAAAAACTTGCTGGTTGCAGACGCTTACAACGAATTAACAATTGTTCTAAATAATTTTCTGCTAATTCTGTAGAATAAGATTGTGTCGATTTACTTTGTTCCTCAACATCAATAAATAATTTTTCAATACAGTGATAAGATTGCTGATCAATATTTCTGGTTAAGAAAATTCCATCAATATTTTCTTCCCATTGCAAAAAGTCTTTCCAATATCCTCTTGGACGGAAATAAATCCAACGGTGATACCAACTCTCCATTTCTGGATGGCGTTGATAATTATGTATAATATGTGGTGGAAATAGAATTAAATCGCCTTTTTTTACTGAGAAATATTCTTTTCCTGAATAAATATATCCCATACCTTGTGTAGTAAGATTTAATATATATCCTTTCATACCATTTGGTCGATCAATAATAAAATCCAGTATTTCACCTTGATGAATAGGTGTTAGCCCTGCTACCAAATGCAGATCAAATTTATATCCAGGCAATAAAGGATTATTATTTTCCATAATAGACAAACCTTCCCAATAATATGATTTAACTAAACAACAAAATGCATTTATCAGTAATTACTGATAAATGCATATTCTATACAAAATTAGGATGATGTATTGTTTTTATTTTAAAAGACGTTTGAACTCACGAATTTTTGTATCTTCATCAATAACTACCATCTCAACATTAGCAATGTCGGCAAAATTATCCAACATTTCTTGTGTAACTGCTTGAGAATAAGTTGAGTGGTGAGCTGCACCAGCATAAATCCACGCTTCCCCAGAAACAGCAAGATTTGGTAATGGCTTCCATAATGCTCTTGCTACTGGGAGATGAGGCATATCTTCTGGCGGAGTAACAGTTTCAAGATGATTACTCACAAAACGGAAATGATCGCCTAAATCAATTAAAGAAAGATTGATCGCTCTACCCGCTTTTCCAGTAAACACAAGACGAGCAACATCACATTTACAACCTATAGTATGCAAATGAATTTCAAGACGAGGGCGAGCTGCAGCAATTGAAGGACAAACTTCTAACATATGGGCACCAAGCACCTGATCTTCTGCAGAGAAATGATAGGTATAATCTTCCATAAATGAAGTACCACCAGGTAATCCTTTAGTCATTACCTTCACTATTCGGGTCATTGCGGCTGTTTTCCAATCTCCCTCACCACCGAAACCATAGCCTTTATCCATTAAACGTTGTGTCGCTAAACCAGGAAGATTTGTTAATCCAACAAGATCTTCAAAATTATTAGTAAATGCCTTACAACCTTTTTCTTCTAAGAAACGTTCTAAACCAAGTTCTAAGCGAGCTTCTTGTTGTAAAATTTGACGTGATGCTGGTGTTGTTAGCAGCTCTTCTGCAACTTCATATTGTTGGCAATACTCTTCAATAAGTTTCTCAACATCTTCATCACTAACAGCATTTACGACTTTTGCTAAAGCACCAACACTATAAGCGTTAACCTCAAAACCAAATTTGATTTGTGCTGAAACTTTGTTACCTTCTGTCACTGCAACTTGACGCATATTATCGCCAAATCTAGCAACTCTTAAATTCTGAGCTTCATTCCAACCAATCGCTGCACGTCCCCACTGATCTAATGCATAGTGCACAGTAGGATTTTTCCAATGCCCTACAATAACTTTTCTATTAATACCTAAACGGGTACAAATAAAGCCAAATTCTCTATCGCCATGTGCACTTTGATTGGTATTCATAAAGTTCATATCAATACTATTCCATGGCAAAGCAGCATTAAATTGAGTATGCAAATGGACAAATGGTTTATTTAAACTTTGTAATCCTTTAATCCACATTTTTGCTGGCGAAAATGTATGCATCCATAAAATAATACCGACGCAATTTTTATCATTATTTGCTGCTAAACAAAGATCATAAATTTCAGTTGGGCTTTTTGCTGTTCCTTTATAAACGATCGGCATGGAAATTTGTTGGCTTTGGTTAAAATTCGCCACGATTTCTTGGCTATCTTTATCTACTGTGGCAAGCACCTCTTCGCCATATAATGTTTGTGAACCAGTGATAAACCATAATTGTTGTTGATAAATTTTTTGCATAAATGTCACCTTTTATCTTGCTCTGTCATTTTTGTCCATAATAGGCATCGCTACCATGTTTTCTAAAATAGTGTTTATCAAGAATATGTTGATCAATTCTTGTTAACTCTGGATTCAGTAATTTGCTAAATAAAGCCATCTTGGCCACTTCCTCTAAGACCACTGCATTATGTACCGCATTATCAGGTGAATTACCCCAGGCAAACGGCCCATGCTCGCTGACCACAATCCCTGGAATAGCTAAAGGATCTTGTTGTTGAATAGTTTCAATGATCACTTTCCCTGTGTTTTTCTCATAGGCTTCTTTGATTTCTTGCTCTGTTAATGCACGACTACATGGAATATCGCCATAAAAATAGTCCGCATGTGTTGTTCCTAACGCAGGAATTGCTTTTTTCGCTTGCGCCCAAACTACCGCGTAAGGTGAATGTGTATGAACAATGCCCTTGATCTCTGGATATTGGCGATAAAGTTCTATATGCGTTAATGTATCTGAAGATGGTCGTAATTTACCTTCAATCACATTACCATTGAGATCCACTACTACCATACTGTCTGCGGTCAACTTGTCATAATCAACGCCACTTGGTTTTATCACCATAAATTGACGATCTTCGGTAATCCCTGAAACGTTTCCCCATGTAAAAGTAATCAATTTATATTTAGGTAATGCCATATTGGCTTGATAAACCTGTTCTTTTAAATAACTGATTTCATAACGATTAAAAGTCATAACGTTGTCCTATTTCTCAGTTTGAGCCGCAGTTGCCATAATAATTTCTTCCATATAATTACCAAACATAAGATATTGTTCATATCTTTCTCGGTAATAACGGCTTCTTTCTCTATCTGGTTGATATACTTTGATAAATTTACTTGACATCGCCTTTTGAGCGCTAATGCTATCGGTATAAACACCAGCAGCTAATGCAGCGAAAATCGCAGCACCTAATGCACAACATTGGTCTGATTTAACAACGGCAATTTCCGTTTCCATCACGTCACTACATAACTGCATAATACTTGCTGATTTTTTTGAGATACCACCAATAGCGATAATGCGTTTAATCGTCATCCCTTGATCTAAAAAGCAGTCATTAATAGCTTTTGCACCAAACGCTGTTGATTCAACTAAACAACGAAAAATATCTACAGCATTGGTACCCAAGTTCATATTGACGATCGCCCCTTTTAAATGTTGATTAGCAAAAGGTGTTCTACGACCATTAAACCAATCTAACGCTAAAACATGGCTATCAGAATGATGTTCAATCAACTGGGAAAGTGTTGGTAATAAAGAAGAGGAAATATCCTGTAATTTTTCCTTAAGTTCAGGATATTTTTCTGCACCTAACTGAAGAGGCCACGCTAGTAATCGTTGATACCACGCATATACATCACCAAAAGCTGATTGTCCTGCTTCCAAAGCGACAAAGTCAGGTAATGCGCTACCTTCTACTTGACCACAGATACCTTCAATGAGTTTTCCTGTAACATCTTCTCTTTTCACCATCAAAATATCGCAAGTAGATGTACCTATTACCTTCACTAAATCATTTTCTCTCGCTCCGGCACCGACAGCTCCCATATGACAGTCAAAAGCCCCAACAGCAACACTAATGCCAATAGGTAAGCCTAATTTTTCCGCCCATTGTTGGTTCAATTTTCCTGCTTCTTGATCTGAGGTATAGACTTGTTTTGAATAATGCGCACGTAATGATTTTAAGGTTGGTGAGATCGCGGTTAAAAATTCTTCACTTGGTAAACCATCCCAATCAGCATGCCATAATGCTTTATGCCCTGCTGCACAGACACCACGTCGAATTTGATTTGGTGCAATATTTCCGGTCAATAATGCTGGTACCCAATCTGCTAGTTCTACCCAAGTATATGCAGCCTTAGCAACTGCGCTATCTTGTTCATTAATATGAGCAATTTTTGCCCAATACCATTCTGAAGAATATACGCCACCAACATATTGCGTATAATCTGGAAACTCTCCCGAATGGGCTAACAGATTAATTTTTTCCGCTTCATCTATTGCAGTATGGTCTTTCCATAAAATAAACATAGCATTTGGATTTTCAGCAAATTCCGGTTTTAATGCCAATACCACACCATTTTCATCTACCGGAGCTGGTGTCGAACCTGTTGTATCAACACCAATACCAATAATATTATTTACAATGTCCTTGTTTACTGAAGATAATGCCTGTTGTACAGCTGATGTCATCGCATCAATATAATCCTGCGGATGATGACGAAATTGAGATATCTTTGCATCAGAATATTTCCCTTCCATCCATCTAGGATAATGACAAACACCACTGCCTAATTCATTCCCATTTAATACATCAACAATTAATGCCCTAATAGAATCTGATCCAAAATCTAATCCTATTACATATTTATTCTCTTCCATTTTTATAGTCCCATTAAGCTATTAATGCAGACCAAATAATCGGAATTTATCCCTATTTTTTCTATATCTATTTCTGTTATTAATATGGAATTTATTGCTATTAATTTTTTACTAATTTAAATAAAAAACCTTACCAAATCTCTCATAATTAATTTAATGGCTAAATATATGGACATTTAGGTCATAAATTTTTTTTGTGATCAAGCTCACTTAAAAAAAATATTTTTTTATGAAAAATGAAGCCCGACTATTTAATCACCATGAGGGAAATATCATGAAAAAAAGAACCTTTTTAAAAAGTATTTTAGCTTCTAGTTTACTTCTAGGTAGCTTATCTATTTCTATGAATGCATCTGCAGCACTTTTTGGTAAAAGTGATAATGAAAAAGTAAAAATTGGTTTCTTAGTTAAACAACCTGAAGAACCATGGTTCCAAACTGAATGGACTTTTGCTGATAAAGCTGGTGCAGATTACGGTTTTGAAGTGATAAAAATCGCCGTTCCTGATGGTGAAAAGACATTAAATGCTATTGATACTATCGCAGCTTCTGGTGCAAAAGGCTTTGTTATCTGTACCCCAGATCCAAAACTTGGATCTGCCATTATAGCCAAAGCGAAAGGATACGATCTCAAGGTGATTACTGTTGATGATCAATTCCTTAATGCTAAAGGTGAACCTATGGAAGATGTGCCTTTAGTGATGATGGCTGCAACTGATATTGGCCGCCGCCAAGGTGAAGAACTTTATAAAGAAATGCAAAAACGTAAATGGGACATCGCTGAAACCGCAGTGATGGCTATTACCGCTGACGAATTAGATACCGCTCGTCGTCGTGTTCATGGTTCGATTGAATCCCTCACTAAACTAGGTTTCCCAGCAGAAAAAATTTATCGAGTACCTACCAAGACCAACGATATTCCGGGTGCATTAGATGCGGCAAATTCCTTATTAGTACAACACCCTGAAGTGAAAAAATGGTTAATTGTTGGTATGAATGACAATACTGTATTAGGTGGTGTACGCGCAACAGAAGGACAAGGTTTTAATGCAGATAACGTCATTGCCATCGGTATTAATGGTACTGATGCGAAAAATGAACTTGCTAAAGAAAAACCTACTGGCTTCTATGGTTCTTTATTACCTAGCCCAGACGTTCATGGTTACCATACTGCTGAATTACTCTACAAATGGATTACAAAAGGTGAAGCACCAAATCCAACTCACTTAGAAGTATCTGATGTCGTGTTATTAACACGTGAAAATTATAAAAAAGAGTTGGAGAAAAAAGGTCTATAACTTTATTAAATTCATTTCCTCTATTTCCAGTATTGAATAACTGGAAATAGAGGTAGCAGGAGGGAATATGAATGATAAAATTAAATTATTAACTTTCCATAAAATAAGCAAAATATTTCCTGGAGTAAAAGCACTTTCTAATATTACTTTTGATGTAAAAGCTGGAAGTATTCACGCATTAATGGGTGAAAATGGTGCAGGAAAATCGACACTCTTAAAAATATTAAGTGGATTATATCAACCTGATGAAGGTGAATTAAGATTAAATGATGTCCCTATCGTAAATAATAATACAGCAAAGGCATTAAAGAATAGAATTGCGATTATTTATCAAGAATTAAATCTTATTCCAGAATTAACTGTTGCTGAGAATATTTATCTTGGCCAATTTCCAATAAAAAATGGTTGTGTTGATAAAAAACTTTTAAATCAAAATGCTAAACAAATTTTATTACGTTTAGGTGAAACTATTTCTCCTGATACTCCATTGAAAGAGCTATCTATTGGGCAACGACAAATGGTAGAAATTGCGAAAGCACTCAGTAGAAAAGCACAAGTTATTGCTTTTGATGAACCAACAAGTAGTCTTTCTAATCGAGAAATTCAAAACTTATTTAAAGTTATCCGCGAACTTCGTGATAGCGGTTGTATCATTATTTACGTCTCACACCGTATGGAAGAAATCTTCTCTTTATGTGATGCCATCACTATTTTTAAAGATGGTACACATGTGAAAACTGAATATGATATTCATCAACTGACTAATGAAAAATTAGTGAGCTTAATGGTTGGTCGTAATATCAACGATATTTATCACTATACATCTCGTGAATATCAAGGGCCTGGTTTATTTGTCAAAAATCTAAAAGGGGCAAAACTCTCCTCAGAAGTATCATTTTCCGTACAAAAAGGAGAAATCTTAGGATTATTCGGATTAGTTGGAGCTGGTCGTACCGAACTATGCCGTTTGATCTTTGGTGCTGATCCAAAACAACAAGGTGAAATCTTTTTTGAAGATCAAAAATTACAAATCAATAGCCCTAAAAATGCTATCAGTTATGGTATCACTTACTGCCCTGAAGATCGCAAAGCCTGTGGTATCGTGCCAATTCTATCGGTAAAAGAAAATATTAATATGAGTGCTAGACCAAATCATTTAAGTCTAAACACTTTTATCCAAGAAGACTGGGAAGATATTAATGCTAAAAAACAAATCGCTGCATTGAGAGTTAAAACCCCATCAGAATACCAATTAATCGGTAACTTATCAGGTGGTAACCAACAAAAAGTGATCTTAGGTCGTTGGCTTTCATTAAATACCAAAGTGATCATTTTAGATGAACCAACAAGAGGTATTGATGTTGGCGCTAAATCAGAAATCTATCAATTTATCTACGAACTTGCGAATAAAGGCGTCTGCGTCATTATTATCTCCAGTGATTTACCTGAAGTTTTAGGCTTATCAGATCGCCTATTAGTGATGAAAAATGGGGCAATTACTGGGGAATTAGCTAGATCACAATTTAGTGAAGAAGCTGCTCTTAAATATGCAATGCTAAACAAAAATTAAAGAATTACTGAGGAGAAAGTTTATGGCTACCGAAACCCTTACGCGTACTCACAACAATTTTAATTTATCTCGCTTTTGGGATAAATTTGGCATGTTATCTATTTTTGCCATCATTTTTATTATTTGCCTATTATTTATTCCTAACTTTTCATCTTTCGTCAATATGAAAGGACTTGGCTTAGCCATTTCTATGAGTGGTTTAGTCGGTTGTGGAATGATGCTTTGTTTAGCAGCTGGTGCATTTGACCTTTCCGTCGCATCTGTTATCGCCTGTTCTGGTGTAGTCTGCGCTGTCGTCATCAATGCAACAGGAAATGTTCTTGTTGGCGGTATAGCTGGAATTGCTATGGGAATCATCTTTGGTTTAATTAATGGATTTATTGTTGCCAAACTAAATATCAATGCATTTATCACTACACTTGCTACTATGCAAATTGCTCGTGGTTTTGGTTATATCATCTCTGATGGTATTGCAGTCGGTATCAAAGAAGAAAGCTTCTTTGCTCTTGGTAACACTAATATTTTTGGTATTCCTGTACCTATCTGGTTAACTATTATTGCTTTTATTATCTTCTCAATCTTATTAAATAAAACATTATTCGGTCGTAATGTTCTCGCGATTGGTGGTAACGAAGAAGCTGCAAGATTAGCCGGTATCAATGTAACCAAATACAAAATTATTATCTTCACTATTTCTGGTTTAATGGCAGCTATTGCCGGTGTTGTGTTAGCAGCCCGTATGACTAGTGGTCAACCAATGACATCTATTGGTTTTGAATTAACCGCTATTTCTGCTTGTGTATTAGGCGGGGTCTCTTTAAATGGTGGGATTGCAAAAGTTTCTTATCTTATTGCGGGTGTACTTATCCTTGGTACCGTCGAAAATGCGATGAACTTATTAAATGTTTCACCATTTGCGCAATACGTTATTCGTGGTTTAATCCTTATCATCGCTGTTATCTTCGATAAATATAAAAATATTTTCATCAAAAATTAAATTTCTAACTCTAGCTCCTAAACTAAGCCTGGTTTACCCATTTCAAATGGGTAAACCTTTTTTATTTCACCAAACTCCGCCAAAACGCATTCACCAGATTTTTTAGCCCATAAACCTAAAAGAATAAACCTTAACTATCGATTTAAATCAAACCTGCGTCTTTTAACAAAAGGTGATGCAATATTTTCAATAATGGTTGATAAAAATGGAATTTTGTTTGTATTTGTCCTATTTTTTCTAGTAGTAACTCAAACCATACTAAAATGTGTTGCCGAATAAATAGCTCTTGCTCATCAATGGAACGTTGCTCAATCAATTTAATTAATAATTCTAGATGTACGCAAAGATGATCTGCTGGTTCTTTGAGATCTTGATTAAGTTGCAGATGAAAACTTGCTAGCAGATGATCTAAATACTGCAAATGTTGCTCTAATACCTCTTTGTCTAAATATACTGAAGCATAGGGTACTGCACTGATAGTACTGTCTAGTAAAAACAATTGTGCAAAATCAGCTGCTAATTCTAAATAAGCAAATTTATCGTTAGACAAATCTCTTAATACTTGTTTAAGCTCTATAATCTCTTCAGCAAATCCCTGATTAGTGAGAAAACAGAATAAATCATCAAACGTTCCTGTCTGATATGCTAATAATTGTTGTTGGGATAACTCTTGGCTTAACAAACTATTAAGCCAAGTATAGAGAAATAGACGTTCTTGCGTTGATAATTGCATCATAATGCTACTTCAATTGCTCCAGTGAACCCATTTGGCATAGGAGCAACACCAGTAAATTTTTCAATATTTACTAAACAGGTATTCGCAGATACTGCCTGTGATAATTTAGATGTTCCTATATCTAATGTCATCGTATTAGGATCGCCATATGTATCAATAGCACCAATCTTTTCATCCAATGGTGAATACCAAGCACCTTCTTGCAAACGTACTACGCCTTCAGCAAAATTATCGGATAGATGAGCTCCTACAATAGCTTGTCCGCGCTCATTATAAATCCTAACCAGATCACCATGTTTAATACCTAATTTTTCAGCATCTTTTGGATTCATAAATAAAGGTTCTCTTCCTTGAATACTATATGTTTCACGTAATTCTTTTGCTTCACATAACTGTGAATGTAAGCGTTTATCTGGATGAACAGATTGTAACCAAAACTTATACACCTCTGATTTAGGGCCACCATGTGAACGTTCCATCTTTTCAAACCACATTGGGTGGCCTTTACAATCATCATAATTAAAATTAGCGATAGTATTACTATAAATTTCAATAAAGCCAGATGGTGTCCCCAAGGCATATAATTCAGGATCTTCACGAAAATCTGCATGACGTACCCAAGGTTTACCTTTTGGAAATAAGACATATCCTTTCTGCCAAAATTCTGCAAAAGGAGGCATTGCAAACTTACCTTTATTCTCATTACGACAATCTTCGTAAAGTTTTTCTACCCACATCATTTCATCCATATTCCGACAATACTCTTTTTCCTTTCCGAATCGACGACACAAATCTTTAAAAATTTCAAAATCGGTTCGAGATTGATATAACGGATCAATTAACTTATGCATAGCAATCACACCACGATTACTATAAGAACCATATCCATCAATATCATTACGCTCAAAAGATGTACAAGCAGGTAATACAATATCTGAGAAACGGCAAGTTGCGGTCCAGCTATAATTGATAGATACAATAGTTTCCAAGTTTTGGAAGCCTTTTTTCATTTTGTTCCTATCTGAATGGCGATGCCAATGATTACAGCCACTAAAAATAGCCATTTTAAATGGCGCATAAATAATTTTTTTACCATTACATTCAATACTTGTGCCTGGATTCAATAAGGCATCCGTCATTCTGGCACAAGGAATTGTTCTACTATACCCCTTATAATCAGTGTTGTTATATTTTGGTGTTTGTCCTTCATCCACATTTAAAGGAAACGAGCCAGGCATCGCTGCTCCGG
Source organism: Gallibacterium salpingitidis (assembly GCF_001678495.1). GTDB lineage: Bacteria > Pseudomonadota > Gammaproteobacteria > Enterobacterales > Pasteurellaceae > Gallibacterium > Gallibacterium salpingitidis. The sequence continues at coordinate 32,828 of NZ_JTJL01000039.1, forward strand.
ATGCTGGGATACCAATAGAACTATAATGGTGGGCAAAACTAATACCACCTCCAGCTAAACCTATTTGTCCTAACATAGCTGCCAATACCGTTCCCATCCAATACGGTTGTTCACCATGTTGCTGACGCTGAATTGCCCACCCAAAAATCAGTTGAGTACGCTTACCAACTAACATTCGGGTAAACTCTCGAATTTTATCTGCTGATATGCCACAGATTTTTTCTGCCCATTCTGGAGTTTTTGCTATTTTATCTTCTGTCTTACCAAGTAAATAAGGTACAAACTTATCAAAACCTACGGTATACATATCAATAAACTTTTGATCATATAATTTTTCTGTATATAAAACGTAGGCAATCGCCAGCATGAACGGTACATCTGTTTGTGGGTGAATATACTGATATGAACAACCTAAATAGTTTTGCGTTTTACTTTTAACAGGATCCACACAAACAACATTAATCCCTTTCTCTTGTATTTTTTGTTTTAATTGTTCTAAATATTCATATGCTTCATGAGTTTCGCAATTCCAGCCAACTTGTAAGTTCTTAATAGGATCACTTGCCCAGAAAATAATATTCTCACTCTCTTTTAAAATAATTTCCCAAGAAGTCCCTTGTGAATAGACTTCTGTTGAACCTAGCACATAAGGCATAATGACTTGCCCAGCTCCTGCAGAATAATCTCCCGTCGTACTGACACTATTACCATGCATACTTATAGCCCGAATCATATGATTACCACAGCTATGAAATTGCCCTGTTGATCGCCAACCGACTGCGCCGGTATGTAATGCCCAAGGACCATAATTTTTTTGTACTCGTTCTAATTCTTCATAAAATAAATCTAATGCTTCATCCCAAGTGACTCGTACAAAACGATTATCTCCTCGTTGTGATGTATCACTCTTTTCACGTTTTTTTAACCAATCCAAACGTACCATTGGATAACGGATACGAGCATCACTATAAATCAATCCTTTAATACCATTAATCATTTCTGTTGGGTATTTATCGAGCTCGAAAGGTTTTATATCAATGACTTTTCCATTTTTCACTTGCGCTCTAATTGCTCCCCAATGTGAACCAGTTATTTTCCACTCAGAAATATTTTGTTCTTCAGCAAACACACTTCTCGATACAAGAAAATTTGGAGAACCTAACACAGCTGCCATAACTGACATATTCTTTAAAAACTGACGACGTGACTGTTCCATTAATTGTTCCCCTTATTTATTCCCTTGTTCAACTTCTTGTTTTTTATGTGATTGAAAGTCTGAAGAATGTAATTGCAAATAACGTAATACTTCTTTACTTGTTGCCTTATCCATATTGGTAAAACCAACCATACCATTAAATAATCCAATCCATGAATTCGCATCGAAATGCGCGACATCTGGTTGTCTATGGCAAATACTACATTGTTCTTTATAGGTATTTTCTAATGTATTCCAGACCGTATTAATATCTTCGATTAAAGATGATTTAGGTATCCATACTTGAAGTTTTATATGCTGCCAAACGAGACTGGTTAACGGATCTTCTTTACTTTCTATTACTTCAAATTTGGCATTTTGCATAAAGTCTTTTGTCATGATTGCATCTACAATATTCTTGCCAAATGCGTTATACCAAATACGACCAAATCCTTTCGCCTTTCTCCACATATACAACTCAACTAAATCAGCCTCTTCACCCGATTTTATGAATGTTACTGGTACAGCAGTTTCCAATTGACCAATATGCTGACTTCTCTTTTCATCAAAAAATAATTCTGTTTTGCCTTTAGTGTAATAGGTGTTTCCTTGATTTAAGGATGTAATCACTAAATTCTCAAACTTAGAAACAGTAATATTATTTTCATTCTGCACTGGTTTGTGATGAGCGATGCCCTTATGACAATCCATACAGCTTTGATTACGTTCTGCCGCTGGTTTCATTGCTTTTTGAGCAGCTAACGACATATTTTCAAAATTCATCCGCTCATAGCTATGGCAGTTTTTGCACTCCTTAGAACCATTTGCTGCAAATCGCTTCCATTCTCTTTCTGCCATTTCTAAACGATGTTTCTCGAAACTCCCTTCCTCTTTGTATTTTCCCATTAATTCAGCTAATACTTCTCTACTAGCCTGCATCTTCCTCGCAAACTTAGCGGTTTTATCATGAGGTAAGTGACAATCAGAACATGTCGCAGTAACACCTGCGGTATTTGACCAATGTGGACTATTCTTTAATTCATTGAATGGTTGTTGCATTGAATGGCAACTGATACAAAATTCTTCTGTACTCGTCGCATCCATGACATCATTAAATTTTTGCCAACTAATAGCACCTGCAATAAACCCCAATACGACTAATATTCCCAAACCAATTTTATGTGATGGTTTAAGAAAAAAATCTTTTATTAATTTTATAACTCTCATTTTTTTACTTCATCAAGCAGTTGGTAATCCAATAACAAACATTTGTAATAGCCAAACAATAAAACCATATGCACCGACACAAGCCACCATCAACAAAGGTAAAACAATGATGGCTAATATTAATGCCCTGGTTAAATCAAATAGAGAATCCCTAGACATAGCGCTCCCACCTAACCCAAAAAATCTTACATATTGTAGAGAAAATGCTTAGACTAAAAAGAAACTAAAATTCCTTTTTATGGTAAAATCGTACCATTTTTAAATAATGTGCCACTTATAATTAATTACGAATTCCTTTATTCGGGATAAATGTGTTATGCAATTAAAGAAATTACAGATTGATGAGAACTTTAAAGAAACTATTGCTTATAATGATAATGCGATACCCGTTTCAACTTGTGTATCTTACTTTGACGAATATTTTCAACGCCAATGGAACTATCATTGGCACGAAGAGCTTGAATTCGCAATCTTACTGAGTGGTTGTGTTGAATATACAATTTATGACGAAACACAAAAAACAACACCAATTACTTTATTACCTGGTGATGGCATTTTTATCAACTCTGGTAGACTTCATAGTGCAAAAGCATTAACAACAGAAACGATTGTTGCCGATTTCATTTTGCCAATTACTTTTTTTGATGCTAAACCGTTCCAGATTTTCTCTAAAAAATTATTATCACTCGTCATAGAATCTGATACATCTTTTCTATTTTTTGAACACCAAAAACAAGAGGACAAAATCATTCTATCTTCCATACAAGAATTATGTGAAATTACAGAACAAGAGAACTGTTTTGAATTACATTGCATTGAAATGGTTTGCCGTATTTGGCGTTTAATCACAGACAAAGTTTTGACTTCATCTACTGTTCAAATCACCTCTTCACACAAAAAACTACAATTACAACGTTTAAAAAAAATGCTGTCCTACATTCACAGCCACTACAATCACTCTTTTACAATTCAAGATATGCTTAAATATACAGGGATTAGTCGTTCAGAATGCTTTCGTTGTTTTCAAAATATCTTAAATAAAACACCGATCCAATATATTCGTGAATACCGACTATCAATGGCAATGATGCTACTGGCTAACACCACTAGAACACTATCAGATATTTCTTTCTCTTGTGGTTTCCAAACGCCAAGTTATTTTGGAAAAGAGTTTCGTAAGCAATATGGATCTACCCCTAAAACTTATCGAGAACAACTAAAATCAAGAACAGACAAAGAAATTAATCTTAAAAGTTGAGTTTTTATATTTAAACTATTTTATATAACCAAACTCCGCCAAAATGCATTTACCACAGGGTTTTGTAGATTTTTTTGATTGACACATACACCTAAAGAAAGAAAATCAATGCTAGGTTCAATGTTTAAATAGGTGATTTGTGTGTTCATTGGGTTATGAGCAATAACAACATCTGGCAATAATGCTAAACCAAATCCCATTGCGACCATCGGCACAATCCCTTCGTGCCCTGCCACAGTGGCATAAATCTTCGGATGTTTAATACCTTTTTGTTGAAACCACTGCCCAATTTTTTGTCTAGCCGGGCCTTCCACCGGCACAATAAAAGGAATCTCTTGCCAATTAATTGGTGTTTGCTGCAACAACTGATTAGCTACACAAGCTACTTTTGGGGCAATTAAAGAAAAAGATAACAAATCAATACGATGGAAAATCACACTATCCGGTAATTGTTCCGGTTCCCCGGCAATGGCTAGATCAACCTGTCTATTTTGCACTTGCTGTACTGCTAACGCAGGATCACCTGTCGTTAGCTGAATTTCTACTTTCGGATGCTTTTGTCGAAAACGCGCTAAAATTTCCGGTAAATGGCTATAACTTGCTGTCACAGAACAAAATAGACGAATTTCACCAACTAAATCCATTGTATTTGGTTGTAGTTGTTGCTGTAACAATCGCCACTCTTGCAATGTTTTTTCAGCAAATTGGTAAAATTGTTCCCCTGTCGGCGTCAATTCTACCGAACGGTTATCGCGCCAAAATAATGTTTTGCCAACTTCATCTTCTAATCGTTGAATTTGACGTGAAAGGGTTGATGGACTGAGATGATTCAATGCAGCAGTTCTCGCAAAGTTTTTACTTTCGCAAAGATGTAGAAATAATTTTAGTTGTTGAAAGTCCATATTGTTATCCCATCAAATGGTTTTGTTAAAAATATTGCATATATTGCAATTACAGATTCCAATAATATCAATTTACGCAATAAAAAAAAGGCTTATACTCAAATCATAACAGTTATTTACTGACTTAAGTAAACACAATTAATCTATTACGACTCACAGGAGTATTTATGGCTAACTATTTCAATACATTAAACTTACGTCAAAAACTTGATCAATTAGGTCGCTGCCGTTTTATGGATCGTAGCGAATTTGCTGATGAAGCAAACTTCTTAAAAGGTAAAAAAGTAGTCATCGTAGGTTGTGGTGCACAAGGTCTAAACCAAGGTTTAAATATGCGTGACTCTGGTTTAGATGTAAGTTACGCATTACGTAAAGAAGCGATTGCTGAAAAACGTGCTTCATTCCAACGCGCTTCAGAAAATGGTTTTGTAGTAGGTAGCTATGAAGATCTTATTCCTCAAGCTGATTTAGTCATCAACCTTACCCCAGATAAACAACACAGCAGTGTTGTAAAAGCAGTAATGCCACTAATGAAACAAGGGGCAGCACTAGGTTACTCTCATGGTTTAAATATTGTTGAAGTTGGTGAACAAATTCGTCCAGATATTACTGTTGTAATGGTTGCACCAAAATGCCCTGGTACCGAAGTACGTGAAGAATATAAACGTGGCTTTGGGGTGCCAACGTTAATCGCTGTTCACCCAGAAAATGACCCTAAAGGTGAAGGAATGGCAATTGCTAAAGCGTGGGCAGCAGCAACTGGCGGTCATCGTGCTGGTGTATTAGAGTCATCTTTCGTTGCTGAAGTAAAATCTGACTTAATGGGTGAACAAACTATCCTTTGTGGTATGTTACAAGCTGGTTCATTAATTTGTTACGACAAATTAGTTGCAGATGGCAAAGATCCTGCTTATGCAGCACAATTAGTACAATATGGTTGGGAAACCATCACTGAAGCATTGAAATTAGGTGGTATCACCTTAATGATGGATCGCTTATCTAATAGTGCAAAATTACGTGCATTTGAACTTTCTGAACAAATCAAAGCAATGTTAACCACTTTATTCCAAAAACATATGGATGACATTATTAGCGGTGAATTCTCTGCAACAATGATGGCAGACTGGGCAAATGGCGATAAAAACCTACTTACTTGGCGTGAAGAAACAGGTAAAACTGCATTCGAAAATGCGCCTAAATATGAAGGAAAAATTAAAGAACAAGAATACTTCGATAATGGTGTATTAATGATCGCAATGGTAAAAGCTGGGGTAGAACTTGCTTTTGATACTATGGTTTCTAGCGGTATTATCGAAGAATCTGCTTACTATGAGTCTTTACACGAATTACCATTAATCGCCAATACCATTGCTCGTAAACGTTTATACGAAATGAATGTTGTTATCTCTGATACCGCAGAATACGGTAACTATCTATTTGCTAATGTTGCAACACCAATTATGCGTGAAAAATTGGTACCTCAATTACAAAAAGGTGATTTAGGTGAAGCAACACCAACAGTAGAAATTGATAACATTACATTACGTGATGTCAATGATGCAATCCGTAATCACCCAATCGAAAAAGTGGGTCAAAAACTACGTGGTTATATGAAAGATATGAAACGTATCGTGGTGGTTGGTTAATCTATAAGCTCTACATAAAAAATAGTGGGAATGATCCCACTATTTTTTATTATAGCCAGACAATGTCTGGCTATAAAAACCATACGCTATGCGTATGGAATCAAAAAGCTTAAGCGGTGAACAAAAAAATCCTCCGATATAATGAAAAAGGCTGACAACCAAACTTCATAATATAGGAGGAAATGCCAATGGTAAGTAAGACCAATGACGACTCAAGTCTATCACACACAAGATGGAACTGTAAGTATCATATTGTTTTTATCCCCAAATTTCGTAGAAAGGCAATCTATGGGAAATTAAGGATGGATATAGGAAGTATATTGAGATAATTGTGCAATTACAAAGATGTCGAAATAATAGAAGCACATGCGATGAAAGATCATATTCATATGCTGGTAAGAATCCCCCCCCCCCCGAAGCTGGCAGTGTCGAGCTTTATGGGCTATTTGAAAGGGGAATCATCATTGATGATATTTGAAAGGCATGCGAACTTGAAATATAAGTATGGAAATCGGAATTTCTGGGCAAAAGGGTATTATGTGAGCACAGTAGGTTTAAACACGAAAGTTGTAGAAGAGTATATCAGGAATCAAGAAAAGGAAGATATGATTTAAGATAATTTATCGAAGAAAGAATATGTAGACCCCTTTAAGGGGTAAATCACAAAGTTATTAAGCGGTTGTCAGTATTCACATGCCCCTTGAGGGACATGTGAAGTTTTAGGCCCTTATAGGGTAGCCGAAAAACCGCACGTTTCACGTGCGGATTGTTATTGTCCGTAATAAGCATTCTTGCCATGCTTACGTAAATAATGCTTATCGAGCAACACCTGTTGCATCGAATGAACTTGTGGGTTTAATTGGTAACTCATAAAATTCATACAAGCAATTTCTTCTAAAACTACTGCATTATGTACTGCATTATGAGGATCTGTTCCCCAAGCAAACGGACCATGTGAATTGACTAAAACAGCTGGGATGTCTTTTGCCTCGATACCTCTTTTATGAAAAGTTTCCACAATAACTTTCCCTGTTTCTAACTCATATTCACCTTGAATTTCTTGTTCTGTCATCTTGCGTGTACATGGAATAGCTCCATAAAAATAATCAGCATGTGTGGTACCTAAAGCGGTTAAATCTAACCCTGCTTGTGCCCAGGCAGTAGCATGTCTTGAATGAGTATGAACAATCCCTCCAATTGTTGGAAATTGGCGATAGAGTTCTAAATGCGTGGGGGTATCAGAAGAAGGTTTTTTATTCCCTTCAACAACTTTACCTGTTGTTAAATCTACAACAACCATATCGTCAACCGTCATTATATCGTAATCAACACCGGAAGGTTTAATAACCACTAATCCGGATGCTCTATCAATACCACTAACATTCCCCCAAGTGAAAGTGACTAAGCCATATCTAGGTAAATCTAAATTTGCTTCAAATACCTGTTGTTTTAATTGTTCTAACATATAATGCCTCCTTCTTGCATGTGATGCTCTATCCAACGTCTTGCATTAATAATTTCTGTTATAGGTTCCTCTGCTTTTTCAGTCCACATCTCAATTAAAAAAGCACCTCTATAATTTAAATTTTGTAATGTTCTAAATACATTAACAAAATCTACACACCCTTTACCAAAGGGCACATCCCTAAATTGTCCTTTGCAAGTTTTAGTAACAGCAAAAGTATCTTTTAAATGAATAGCTGCAATACGATCGACACCTAATGTTAATTCTTTAGTAACATCATTACCCCATGCAGTTAAATTACCAACATCTGGATACACTGTGAACCATGGGGAAGCAAAACGTTTATCCCACTCTTTCCACTTCGTAATAGAATTCATAAATTCAGTATCCATAATCTCTACGGCCAACATCACTTGATTAGCTGCAGCCCTTTCTATTGCCCAAGCTAAACCTTCTGCAAAACGATTTATTGTACCTTCATCCTGTTCTTCGTAATACACATCATAACCAGCCAATTGAATAGTACGGATCCCAAGATCCACGGCCAATTGAATTGCTTTTTCCATAATGCTATAGGCTTGTTGGCGAATATTTTCATCACGACTACCAAATGGAAAACGACGATGTCCTGATAAACACATTGATGGAATAGTCACTCCAGTCTCAAGGATCTCTTTGACAATTTCCAAACGTTGTTCCTTACTCCAATCCAAACGGCTTAAGCGTTCATCGGTCTCATCAATAGAAATTTCAACAAAATCAAATCCACAAACCTTTGCTACTGCTAAACGCTCCTTCCATGTTAAATTTTTAGGGAGTGCCTTCTCATAAATACCTAACTTATGCTTTCTCATGTTATCTCCTACATAAATTATCTATGACCAATTTTGTTTGATTGCTTGTTGAAACTCTTGAGCCATTGCTGCACCATGTTCCCCAGTTAATCCTCTACCAGCAATAAAAGCTTTAACATTAAATTTATTAAATAACGCTAGTGTTTCCGGTTCAATACCTCCAGTAATAGAAAGCTGTAACCCTAAAGACGATAGTTTCTCAATTTTCTCTAAATCAGCTTCAGTCCAACCAATTCCAGCTAACTCTGCATCTCGAGGACGGTGATAAATTGCTTGAGTAATACCTAAATCTACCCATTGTTTTGCATCTGCATAAGTCCAATGTCCATACAATTCGATTTGAATTTCACCACCAAATTGATCCGCTACTTTTTTACTTGCTTCGATTGTCGCAATATGTGCTGCTGCGGAAACCGTTATCCAATTGGTACCAGCTTCAAACGCCATTTTTGCCAATACCGAACCCGCATCTGTCGCTTTCATATCGCAAACTAAAATATGTTTCGGATATTTTTGTCTTAATTCTTTTACAGCTGACATACCTTTAGAAAAGGCAAGAATTGTACCAACCTCAATAATATCGATATAATCCTTTACTCCCTCAACACTGTTGATTGCTACATCCATATCTTGGCAATCTAACGCTAATTGCAATAATGGTCTTGTCATAACATCTCCAAAGTATTTTTCCTAATAAAATCATTACACTAATGTTTTTAAAGCATTAACAAATTGAGTATAGCGATAGTATTTCTCTCGATATTTTTCATGTGCCGACCAGTCTGGTGAAACAACTAAGACTTCATGTTGTAATTGTTGTTGCGCAGTTGTAAAGTCCGGATATATTCTGCCACCAACCATAGCAGCTAATGCAGCACCTAAGCATCCTGTTTCCGACACGATAGGAATTTCAATTGGTAATCCGCTTAAATCTGCAAGCATTTGCATCCACACTTTTGATCTTGCCGGACCTCCAGTTAATCTTAAAACTTTTGTAGTAGGGAAACGTTTCAGCACTCGTTCCAAATGAGTCATTAAACTAAAAAGCACACCTTCATAAACAGCTTGCAATAAATGTGCTGTGGTATGAAGAGACTGCAACCCATAAAAACCAGCACTCATTCCCAACCCAGCATTAGAACCATATAAGAAAGGAACAAACAAAATACTACTCTCAGCCTTTGGTAGTTCCTCTATCATTTGATTAATTTCGTCATAACTTAATTGTGGCCACTGTTTAGTAAACCACTCTAAATTTGCTGCTGATGTCGGGCTTGCTTCATGCACTAAAAATTGATTTCTTTGTGCATAACGCCCATAAACGAAAGGAAGTTTCTGTGACTCATCAATATAATCTGTAATTCCACTGACAACAGTCCACGTACCTAGAACAACATTTAACTTACTATTCTCTCCTTTTTGTTCACATTGGATACCTGAACAAATAGCAGTAGAAACTACATCAAATAAACCTCCCATTACTGGAGTTCCAACAACTAATCCAGTTTCTTTCGCTGCCTTTTCTGTTAAATAACCTGCTATTTCTGACGATTGTATGATTGGTGCAAAACAAGGTATTACTTCTTCAATTCCTAATAAGGAAGCAAGTTGGGTGTCATATTCACCTGTTTGCATACTATAAAGATTAGATTCAGAAATATTCGTTACCTCACAAGCTATCTTTCCAGTTAAACAAAAACGTAGATAGTCATGAGACATAAATACTGTACCAATATTACTATAACATTCTGGCTGATGTTCTTTTAGCCAGCGTAAAATAGATACTGGATGCCCAGTCCAAAGCGTCTGACGAGTAATTGGATACAATTTTTGTGGAATGTTTTGCTGTTGCCAATTTCTAACGATATCTAAAGAACGTTGATCAGATGATAAAATACCACGACCTAATGGCCGTTGTTGTTTATCCAGCAAAAATACCCCTTTTCCTTGTGCAGAAATACCAACACCTTTGACTAAACCTGGAGCAATATTACTCTGTTGTAAAACACCTTTAATAACACCTGCACAACTAGACCATAATTCGTTTAAATCTCGCTCAGCCCATCCTTGATACTCATTAATTACTGTCAAATTTTTTCTAAAAGTACCGTACTCTTGCCCGTTATCATCATAAATACCAGCTTTGATAAAGGTGCCACCACAGTCTATTCCAAGCCAAAATGCCATTATTGCTCCCTACTATAATCAGGAGAGAGAACACATCCCCTCTCCAAAACATTTAAATAATGAATATGGTGAAATTATTTTGCTAAAGCATCGACCGCTTTAATAAGAGCATCACCATTTTTCTCAATAAAGAATTGACGTACAGGTTGTTCAACAATCGCCTTGAATGGTTGGACATCAACATTCTCAACAACTTCAACTCCAGCTTGTTTCATCTTATTTAAAATCTCAGCTTCTTTCTCTGCGTTAAGTTTACGCTGATACTGTCCAGCTTCTTGTGCAGCAGCAACAATGGCTTTTTGTACTTCAGGTGAAAGAGAGTCAAATTTAGCTTTATTCATTACTACAATTAGTGGGGTATAACCATGGTTAGTTAGTGATAAGTATTTTTGTACTTCATAAAGTTTTGCTGACCACACAATACCAATTGGATGTTCTTGAGCATCTACCGCCTTAGTTTCTAATGCTGTATATAATTCAGATAATGGCATTGGCACTGGATTTGCACCTAATAATTGGAAGGCTTTAACATACATAGGATTTTGATTGGTACGAATCTTTAACCCTTTAACATCATCAGGTTTATTAATTGGACGTTTAGAGTTAGTCATTGAACGGAAACCAACTTCCCAGAACGCTAAACCTTTAAGGCCTTTATCTTCTAACTCTTTAAGTAGTCCTTGCCCAATCTCTCCATCTAAAACACGATATGCATGTTCTTTATTTTGGAAAATAAATGGAATATCAATAACATTCAAATTAGATACTAAGCCACTAAAATTAGGCGAACCAGACATTTCAATATCAATCGTACCACCGCGAACACCACTAATCATTGCTTGTGCATTACCTAATGTACTATCTGGGAATAAGGAAAGTTTAATTTCCCCTTTAGTCTTTTCTTTTAATAATTCATCAAATTTTTTGGCTGCAAGATGTTGTGTATCACTTCTCGGTGCTTCATATCCAAAACGTAATGAAGTTGCAGCTTGAGCACTTACCGCAGCAGCAATTAAAGTTAAACTAGCAAAAAGAACTGTTAATTTTTTCATTTTTTTCTCCTTAAATTAAGGTTGTAGCCAATGGAAAGGCACTAAGACAAGAGCAGGAAAGAAGATAAACAACATCAACAATCCCAATAACATTGTCATATACGGTAAAATTCCTTTTGCTGCCTGATCAAAAGGCAACTTAGAAACCCCCGTAATAACATTCAATACATTACCAATCGGTGGTGTAATCAAACCAATAGATGTATTCAGAATAAATAACACACCAAAATAAACAGGATCGATACCGGCTTCATCAATCAAAGGCATTAACACTGGTGTAAGAATTAATACTGTTGGTGTTAGATCCATCACCATACCAATAACAAATACAGCAACCATAATCACTACTAATAGCATTGTTGGTGAATCTAATAACGGTTCAAGTAATTCCGTGATTTGTTGTGGTAATTCAGCGATAGTAATTAACCAACCTGATACTTGAGCAGCTGCAACAAGTAACATCACCACTGCGGTAGTTTTTGCGGAAGCAACTAAGACTTTATAAAGTTGAGAAATTTTTAGTTCACGATAAATAAATAATGATACAAATAATGCATAGAACGCAGCTACCGCACCTGCTTCTGTTGGTGTAAATATACCTAAACGGAATCCTCCAATAATGATCACAGGTAGTAATAATGCCCAGATACTATTTTTAAAAGAAATACATAACTCTTGTTTCGACGCTTTTGAGAAGGTCATTAAATTTAAACGTTTTGCCTGCCATGCCCAAAGAAGCGCTAAACATATTCCCATTAAAATACCCGGGAAAATGCCTGCTAAAAAAAGTTTTGTAATAGATACGCCACTACTAACACCAAAGATAATAAATGGAATTGATGGTGGAATAATTGGGGCAATAATTCCTGCTGCACCAATAAGTCCTGCAGAACGATTTATCGGATATCCTGTTGTCTTCATCATAGGAATCAACATTGCTGCAACTGCTGCCGTATCTGCAACAGCTGAACCAGATAAACTCGCCATAATCATTGCTGCGATAATAGCAACAAATCCTAAGCCTCCACGTTTATGACCAACCAACTTCATTGGCAAATCAATGATACGTTTAGACAACCCTCCCTCATTCATAATCTCACCAGCCAAGACGAAAAATGGAATAGCAAGTAAGGAGAAACTATCTGCGCCACTAACTAAATTTTGTGCCAAAATTTGTGGATCAAAAACATCGAGATGAAACATTAATGCCACAGAACATACAATTAAGGAAAAAGCGACAGGAATACCTAAAAAAATACTTCCTAATAAGACAACGAGAAAAATAAAGATAGTCATACTTTTTCTCCTTTAAAAAAGATCACTGTATTTATCAACAAGCGAGATAGCAGTAAAAGTCCTACACATACACTCATTAGCACACTTGCTAAAAAACTAATGCCTGTTGGGATACTAGAAATTGGAGAAAGGTTATGCCAGTTAATAATCATCTGTTGATAACTACCAACAAAAATGAGATAGCAACAAGCCAGCATTATTACATCAGTACTTAAACTCAATAAACTCCGACCTTTTGCCGATAACTTCTCTGAAAGAATTGCAACATTTACATGAGAATCTTCCATAAAAGCTAAAATAGCCCCTAAAAAAATGACCCAAACAAATAAAAAACGAGATAATTCTTCTGTCATAGTAAAGCTAGTATTAAAACCATAGCGAAGTACGACATTCCAAAAAACTAAACAAGACATCACTGCTAACATAACAGCAACACATATCTCTAATAGCTTTTTAATATATAAACTGAAACTCTCCATACTCCCCTCTTTATTTCAATAAATCTATTGAAACCTTCACTACAATTTTTCGAATAGATGAAGAATTTTGATAAATACAAGCTGGTCTATGAATATCTTGTGGAAAAAACACCGCAAAATTACCAGGATTCATAATCAGCATCGTTTCATTTTCAACATCTTTATAAAATAAAATATCTCTATCTGAATCATAAGGTTTGGCAATTTCTAAAGGAGGTGGGTTTACAGATACACCAATCATCTCTACACCACTATGTAAATATTGAACATCTAAATAACGTTCATGTGCTTCAGGTAACAATGTTGATTTCTCTTGAGTAACTAAATCTAACACTTGAGCAAAAATAACATCTCCCTCAATTGGGTAACGCCCAACTTCTAATTGTTCGAAATCAGTTTGTTGTAGAAATGCTAATGCCTTCTGAATTGCAGCTGGATAATGACTAAATTCCACTTGCTTAATATGTCCAAAAAACATATACACCTCCTATAAAAAATTGAATTAGTTAATACCTATAAAGATTTGAGTTTTTGCCATACAGTGTCATCTACAGGGATACCATTTGCTTTGTTATCCGCTAGCAGTGTTGTGAATTCATGCCCTGGTAACCGCACTTCTACATTTGGATCGGCACGTTCTGCTGTTTTTACATATTCAATGATGCGATTTAGTTTCTCATCTTTGGTCTTACCATCAATTAAGCGATCTACTTCAATAGCAATAAAAACTTGAGAGACACAATATTCGTCATCTTTCTCCTCTGTAACTTCTGCTACAGATAGTCCATTAGAAAGTAATGTTGCAATCATATCGAGTACTATTGATAACCCAGATCCTTTCCAGAATCCCATTGGTAATAAACGACGATTACGTTCAATCGTTGCAGGATCACGCGTTAAATTACCATTATCATCAAACCCTGCATCTACAAACGTTTGACGTCCCGCTAAACGATTTACCTCTAACATTCCATAGGAATACATTGAACAAGACATATCTACCATCGTAATAGGATTACTAGGAATAGCGATAATAAGAGGGTTAGTACCAATACGACATTCCTTTGCTCCCCATGGTGGCATCACTGCAATCGAATTTGTCCAACAAATTCCGATATATCCTTTCTCTGCAGCCTGCCAACCATAACCACCACCACGCATCCAGTGATTTGCATTTTTTAATGCAACTACGCCAATACCAAACTCATCAGCAATATTCATTGCACGATCCATCATTTTTTTCGCGGTTAAATTCCCGATGGCTTGATGAGCATCCCATTGTTCAATTGCTCCTAAAGATAAGACTTTTGTCGGTTCAGCTTCTGGATGAATATCGCCCTTCTCTAACTGTTGAATAAATCTAGGAAAACGATTCACTCCATGGGAATAAACTCCAGCTTGTGTTGTATCAGCAAACATAGTTGCACATGCCTCAGAAGTTTTTTCACTTACTCCTCTTGATAACAACACACGTTTAAACTCAGCTTTTAGCTCTTCATAACTAACTCTCATATTCTCTCCTCAATATTTCATATTGTGAAATGATATTTCGTATAATAAACTTAACTTAGAGTTAGTCAATCAACAAAATTATGTCTATTTTATATTTGTGATCTACTTCTCATTAATTTTGTGATTTAAATAGCAGCAGATTTTAAAAAGGCATAGTAATATATTGGTAATAAATAGAAGCTGTCATTGATAAAGAGAGTTAGATAGAAATGAATCAAAAAAATGAAACAATAAAAAACATGGAGGAAAAAGTTACAGGAAGTCAAAGCTTAGTGAGAGGATTGCATCTTCTTGATATTTTAAGTAATTATCCGAATGGTTGTCCTCTAGCACGCATTGCAGAACTCGCTCAACTAAACAAAAGTACAACGCATCGACTTCTACAAAGTTTACAATGTGCAGGCTATGTTAAACCTGCTCTCGCGGCTGGAAGTTATAGGCTTTCTACAAAATGTCTGGCATTAGGACAAAAAGTTCTTTCTTCTATCAACATAATCAATGTTGCAGCTCCCCACTTAGAACAATTAAATCTAACTATCGGTGAAACAATAAACTTTTCATATCGTGAAGATGATCAAGTGATTCTTATTTATAAACTTGAACCAACTACAGGTATGATTAGAACCCGTTCATATATAGGCCAATACATGCAACTTTACTGTTCTGCTATGGGAAAATTATTTTTGGCTTATGATTCTTCAATTAAATTGGCTGACTATTGGGAAAGAAATCAAAATATTATTCAACAACTCACATTTAACACCATTACTAATCTATCAATCATGCAGCAAGAGCTTGTTTTAATTAGACAAAATGGTTTTGCAATGGATCGTGAAGAAAATGAATTAGGCATCTCTTGTATTGCTGTTCCTGTGTTTAACTTAAAAGGTAAAATCCAATACACTATCTCTGTTTCACTATCCACTATCAAATTAAGCCAATTAGGGCATGCTCATATACTCAAGCCCCTTCTAGAAGCGGCCCGAAATATTTCAGAAGAACTAGGTTGGACAGATACTAACACCCCATCCATTTAATCTTTTATGTATCCACATCTATTTAGTTATAACTAAATAGATGTGGATTTTCTCACTCTCATACAGCATTCATCCCTATTCTATCAACGTTTGAATATTAATTTTGTTACTTATTTATTAATTTAATTAAAAGGTCTAATAGAC
>NZ_JTJL01000040.1 GCF_001678495.1 Gallibacterium salpingitidis
TATAGAAGTTTTTGACAAAATTTAGGTTTGGCAGCGGTCTGAAACCTCGCCAAGCGAGGTTTCTGGTTAATTCTAAAATGATAAGGATTACTCCCACTCAATAGTTGCCGGTGGTTTTCCTGAAATATCATAGGTAACACGAGAGATACCATTAATTTCATTAATGATACGGTTGGAAACTTTACCCAATAAATCATAAGGTAAATGCGCCCAATGTGCGGTCATAAAGTCGATAGTTTCTACCGCTCTTAGTGACACAACCCAATCATATTTACGACCATCTCCCATTACCCCAACTGATTTCACCGGTAAGAATACGGTAAAGGCTTGACTGACTTTATGGTACCAACCTGAATTGTGTAGCTCTTCAATAAAGATTGCATCAGCACGACGTAATAGATCGCAATATTCTTTCTTCACTTCACCAAGTACACGTACACCAAGCCCTGGACCTGGGAATGGATGGCGATAAAGCATATCGTATGGTAAACCTAACGCTAAACCAATTTTACGCACTTCATCTTTAAATAACTCTTTTAACGGTTCAACTAGTCCTAATTTCATATAATCTGGTAAACCGCCGACATTGTGGTGTGATTTGATCACATGCGCCTTGCCTGTTTTGCTTGCTGCTGACTCAATCACATCTGGATAAATAGTACCTTGTGCCAACCATTTCACATTAGTGTGCTTATGTGACTCTTCATCAAATACATCAATAAAGACTTTACCAATGACCTTACGTTTTGCTTCTGGATCACTTACACCAGCTAATTCACCTAAGAAACGATCTTCCGCATTTACACGAGTAATGTTTAAGCCAAATTTATTGCCAAACATCTCCATGACTTGATCGCCTTCGTTTAAACGCAATAAACCATTATCCACAAACACACAATGTAAATTATGACCAATCGCACGTTGTAATAATAAAGCGGTTACTGAAGAATCCACGCCGCCAGAAAGCGCTAAAATCACTTCATCATCGCCAACTTGTTGTTTAATACGAGCAACGGCATCTTCGATAATATTTTCCGCTGTCCAACGTTTTTCACATTGACAAATATCCACGACAAAGTTTTCTAATAATTCTAAACCTTTCTTAGAATGGGTTACTTCTGGGTGGAATTGCACACCATAAAAACGGCGCTCTTCATCAGCCATTGCTGCGATTGGGCAAGATTCTGTCGCAGCAGAAATATGGAATTGTGGTGGAATTTTAGTTACTTTATCGCCATGGCTCATCCAAACATCTAATAATGGATTACCTTGTGCAGAACGCGCATCTTCTAACGCATTAAAAAGTTTATCTTTTGTTAAAACTTCTACATTAGCATAGCCAAATTCTCGCGTAGTTGAAGATTCAACTAAACCGCCTAATTGCATTGCCATTGTTTGCATACCATAACAAATACCTAACACTGGCACACCAGCATTAAAGACATATTCCGGCGCACGAGGACTCCCCGCTTCAGTCGTACTTTCTGGACCACCAGAAAGGATAATTCCATTCGGTGCAAAATTACGAATATCCTCTTCCGCAACGTCCCACGCCCATAATTCACAATAAACGCCAATTTCACGAATACGACGCGCGATCAATTGCGTATATTGTGAACCAAAATCCAAAATTAAAATTTTATGTTGGTGAATGTTATTCATGTTGTTTCTCTAGTTGATTTAAAGGTAGTTATAGTTTGCTGATATTAAATCTGTTGTTGATGTATTTTCATCACGATAGCCAAAATTTCGTTCATATCTTTGCATAAATAATCTGCTAAAGATTGATCAATTATCATACGTTTCTCTTCATAGCCAATCACACGCAAACCAGCATTTTTCGCTGCTTGCATTCCATAGAAAGAATCTTCTACGGCGACAGCATTCTCGGCACTAACACCTAATTTTTCTAAGGTATAACGATAAATAGTTGGATCTGGTTTACTACGCTCAAAAATCTCACCGCTAACAATTAGATCAAACTGATCTTTGATACCGCAAGCTGACAAAATATTATTGATATGGTTCATTCTAGAAGATGATGCTACTGCTAATTTTATCTGATTTTGCTTTGCAAATTGGATAATCTTGTCAATATCTTGGCGAAAAATAGAACGGTAATCTACTTTGCTAAAAAGTTCATTAAAAAAAGCATAATAGCGAGTTCGAATTTCTTCTATAGATAATGATGAACCACTTAATTTTTTAATAATTTTAGGAATTTCCCTTAATGACTGACCGACAACTTCAGAACGTTGTTCTAAAGTAATTGGTTGATTATGTTCTTTAATACTTTCAATAAACTGTTGCTGTAAATCAAACTCGACATATTCGGTATCAACGATAACACCGTCCATATCAAAGATAATTGCTTGTAGCATAGTTATTCCAAATACATTTGTTTAGCTGCATTTAAACTTTCGGCTAACTCAAGGACTTTATCTAGTAATTGCTGCATATCTTGTGCAGGATCACGATAAAAATAGTCAATGGTAAAAGTTAATGTTTTGCCTAACTGTCCTGCTATTGGTGGTAGTGCCAACGCGCGAAGTTGCACACTCAAACCTCCTCTAGCAAGATCTCTTACCCACCAAGACAAAAACTCTAATGCCTTTAAACCATTTTTATCAGAATTAATAGCAAAATCTATTGAGATCAGAACTTCATTATCTAAACCACCTTGTGTTCGTTGCAAACAACCAAGTGGAAAATCTGCATAGACCGGTAGTGAAAAATCATCACTTTTAAGATCAAATAGCATATGACGATTAACACCAACTGTAGTAATACCTTCTATACTTTGTACAGCCAAGTGTAATTTTTTCACTGGTTCAGGTAAGGTATCATCTACTTTATTAGCATTTTCTAAATTAGATTCTTTCTCTTGACTCGCCAGTTTTGCTACAAATTCATTAATATTCATTAACGCTTTCCTTGAAAAATCATATTCAGGTTTTGCATTTGATCGCACTGTCAATCAGTGCGATCACTTTTCTTAACCCATACGATAGTTAGGCGCTTCTTTGGTAATGGTTACATCGTGAACATGGCTTTCTTTAATGCCTGCACCACTGATACGCACAAATTGCGCTTTAGTACGAAGTTCTTCGATAGTTGCACAACCAGTTAATCCCATACAAGAACGCAATCCACCCATTTGTTGATGAATAATTTCTTTTAAGAAACCTTTATAAGCGATACGACCTTCAATACCCTCTGGAACCAATTTATCCGCTGCATTATCTGATTGGAAATAACGGTCTGATGAGCCTTTCGCCATTGCTCCTAATGATCCCATACCTCGATAAGATTTAAAGGCACGGCCTTGATATAACTCGATTTCTCCCGGCGCTTCTTCGGTACCTGCCAACATTGAACCTACCATTACACAAGACGCACCCGCAGCAATCGCTTTAGCAATATCACCAGAGTAACGAATACCACCATCAGCAATCACAGGAATACCGCGATCTTTCAAAGCTTCTGCCGCATCAGCAATCGCTGTAATTTGTGGTACGCCCACCCCTGTCACAATACGAGTAGTACAGATAGAACCCGGTCCAATACCAATTTTCACCGCACTTGCGCCAGCATCTGCTAAAGCAATCGCCCCATCAGCAGTTGCTACATTACCGGCAATAATTTGTAAATCTGGATATTTTGCACGAGTTTCACGCACACGTTGTAACACCCCTTCAGAATGCCCATGTGATGAATCGATCAATAACACATCAACGCCCGCTTTAACTAACGCATCAATACGTTCTTCATTACCTGGACCAGCACCCACTGCCGCACCGACACGTAAGCGTCCAAATTCATCTTTACACGCATTTGGTTTTTGTTCCGACTTTTGGTAATCCTTGAGGGTAATCATTCCTTTTAATTTGAATTGATTGTCTACAACTAATACTTTTTCTACACGATGACGGTGCATTAATTTGAAGATGTGTTCACGATTCCCTGACTCACCTTCTGTCACAGTAACTAGGCGTTCTTTTGGTGTCATTACTTCTGTAACAGGCACAGATAAATCAGAAACAAAACGCGTATCACGCCCTGTCACAATACCTAATAAATCACCTTCTTCGGAAGTAACTGGATAGCCAGCAAATTTATTTTTCTTTGTTAATTCTGCTACTTCAGCAAGGGTTGCTGTTGGACGTACAGTAATTGGATCATTGACAATACCGCTTTCAAATTTTTTCACTTTACGTACACGATCAGCTTGACGTTCAATACTCATATTTTTATGAATAAAACCAATTCCGCCTTCTTGCGCTAACGCAATCGCCATTTTTGCTTCTGTAACGGTATCCATTGCTGCTGACAAAATTGGAATATTTAAACGGATTTTTTGAGTAAGTTGGGTTGAAAGATTTGCCGTATTCGGTAATACGGTGGAGTGTGCAGGAACAAGAAGAACATCATCAAAAGTGAGGGCCTCTTTAATTACTCTAAGCATTGCAATATCTCTCTATTGTTAAAGTTAATGAATCAAATAGGTGAAAAATATTGCGGCGGAATTATACAGACTTTTTTCTTACTTGAAAATGACTTTTCCAGAAAATAAGCAAACGATTACATAGGTAATTTCTATCATTCGCCCCTATTCAATTTGAGCTATAATATCTACAAATTTTTTAGACATAGAATGGAGTTATTTATGACCGTACAAACAGGTATTTTATTTGAAAATTGCAAAGCAGCAATTTATCTTGAAGCAAAAATTGAAGACTATTCCGCCATTGCCCAAGCCTGCAAAGAGTTCGTTAAAGCGACCCAATCATTACAACAAAAACACCCTGATGCACACATTCATAGTGTGGTTGCATTTGGCTATGATGCATGGCGTAAACTTTCAAACGCAGCTGATGCCCAAGAACTCAAGCCATTTGTGCAATTAGGTAAGGGTAATTTGGCTGCGCCAGCAACACAACGTGATTTATTGATTCATATCCTTTCACTACGTCATGATGTAAATTTCACATTGGCACAATTAGCTCTCAAAATTTTTGCCCAAGCAATCAGAGTTGATGAAGAAATTCATGGTTTCCGTTGGGTTGAAGATCGCGATCTAACAGGTTTTATTGATGGTACTGAAAACCCATCTGGCGAAGAACGCCGTAGAGAAATTGGCTTCGTTGCTGATGGCATTGATAAAGATGGCAGCTATGTATTTACCCAACGTTGGGAACATCAATTAGATAAATGGGAAAAACTTGATCAACATAAACAAGAGCAAGTTATTGGACGTACTAAACCAGATAGCGTTGAATTAGATGAAGTGCCGCCAACATCTCATGTTGGACGTGTTGATTTAAAAGAAAATGGCAAAGGTTTAAAAATTATTCGTCAAAGCCTTCCTTATGGTACTGCAAGCGGCAAACATGGGCTTTATTTTATCTCTTACTGCGGTACATTACACAATATAGAACAACAATTGTTCAGTATGTTCGGTGAAATTGATGGTAAAACTGATCGCTTATTAGGATTTACAAAACCAGTGACTGGAAGTTATTATTTTGCACCATCATTGGAACGTTTAGTAAATCTATAAAATCACTTTTTATTTGCCAAAAAGAGGTGCCAAATGCTCGAATTTTTATCTAGCCCACAATTTGAAATTTTTGATAATGTCTTGGATGTTATTGGCCCTCTTCTTGGTGGTGGTGCATTATTTCTGGTGCAACAAACCATTAAACACAAAGAAGATAATCAAAAATCTGCTGATGAAATAAAAGGTGAAATTTACTATTACACACGTTTAGCCAGAATAAATATTCTTACTGAAACTAGAAAAACTAAATTTAGTACCTTACAACTTAATGATCTTGACGGCATATACCAATCAATCCGCGATTATCAAGAGTTAATTGAAAGTTCTTATATTCTGCCTTTTGTTAAGGTTTGCGTAAAATACAATACTCTTAAAAAACATAAAAAAATTCATAAATATTTTATGGATATCGTTAACCGACAAGACAATTTTAATTCTCTTATTCGCCAAAAAGAGGAACACATTAAAAATCTATCAGAAGTTCCGATTGCTGATTTTAGGAAAGAAATGCTTTCTCTATTATTAGAAGAATCACAAGCTTTATCGAACCTCTTTAAAAATGTTGAAGAGTTATTATTAAAAAATTCAGCATAATATCAGTATGATAGGCAGGCTAACTGAGCATTATCAGTACAACCTACCCTTTCTCTTTATGAGAAATTTTGCTAGAATGAAGCCGTTTTTTTGGGGCTGATCTAGGATTCGACGGGATTAGCGAAGCCCAAGGTGCATGTCGAGGTGCGGTAGGCCTCGTAAATAAACCGCAAAACAATAGTCGCAAACGACGAACAATTTGCTTTAGCAGCTTAATAACCTGCCTTAAAGCCTTATCTCCTCAGCTTCCGCTCGTAAGACGAGGGTTCAGATAAGTCATCCTAAACGAGATCGTGTGGAAGCCGCCGCTTGAGGATCGAAACACTAAATTAAATCAAGCTAGCTTATTTATCGCGTGTCTGTCCGCAGTGAGTAAGTGAAATTAAAGACTAGACTAAACATGTAGTGCTGAAGGTAGAGGAATTTCGGACGGGGGTTCAACTCCCCCCAGCTCCACCAAATTTGATATCACTGTGGCTATCACTCTAAATCATCTATATCTATCTCCCCATAGTATTCTTAAATATACATTCCCTTAAATTTAGTTTTTATACTTAAATTTTCTAATAGCTTCAATAAGATCTGGCAATCTCCATACAGTAATCATACATACTGCAAAAAAGGTCAAAGCAAAGGTTGTTTCCCATAAACCATATCTCATAACATACTCCTTGAACAAAGGTAAACTTAAAGTTAAAACATCCTTAATCATAGAATCCCTCTTTACTTTTTGATGAATAGTTTTATCAGCTGTTATAGAAATATTTTGCTATACAAATTAGCTCAATAACTGCTGAACTATTTCAGCATTGCTGCTATGTAATGTAGTATTACACAGCTACCAAATATTTTGCTTTTAAAGTCCTTTAAAGATTTCTCTAGATATTGGAAAAGTAATAATAAAAAATATACCTTGTTAAACTTTATTTCTTGCTAACACTTAAAGAGGAATCTATGCATATCACCCCAATGCAAATCGCTGATTATGATGCTGTTTATCAATTATGGTTATCCTGTAAAGGGATGGGATTAAATGATCTCGATGATTCACAAGAAGGCATCACTCGTTTTCTACAAAGAAATCCTGATACCTGCTTTGTAGCGAAAATTGAACAAAAAATTGTGGGTGTTATTTTAGCTGGGAACGATGGACGTAGAGGTTATATCTATCATACTGCTGTTGCTCCAAATTATCGCAATCAAGGTATTGCTACAATGATGGTAGAGAAAGTTTTACAGCAGTTTCAGCAATTGAAAATTCATAAAGTAGCATTGCTCGTCTTTGCCCATAATCAACAAGGTAATTGCTTCTGGGAGAAATTGAGCTTTACATTGCGAAATGATGTGAATTATCGCAATAAAAGTTTGGTAGAACTGGTCAGAATTGATACCTAAGTACCAATTCTGACTCATTGTTAATGAAAGTTTAAGATGCCTTAAATTCAATCTCTTTTTGATAATCTGAATACAATGTTGGTAATGTTTTAGCAATTGCTTCTAATTGTTTCACTAACGGTAAGAAATTTGCTATTCCTTGCTCCAATACACTTTGTTGCTGTAATTGATGCAATAATTCACTAATTTCCTGTATCGCTTGTGCAAATTCTTGCTCTTGCAATTGATCAAAGCTATCTAATACAGTAATAATTCGTCGTGAAATTGGATAAAGATGGATCAACATCTGTGTACTGAGCTTGGTTGTATCCATTTGCGAGCGGAATGTCGCTAATGCCGCAATATAACTTAATAATGAATAATTTAATTTTAATAATTCAAAACCATTATTTAGACGGCTCTTATCTTTATAGCCTTGATAATTCAAATTAGACACAGCAGTATTTAATGCTGTCGCATTATCATGTGCTTGACGACGAATAATCCGATATTTCAGATCATTATGATTACCAAATTGTAATTGCACCATTATCGTCAATAAATAACGTGCATTACTTTTCAGTGCATTAATTAAAGTATATTTTAAGCGTAAATATTTCCAATCCGGCCATAGATAAGACACTGCCAAACCAGCAATAAAACAGCCGATAATGGTATCAATCGCTCTTGGTAAAGTTGCTGATGCAATATCAACACCAATAATATTAAAGCTCATCAATACTTGAATCGTAATAAAAAATGTCGAGAAACTATAATTATTGGTTCTAAAGAAGAAAAATAAGGTACTCGCTATTACCACAATACCCAATTTACTTTCTAAGCTTGTTGTAAAATATGGCATTAAAGATCCTACCAACACCCCTAAAATAGTACCAATAATTCGCTGTTTAAGCCTTGCTTGCGTCGTAGTGTAATTTGGCTGACAGACAAAAACTGCTGTCAATAAAATCCAATACCCACGCTCAATTGGTACATTATTTGCAATTAAACAACAAACAGTCACAACAATTGTTAAACGCACTGCATGACGAAATAATTGCGATTCAAAGGTGCATTGATTTTTAATGACGCGAAAAATATTAGCTAAACCAGTAATACGATCTTGATGAATACGCCAATTAACACTATTACTTTCAGCTTCTTTTACTTTTACATCCAAATGTGAAAGCTGCTGTTCTATTTTATGTAAGCTCTCTAACAATACCGATAAATTCGCAATATGTTCTGATTCTGGTGAGTTCGCTTTAAAATGGGCAAAAGATTGTTCCAGTTCCAACATCGCGTGCTTAACCTTACCGTAATAAATAAAGGCTTGATTGCGTTGTAAAGTTTTCGCAAATGCACGACAAGTTTTCGCTTGTAATTCAATTAAATAGCGAATTCTAAAAATTAAATCACTATACTTAAGATCAGCTAATAACTCGGCATAATTAAAATAATTGGAATTAATTCGTTCATGAATATCTTGTGCAATAAAATAACTGTTGATCATTTTCAATGTTGTATGTTGCACATAACTTCCTGTTGAACGATAGAACAAAGCACTACGACAAAGATTAAACGCTTGAATAACCTTACTATTCGCCATGACTAGTGCCGTTTGGTTATGATCTAAATCGTGTTCGCGATTATCCGGATTAAAAAATTCCGCTTTAGTTTGTAAGTAATCCGCAAGTGCAAGATAAGCATTCGCCAAATTTTCTTGCGCTGGACGTAACGGGAATAGTAAGTAGATCGCCATCGTTAATAGGCTATATAACGAAGTACCGACCAGAATCAAAATTGGATTAACAAACCAAACCTGTTCAGGGTTATAAGCAAGAATAGTATAAAGTGCTACCACCAAACTACCGAAAGCAATCGTGTTATAACGTTGCCCAATTGCGCCTAACATCGTGAAGAAAAACGTGAGTAACGCCATGATCAAAATAAATAAATAATGATCAACAAAGGTAATTTGGATCACTAAAGAAGAAATTGAGAAAGCAATTAACGTGTAAAAAAGATTTTTTAAACGTCCGCTTAGTCGATTATCTAAGTCGACTAGTCCGCCAGCAATAGTTCCCAGAATTAAAGGCATACTTACTGATGAAATATCAAAATACCAAACAATAATGGAAACTATATTGACGGCAAGAAAGATAGGAATAACAGCTAAAATTTTACTGTTTAACCAAGTCGTATTAATTCGTTCTAAAAACAGCTTGAACATCATTTTTATTTAAAGATTTTCCTTTGCTTTAGATAAGTTGCATAATCTTTTTCAACCACTCTTTGCCCAACTGGAAAGAGCGAAATACGCACTAATTTAAAGTGCATAATTCCATTTGGAATACCGATAATGGTTAGACATTGCATCACACCAACAATAATATGTGCTAAAGCTAACCACCAACCAAATAATACAAACCAAACAATATTTAACACTGCACCTAAACCATTCATTACTGAATGTTGGGGTTCTAATTCACTGACATGGATAATGTCATGTCCAAAAGGCACTAAAGACAATTTAAAAATTTCCCAACAACTGCGTGTATAAGGCAAGGTAACAATCAATATTGCACTTAAAAATGTGGTAATTAACCAACCTAACGACACAACAAAACCGCCAAAAAAGAAATTCCACAAATTGAGAATAAAATTCAACATACTATTTTAATCGCTCCGCTAAATAACCTTGATAATCAGGAATTTGAATCTCTGTCGCTTGGGTAAATAATGGTGATGAAATTAAGAAATTAGCAGAAGCTTTTGTAATTGCTGTTGGAATATTCCACACTGTCGCAATACGCATTAACGCTTTTACATCAGGATCATGAGGAGCAGCATTCATTGGATCCCAAAAGAAAATTAATACATCAATTTTTCCTTCTGCAATTAATGCACCAATTTGTTGATCACCACCCATTGGGCCGCTTAACAAACTATTAATTTTTAAACCAGTTTCTTTTTCAATTAAATGACCTGTCGTTCCTGTCGCGACTAAATTATGTTGTAAAAGTTGTTGTTGATGTGTTTTACACCATAAAATTAAATCGTTTTTACAATGATCATGTGCGACTAAAGCAACATTTTTTTGTATTTTTAATTGACGTGTTGTTTGTTGCATAATTATCTCCTTTTAATAAAAAGAAAAGCGGACTAGATTGCCCGCTTATTGTACCTCAAATTTAAATTAACCTTGAATGGTTATTTGCCTTGAGCCCATTTTAAGAAACGAGCTTGAGTTTCTTTATCTGCTTG
Source organism: Gallibacterium salpingitidis (assembly GCF_001678495.1). Classification (GTDB taxonomy): domain Bacteria; phylum Pseudomonadota; class Gammaproteobacteria; order Enterobacterales; family Pasteurellaceae; genus Gallibacterium; species Gallibacterium salpingitidis. The sequence continues at coordinate 10,796 of NZ_JTJL01000040.1, forward strand.
TTGATACCAATATTGCAACATTTGTTCTGCAACATTTTCACCTTGTACAGTAATTTTCGCTTTTGACGCTTTCACGCCTGCACCAGTTGGCATTGCAGCTGGCATACTTACTGAAACTAAATTTGGTACTGCTGCAGCACCTTTAGAAGCATTGTATTCAGCAAGATCTTCAGCAACACGTGTATCTGGGAAGATACCGCTTTGTTGTAAAATATCTTGTTTAGTACTAATTTCTTGATCTGCGCTAGTTTTCACCGTAATTTTTGGATTCTTAGCGAATAAATTTGCATTGCGCATATTATCTAAACGTGGTGCAGTAATCACTAAATCTTGGTTATTACCTTGGAAAGTGACGATAATTGGGCTAGATTCAAATAAAGTTCTATCTGAACCATTCGTTACCACTTCAGACACACGTACTACCACTTGGTGAGTATTGGTATCATTAATATCGAAACTATTTTTAGATTTGGTAATGGAAGATTTTACTTTTTCACCGTCAATGGCAAGAAGGGAAATATTTGGGGTTACAGTGACTTTCGCAGCTAGCGTACTCATTGAAAGCGTTGCAGCCACACATGCCAATGCAAAACGAGATAATTTCATGTACACTCCTAGTAAAAATTACGAGCTAGTTTAAGAGGTTCTTATCCTATGCTATTTTCTATAAAAATTAAATAAAAATTTAGGAAATATTTATATGAAAACACTACAATTTATTATTTATGGACATGTACAAGGGGTAGGTTTCCGTTTCTTCACTTGGCGGGAGGCGCAACGCTTAGGTTTAACTGGTTGGGTAAAAAATCAAGCTGATGGTAGTGTTGCCGTTCTAGCACAAGGTTCTGAGCAACAGCTAGAGCAATTTTCAGCTTGGTTGCAACAAGGATCTAAAACGGCAACTGTTAATTATGTAGAATCATTTAGCTTAGAAACTAAAACAATTTTTACCGATTTCCAAATTATTCACTAATATTCATCACTGGTGAAATCAATTTATGACGACGGTATTTTATCTTGCTTAAAATAACTGCACAGATAAAAAATGACGCTTGTGTTAATACAATCGTTGCGCCAGTTGCACTATCTAAATGAAAACTTAATATAATGCCTAAAACAGTGGCTAATAATGCGCTACTAATGGCAATTAATAGCATTGTAGAAAAACGTTTAGTTAATAAATACGCGGTAATTCCAGGTGAAATTAACATTGCAACCACTAAAATCACACCAACAATCTGCATAGCTAATACAATCGCTAAAGACAATAATGTTAGCAATCCATAATGCAAAATTGTCGTATTTAGTCCTGCTACTTTTGCCTGAATTGGATCAAAACAATACAACAATAAATCACGCCATTTACTATAAATAATCAATAAAATAACTGCACCAACTGTTAACATTTGCCACATTTGTTGTCGATCAATTCCCAAAATATCACCAAACAAAATATGCGTTAAATGTTGTGTTGTTTCTACATAATTAAACAACACTAAACCAAAAGCAAACATACCGGAGAAAACAATCCCCATAATAGTATCTTCTTTTAAACGTGCATGATTTTTGAGAAAACCGACACTACTAGCACAAAAAATACCAGCAATAAATGCACCTAATGTCAGCGGCAAATTAAACATAAAGGCAAGCACAATACCCGGCAAGACTGCATGAGAAATAGCATCACCCATTAACGCCCAGCCTTTTAACACCAAATAACAGGATAATACAGCGCAAATAACCGCTATCATCAATGCAGTGATTACTGAAACCTGCATAAAAGGATAAGAAAGCGGTTCAATCAGCCAATTTAATACTACACTCATCTTACTCACCTACTTTCCTTTAACTGCATAATAGCGTTGCGTGAAAAAGCCATATTTTGGTGAAAATGCAAATACCAACAAAAAGAGGCAAGTTTGCAAACTCACAATAATTCCGCCAGTTGCACCATTAAGATAAAAACTGATATAAGCACCAACACCACTTGTAATTACGCCAAATGCAATTGCTATTTTAAGTAATGTCGCAAAACGATCTGTTAACAAATAAGCGGTTGCTCCTGGTGTTACTACCATCGCAATGACTAAAATCGCGCCAACAGTTTGTAACGCAGCCACAATACATGCACTCAATAATGTGAAAAATAACACTTTTAGTGCAGTTGGATTCAATCCACTTGCTTTGGCTTGAATCTCATCAAAAAAAACGAGTAATAAATCTTTCCAAAACAGTAATAGCAACACTAGGCTAACACTCAAAATAATGACGACTTGCCAAACATCACTATCCGCAATACCCAAAATATTCCCTAAAATAATGCTCTCTACATCTACTGATGTTGGGTTTAAAGAGATAATAAATAAACCTAATGCCAAGAAAGTGGTAAAAATAAAACCAATAATCGCATCTTCTTTTAATGGTGTAATTGCTTTAATCAACAAAATGGCAACTGCAGCCAAAATACCAGAAAAAAATGCTCCAATTGCATAAGGAAGAGATAAAGCATAAGCAATAGCAACGCCTGGTACTACTGAATGAGATAAAGCATCACCAATCAATGACCAACCTTTCAACATTAAATAGGCGGATAGAAATGCACAAACGCCACCAATAGCGGCACTTACCCAAATTGCCTTAAACATATAATCATACTGAAAAGGTTCAATTAATAACTGCCACATAGCTATTGCCTTTTATCCTGTTCTATTAATGTTGCTGGTGGCTCATTTTTAGTTTTACCATAGAATACTGCCGCTTTTTCATCATCAGTCAAAACAGTAACCGCACGATCATCACCATCATCATGTAATGTTTCTCCATGCAACTTGATATGACGTAACACACCACTGAATACTTTTTCCAAATTCTCTTGAGTAAATGTTGAATGTGTTGAGCCGCTAGCAATCACTGTTCGATTAATCATCACTACTTGATCACAAAAATCAGGTACACTCCCTAAATTATGAGTAGAAACTAAAATTAAACAGCCTTCTTCACGTAATTTCTGTAATAACTCAATAATTGCTACTTCTGTTTGTACATCAACACCAGTAAAAGGCTCATCTAATAGAATAATCTTACTTTGTTGTGCCAACGCCCTTGCTAAAAAAACGCGTTTTTTCTGTCCACCAGATAATTCACCAATCTGCCGATCTTTTAAATGTGCAATATCTACCCGTTGCATCGCTTGTGATACCGCTTCTTTATCGCTAGCTTTTGGCATACGTAAAAAATTCATATGTGCATAACGCCCTTGCATTACCACATCATAAACTGAAATAGGAAATTGCCAGTCCACTTCTTCACTTTGTGGTACATAAGCTACTAAATGCTGTTTTAACGCTTGTTGAACTGGAATATTACATAACTTAATACTGCCTCGTTGTGGCGTAATCAAGCCCATTATACTTTTAAATAAAGTCGATTTACCGCTACCATTTACGCCAATCAAACCACAAATCGTACCGCCTTCTAATTGAAATGACATCTGATTGATCGCAATATGCCCATTGTTATAACGAACGCTGATATTATCCACCAGCAAAGAGGCCACATTATTCATTCTCGTGAAAATCCTTTTATAACAGTATTAGTGGTAGTTGATAATAAATCTAGAAATGTTGGTACCGGTCCAGTTTTAGTAGAAAGAGAATCAACATAAAGTACACCGCCATATTTTGCGCCGGTTTCCTTTGCAACTTGTTTTGCTGGTTTATCTGAAATTGTACTCTCACTAAAAACCACTGGAATATGATGTAATTTTACTTGTTCGATTACTTTACGGATTTGTTGGGGTGATCCTTGTTGTTCCGCATTAATCGGCCATAAATATAATTCAGAAAAACCATACTCTTTTGCTAAATAGCTAAATGCCCCTTCACTCGTCACCAACCAACGTTGTTTTTCTGGGATATGTGCCAATTTTTCACGGATATTATTATCTAGTACTCGCAGTTTTTCTTGATAAATTTCTGCATTACGATTGTAATTTTCAGCATTAGCAGGATCATATTTCACCAATGCTTGACGAATATTTTCGACATAAATCATCACATTTTTCGGCGACATCCACGCATGCGGATTAGGAATACCCTTATATGGACCTTCATAAATAGAAATCGGCTCAACGCCAGCACTGACAACCACACTCGGTACTTCTTTTGGTAATGTCTTAAAAAAACGTTCAAACCATTGTTCTAAATGTAAACCATTCCATAAAATCAAATCAGCATCTTGTGTTTTAATGATATCTTTTGGTGTCGGCTGATAATTATGTATTTCTGCACCTGGCTTAGTAATTGATTCTACTATTGCGCTATCACCAGCAACATTTTGCGCAATATCTTGGATAATAGTAAATGTTGTAATTACTTTGAAAGGCTTCGCTAAACTTAACGCAGACATGGATAATAAACAAAGAAAGATTAGATATTTTTTTAGCATACTTTTTCCTCAAAGATTAAAAATAAAACGAAGTATAAGTTTAGCCCAATTATACATAAATGAGAATAATTATCAACAAATATCACTATAGACATTTTGCCGGTTTAGGTAATCCTGCTAATTTAGTGGCTTGTTTAGCCAGACCATCTGGGAATAAACGCTGTAAATAACGACTATTTCCTTTATCCTCGCCTAACTTCTGCGCCATTGCTTTAACTAGCATTCTAATTGCCGGTGATGTTTTATACTCTTGGTAAAAATCACGTACAAAATAGATCACTTCCCAATGCGCTTCAGTTAACGTTAGATTTTCTTTCTCAGCAATTACTTGCGCCACTGCCGGCGACCATTCTGCACTATTTAATAGATAACCTTGTGCATCAACTTCAATTTGCAGTCCATTTAATTCAATATAATTCATAACTACCTCAATAATAACGGCACCATTGTACAAAAATTCCTAGTTAAATTTATCTATTATTCTAATTATTTAAGCATTAAAAAACCGCATCATTGATGCGGTTTCCATAACTGACTACTAATCAATTTATTAATCACGACTTGCAGAAAGAATATTGAGCAAGCTGACAAAAATATTATAAAGCGATACATAAATACTCACAGTAGCGCGAATATAATTAGTTTCACCACCATGAATAATATTACTCGTTTCTAATAAAATTGCGCCACTTGAGAACACAATAAACAATGCACTAATCGCTAAATGTAGTGCTGGAATATTTAAGAATAAGCTTGCAATAACGCCAACCACTAACACGATGAAAAGAGAAAACATCATTCCAGAAATAAATGACATATCTCTTTTTGTGGTAAGTACATACGCAGAACACGCAAAGAAAACGAGCGCTGTTCCTGCTAAAGCAGTAACAACAACATCACCCAACCCTTGGCTGACATAAACATTTAAAATTGGCCCTAGCGTATAACCTAAGAAACCAGTAAAGGCAAAAGTTGCTAAAATACCCAATCCACTGTTAGCTAACTTATAAGTTAAGAAAAGTAAGCCATAAAAACCTACTAACATTACAATTAATCCTGGATAAGGCAGATTTAACGCCATTGATAAATAAGCAGTAAATGCCGAAAAGGCAATGGTTAGCGCTAATAAGAAATAAGTATTACGTAGTACTCGGTTGGTACTCAATACCGAAGCGGAACTTTCTCGAGTATCAACAACAATTTTAGATTGCATAGTTAAGTCTCCTAATTAACAAAATAACTCAATAACGGTAATAATTTATGATAACGATGTCAATAATAACACCGATAAAAAGCCCAAAAAGTGTAAAAAAACAGCATAAGGCTTAAAAAGTAAGCTATTGCATTAAAATTATCAATTTTCTATTTACTGTAAGATCAATCTATACTATATTTCACACCGCTGAAAACAACCAGTTCTGCGGAGGAATGGTCGAGTGGTTGAAGGCACCGGTCTTGAAAACCGGCGAGGATTTACGTCCTCCAAGAGTTCGAATCTCTTTTCCTCCGCCATCTTCCTTTTATAATTCCTAATCATCTTTTCCATAAGAACAATAAAAAACAAGCTATATCAATAAATTAATATAGCTTATGTAGATTTATTCTTTACTTTCCAACTCTTCCTCTAGCTCATCAGCCATTGCTGCTAATAAATCACGACAAAGTTGCGCTAAGCTACGATAAAAAGCAGTTTTTGCATGTGCTTCAATTTGCCCCAGAAAACGCCCCATACAAGGTAATAGGAAATCTTGGAACAATTGCTGTTGCGCCGATAACGAACCAGTTTGATCTTCGATCCACGAAGCAGTTAATAATAATAAAGCAATATGATCTGCATTCTCTAATTCTGGCATCGCTCGTTCTTGGCGAAATTGCACAAAATCCGCAAGCGCTACATTATAAGCGGATAATTGGAACGCTACCGATTCTTGCAAATGTTGATAATCTGCAACTAATTGTTCAACAGTCCAATCAGTTTGTAAATTTGTCATCGCCACTTCACTTTGCGCATCTAATACTAAAGCCCACACAGAACGCACGCCACCTTGCTTTACCCATTGTAATGCTGGTGCTAAAACGGGATCTTGTGGCTGACGATAAAATAAATTACCAAATAGACGGCAAAGCAAAGAAAAGTTATTAATTTCAATAGGTTGTTCACTCATATATTTTAACTATCTCAATAATTATCAATTAACTGTGAAGAAAGCGGCTAAGTTTACTATAATTTCCACTTTTCAATAAGCTATTACAGGAGAAAAAATGAAATATATTGGTGCTCATGTTAGTGCATCTGGTGGTGTAGAAAATGCAGTACTACGTGCAGTAGAAATTAATGCCAATGCTTTTGCGCTGTTTACCAAAAACCAACGCCAATGGAAAGTGCCTGCCTTAAAACAAGAAAATATCAAAAAATTTCGGGAATTATGCGAAAAACATCACTTTTCTGCCGAGCAAATTTTACCGCATGATAGCTATTTAATTAATCTAGGGCATCCAACCGCTGAAGGATTAGAAAAATCTCGCGAAGCCTTTATTGATGAGATGCAACGTTGTAATCAACTTGGCTTAAAACTTCTTAATTTTCATCCTGGCAGTCATTTAAAACAAATTGATGAACAGGCTTGTTTAAAGCGTATTGCGGAGTCTATCAACATTGCTATTGATACAGTGCCCAATGTAATCGCTGTTATTGAAAATACTGCGGGGCAAGGCTCTAATTTAGGCTGGCGTTTTGAGCATTTAGCAGAAATCATCGCTAATGTTGAAAATAAAGAGCGTGTCGGCGTCTGTTTAGATACTTGTCACACCTTTTCTGCTGGTTATGATATTTCTTCTCTCGAAGCTTGCGAAAATACCTTTACTCAATTTGAGCAAATTGTGGGTTTTAACTATTTACGAGGAATGCACCTCAACGGTTCTAAAACGCCTTTAGGCAGCCACGTTGATCGCCACGATTGTTTACAAGCTGGTACTATTGGTACTGCTGTGTTTTCTTATATTATGAATGACAGTCGGTTTGATAATATTCCAATGATTCTTGAAACCATTAATCCTGAAATTTGGCAAGATGAAATTTTTTGGCTACGTTCGTTAGAAAAACGTTAATTTTTTCGTTTAAACTTTGAACGAACTCACAAAAATCAGTTTTAATTACCATTAATTATCAAAATTTACTAGCCAGACCAGTACTTTTTCGGTAGGATTGTCGCCACTTGTGTGATTTTTATATTTTTACTTGTTTTTTGAGTCATGTTTTATCGAATTCTTGTACCAGTATGTTTCTTGTTTTTAACGGCGTGTAGTAACCTTTCTACCACGCAAACTGCTGCTACACATTCAGATGGCGATGATCCAATTGGTGAACTTATTTTAAAAACAAACGCCACTGAACGTAAAATTATCAATAAAAAATTGAATAATTTCTATCAAGAGTGGGTTGGTGTTCGTTATAAATTAGGCGGCACTGGTAAAAATGGTATTGATTGTTCAGCGTTCGTACAAACTGCATTCGCTGAGAAATTCCACATTAACCTTCCTCGTAGCACATCAGAACAAAAATCTCTAGGTCGTCAAATCCAAAAAAATCAATTAAAACAAGGTGATTTAGTTTTCTTTAGAAAAAACCGTCACGTTGGCATTTATTTAGGTGGTGACCTCTTCATTCATTCTAGTACCAGTCAAGGTGTAACAATTAGTTCTTTAAGTGAAGATTATTGGACAAGAACTTACACACAATCTAGACGAATCCTTGATTAATTAAGTTTTAGATAACAAAAGAATAGCACCGAGCCAGGTGCTATTCTTTTGCAAATATTATTCACTCTTCAAACTCTATTTTCTAGTTCATGCTTAGTTGCAATAGCTAAAAAATGGCTTCTATCTTTATAACTCGGATTTTCCATAATACGCTGATCAATTCTATCTAATAAATATTGCGGTAAAACTACATTTACTCGCTGCCGCTTACCGAAATAGGCTGTGATATCAATATCAACTAATAACCAGGTATCACAATAAGCAAAATCTTCTTGCTGTTTATAATACATAAAACCAAGATCCTTTATTTTCAAAAGATCTAGATTATTTTCCACCATATTTTCTATTGTTAGATGAATAGCTTCCGTTACCATTGGAATAATATCTTCCTTATTGTCTGCTCCACTAAAACAACTATAGTCATCAGTGCATAATGCTGGAACAACTAAACCAAAAGCTTCACCATCATTTTTTGGTACTTCTACTCCGATAGTAAATAACATATAACCTCCACATATTGATCGGCAGAGCTACAAGAGCCCTGCCGATTTTTTAATGGATCTTAAAGTACCGATTGGTAGATGTTTTTTAGGATGAGGTACAATAAATCGCTTTCCTGTAATTGGTGATTCCCATATTTGATGATCACCTTTTCCTTGACGCACCATATAACAACCGTTATCTCTAAGTTCCTTGATTAAGTCAGATGAGCGCATGCTTCCTCCTAATCTTAATCACGAAGAATAATACACACGCATACACACATTAGCAATAATTTTTATCAAAGGGGTTATAACAACTTAGAAAAATCACAAAAAAATCTGCACCTTTATTTATTGGATAATAAGTCCAACTTTTAGGATGCAGATCAAGTTTAGGTGCTATTCTTTTGTTACAAATCACTTATTCCACAACCGTAAAATGTTGATGTAAATGTGCTTTTCTCTCAACATCATCGGCAATGGCTTTTGCTAAATCAGGAACACTGATATCGGCTGGTTGACCATTTTGATCAAGTAGCACTTGGTTACCGCCAACGCGATATTTTCCAGTCGCAATAAAACGTGGCGGATTAACCGCAAACATTGCCGCTGGGGAAATAAATGCCCAATTTAAGGTTAAATTCGTTAACCATTGGCGAATCGCATCAGCAGCAGGATAAATTTCTGGTGGAAACTCTTTGGTATCAACTAATTGCAAATTCGGCGCTACATATAAACAACCTGCCCCACCAACAATCAATAGATAAGGAACTTTCGTTTGTTCTGCAGCCTGTAAAATACTCTTCATACCTTGGTTATAATCCGCTACTAAATTTGGATTTTCCCAACCACCATTAAAAGCACTCACTACCGCATCAACACCTGTTAATGCTTTTACCAATTCACCTGAATTTACATCAATCAGCAAAACAGTAAAATTTTCTGCTTTAGGTAAACTATCTGCATAACGTGAAATACCAATAATTTGATGTCCTCTCTCTACTCTAATTCTGCGGTTACACCTTTACCAATTAAGCCTGTCGCACCAATTACAGCAATATCGTATCAACCCTTTGACAGTGAATATTCAAGGTATAGAAAAACAGATTCAGATGAAAAGCCAATTAATTCTTAATGATACGGAAATGGTGCTTGATGCTATTTTGCAAGATTTTGGCATCGGTAGGATTTTTGATTTACGTTATCAGCAATTAGCGCAACGTGACCAACTGATTCCTGTATTGCCACAATATTGGCGGCAATTTCCTGCGCTTTATCTTTATTATTTTCCACGCCAACAACAGTTAAAACGAGCTAAAGCAGTAATAGATTTTTTATTAGAAAAAAGGAAGATTGCTTAGAAGTTTTATCTCATAATAAGAGTGCCTAGATCAAAAATATTTTCTTAATTCTATTTCAGCTATTACTATAATCAACAATCTTTCGCATCTGCTTTGTGACAATGAATGAATGTTTTCAAGCCATCAATATGTTCTGCAAGATCACCTTTTACTTCTCTTCCCATCGCGTCTAAAATGAAATGAGCTCCTTCGACTCTTGCTAATTTTGCAGCAGGAACAAAATCACTATCCCCTGAAATTAAAATAATTTTATTCGCTAATTTTTTTAATACTACACTTGTAATATCAATACCTAATTTCATATCAACGCCTTTTTG
>NZ_JTJL01000041.1 GCF_001678495.1 Gallibacterium salpingitidis
TTACATTCGGGCAAGAGTAAGAGGGAACCCAAAACTTGTTTATCAAAATTGGTGATAGAACTTAAACTCATCAGCAGTCAAATACTTAAAATACCAAGCCTTACGCTAACCTACTGGAAATAACAAAGGATTTATCCCACTCCGCGAAAAGCCCTTCTCTTCCATTTCATGATCCAACAACAACGTTGCTAAATCATCTGCTGCTGGTTCAACATCAGGATCTTTTTCTTGATACAGTACTTTTAAATAACTATTACAATCGTCACAGCTTTCAGCTTTCACTGGTGCATGTTCACTATCTAGCGACCAATAATCAATATGTGCGGTTTCTTCGCAATTAGTACATTTACTGCGTACAATATTCCATTCACTCTCACATAATGCGCAATGAACATAGCGTAAACCTTGTGTACTGCCAAAATGGACGACACTGGTAATTGGTGCAGAACCACAAACAGGACAGAAATGACGATGCTCACCTAATTCAGCATTTGCATGATGCGGAATTTGCTGTACTAATTGTATCCAATAAAGATTTAACGCTGCCCAAATAAATAGCGCTTGATCACTTGGTACTGCCTCAAATTCATTATTTAATAAACGATCTGCCAGATCTTCTCGTTCTTGTGTCGATGTTTTTTCTAAAGTATCAATAGTGTCAGCAATCATACCATCAGCAAAACTTTTACACTCTTCCAATAAATTGGTAAGTAAAGTTTGCCAAATCGGAGAACGCTGCCAATGTTGATAATGTAATGGCTGCGCCGCTAACACTTCCTCAGTTAATACATCCTTGTCTAAACGAGGATCTTTTTCAATTGGTTGTTCTTGCAATAAGCGTAATTGTACATCGACCACTTTTGCAGTGAACTCAAGATAATCTTTGAACGGACTATTTTCAGCCAATTGACGTAATCTTTTTGCTCGACGCTGATATAAATTTTTTGGATTCGCGAAAAGTAACGGGGGGCTAGTTAGCCCCTCCGCTGCTTGTTGAATTTCGCTCTCTGGTAAGATACGAATACTCATCTAATTATTTTCCTTGTTGTTCTTCTCGTTTTAAAATCGGTTCGATTTCTTCACGATACCAACGTGGATGGTGTTTCTTCGCCCAACGCGCTGTTACTTTACCACCTAACATTCCAGTAATTGAGCCTTTCACCCAAATTGCCATATAAATATGCACCATAATGCCAAGAATTAATGCAATAGCACTACAAGCATGCAATAAGATCGCAATACGGATAACAGGAATTGGGAATGATGGTGCAAAATATGGGCGCCACATAATAATACCTGTGCCTAGAAGAAGTAATAAAGCACCAATCAATGTCCAGAACAATAATTTTTGTCCCATATTGTAGTGACCTACATCAGCAACATGATGCTCATTACCTTTCAACACTTCTACCACGTTTAACAACCAACGCCAGTCCCCCTTCTCAATTAAGTTATCGCGCCAATAGGTTTTAAATAACACCATAAACGCGGCAATCATAATTAAACCAGTGAACGGGTGTACAACACGTGCTAATTGCGGTGTACCAAGAATCTCAGCAATCCACGCAAAATCTTGGAAAAAGAAAGAAAGTCCAGATAAACCTGTTGTGAAAAAGCAGAAAACAACAAGCCAGTGACTTAAACGTTCTTTTACGCTATGGCGCAACACTTTTTTGTTTAAATCAACCATATTATTTTCCTCCTTTCGCATCATGATCATGTGGATTAATCACTTCTTCTTCCTCAAGATCTTCAGTGTTTGGTCCCATTGCAATATAGTGCGCTGCCGCACCTACTGCTAATGCGCCCATTGCTACACCAGCAAGTGGTTTAAGCACACCTTTCCAGAGTGAAACAACTTCACTGATATGAGGATCTTTCGGTAACCCTGAATACAATTCTGGACGATCAGCATGATGTAAAACATACATCACGTGAGTACCACCAACCCCTTGCGGATCGTAAATACCGGCATTTTCATAACCGCGGCTCTTAAGATCTGCCACACGTTTTTCTGCATAATGTAACATCTCTTCTTTACTGCCGAAATGAATCGCACCAGTTGGGCAAGTTTTCGCACAAGCTGGTTCTTGTCCTACATTGACACGATCTGAACATAAGGTACATTTATAAGCACGATTATCTTCAGGATTAATACGCGGTACGTTAAACGGACAACCTGCAATACAGTAACCACAACCAATACACTTATCAGATTGGTAATCCACAATCCCATTAGCATATTGAATAATCGCACCTGGAGAAGGGCAAGCCTTCAAACAACCTGGATCAGAACAGTGCATACAACCATCTTTACGGATTAACCATTCAAGACGATCATTCTCTTCAACTTCGTTGAATTTCATCACTGTCCATGCTTTCGGTTCAAGATCAACCGGGTTGTCATAAACACCGACGCAATTACCTGGCTCTGCACGTAAATCATTCCATTCAGAACAAGCTACTTGACAGGCTTTACAACCAATACAGGTAGTTACATCAATCAGTTTTGCCACTTCAACTTTGTGATCACGCACTTGTGGCGGTGGTGTAAGCCCCGATGTTGCTGAGGCTCTGATAATATCTTGAGTTTGAACTGCCATTTACGCCTCCGCAACTTTTTCAATATTCACAAGGAATGCTTTGAATTCAGGTGTTTGTGTATTTGCATCACCAACACGAGGCGTTAAGTTATTGGCAAAGAAGCCTTTCTTACCTACGCCAGCAAAGCCCCAGTGAATCGGAATACCAATGGTATGAACAACTTTACCATCCACTTCTAATGGACGAATCCGTTTCGTTACTACGGCAACCGCTTTCACATAACCACGAATTGAACTTACTTTCACCTTATCGCCATGCTTGATACCCTTTTCAGCAGCAAGTTGTTCGCTAAGTTCCACAAATTGTTCTGGTTGAGCAATCACATTTAATAGTGAATGTTTAGTCCAGAAGTGGAAATGCTCTGTTAAACGATAGGTGGTTCCCACATATGGGAATTTATCATTAGATCCAAACGATTCTTTATCTGATGGCAAGATACGTGCCACTGGGTTAGAAATCACATTCGGATGTAATGGGTTAGTACCAATTGGTGTTTCAAGTGGTTCATAATGTTCTGGGAACGGACCTTCAGCCATCTTATCAATTGCAAACAAGCGAGAAACCCCTTCAGGTTGCATAATAAATGGTGTTACGTCACTGCCTGGAGGCGCTGTACCAAAGTCAGCTACATCCACATAGTTCCAGTTTTTACCATTCCATTTCACCAACTGACGTTTCGCATTCCAAGGTTTACCTTGTAAATCTGCTGACGCGCGGTTGTAGATAATACGGCGGTTTAATGGCCATGCATACGCCCAGTTTAAGGTATTACCTAATCCTGATGGATCTGAGCTATCGCGGCGAGCCATCATATTACCTTTTTCAGTCCATTGGCCGGTATAGATCCAGTTACCAGATGAAGTAGTACCATCATCACGCAAGAAGGCAAAACTTGGTAATAGCTCACCTTTCTTCACAAGCACTACACCATTAGGATCTTTAAGATCTTCCAACGCATAACCGTTATTTTCTTTCGCTAATTCTTCTGCTGTTGGTTCGCTTGGGTTGAGATAATTCCAACTCATTGCTTTGAGTTGTTCAACACCACGACCGCCTTCTTTTTCATAAAGCTCAATTAAGGCTTCACGAATTTCAGAAAGAATTGCGATATCTGGCTTCGCTTCTGCCGGAGCATCTGCACCTTTCCAGTGCCATTGCAACCAACGGCCAGAGTTAGCAATAGAACCATCTTCTTCCGCGAAACAGGTGGTTGGTAAACGGAAAACTTCAGTTTGAATATCTTCAGTTTTCACATCGTTGTATTCACCATAGTTTTGCCAGAAATTAGAGGTATCTGTCGCTAATGGATCCATTACTACAAGGAATTTCAACTTACTTAATGCAGTAAGTACCTTGTTCTTATCTGGATAAGAAGCAATTGGGTTAAATCCTTGGCAGAGATAACCATTTACTTTTCCTGCATACATCATATCGATGAAGCGGAAGTGATCATATTTTTGATCCATCTTCGGTAAATAGTGATAGCCGAATTGATTTTCAGCAGTCGCATTAGCTCCGAAGAAAGTTTTCAACATACTAATAAAGAATTTCGGTGTATTGCCCCAATAGTTCACTTGACCTTTTTGTGTTGGTTTCGGTGTAATACGATTGAGATACGCTTCTAACGAAACATCTTTATCGGTTGGTAATCCCATATATCCCGGTAGCATATGCGGGAATAAACCTAAGTCTGTGATACCTTGTACGTTTGAGTGTCCGCGTAATGCGTTAACGCCACCACCCGCAACCCCAATATTACCAAGTAATAATTGGATCATTGCCATGGTACGAATATTTTGCGAACCGACACTATGTTGTGTCCAACCTAATGCATACAAGAAGGTTGCTGCTTTAGCTGGATCAGCTGTTTTCGCAATTTCTTCACAGAAAATTTTGAAATCTTTTTGTTTAGTTCCACAAATACGTTCAACCATTTCTGGTGTATAGCGTGAAACGTGTTTTTTCAAGAGATTAATTACACAACGTGGATCTTGCATTGTCATATCACGTTTTGCAAAACCCTCTTCGTCCAATTGATAAGACCAAGTCGCTTTATCATATTGGCGTTTTTCAGGATCGTAACCAGTAAATAATCCATCTTCAAAATTGAAGCCTTCATTTACTAAGAAAGTCGCATTTGTGTAATATTTTACATATTCATGTTGGATCTTATCGTTAGTTAATAGGTAATTAATCACCCCTGAAAGGAAGGCAATATCTGTACCTGAACGAAGCGGCATATAAATATCAGCAACAGCTGCGGTACGATGGAAACGTGGATCCACCACCATAATTTTCGCACCATTATTTTTCTTCGCTTCAATCGCCCAACGGAAACCGACAGGGTGAGCCTCTGCGGCATTACCGCCCATAACGATAACGAGATCGGAATTCTTAATATCAACCCAGTGATTGGTCATCGCACCGCGACCAAATGATGGAGCAAGACTTGCTACCGTTGGTCCGTGTCAGATACTCGCTTGGTTGTCAACAGAAAGGATACCGAGCATTCTTACCCATTTTTGGGTCAAAATACCAGTTTCATTACTAGATGCAGACGCCGCTAACATACCTGTTGTTAACCAACGGTTTACAGGTGTTCCTTCTGCGTTAGCTTCAATAAAGTTAGCATCGCGGTCATCTTTCATTAAACGTGCAATACGGGTAATCGCATCATGCCAAGAAATACGTTTCCATTCTTTTGAACCTGGCGCACGATATTCAGGATATTGCAAACGATTTGGACTGTTTACATAATCCAATGCACCAGCACCTTTAGGGCAAAGTGCACCGCGGCTTACTGGATGATCTGGATCGCCTTCGATATGGAATAGTTTTCCTTTAGCATTTTTGGCCTTATCGCCGATGGAATATAGCAACATTCCACAGCCAACAGCACAGTAAGTACAGGTATTTCTCGTTTCAGTCGTATGGAGTAATTTATACTCGCGAGGAGCTGCTAACGCCACTTCTGGCGCAAATCCGAGCATGGCAGCGGAAGTCCCTGCCATTCCACCTGCACAGATCTTAAAGAATTTTCTTCTTGTGACCTGCATAGATACTCCTTGTTGGATAGTAGTGAGTAGAAGTTAATAAATCTGCTTTATTTTGTGATCAAAATGTAATCCTTACATTTTCGAGGTGTAGATTACTCTTTCTTTGTAATATAATCAATGACCCCTTGTGGATTACCGTTGCAAGCATATGCCTGTCAACCGAAAGAAACACCTACTTATTATAGGTATTTTGAGGAAAATTTGATGCAACTCATAAAAAAGAAATGTGTTTTATATCAAAAAAATAACAATTATTTTTCATTTAATCCAATTGGAGAGGAAAAATTAGACAGTCTTGCCATAGAAATGCCTGTTGCCCTTGTCTATAACGGCATTTCCCATAGTGTAATGATGTGTACGCCGCAAGACTTAGAGGAGTTTGCTATCGGTTTTTCATTAACAGAAGGCATTATCAACGATCCAAAACAAATTTATGGCATTGATATCGAAGAAACTTGTAACGGTATTGAAGTGCAAATCGAGTTATCAACACGCCAATTCGTCGCACTTAAAGAACATCGCCGTAATCTAGTTGGGCGTACTGGTTGCGGGATTTGCGGTGTTGAACAACTACAACAAGTGCAGCGTCAATATGCAAAAACAGAAAGCACTTTTACTTTAGATCCCTCATTAATTGACAACTGCTTAGCACAATTAGAACAACATCAATTACTTGCGAAAGAAACTGGAGCGACGCACGCAGCAGCGTTCTTTACTCCGCAAGGTGAGTTACTTGCTTTGCGTGAAGATGTGGGACGTCACGTTGCATTGGATAAATTATTAGGTTGGTATGCCACACATCAACGCCCTCAAGGTTTTGTGTTTGTTAGTAGTCGGGCAAGTTATGAAATGGTACAGAAGTGTTTGGCTTGTGGGATCGAGATGTTAGTAGCGATTTCTGCACCAACTGCACTTGCGGTAGAAATGGCAGAACAACACCATTTCACCTTATTTGGCTTTGCCCGTAAAGGACGAGTGACTCAATATACTGGTAACTAGAACACTATTGCAGTGCTAATTCTACTGCACATTGCGCGTGAATAATGGTGGTATCAAAAATTGGCAACTCAATATCTTGTTCTTTGATTAATAAACCAAGCTCAGTACAACCTAAAATAACACCTTCCGCACCTTGTTGTTGTAATTCATTAATAATACGCTGAAATGTTTGACGAGATGATACTTCTACTTTACCAAGACAAAGTTCAGTAAAAATAATACGATTAATCTCTTCAATATCACTTTGCTTAGGAATTAATACGTCAATACCTTGATCTATAATTCTTTGTTTATAAAAATCTTCAATCATCGTATATTTTGTGCCCAACAAAGCCACTTTATTAATCTGATGTTTTTGTAATTGTTCAATCGTTGCATCTGCAATATGAATAATCGGAATATTTATTTGTGTTGCAATTTGAGGTGCAACTTTATGCATAGTATTGGTACAAATTAATATAAAATCTGCACCAGCTAGCGCCAATTTTTGCGCTGCATTGGCTAATATCTCTGCACTTTTATTCCAATCACCACTAACTTGACATCTCTCAATTTCTGCAAAATCAACACTATAAAGGACTATCTTTGCAGAATGTAATCCACCAAGACGTTGTTTAATTTGCTGATTGATAATTTGGTAATAAGAAACGGTGCTTTCCCAACTCATTCCACCTAATAATCCAATGACTTTCATATTCATTCCATTAAAAATATTAATCAAGATATTGTATTAATACTTCCGCAATACCATTATCGTCATTACTTTTAGTAACGAGCTTCGCTTGCTGTTTAACTTCTTCTTCAGCATTTCCCATTGCTACACCAAGACCAACAGCCGTTAGCATACTGGTATCGTTATGATTATCACCAAAAGCGATAACATCTTTAGGATCAACACCCCATAACGCTAGTAGCTCTAACAAGCGACCACCTTTAGTGTTACCAACATTTGCAATATCTACCCGATCAATCCATGACCACTCACAACTAAACTGATCACTAGGTAAATTATCCACCACTTGCAACATCACTTCACGACTTGGTGCACTAATCACACATTTCCAAATAATGTCACCACTGGTAATGAAATGATATAAGTCTGGTACTTGTCGTACATTTGGTCGTACTGCAAGTTCGCAGCTATCTGCCCACGCTTTAAATTTTTCCATATGTGGATTAAAGGTTTGAAAATTCATTGCATCACGTGAATACAATAAAACGTGTGAACCATATTGATAAGCTAGATCAAGAATCTTTTTCGCTTTTTCTGCTGTTAGCGGATTTGCTGCTAACACATTATCCGTTTCCATTTGATACAGATAAGTGCCATTACAACAAACTACTGGTGTATCTAATCCCAACTCATAATAATAGGGTTTTACCGCAGTGTGATGTCTGCCTGTTACTAAAACAACTTTTTTACCTTGTGCTCTTGCTTGTTGAATTGCTGCAATGCTACTCGGTAAGATTTTTCCTTCGCTATTTAATAATGTGCCATCTAAATCAAATGCAATAACTTGATAACTCATAAGACTCCTTTAAAACAAAAAACAGGCAAAATGCCTGTTTTCCTATTCTTTATAATAATCCTGCAATTTGCAGTGCTTTAATAACTTTTGGTTGTGCTTCTTCACTCAAAATAGTCAACGGTAAACGCAATGTTGGTTCATCAATTAAACCTAATTTATAGCAAGCCCATTTCACTGGAATTGGGTTAGATTCAACAAAGAGATCGTGGTGTAACGCCATTAAACGTTGGTTAATTTCTTCAGCTTCGTCGAATTTACCGGTTAGTGCTAAAGCACAAACTTTCGCCATATCAGCAGCAGCCACGTTATTGGTTACCGAGATAACCCCTTCACCACCTGCTTTCATAGAATCTAAGAAAGTCGCATCATCGCCACTTAATACAATAAAATCTTCACCCGCTAATTTTTTAATTTTTTGTACACGACTAACATCGCCAGTTGCTTCTTTAATCCCAACAATATTTGGAATTTCTGCTAAACGTCCCACAGTTTCCGGTAATAAATCGCTACCTGTACGACTTGGTACGTTATATAAAATTTGCGGTAAATCAGTGCATTCAGCAATGGTTTTGAAATGTAGATACATTCCTTGTTGAGTTGGTTTATTGTAGTAAGGCACAACGGTTAAACAACCTGCGATACCACTGCCATTTAATAATTTCGTCATTGTGACTGCTTCACTGGTAGCATTGGCGCCTGCGCCTGCAATAACTGGAATACGTCCATCGGCAAATTCAACTGTTTTAAGAATAGTTTTGATATTTTCTTCAATGCTTAATGTTGCTGCTTCACCGCTCGTTCCCACCGAAACAATCGCACTTGTACCTGCTTCAATATGGTAATTTACTAATTTTTTTAATTGTCCGTAATTGACTTCGCCTGCGCTATCCATTGGGGTGACTAAGGCAACGATACTGCCTGAAAATAAAGGTTGTGATGACATAATTACTCCTGAGATTTTTTGTTGTTGTACTTCGCAAAAATGCTGATACAGTCTGAATAAAACGATGCTTTCTAGCTTGCCAAAATTACCTTACATTGCAAGCAATTTTTTTATTTTTCGCTATAATTCTGTAGAAAAGTTATTTCGTCGAAAAGGAGAAAAGATGAAAACATTAACTGCTGGTGAAAAAGCACCAATTTTTACATTACTTGATCAACATTCTCAACCAGTATCATTACAAGATTTTCAAGGACAAAAAGTACTCGTTTATTTTTATCCAAAAGCCCTTACTCCCGGTTGTACTACTCAAGCTTGCGGTATTCGTGATACACAAGCAGAATGGCAAGCACTAAATGTCAAAGTATTAGGTATTAGCCCTGATCAGCCAACTAAACTGGCGCAATTTGAGCAGAAGAAAGAGTTAAATTTTACTTTGTTATCTGATCCTGATCATCAAGTGGCAGAAGCTTTTGGCGTTTGGGGTGAAAAGAAATTTATGGGTAGAACTTTTGACGGTATTCATCGCATCAGTTTCTTAATCAATGAACAAGGCATTATTGAAAAGGTCTTTGATAAATTCAAGACTGGAGAACATCACCAAGTCGTCTTAGATTATTTGAAAAATGCGTAATTGATGCTGCTAACAAAAATGGCTTAACCTTGATTTCTAAAAGTTAAGCCATTTTTTTATGAACTAGATTTTATTTATGACGTTCTTTTAATTTATTAATTACATCTGCCCAAGTTAAATTTGCATCTTGTAATAAAACGGTTAAGTGGTACGCCAAGTCTGCCGCCTCACAGATCGTTTCTTCACGATCACGTACTGTCGCTGCCAAAGCAGTTTCTACACCCTCTTCACCCACTTTCTGTGCAATACGTTTTGTACCTCTGGCATAGAGTGAAGCCGTATAAGAGCTACTTGGATCGGCATCTTTACGTGCATTCAATAATTTTTCTAACTTACTAAAGAAAATCCAATTAGGGTTTTCTGAAATTGGTGAGAAGCAGCTATCTGTCCCCTCGTGACAAGTTTCTCCAATTGGATTCACCAAAATTAATAAGGTGTCACGATCACAATCTAACGTATAATCCACCACATTTAAGAAATGCCCTGAAGTTTCTCCTTTAGTCCATAAACGTTGTTTAGTACGAGAAAAGAAAGTTACTTTTTTCTCTGCTAACGTTTTTGTTAGAGCTTCTTGATTCATATAGCCTAACATTAATACTTCGCAAGT
Source organism: Gallibacterium salpingitidis (assembly GCF_001678495.1). Lineage (GTDB taxonomy): Bacteria > Pseudomonadota > Gammaproteobacteria > Enterobacterales > Pasteurellaceae > Gallibacterium > Gallibacterium salpingitidis. Next base: position 10,370 of record NZ_JTJL01000041.1, read on the forward strand.
ATCGGCATTTTGTACAATTACTGGCAATAATCCATCTACTTTTTTCCAGTCAATTTGTTCTATAAGTTGTTTATCTGACATTGTTTTTACCTAACTTCTAATTGCAATATGTTCGTTAATTAAATACTGTTTTAATTCGCCAATATTAATAATTTGTTTATGGAAGACACTCGCCGCTAAGGCACCATCTACATTAGCTTCCACAAAAGCATCTCTGAAATGCACCATCTCTCCAGCACCACCAGAAGCAATTAAAGGAACTTGGCACACTTCACGCACTTTTTTGAGTTGCACTAAATCATAACCATTACGTACACCGTCTTGGTTCATCATATTAAGCACGATTTCACCTGCACCACGTTTTTGTACTTCTTGCACCCAGTCAATAGTTTGCCAATTGGTTTGACGTGTACGCTTTTCATCACCTGTGTATTGATTAACCCAATATTTACCCGTTTCTTGTTCAAACCAACTATCAATTCCAACCACAATCGCCTGCACACCAAAACGATCTGCCAATTGGTTAATCAAATCAGGATTGGCTAATGCTGGTGAATTAATCGAAATTTTATCCGCACCAAAGGCAAAAATTTGTTCCGCATCTGCAATAGTTTTAATCCCGCCTGCGACACAAAAAGGAATATCAATGACTTGTGCAACACGTTCCACCCAGCTTTTATCCACTGTGCGACCATCAGATGAGGCGGTAATATCATAAAACACCAATTCATCTGCGCCCTCTTCAGCATAACGTTTCGCCAATGGCACAATATCGCCAATAATTTCATGATTGCGGAACTGCACCCCTTTTACTACTTGTCCATCACGCACATCTAAACAAGGAATTATCCGTTTTGCCAACATTCAATTGCCTCCGCTACCGTAAATTTACCTTCTAATAAAGCTCGACCAACAATCACTCCAGCCACGCCAGTTCCTTTTAATGCTGCAATATCTGCTAATGAACCAATACCACCCGAAGATTGGAATTGGATTTGTGGATATTTCGCACAAATTTCTTGATAAAGCGCAACATTTGAACCACTTAACGTACCATCTTTGGAAATATCAGTACAAAGAACGTGTTGCAAACCAACTTGAGCAAAATCTTCAATCACTTGTTCTAAAGTGAGCTCACTGGTTTCTTGCCAGCCATGAATTGCAATCAACTTTTTACCTGCAACAATATTAATATCTAAGGCTAAGACAAATTTTTCAGCGCCATATTTTTGCATCCAACCTTTCACCATTTCCGGTTGCTTAATTGCCGTTGACCCCACCACCACTCGATTAGCACCTACTGCTAATAAATCTGCTACATCTTGTTCAGTGCGAATACCACCGCCAACTTGTACCGGACAATCCGTAGCCGCAATAATTTTTCCAATTAGCGTAGTTTGACGTGCTTTTGGATCTTTTGCCCCTGTTAAATCGACTAAATGTAATTGTTCTGCGCCTTGCTGCACATACTCGGCAAATTGTTCAATTGGATTATCGCTATAAGTCGTCTGCTTAGCATAATCGCCTTGATGTAAACGCACTACCTGACCATTAATTAAATCTAAGGCAGGAATAATAATTGATTTTGTCATGTTTGATCCTGTTGATTTTTCTCTTATATTTTTTCGATAAAATTACGTAATAGCTGTGCTCCGACTTTACCAGAACGCTCTGGATGGAACTGTACGCCATAAAAATTATCTTTATGTAATGCAGCGGAAAATGGCACTCCATACTCACAAGTTGCAATCGTATTTTCATTTGGTAATACAGCAAAACTATGCACAAAATAGAAATAACTACCGACGGGAATATCTGCAAACAACGCCTCATCTGTAGAAAATTGCACTTGATTCCAACCCATATGCGGCAAAGGTAAACCTGTATCAGGCAATAATTCAGTACGACCACTCATCAGTTTCAAGGTTTCCACGTTGCCTTCTGTCGAATATTCAGTCATTAGTTGCATACCTAAACAGATGCCTAAAACAGGTTGTGTTAATGAACGAATAGTGGCGATTAATTCACGTTGCTGTAAATTATGCATAGCGGCATTTGCCGTTCCCACTCCGGGCAACAGTAATTTATCTGCCTGTTGAATTTTATTTAAATCTCGGCTGATTTCTGCGTTATAACCCAATCGATCAATGGCAAATTTTACCGATGAAAGATTGGCACAGCCTGTGTCAATGATGATGATGTTTTGCATTTTAGTCCTTTTAAGTTAAAAATAATCAATTGTATAAAATAAATCGCTTGTATTCAGAGTATTCATTTCATGATATGGAAGAAATCTCCCTTCCCTTACTTAAACTTCACCTATTTTTTAAAGTTTACTATACCTAGATTCGGCTCATTTTTTCTTCCCTTTTTGCTCCAACCATTCAATACCTATAGGACTTGTTTTATAAGCTTGTTTTGGATGATTAGGAGAATCATAGCGTGTGTTAAGCAATCCCTGTTCTAACATTGTTCGCAAATAGGTTCTCAACCAATTTTTATTACGTCGAATAGAATCACTTATTTCACTAGATGAATAATATTGTTCTAAGCAAATTTCTAAAATAACTTCTTTAATATGCTCAGCATTTGACTTTTTAGTATCTAACTGTATAAGTTTGCTATCGAACTGTGCAGGTTTGCCATCGAACTGTGCAGGTTTGCCATCGAACTGTGCAGGTTTGCCATCGAACTGTGCAGGTTCGCCATCGAACTGTGCAGGTTTGCTATCGTATCTTACTGCGCCATCATATTGTAACTGACCATTATATAAGTTAGCTAAAAGATAAGACGTATCTCGTCCTTTTCCTTGCATAATCAGCAGATTATACTTGCACAATTTTTGTAGTAACTTACTTGCGGATAAAGTATCTAATCCCGTAATTTCTCTTAATGTCGCATTATCAACATAGCCCATTTCTTTCGCAATAAGTAATGCATTTGCTTCATGATCATTCAATGATTTTTTGGTAATGCTTTTTAACCATTGAATCTGCTCTTCATTAATTAACTGATGTAGCAAAAACGTGGCTTTAAATTGATTCGAATCTTGATTACTTTGAAACAATGGTAAGGTTAATCCCACAGACTTTAATTCATTTCTCATTATAGTTACACCACTGCCTTTTGTTTCTGCATATTGTAGATCATATAACACAGCAGCAATCAGTGGGTTTCGAGTTATTGAGCTTGCACTTCCCATCTCCTCAAGGGGTTTTAAAGAGTAGCCAGCATTTTGCATTTCAATCCGATTACTAAAACGGTTAATTTGTGAGGGTTGATTGACAGAATAATCGCGATGCATTAATAAATTAACAACCGCTTCACGAATAACCTTTGCTGGCAATAATGGCACATCATTACGCTGGATTTGCCCCTCTTCTAAATTAAAATGATGTGGCAAATCATCTAAAATAGTCGCTTCGAGACGATGAACCATTGAAATTAACGATTCTCGAAAATCTTGTGTATATGCAAAACGTTGTTCTTCACCAGCCTCTACCCATTGTTTCCCTTTATGACGAATATAATCCACACGAGCCATAGGTAATAAACGACGTAATGCAGCTTGAGAGCCAAAGAGCAATAATCCAGCTATATTTGGTTGATATTCTGTTGATGATTTTTTAACAAGATTAAAAGCTTTAAGTAAATCTAAATCGCTATAAGTGAGTTCTGGTGCATTAGGTCTGATTTTTGCTCGCAATTTACGGTATAACTCAATCATATTTGGGTCAATATCGTCCATTGTACTATCAGGCAAAATATGTTGTTCAAAAGAACTACCCATTTTCGCCATAATAAAAGGCTCTAAATCTCGTTGATTGGCTTCATAATCTCCATTAATACCACGTAACCAAACGCCTGTTTTGGTAAAATTTTTTTTACTTTTCCCCACAAACCCACAGGGTTTAGAATGCACATCAAGCCCAATGATTTCAACTGCGACCATCGATTTCCCGTTCACTTGAGCGAAACCAACATCAATAGGTACAGGATAATTAAATTGAGTACGGCAATTATTATGCAAATTATTGAGTAATTCATCCAGAGCATCTACACCTGATACCCAATAGTTGTTGTGCTGTTCATCAGGTTCAGAGATACCTAAAAGCAAATAACTTTTCTCTCCCACAGGTTGATTGGCAAAAGCACACACCGTTTGCATAATAGAGTCACCAATATATTGTGCCTTTTTTGCTTCAATTTGTTGATGTTCATTGCCGTTTTGTTGCAGTGTTTGCAATAAGCTTAGAACCATTTCTCTTGATAGCATATTTTCTCCTAAGCAATTCCTCGCACATAAATCTTTCCATTACAGCATAGGCTTACGATGAGTTCTTAATTGCTCAATCAATTCTGTTTATTTTGTGTTTAATTCACCAATAGGTGCAGTTTCTTTATATAAAATAGTATGAGTTATCAAACGCACACCATTTTATTACAACACACCCTTACTACTTGGTAACTCATTACCTTCAATACGAATTGCTTGACGTAATGTTCTACCAAAACATTTGAACATCGCTTCTACTTGGTGATGTGTGTTATTACCTTTTACACTGATATGTAAAGTACAGGCTAACGCGTAACTTAATGACATAAAGAAATGTTCAACCATTTCTGTACTAAAATCACCAACCTTATCACGTCCAAATTTCGCCTTAAATTTCAAATATGGACGACCTGAAAGGTCTAATGCACATTCCGCTTTGCATTCATCCATTGGCAACACAAAACCAAAACGCGCAATACCACGCTTATTTCCTAAAGCTTGCTTCAAGGCTTCGCCTAGTGCCAATGCAGTATCTTCAACGGTATGATGATCATCAATATGTAAATCACCTTTTACCGTAACATTCATACGGAAACCGCCATGTGTCGCAATTTGATCAAGCATATGATCAAAAAAACCTACGCCTGTATTGATTTGATTAATGCCTTGCTCATCTAACCAAACTTCCACTTTAATATCAGTTTCTTTCGTTTTACGAGTAACTGCTGCATGGCGCGGTGTGTGTCCTTCTGGTGCTGTTTTTGCTGCTAGAATTTTTTCAACAATTAAATCCCAGCCTAAATTTTCAGGATGATATTGCAAACCAGTAATACCTAAATTTTCTGCGAGCTGTAAATCTGTTGGTCGATCACCAATCACATAACTTTGTTTTTTATTAAACAATTTCTTTTTAATGTATTTCTTCAATAAACCTAATTTTGGTTTACGACATTCACAATTATCCTCTGGTTTATGTGGACAAATTAATACATCATCAAAGGTGATTCCTTGTGAATTAAAGATTTGCATCATTGCATTATGTGGTTTCTCAAAATCTTCTTGTGGAAAAGATTCTGTTCCTAAACCGTCTTGATTGCTCACCATCACTAGGTGATAACCCGCTTGTTGTAGCTTTAATAAAGCAGGAATAACATTCGGTTCTAATTTTAATTTTTTTAAGCTATCAATTTGAAAATCTGTTTTTGGTTCATCAATTAACGTGCCATCACGATCGATAAAGAGAATGTTTTGTTGCATATTAGTTTCCTTGTTGTGCGAATTGATTGATTGCTTGCATTGTACGTTGGTTTTCTTCTTCTGTACCAACAGTAATGCGAATACAATTTTCCAGCATTAATTGGCTACCTTGATTACGTAGAATAATGCCGTTATCCCATAAATATTGGAATAGTTGTTGGCCATTTTTCGCTTTAAATAAAAGATAATTAGCCTCACTTGGATAGACTTTTTCAATAATGGCACATTTATTTAATTCTTCCACTAACCAATCACGATTTGCAATGACAGTTTTTACTCGTTGTTGCATCATTGCTAATCCTTGAGCTGATAAAGCTTGTGCTGCAATATCAGCAATTGGAGTAGGTAATGGATAAGGTGCAATCACCTTTTGTAAAATGCCGATTAACTCTGGATTAGCTAACGTAAAACCGCAACGTAATCCAGCTAAAGCAAATGCCTTTGATAAAGTACGAATAATCGCTAAATGTGGATAATTAACTAGTTCTTTTACTAAACTCGCTGTTGGGCAAAATTCAATATAAGCTTCATCAACCACGACAATCGCACGATTTCGTGTCATTTCTAACAAAGCAATCAGATCTTCACGCTTAACTAAATTACCTGTTGGATTATTTGGGCTACAAACAAACACCACCTTAACATTAGCTAATTGGCGCTCAATTTCACCCAAATTTAATTGGAAATCCGCAGTAAGAGGAACTTTTTTACAAGCAATACCACAGGTTTCTGCACTGACAGAATACATACCATAGGTTGGCGGGCAATATAAAATTGCATCTTGGTTTGGTTCACAAAAAGCACGAATAATCAACTCAATGCATTCATCTCCGCCACGACTAACGATAACATTTTCTGCAGATACTCCTGCATAATTTGCATAACCTTGAATAACTGCTTGTGGTTGCGCCTCTGGGTAACGATTAAAATTTTGACAAGTTAATGAGAAATCAGGAGAAATTGGATATTCATTAGCATTCAACCAAACATCACCTTTACCACCTAAACGGCGTGCTGATTGATACGGCACTAATGCTTGAATATTTTTGCGAGAAAGTTGTGTAATGCTCATAATTTTTTCCTATCCTAAATAATAAAAAAATCCTCTCGAAATTATCTTCCGAGAGGATTGTGATTCTTACGAATGCTCGGAAGATCGCTTAATCTTCCAATGCACCATCGCCTGAAAGATTAATCAGGTTGATGATGGTGATGATGAGCAATTCGAGTTAAATTCATTTATTGTATCCTTAATGTAAAACCGCTATCTAAACTACTGGATTGCGTAGCAAAATGCAATAACTTTTCGCGGAATTTTTACACCGCCCGATCAGTATAAAGTTCAACACCGCTCATTAATGACATTTTCTGAATATAAGCCGCCACTTTATTTGGAAACTCTATGCCTTTAACGATAGTTAAATTGCGCAAAATTGGGAACAATACAATATCTTCAATCGCTAATTCTCCAGAACTTGCTTTTGGACTAACAATCAAATCATTTAACGCTAATAGATCTTGATTAATTCTCGCTAAATATTCTGGAGTTTGTGCAAGATTAGCAGCAAAGCTACCAATAATTTTACTTTTCTTCATCGTGAAATATTCCACCGATTCTGGCATTGCAAATTCTTTCAAGCCGATTTGTACAAAACGAGGTAACACCAGGTGGTTATGATAACTGCTTACATTTTGAATCCATTGACTAACCTCATCACGAACCAACTCTTTTAAACAAGGTTCACCATATTTTTTATCCACATAACGCACAATGTCCAAACTTTCAGGCATCACCATACCATCACTGTCAGCAAGAATTGGTACGACTTTTTTACCCACCAATTTCATTGGTGTTTCATCATGATGATTAGCTAATACAATCACATCAACCGGAATATTTTTTAGCCCAAATATCATTCTTGCTCGCACACAATAGGGACAATGTTCATAGGTATAAAGTCTCATGGTTGGCTCCTTATCTATTATCAATGGCAATCTTATTTTTAATACAAAATAGTAACGTTATCAAGTTTCTACGCCTATTTCCCTCTATCTATTAGAAGAATTGTGACGCGCATTACACTCTTAATCCACTGTAAAAAATAAACCCTGAAAGTAGAAACTTTCAGGGTTTTATAGTTAGTAATACTTCAACCAATTAGAGTGAGTAATATAATTCAAACTCTGCTGGGTGTGGTAATAAACGTACTTTATCAACCTCTTTATTCTTCAATTCGATATACGCTTCGATGAAATCTGTGCTGAATACACCGCCACGAGTTAAGAATTCGTGATCAGCAGCTAATGCAGCTAACGCTTCATCTAATGAACCCGCTACAGTTGGAATTTCTTTTAATTCTTCTGGCGGTAAGTCATAGAGGTTTTTATCCATTGCATCACCTGGGTGAATCTTATTGATAATACCATCTACACCAGCCATAAGAAGTGCAGAGAACGCTAAGTATGGGTTCGCACCTGGATCTGGGAAACGCACTTCAATACGACGTGCTTTCGGGCTAGATACAGTTGGGATACGAATTGATGCAGAACGGTTACTTGCTGAGTAAGCCAATAACACTGGCGCTTCATATCCTGGTACTAAACGTTTATAAGAGTTTGTAGTTGGGTTAGTAAATGCATTCAATGCTTTAGCGTGTTTAATCACCCCACCAATGAAGTAAAGTGATAATTCTGATAATCCAGCATATTTATCACCAGAGAATAGGTTCACGCCATCTTTACCTAAAGAGATGTGGCAGTGCATACCTGAACCATTATCACCGAAGATTGGTTTTGGCATAAAGCAAGCAGTTTTACCATGTTCAAATGCAACATTGTGAACTACATATTTATAAATTTGAGTTTCATCTGCTTTTAATGTCAAAGTATTGAAACGGCAAGCGATTTCGTTTTGACCTGCGGTCGCAACTTCGTGGTGATGCGCTTCAATCACAAGTCCCATATCTTCCATCACTAAACACATTTCAGAACGTAAATCTTGTGATGAATCGACCGGAGGAACTGGGAAGTAACCACCTTTAGTTGCTGGACGGTGTCCTTTGTTACCGCCTTCATATTCTTTATCTGTATTCCAGCTTGCTTCAATATCATCAACTTGATAGAAAGAACCTGACATACCAGTTTTGAAACGTACATCATCAAAGATGAAAAATTCTGGTTCTGGTCCAACTAATACGCTATCTGCAATACCTGATGCTTTTAAGTATTCTTCTGCACGAATTGCGATTGAACGTGGGTCACGATCATAACCTTGCATTGTAGTTGGTTCAAAAACATTACAACGAATAGATAAAGTCGGTACGCTAAAGAATGGATCGACTAATGCACTTTCAGGAATAGGCATTAAAACCATGTCAGATTTGTTAATGGTTTTCCAACCAGCGATAGAAGAACCATCAAACATTTTACCATCTTCAAAGAAGTCTTCATCTACTGCACTCACTGGTACAGAAACGTGTTGTTCTTTCCCTCTAATATCAGTAAAACGAAGGTCAACAAAACGGATACCATGTTCTTCGATAAGTTGGAAAACTTTATCAATTGCTTGTGTGTTTGCCATAATCAATCCTCTTAATTTTGGAGTAGTTAATTTATAAAGATAATGTTGTTTTTTTGAATTCAGATAAACAATATCCTATTTTTATTAAAAATAAAATAGATTTTTTAGTTTTTTTCAAAAAAATATCTAAAAACAAAAAAGCTACACTCTCATTATTTAATAGCCGTCTGTAATAAAACGCTGTATAATTTGCCACCTTTTCACCCGTTATGCTGTAAACGTTGGGCTTTCTACAAGGCAACAAGCAGTGTTCAGTATAGCGAAAGCCAAACTTTTTCAAAATACTACAACCCGAATAAACGAAGATAATTTTCAGATGAAAAACGATTTAGATATTAGTAAGTTGCGCAACATTGCCATCATTGCGCACGTTGACCACGGTAAAACCACTCTCGTTGATAAACTTTTACAACAATCAGGTACATTAGAAACCTCTCGTTCTGGCGATAGCGATGAACGTGTAATGGATTCTAATGCATTAGAAAAAGAGCGTGGTATCACAATCCTCGCTAAAAATACCGCCATTAACTGGAACGGTTATCGTATTAATATTGTAGATACTCCGGGACACGCCGACTTCGGTGGTGAAGTAGAACGTGTATTATCAATGGTTGATAGCGTTCTCTTATTAGTGGATGCTTTTGATGGCCCAATGCCACAAACTCGCTTTGTAACGCAAAAAGCCTTTGCGCATGGTTTAAAACCGATTGTGGTAATTAATAAAGTTGACCGTCCGGGCGCACGTCCAGATTGGGTAGTTGATCAAGTGTTCGATCTGTTTGTTAATTTAGGTGCAACAGATGAACAATTAGATTTCCCTATTATTTATGCTTCGGCATTAAATGGTGTTGCTGGTTTAGAACACGACGAACTCGCAGCCGATATGACGCCATTATTTGAAGCAATCGTAAAATATGTTGAGCCACCAAAAGTCGAATTAGACAAGCCATTCCAAATGCAAATTTCACAACTAGACTATAATAGTTATGTTGGCGTAATCGGTATTGGACGCATCAAACGTGGTTCAGTGAAACCAAACCAAGCTGTCGTCATTATTGATAGCGAAGGAAAAACCCGTAACGCACGTGTCGGACAAGTATTAGGACATCTTGGTTTACAACGTTATGAAGAAGATATTGCCAACGCTGGCGATATTATCGCTTTAACTGGTTTAGGCGAGCTAAATATTTCCGACACTATCTGTGATGTAAATAATGTTGAAGCCTTACCTGCACTAACTGTTGATGAACCAACGGTAACAATGTTCTTCTGTGTCAATACTTCACCATTCTGTGGTCGTGAAGGTAAATATGTGACATCTCGTCAAATTCTTGAACGTTTAAACAAAGAATTAGTCCATAACGTTGCTTTGCGTGTTGAAGAAACCGAAGATCCTGATGCATTCCGCGTTTCTGGACGTGGTGAATTACACCTTTCAGTATTAATTGAAAATATGCGTCGTGAAGGCTATGAACTTGCGGTTTCTCGACCAAAAGTAATCTTCCGCCAAATTGATGGTCGTAAACAAGAACCTTTTGAGCAAGTGACTATTGATATCGAAGAACAGCATCAAGGTGCTGTAATGGAAGCGCTTGGTATTCGTAAAGGTGAAGTGCGTGATATGGTGCCGGATGGTAAAGGACGCACACGTTTAGAATACATTATCCCAAGTCGAGGTCTAATCGGCTTCCGTAATGAGTTTATGACAATGACTTCTGGTACTGGCTTACTTTACTCAAGTTTCAGCCATTATGACGATGTTAGACCGGGTGAAATCGGACAACGTCAAAACGGAGTCTTGATCTCTAATGCCACTGGTAAAGCCTTAGCTTATGCGCTATTTGGTTTACAAGATCGTGGTAAGTTGATGATCGAACATGGTGCAGAAGTTTACGAAGGGCAAGTTATCGGTATTCATAGCCGTTCTAACGATTTAACCGTAAACTGCTTACAAGGTAAGAAATTAACGAATATGCGTGCTGCAGGTAAAGATGAAGCAGTTGTCTTAGTTCCACCTGTTCGTTTCAGCTTAGAACAAGCGTTAGAATTTATTGACGATGACGAATTAGTTGAGGTAACTCCGGCATCAATTCGAATTCGTAAGAAATTCTTAACCGAAGTTGAACGTAAACGTGCTAACCGTACTACAACAAGTACCAGTACACGCTAAATTCTGATTTCCTACTCCCGCCATTTAGCCTAAAATAGCGGGAGTTTTTTTATCTTTTGTTGTTGTTATCATGAGTGTACCGCACAAACGCCCAACCCTACAAAATATCGCCGATCATCTCGGTTTAACCAAAATGACTATCAGCCGTTATTTGCGTAATCCTGATTCAGTAGCGCCTGATACACGAGAAAAAATTGCTAAAGCTATCGAAGAGTTTGGTTATATTCCTAATCGAGCGCCAAGTATGCTATCGAATGCGAAAAGTCGCGCGATTGGTGTTTTAGTTCCTTCTTTAACCAACCAAGTGTTCGCTGATGTCATTAAAGGCATTGAAAAAATTACTGACGAAGCCGGCTATCAAACAATGTTAGCTCACTATGGTTATAGTCTGGAGAAAGAGGAAAAACGGGTTGAATCGCTTCTTTCTTATAATGTTGATGGCCTGATTTTGTCAGAAAATCAACATTCCGAACGCACATTAAAAATGATAGAAATGGCGAATATTCCGGTGATTGAGATTATGGATAGTAATCAATTGGGTATTCAACAAGTTATAGGCTTTGATAACACCGTTGCCTCACAAGCAATGGTCGAAACAATGATTCAGCGCGGACATAAAAATATCATTTATTTCACTGCGCGAATGGATAAACGTACACAATTAAAAATGCAAGGCTACGAATTAGCAATGCAAAAACATGGGTTAACGCCGCATAGTATGATCACTGAATTGCCATCTTCCTTCTCGCTAGGCGCAGAACTGCTTCATCAAGCAATGGCAAAACACCCACAAATGGATGGCATTATGTGTACCAATGATGACTTAGCAGTTGGTGCATTATTTGAGTGTCAGCGTTTAGGGATCAGCGTACCGGAACAGATTGGTATTGCTGGTTTCCATGGTCACGATGTAGGGCAAGCGATGAAACCTCAATTAGCCAGCGTGATTACGCCGCGTTTAGCGATTGGGCAACGTGCCGCAGAAGAATTACTAAATCGGATTAATGGTATTCCGCAGCAAAGCAGTATCATTGATTTGGGGTATCATATTCATATTGGCGAAAGTATTTAAAAAATATGCGGTTATCACGACCGCATATTACAAACTACTGATAAACCTACTTTATTGATGTTATATAAATAACAAACAGATACCGCATAGCAGTACACTCTTCAATTTAAAGAGAGTTTCTCGCACGACAACATATCATTTCGAGCATTTTGACAACAAAAGTCACCACAATATACGACTGGAAAAATAAAATGAAAAACACAACTAAAGAACCATTATGGACTGCTGAATTTACTGGCTACGGAATCAGTAGCAGCGTATTTTATATCGTGCAATATATTATGGTATCCGCTCTACCGATTGTAATTACCCTCTCTTACGGTGGTAGCGCGTTTGATGCCGGTATGGCAATGACTTGCTTCCAAATTGGTTGTATTCTCTGCCGTCCTTTTGCCGGAGAACTGATTGACAGCCTAAACAAAAAGAAGATGCTGCTCTTTTCCACTGGGTTATTTTTTCTGATCACCGCAGCATTTAACTTTTCTCCCTCTGTTGAATTTCTTTTTATCTATCGTTTTTTCCAAGGCATGTTATTTGCTATCGGTACTACCGTTGTAGCGACTGTGGCGGTTTTGGTTCTGCCTAATACGCGAAAAGGTGAAGGCATTGGTTATTTTGCAATGTTCGTCAATATCGCGATGGTAATCGGGCCATTTTTCGGCTTGCTGATCTTAGATACGCTTGGCGATCAAGCGCTCTTTATTGCTTGCGCTATTATCGGTTTAATCGGCTTTTATGCGGCTAATCGCAAGCCTTTACCAGATACTCTCGCTATCGCCAAACCTCGAGGAAATAAAGCCTGGAATCTCGCACGTTTTATCGAAAGTCGTGCTTTGCCTTGGGCTTTAATGGGATTGTTTATGAGTTTTACCTATTCAGGTATTTTGGTCTTCGTACCAATTATGATGACCACAATGGGTATCGGTACCCTCGCTAGTTATTTCTTTGTGATTTTTGCCGTTACCATTGTGATAACTCGTCCATTTATCGGTCGTATTTACGATTATTATGGTGCTTCTTACCTTATCTACCCCGGCTATATTATCTTTATTCTCGGTATGGCATTACTCAGTATGGCGGAATCTGCCGTTGGTATTTTTATTGCTGCGCCTATTTTAGGACTTGGCTATGGCGCAATCGCACCTGCGTTTCAAACTTCCAGTGTACAAGTTGTACCAAGTGAACGGGCTGGTGCGGCTACTGCCACTTACTTTTTATTTCTCGATCTCGGCGTGGGGTTAGGATCAGTACTGCTCAGTATGCTCGTTAGTGCCTTTAACTTTAATATTATGTATTGGATTAATACTTTAATTGCTTTGATTGGCTTACTGCTCTATCACTTTGTCGTCCGCAGCAAAGCAAAAGCCAATATCAAAAAGCTCTAACGAGCAAAAAATTAGGCAAAACGCTTTTGCCTAATTTTCACTTCATCAATAACATCTTCCAATGCGTGACTTAATAAAGCGCGATCATGTCGATAACTAACATCATCAGCATTTAATCTGCGTTCTAATACACAATATTGTTGTTTAAAATCTGTTGATAATACTGTGTTTACATCGGTAATCACACCATCAATTATCGGCTTACCAATATAATTATTCACCCATGCTACCCGATTTTCTAAATTCAATTGCGCTGACGGGCTATGTTCTACCCCTAAATTATCAATAAAAATTTTAATCGCACTGCTTTGTGCCAATGCTGCTCTCACTTCACTCAGTAATAACGGCGGCATAATGCTGGTTAAAAAACTACCCGGGCCAAACAAAATAATATCCGCACGATTAATTGCTGTTACTACTTCTGGTGTTGCTGCTACGGCAGGTTCTAAACTTAGCTGCTGTGGAATATCTGCTAAATTATCGATACTCACTTCACCGATAATCATCTCGCCGCTATTGAGTTGTGCGGCAAGATGGGCAGGCTTCTCCGACATTGGAATAATAAACGGCTCAACGTGTAATAGCTCACGAATTAAATTCACTGCATCTAACGGACGTACTTTGATATTTTCTAATGCTTTTAACATTAAATTACCTAAGTTATGCCCAGCCAGGTCGCCCTCGCCATCAAAACGGTATTCAAAAAGTTCAGAGGCTGTTGTTGGTGTGGTAATAATTTGGTTTAAACAATTCCGCAAATCACCCCACGCAATACCACCAAATTGGCTGCGAATTCTTCCTGTTGAACCACCATTGTCTGTTGTAGTAACAATCCCGGTTAAACGAGAACGCATAAAGCTCAATGCAGACATTACTCGACCAAGTCCATGCCCGCCGCCAATCGCCACAATATGCCGCGCCTCATTTAAATTAGGGGTAACAACAGAAGAAAATAACATAACAAAACCTTATGATAATTTTTATAGTAGTGAAAAGTGAGCTAATCGAGTGAAAACTAAATTTTTAGCACGCTGGTTTGGTGCGCTATTTTAGCTTTGTTTATTATTTTAGTCGATAACTGCGCTAAATTTAGGTGATAAAGCGTTCCCCTCTTTAATGAAATAAAGAAGAGTTAGATGAGATTTAAGTACAAAAAAATAGCGCCCAAATTGGACGCTATTTAATTTAAGTTTATCTCCTTTAAAAATTACCAGCTGTAACCTACGCTGACGGTAC
>NZ_JTJL01000042.1 GCF_001678495.1 Gallibacterium salpingitidis
CTTGGATAATTAAGTTTCCGTATAAAGGGCCAAACTTAATCCACCAGCCATTTGGATTACTGAAATCATAACTTACGCCTAATGGCGTAGTACCTGATGTCCCCCACGCATTTACTAAACTCTGAAAACGTGTTCTGTCTCCAGTAAATAATGCTGAAACTGCATCAATAACATTATTGAGTGATTTGTTTTGGTTTTCTCTTAACAACACATTTTGTAATATCAAATCACCTGTCATTATGTCACCAGACTTGCTAACTTTTAAATCATTTAATTTATTTACAGCATAACTTGTAGCAACTGTGTCACTGCTTGAACTATCAATAGCATTTGATTTTTTACTGTTTTGAATGTAATTACTTAAGTTGCTAGTAATGGCATTAATTAATGCTTTTAGATTTTTCCCCGCACTGGCGTTCAACCCTAAAGTTTCGCTGTCGCTGTCTAGGTCGCTAGTGAGTTGGACGATACCGGCTTGCGTTGTGTTAGCTTTGCTGATTTCGTGTGTATGTCCAGTTTCATCAATAAAGTTTACACTTTCTGCATTAATCTCATTTGGAGTACTGTACCCTTTTGCCAGTTTTAAAATCGCATCACGTAACGTATTAATATTCTCTTCAGTGGGTTCAATCTGAGCTTGATCTAGGACCGCTTTAAGTTGGTTAAACAGCCACTGATCTTTTTTATCGTTCATTTGTTGAACGAAGTTAAAGTCTTGTACTGTTGGCGTATCATCACCTAAATGCGCCCAACCTGCTTCATAATTAGTTTGGGAAAAGTCGGTTAAGTCTCCATTTTTTGCCCAGGTAATACGTTTAAATAGATCAAGTAATTTGAGGTTCATTGGTTATCCTTATTGATCAATAAATTCAACGAAAATCTTTACACCTGCGGCGGCAGGTATCCATTGGTTTGGTGAGTCTTCTATTGCATCAAATTTGTTTTTGATTGCACGGGTAATAGAGATTTTTATCTCCGCATCGTTTTTTTCTTGTATATGCACCTGTTCTGCAAGAAAAAGAGCTTTGCATGCTTCAATCACATCTTCTACTGTGCCGTGAGAATTATTTGCAACAACTTTCCACTTTATCAGTCGCCGATAAGTATCATCGGGCATATAACTCACTTGTTTACTCGTTGTTTGTAATGCTAAATCACGAATGGGGGCTTGACTAAAGGGCTTGGCTTTCGATTGCCCTGTAAAACCAAAATACCATTCTCCATTCATTTTTGTGAATGGGCGTGGCATGCCAACAATGTCGCCAACGCCGTCTAATTGCTTGCCTATCGCTGTATCAATATGCCGTTCCAGTAACATCTGTTTTAATGTGTGTTGCAATGTGGCATAAGGAGATAACAATAAAGTGATTAAAGCAGTGAGATTGGGTGAATAACGAAACTGAGAAAGTTGGTGAGATAATGTGGTATCAATAAAATCTTGATCAAGCTCAGTTAATATATCTGGCATTTTACCTCCTTAACTAATCACAATAATTGAGGGATCAAATATCGCTTCTTCATCGTGTGCAATGACAATATTCTGTTCTTGATAACTTGGCTCTGGATCGGTAATTTGGTCGGTTTTTCCCATTTGTACTGTCACCTTACCTACGCCTGATACGGCAATACAAGCCGCAATAATTCGTTGATGAATTACATCTGATCCTACGCCCAACGTTTTGCCATAGCTGAGTAGGTTATTTAGCACGCTGACGATATAGCCCGCTTTTGCCATTTCGCCATCATCGGTAAACGTTTCTATGACAATTTTTAGCCAAATATAACGTTTAATAGGGCGGCTGAATTTCACTAAGTGCGGTTGATCTTGGCTATCTTTTACGCTGATTGCAGTACGTCCATGTGTGCCAATCCCAATGGGTTTATATTTCAGTAATGCAGCAGCAATATCCAGATCTAATCCGCCTTTGATCACAACATAAATATGCCTTTGGGGAATACCGTTGACCATTTCATCGGTATCATTTTCATATACTCGCAACGACTGCACGCCTGTTACACGGCTTAAATTGGAATACAATGATTCGATTGTACCAGCCCCGTTTTGCCATACGCCAAGATGGTATCGTTGATATAATTCCGCATCACTCTCTTCTAATCGTCCAGCTGCACCTTCCGCAACATTATTAACCTCAATCACGCCGTCTAACATCGTGATAAGCTCTGTCATTTGTCCTATTTCTGCTTTATCATTACTCGGCTGTTCTGTCGATAATTCACAACGCATTCCTAGTCGAGATAAAATTAGATTAGAACTGACCGAGATAGAAAAGTGTGGTACAGATTGAGCGATAATCTCAATAATCACATTATCATTTTGCACCTCGGCATAGCTGATGGCTTTAAGTTGGTTAGCTAAGCCTTGAATCACGCTCGCAACTGATGATCGTGTCGCTTGAAAATAATAAGGTGTTCCATTTACAACCGCTGAAAAGTGATCACCTACATTGATAGTTTTGCTATTTAACTCAATGCGTGCATACACTGCTTCATTAGGATCTATTCTCGCCTCGCTTTCCGTATAATAAAGTACTTGTGTCGCTACATTTCGCACTGCGGTATAAGCTGGAATTAGCGTATCTACAAGACCATAAAAAATAACAGGTACTTTTGATTGTTCAGGTGGTAAGCGTTTAACGCCCGTAAATGAAACAGCACGATCTAAGTTTGTACCTGTCGCACTCATTGGGTACATTGCCCCATAAACGCCCTCAACCAGCTCCCATAGTGTGCTAAATCGTTCCGCCTCAAGGTTTAATAACATACCTAACACCGTTTCAGGCGTTAAATCAATTTCATTACCAAAGGCTTTTTTCGCTTGCTCATAAAGTTCTTGTAGTTGCTCTGGCATTCGTTTTCGTACAAAGCCACTTCGCATCAATCCATAATTAGCCATATCGTTTTACCTTTACTTCATCTTGGATCAAGCCCTCGTTTGTTCGGGCAGAAAATTGCACGATTAATTCTCTGGCTTGACGGTTAAAATGTAATGTAAGCTGTTCAACCGCTTGAACGCCGTTAACCTGCCTTATTTTTTGGTGAAAAATTGCTTGAATGCGTGAGCTATCAGGATTTTTCACTAAAATGTCATCAAAATATGGCACTCCAATCGTAGTATCTAAAAACCATTCTCCTAAAAACGTTAAAAGCACAACCTTGATTTGTTGTGCTTTTTGGTTTACGCCCTCAACTAACACGAGCTTTCGATCTTTGATAAATAAGTCGTGTCGGCTATCTAGTTTTAAATCTATCATTCCGCTACTCCTGTTTTGCCGCCACTATCGCCTGTATGCTTATGAGTTTGTAATGAAATACCCCCTGCGGTAACATCACCTGTTGCAGATAAAGCGCCATTAATTGCTACATCGCCGTTAAATGTACTGGCTTGAGCAGTTACGGTAAAATTATCGGTATTGATACTAACATCAGGCGAGTTAATCAAAATATTGCCACTCGGTGCAATCTTGATCGTTCCCCCTCCGTACTTAATACATAAATTCACTGGATCTGCTTTAGGAGAACGACTATTTCCGCCCATCATACAAAACGCATCTGACAGATCAAACATTCTCGGATCGTCTGGTGCGTCATAGTTGCCACTTAGCCAGTTTTCAAGCGAGCGCTGACAAAAAATCAGTAAACAGCCATCACCACTTTTAACGGGCAAGGTAACTTGAGCTAATGCCCCGTTAATATCAGTCATAGGAAACACCACTGGGACATTAACAATCTGCGGGGCATTCAATGCTTCGCCATTGGCTAACCGTTTAGGAATAGTCGGTTGAACGGTTGCACGGACTTGATTAGCATCATAAGCGATAATTTTCGCAGGCAAGGCAACGTTAATCTCCGCAAGTGCGGTTAAAATATCATTCATTTTTATTGCTCCTTTTTCGGGCGTTTTTTGCGATGTTTACTTTGCGCTTTCATCTCTGCTTTAGTCGGAGCATTAAGATCAACTAGATGTAACTCTGACAACCAATCCCCCGAATGGCTATCACCTGAATGTTTGATTTTCTCAACGCGAAACCAGTTTGTGACTGTTTGGCTCTCTAGCTTAATTTTGTCACAAGGATTGACCATTGCTAGCAGTAAACT
Source organism: Gallibacterium salpingitidis (assembly GCF_001678495.1). GTDB lineage: Bacteria > Pseudomonadota > Gammaproteobacteria > Enterobacterales > Pasteurellaceae > Gallibacterium > Gallibacterium salpingitidis. The sequence goes on from NZ_JTJL01000042.1 coordinate 4,117, forward strand.
TTTAACATTCCAGCCATCACGTGCTTGTCTGTCAAAAGCAAATTTTTCATCTTGTTTTTTACTTGGCGTATCTTGTTTTTTACTGCGTGCCGCCTCTCTAGTACGTTCAGGAAAGCCGATAAGCCCACTATCTTTTGCCAGTACATAACCTGAACGCTTAGTCACCCCTTTACGATTAACAATTTGCAATTCGCCATTTTGGATAGACCATTCAAGCCCTGTACTTGCTACAATTTTATCGAGTGCCTGACGTGCTGCACCGTAGAAACTAAAACCATTTTCCCAACGGCGAGATCGTAGATTATCCGCACCAACGAGCGTTACCCCCATTTTAGCGGCAATATCATTAGCAATTTGCGTTGAAGTTACGCCACTTTGATAACCTAATGAAACAGCAGTATCCCGAATTTCAACCAAGCCATCTAACACATAAAGCTCCGTAATCCATTCTGCGTGATCGTGATAAGAATAAGCGGTGGCAATATCGCCAGAACAAAGGAGAGTATTACCCTCTTGCTCATAGCCTGCGTATAACATACAACGCATATCAGGCTGTTCAATCGCTTTTCTGGTTGTTGGGGCAAGATTATAAATTTTGATACTGTTTTCATTCGGCTTGCTTTCACAATCCTTTTCAATATCAAATTCAATGCGTAGCGGTGGCTCAATCACAATACCGTTTTTCTGTCCCTTTTTGCCAATCACTAGCTTATAACTGCGTAAAAAGCGATTGCTCATCGTCCACCTCAATATAAATCAGCGTTGCTTTCCCTGAAATAAAATCCTCTCGCCCAATAGCTTGTTGACTATCCTCACGCACGACGATCAACTCACCTATCGGAAACGCCTCACGGCGAATAGGTGAAATCAAAGGACGGTTAGGTAATACAACGATATTTGACACCAATTCATCGTTATACGCATTTTCAATCGCTAACGACCAAAATTGCAGCGTATCATTCCAAGAAAAATGTAAGAAAAAGACTTCATCATCTAAATTTACTTCAGTGATAAAGTCATTTTTATCGGGAAGTTGGATGGTAAACATAAGTTTCCTTATTTTTGGCACGAAAAAATCCGCTTGCAGTTTCCTACAAGCGGTTAAATACGGTAAGTGTTAGTTTAATTAATTCAACAAATGATCTACTGCTTTAATAATAAAGCCAACTGGTAAGTGGGCTTTGTCTTGAGATAGCTATCTTGTCCTAAACATCAATGCGGGTTTATTAAGATCATCTCTAATCTTTTTAAAATGCATCACAATGCGTTCATAATTTGTATCTGAAGTTGATTTGTCTATTAACGCTACCAATTTATCCAAAATTGGAAACGATAATTGCCAACAATGCCGATATTCGCTCGCAAAAGTGTAAACTTCAGAAGAATAGCCAGATTTAATTTCATCTAAAGGTTTTACTAACATTTGTAATAAATCATTTTGTTGTTTTGCAGAGAATAAGCACCAAGCTAACTCTACAACATCATTTGCTGTTAAACTAAAATTTTCAGCTTTAGGTTGCTCTATAATTAGTTCACCTTCTAAAACTAATTTATGACAATAAGCTACTGCCTTCGGTAAATCATCTTTCGCAATATCTTCTATGCTTTTAACGTTCATATATTGATGAACAAGATTATAAGCATCAGAGTAGATTAAGCCTTTTTTACTCACTAGCATATTAACCGCATCTCGTAAGCCTGTGCGCTCATCTACTGTTGTTTGAATTCTCTCCGCTTTACCTTTAAACCAATAATCAAATAATGCTTGATAACATTCTTTTTTATATTTGATCAAAGTTTCTCTAATTTCTGGTTTTACTCTGTTTGTATCAATACCAAATAACCAGCCGTTAAGATATTGGATTGGGAGGCAGACCATTTCTTGTTCACCGCCATTTGTAGGTGTGATCATCACGATCATACCTTTAGAAAGTACTTCATCTCTTTTAATTCTTAATAACTGTGCATTCCACGCTAAGCCAATATTTTCACAGATTGGTTTCATTGCTGTGTAATATGTGCCGTTTTGTTCAAAGGTAACTAAAGATTGATTGTTGAATTGAATAGTTGATAATTGAGTAGTCATTGTTAGATTTCCTTCTGATAGAAGCCCTAATTTTGAGTTAGGGTGATCGACAGCTCAAAACTAGTCTAACTCTAGCGGACGTATTCCCTTTCGGTATTGTATTAGTCGCACTGTCGATCATTGATATTAATTTTTATTTTTGTATTGAAATTGGTTAGAAAAGAAAAAGAGAAACACGAATTTCAGATACAAAAAAACCACACTTTCGGGGTGATTAACCTAGTTAGATAAAGGCTTTTGAGACCTATTTATGATAATAATAAAAAAGCCTGTCTTTGTAAACAGGCTTGATTTCAATACTCTTAACTATTACTGTTTTTTTCTAGAGAAATTTTCATCATTTTGACAGTATAGTAAAGAATCTTTTATTAACCCACTAATTCTTAAAACATTTTCAGGATAATCAATAATAATATAGCTTCCTGATATTTCTAACCCTGCTCTACAGACTTCCTTGATAATATTATCCGTCATTTCTATTGGCAATTGAATTGACGGTCTTTGTTTATTATCAAAATACCTTACAAGCCATCTATTCGTTTTCCCTTGATATAAAATACTAAAATAACTCTCAGTATCTTTTGAAACTATATCAATTTCATCTCCAACTATCTTCTTGATCAGATCAAATAACAATCTTTCAGTATAAGTTGTAACTATTTTTTCATTATTAGGATCTATGATATCTGCTTTTTCATCTATAATATTTTCTTCATTTTCTTCTGTTATCTCTTCTTCTTTACTAAAATGTAGATTACTCGCTATAGATAATCCAGACAAAACCATATCACTAACAGCTTTCTCTACCGCATTTTTCACAATTGGAGCTATTGTTTCTAAAAACTTTTGATTCAATTGTCGCCCAATATTAGACTTAGAAGCTACAAACCTCACAAAATCTAGGTCTACATTTTTTAAGCTTTCAGATATTGTTTTTGTAAATGCAGATAAATACACACTTTCTTCAGCTAAAGTTCTTAATGCCTCTGGTTGAAAAGCATCATGACAAAATTGCATTAATTGGTCTATTTTTACTGAATCTATACTATCTAACTTAATTTTTAAAAATGGCGTATTATCCATAATATTTTTTTCTTTTAAATCTGTAAAAAAACGCCATTCTCTACCATTAGTTATTGCTGAAACAGCAACTTCTGGTGTTGCATTAAAGTATCTCGATAATTGAGGTGAATGGTTGTTTAAATCTTCAGAATAAGATTTAGCTTCAATAAACATTACAGGAACACCATGACAAAACAGCGCATAATCCACTCTTTCACCATTTTTTACTCCAACAAAATCAGCTTGATATTCTGCTTTTACTTTTGTTGGGTCATATGGACTAAATCCTAAAATATCTAATAATGGAAGTATTAATGCTTGCTTAGTAGTTTCTTCTGTATCGCAATGCTTGCCAACATTTATTACGTGCTGAATATGTTGAACAACCCTTTCTTTAAATAGTTTATCTTCCATGCCATCACCATATTTTACTAAATTAATCAAATATATGTTGGTTATAATACTGTATTATGGTAATACAAAAAAGAGAACTAAATCACATTTCTATTGATTTACCCTTATTAACTTATTTTTGCGATCTGCATCGACAAAATAATAGATAGTTATATTAAGACCTAATATTACACCCCCTTACCTGATTTTTGAGACAGAATAGATCTAGACTTTTCTGCTTGAGCATCTGATGGTTTACCTATTGCTACCTTTCCAGTATTGGCTTTAGTTTGCCCTGCTTTACCTTTCGCTGCAGGAGAGGCTTTTTCAGGCGGGATCTCTTCTGTTCGCAAGGTAACTTTATTAATTTTACGCAATTCAGCAGTAATATTCAGTCGATCCCCGTCCTCGTTATTGCGTTCAATGGAAAGGCTTTCAATCGCAAAATCAGTATAGACATCAAGCCCTGTCACAATCGTGACCAATTCACGTTTTGCATGTAGCTCTCGCAACGTCTCTTTTGCTGCAATGAGCTTGTATTTGCCTAGCCCAATATTAAATAGGGTTCCAGCTCCTGTAATCACACCAGTTAAACTCAATTTCTCGCTTTCTTGGGTAATATGGTCTGAAATCACTGTGCCATCTTCAACAGGATATTCTGTTATTTGGCTATTTAACGTCGTACTTTCTGTAAGAAGTGCATCAAGTTCTAGTACGCCAATGGTGGTACGTTTGCCTACTAATGCCGAAAATAAAAGGTTTACTATGCTCATAATAATTGATAACTCAATTTCGATTGATATGCCAATGGGTGACACTCGTATTATTAAAATTTAATATCGCACTGGATAAAGGAACAGCCAAAACTGACTGCTCCTTTATCCTGCGTATTCAATACGTCCTACACCAAACTGCACAGGCATATTGCGGCTTAATTTACCTGAAACCGCATTAGCCACCCCTGTCGGGTTAGTTGTTCCCTGAATATTGAAGTTATTGGTTTGATTGATATTCGACTGCATATTGCCACCGTACTTAGTATAAGTCGGGATATTGCTAGTCGGTTGCACATAACTACTGGTCGGCGTTGTTAATGCTTCACCAGTGACATTTATCTCTGCTTTAGCACCGTCAGAAAACAGTTTTTTGATCCAGCTAGGAATAAGCGAATCAAACCAGCCTACGACAGTATTAATGGTTTGTTGCCACGCATTTTTGAACGTGTCGGTAACCTCTGTCCATTTATCGACTGTGGTCGTCTTCACGCTTTCCCAAATCTCACTGGCTTTATTTTTAATACTTTCCCACATTTCATTTGCTGAAGTAGTAATATTCGTCCAAATCTCACTGGCTTTTGTTGAAATACTTTCCCAAACCTCAATCGCAATCCGTTTTACATCATCCCAGTAGATAATCAGTAGGGCAATTAAGCCAATAATTGCAGTAATTGCTAATAAAATTGGGTTACTGATAACAGCCATTAGCATTGCTCTAGCAAAAATAAAAATACCTTTCACCATTGTAGCAATCAATCCGCCAAAAATTCGCCCAAATTTAATAGCACCTTTCCCCATAAATAGGAATGCTTGTCCTACTTTGACTATTCCAGCACAAACCTTACCAAACCCAGTTAATAATGCAAAAAATCCATTAGTCATCACCCACTGAAATGCCTTAAAAATCATAATTCCAGAGCGAGAAAAGAACTTAAATCGTTTTTGTAGCCAAATAAATGGAGCTGCAATACCTTTTATCATTTTAATAAATGGATTGACAATAAACATCACGCCTTTGAATCCACTTTTAACTAAATTAAATAACCAAGTAAAAGGAGTAAACAAAGACCAGATAATTGAAGCAATGCCACCAAACACCATCAATGCAATAGAATAAAACGGTAAAAATTTCAGGCTTAAATCACCCACTGCCTCACCAGCAAAACCAAAAGCGCCAGCAAAATCACCTTTAATCAATAGCTTCACAGCTCGGCTAATATTTAGCAAGAACTTTACGATACCGCTTAAGCCGTCAATAATGTACTGCAATGTTACTGTTGCAAACGCTTTCCAGTCATCAAGGCTAAAATCAAAATCGATAATCGTGCCAAATTCAGCGACAATTTCTTTGATATTTAACCAAAGCAAGCGAGCTATATCACCAATAACGGCGAATTTTGCAGCCCATTCATCAAAACGCCCAACAAGACTGCCTGTTAGTGATACACCACCTTGCGACCAGACATAAATATCCTCTAAAATTAAGCCTATGCCAGCCAATGCTGCGCTCATCGCTAGAAACGGTGCTGCTGCTCTCGCTCCATTGATGACGATCTGCTTTAAGGTAACATTGGTTGCTTTTAACATTGGCAGCAGTTTTGCCCCAATCGCGGCAGTAGCTAAAATCCCAACTAATCTGGTATTTTTAACCACCCATTCCGCCGTATAATAAAAAGTTTCGCCGAGTTTTGCGGCTTTATTGACTAAATCATTAATGATTTGCCCTGCTTTGTTTTTCAGAATTGTCATGCCTCGCCCAAAGGTTTTTGGCATTTGATTAAATTCTTGTTGAATTTTTTCTGCCTGCTTTAATAGCCCTTGCGCGAGTTCTTTTGAAGTGAGCTTACCCTCTTTCCCTAAATCTTTAAGTTGACCGACTGGTACGCCAAAACTGTCTGCAATGGCTTGTGCCAGTCTAGGGGCTTGCTCAATGATGGAATTAAGCTCGTCACCTCGTAACGCTCCCGCTCCTAACGCTTGCCCTAATTGCATTAACGCTGCCTCTTGCGAAGCCTGATCGCCGCCGCCAATCGTCATCGTTTGCCCGATAATTTCGGTTAAATTAAGACTGTCATCAAGATTTAAACCTAAATCGCCTGCATTACGATTGACCTTAGAAAACAGATCCGCACTGGCTAAATAATCCTGCCCTGAACGTTGGGAAATCGCTAAAATTTCATTTAGGGCGTGCTTGTGTTCTTCAACGGATTTTGTTGCTAGTTTTACTCGGCTATCTACAGAAGCCCAATCATCGGCAATCTTGATAATATTGCCCCCAGCAATCATCGCAAAATAACCACTCACTACATTACGCAAAGATAAGAGATTATTTTTTGCAGTCGCAAAACCCTCCCCCATTGACTTAACTTCACTATTTGCCCCTTTTAAAGCGCTACGTAACTTGCCACGGATATTGTTAGCTGCTGTTTGTGTTTGCGTGATATAGCCTTTTAACTTGCTATTATCAACTTTATACTTCAATACAGTAACCAACTCACGAATAACGTTCATCGGTTCTTCTCCATTTGTTTCGCTTCCATTGCTTCCACAGCATCAAGCAAGCGGTTAATTTTTAACAACTCGCCCATGTCAGTCATTCCTGGCGTATTCAGTTCTGTTAGGGTAATTTTGCCCAACAAAAAAGGGCGCCAAGCTAACATCTCGCTTAATGCCCTTTCACTGTATTTCCCGACAATTAGGCTTTCTTCAGATACTCTTGCACCGACCCAAGACGGGCAAGATATTTCGTAAAAAAAGGCTCAAAATTCAACCGTAAAATAAAAATCACTAACTCAATAATTTCAGAAAAGTCATCAAAGACCAAATCGAAATCATTTTTGTGTAATTTCTTATCTATGCCGTTGTTGAAATCATCGCGCTGTACGGTAACTAATTCAGGTTTAATTAGCATATCGGCCAATTTAAGCAGCTCCACACCACTTAGCTGGCTACTTAATTGCTGTAAACCCTCAGTGAAGTTGACCGCACTTTGCTTAGCCATTTCAGCTAACTGTTCTGGGGTAGCATTTTTCGGTGTTTCTCCCTCTGCAATGCCAATAATTTTTGCTAATGCTGGCACTAACGACTTCTGTAAATCACCAAAGATACGCAACTGCTCCATTGCGGAAAATTTTTGCACAAAAAATGTGCTTGCTCCAATTTGAACATCTTGTCTTGCCATTAGTCATTGCCTCCTACAAATAACGCACCGTCTGCGGTCTCAATCACCCACTCACGGCTGCCTACCTCTTTACCAAGTTCTAACTTAGCCGATTTAGTGATCCACGCAGTACTTGCAGCAAAAAGTGATCGCCCACGTAAATCTTTTACCGCTACGGGGAAGGTGACATTTTTGCTCACTTTATCTGCCGCATATAATGCGCTTAACACATCATTGGTATTACTGGTTTGTAATAAGGTTAATGTGATTTTTTTGCGTGGATCGGCACTGGTAGAACGTGCGACCTCGCCATCCGCTCCCGCGACAGAAGTAACGCCATCTGAAACCTCCTCGATATCAATAAATGTCCCATCTGCAAAACCTGTTACGATCGCCGCACCAATGACAATACTGACTTCATCAGGGGCATAAGTTGCTAACGCTGCCATAAAATTCTCCTATAAAAAAAAGACCGCTCTTTTGCGGTCTATCTGTTCGTTAAATAAATTATAGGCTATACGCCAAATTGCCTTTAATTTCGACTAAATGGATTGCCCCTGCTAAACGAGCGGTAAACTTCACATCTTGTAAAATCCGTTTGGCTTTGTTGTTATTTGAAATACTAGACGCTCTTGGTAGACTGATGATGTAACTCGGGATTTCCTTGTTATCCTCGTCAAGCTCGACTGGGGCGATACCACCGCGAGCCACGCCCAAATCTAATGCTTGACGAATTGCTGCCCCAATAAGTTCAATCCCTTTATCGGTATAAGGTACTTTACCATACGCATTGATTAACACTGAAGTGACATTGATTTGCACTTCTTGCACTAGCCAATCTCTAAAGCGAATAATATCAATCCATTCACCAGCAGCCACTTTACCGCCTTGTGTTACAGCAAAACTGCCGTTGAATTTCTCAAATGTGGTAGCGTTTTTCTTCGCACACGCAATATATTCCCCTTCGCTAATCGGAGAGTAGGAAACGCCAGCTAGTTTTTTCAAGTTCCAGGTTTCAGCACCAGGATAAAAAGTAAAGGCATAACTCATTAAGGCAATTTCAGGGTATTCCTCATCAGCTTTATGGGAATACATCACCGCACTGCGATAATATTGTTTTTCATTCAGTTTGCTTGCAATATCACTTTGATCAGATGATTGTAAGAGATTTTCGTCATTACTTGCCGTGACAAATAGCTTGCCGTTTGCTTCTGCCCAAGCTGCCGCTAATAAAACATCTTCAACATCACGAGATGCAAACGCTAGCCCATACCAATCGTTATTTTCTTTTGCAATGGCTGCAAGGGCATCTGTTACTGTTTCATCCGATCCTTTACGACCAATAAAGACTTGTGCAATATGAGAAGGTTGTGAAAATGCAGTGGCGACCGCAATATAAAGTGGGTTGGTCGATTGTAGCCCCAAATCTAGTAATTCATTCGGATCGGTGACAACTAATAAACGTGCCGAATTTTTTAATGTATGCTCGCCTAAAATTAACATATCACTAAATGATTTGCCTGCGATTGCTGTTGTGTTTAGGTCAATTGTGACATTAACCAAACGATCAATTTTTGCCATTATGGGTTACTCCTATTTGAGTCGTGTCAGAAAGTTCGCCGACTTGGCTTGTTACTTCCACTTGTTCGATAATTGAAATCATATCGTCAATCGCTACTGCATAGCGGATCTCAATTTCCACCATCGCACGATCTTGATATTCTTGTTGTTCATTGAGGTAAGCTAAATGCGTGATCCGTCCAATCCGAATCAATGCAACGCCTTGCTCTGCCCATTTGTCTTGAAAATAAGAGGTGCTTAATTTCATACAAACCGCTCGTAAGGTATTTAGGCTGTTTTCGCCAAAATAATTCAGCTCAAGCACGGCATCAACGTGGGTTTTAATCTGTTGCTCGCCTTGTGTGTTTACGGTTGAATAATGCAAATGTTCAGGCGTTTGCTCAAACTTCAAGTCGTACGTAAAAAAAGGCTTTTCAGGCTCACACCCATTTTCATAAGCGCGAATAAATGGGCGACTAGAAAGATCACAAAGTAAATCATAGAGTTTATCTAACATTTATTTCACCTTTTGTGCAAAATAACGGTAATGTTCAATAACGCTAGAATGGTAGCTTGATCGTGCAATCACTTCATATCGGCTACCCTCAAATAACACGATAGTGCCGTTATGGTTATTTTCACCTGCAACATCTAATTGCTGTTCTGTGTAAATCTTAATCGCACTGACAATATGCCGTCCTTGCATCATTACTACAAGTCGATCCATCTCTTTCAGACTAACGGGTTGAATAGATGCGATAAGTTCTTGTTCCACTTCTTCGCCATCTACCCACTTACCTTTGAGATAATACCCCTCTGTTTTCGTTAATAATGAATAAGTTTGACGAAAAGAAGATTGAAAAGGTAAATGTTGCATTACACCTCCACCTGATAACGAATTGAATTAACAAGTTGTGAGGTATCAATTAACGGCTTTGAGCTTTTCTTGCGTTTTTTTGTCGCTTTAGAATTTTCTTTCCAAGGATAATGCCGTAAAGTGTATTTTTGCTTATTTTCATACCATAGCCCTAACCTCGCTAATTCAAGTTTAATATCGCTTCCATTAGCAACATTCAGAACAACTCGCTGCAAATATTTCTCAACTAATCCTTGATTATCGGCAAAACATTGGCGAATGAAAGGACGGGGAGGGATTTTATCTGTACCAAACTCATTCCAAATTGCAATGTCTGCAACATAAACCCCGCTTTCTTTGTGTTTTCCTGCATCAGATTGAATGCCAATTTTTACACTGGCATTTGCCATCTTTTGCATTAACGCTAACTCTTTTTCTAAGCCTTTGTTATTGATTTTAACTTCCACATCCACCATAAGCATTGCCCACCGTGATTGCCCCTAACTGCTTGCATAAGTCGTTTAGTTGATTAAATTTTGCTAAAAAGCGTGCTGCATTACCGCCGGTATCGCTATTAGAAAAATATTCACGCTCTAAATCGCCCTCACGCTCACGGCGTAATCCTGCAAGGTTTACCTCACTTTCTAGCGATTGTGCTAACAGATAAGCGGCATACCACGCCACAGCCTCCATTTGTTTCTCCTCTGGCAAACATTGTGGACGATACCCCTCGGCAAGACTTAACGCTAACGCAACTTGCTCATTGTCCATTTTTTGACTCATCGGATAAAAAAAGGTAAGTAACGTGGCTGCACTCATAGGCTACTCCTGTTTTTTGTCTTCCTGTTTTGGGTCTTTTTTAGGATCATTTTCCACTTTCACTTGAATTAATACGCCACGTTTAAGCAGACTTTTTAAACCAACCGTATTTTCTGCCAGCTCAACAGTTTGATTTGGGGCGATAAATTCTCCGCCTACACGTAGTAAGCGAGGTTCAACATTACGTACTAACATCGCTACACCTCCGCTTTTGTGGCTGATAATGGGTAACGCAAGAACACACCACCAATGCGTGCTACGCAGTTAACCACCAATTCAAGGTTGCGTTCTTGTGCAGGTAACTGAGTGAAATCTTGTGGCACTTCCAAATTGAGGTTGTCCGCATTTTTCTCATAGCAAATCGCAAGATTTTTATTGCCTGTGCCTGCTTTTTCTAACTCCCACAAACCTTGAATGATCAAATTAGGGTGTTTTCGTTTGAAGAAAGTCAATACATCGACTTTATCCGCCGTGTTCATATACTTACTGGATAAGGTTTGGTAATCGCTTAATGCCAGTAATAAGTGGGTCGGTTGATGCACGCCTTTAGATTGCAGCACCACGGTATCGTGCAGATTATCTAAATCCGCTAAAATAGCTTCGGCATTTGCTGTTTTCCAACCTCCCGTAATAGTGGTTTCGCCTAAATTAGGGTGGTTGATAAAGCCATTTAAGCCAAATTCTGTATCACCCAATAATGCAATTTGGTTCATTTTGACTTCTACCGCACGGCGAGCCGCACGTGCCTTGGTAGAAGGGAGATATGTTTGGTTAGCAGCTGCAGCTTTTAACTCTTGTAAGTTATAGCCATAAGAGGCGCCAATGCCTTTTACTTTTACTGCACGCTCTGTCATTGCAACATCCGCACGTGGTAAATCATCTGCATAATTAGCAATCACTTTCGCCATTCCAACTGCATCAAAAATCCGTTCGGTAACAGTTTCCGCCCACTCAGGTGCTTCAGAGGAAATCGGCACAAGGCTTAAACCATTCATTGCTGGCAATTTTTCCTCATAAATGCGGTTGCGCACTATTTCTAATTGACGCGCGGTAAATAAACCCGCATCTTGATTAAATACCCCTGCGGCATTTAAGCATTTATTGATTTCATTTAACTCAATCGAATCTTGATGAAAATCTGTCATAATTTTTCCTTATAAAAAAGCCCCCTCAATAATGAGGAGGCTAGAATTAAACATTACACTTAAGCTAACTCAACTAATGCGAGTTTGCCATATTGGCCACAATCAATTACATCGGTTTTTAATACTGCATTAGGAAACTCTGTGCCGTTTTGTGTTAATTTTCCTGTTGCAGGGTCAAATTTCACTACACTGCCTGCAGTCAGGGTTTCACCGTCTTTAACAACACACCACGCCACACCTTGACGCAAGACTGACACCGCATCAAATTGCGCATATTCCCCCACAACAGCATGAGAATGTAAAGCAATCCCCACAGGCACCGTTCCGCCTAATTTAACTTGGTTGATTTTTGTGCCTTGCGTAACAATGACGCCAAAAGGCACCGCACTTTCAGCCGCAAAAGATTCCACTAAATCATAACGACTATCGCCTTTCATACCTGCAAAAGCTTTTTGTTGAAATGGATCGTAAACTGACATCACTTTCTCCTATTGATTACGGCTTGCTAACATTGCAGCTCGCCCTGTTAATTTTTCTGTTTTCTCCCCGTCCTGAGTGAACGTTTGTGTCATTTGGCTACGTTGCGAGCCTAACGCATCTTGGCGAGATTTTGTTTCAGCTACAGCCATATCAAAAGCCGCTTCAATATACGCATCGGATTTTTGCGATAAATCCACTCCATCTTGACGAATAGCCGTAATCACGGCTTCACGCAATTGACGGTCGGTACTATCGGCTTTTACTTCCACCTTATGGGCTTTAGCCGTTGCTTCTAGCTCAACACGTGCTTTAGCTGCAACAAGCGCATCTTGCTTTAATTTTTCTTTTTCCGCTTCAAGCGTTTTGACTTTTGCTTCAGCCGTATCAGCTCGAGCCGCTTCCTTGTCTTTTTCAGCTAATGCGATTGCTACATCTTGTTTTAACTTATTTAATTCAACAATCACTTCAGGTGCGGCTTGATAAGTAATACCACTGTCTAAGCGAATGTCTGCAAGTTTTGTGTCACTCATTTGAGGTTCTCCATCTTCACGAAATTCTACGGCATCCGCCGCGTCCATATTAAGCCGTGCATTACCTGCACGCCCTACTTTAACGATAGCTAAATGATTGGGCTTGATATTACGTTGAATTGCATCATAAGGCTCACCGTCCTCCGTAATACCGCTTTTCATCTCAAGCTCAACCGCATAGCCTACCGACAACTCTTTTTTGCCTAACTCAACCGCTTGAGTGTTGTGAATCACAATATCTGCCGTTAAGTTATTGCCATCTTGCTTGCCCTCTGATAGCACCGAGCCAACCACTAAATGCGCTTTTTCTTTGGTAATTACACCGTGATGTTCATCTGTGATCGGAATACCTTTATAGGCTCGCAGGCTATCAACCTTAAACACTTCATCAGGTGGACGATATTCACGCCTTACCGTCCCATCAGGCAACTGATAAAGAAAAACCCCAGTCCTTGTTAGCACTGGGGTATCAAAAATAAAACCGTTATCATCTCGCCTTGCTTGTATCGCTCGGCGGTCGTATCGCATAACCATTTATACACCTATCCTAAATTTATATTCTAATTAATATAAAAAAACCCTGAAAGTTTGTACGTTTCAGGGTTTTCTATGAAGACTAAATCAGATCATTGTCATCATGCGATGGTAAGCATTTTTTTTACTTTCTCGTAAGGATTGTATTTCGGACTTCGTCAGGTGTTTTACGTGAGTTGAGTATGAATCTTGCTTCCCATTCTGTAAGCTTTGAGAAGTCATAGCCGAACTCTTGAATCCACCATTTTTCAATTTTTCCATACTTGCTCCTTAATTTTGATAATGTATCTCTTGATAATCTTAATTGTACCGAATATTGCTTCCCAGTTAAAGCATAAGAACCTAAAACTTTTCCATTATTTGTTTCAATATACCCCTTTAGGCTTGCTAATGTTCCACCCTGTGTTTGAGTATCATCTAATATAATCGCTAATTTTTTAGGCACATCGCCACTAAATTTAGGTGTATGGATTAACCTATGCCAACCATCACTACCAGTGCGAGAAACTTTTGTGGACTGCACAATAGACAAGTCAACAGGGATATTTAATCTTTTTGCAATCACTGTTGCAACGGCAATTGGAATCATATTTCTACCGGCACTCTCTTCCGCGTGAACCGGCACTAAAATAACATCCTTACCTTGTATCATTTTATCCAGTTTAGAAATGGCATCATCAGAAACAAGATCCTTGGCAAGATTATACGCATCTTCTACACTGCCAGACTTTGCCTTTTCATACAAAGGATGTGAGGTTGCTTCACCTAATTTTCTGTCAATTATTGTATCTGGAAAATTATCATCCCATTCACTACGCATATTGATTTGACTTTTTTCTGTTAAGGATGTTTGAATTATAACATCTTTAACAGACTTTTCTTCATTATTAAGATTAGTTACTGCAACAACATTCCCTTGATTAACCAACTCATCAAACTCAGGCAATACTGCCTCGGCAGAGCAGCGACATAAAATTGGCTCACCGGGGTGTCCATCATCTGGTGGCGTATCCCAGCGAAATTCTTCGCCCTCACGCTCAACGTGGTTTAATCGCTCACGCTCATCTAATACACCACGCCAGATATAGGATTTTACCCCGATATTTTCCTGCCTGAGCTGTGTTAATCGCCCATTTAATTTTCCTATTTGATCTCGTGCTATCAACATTGCACGTCTTTGTGGTGTATCAAATAATTTTTCTAAATCATCGGCAAGGCTTTGGTAACTTTCCCCTTTACGCACGGCCTCTACCATTCGATAACGTAATTTTTCGTGAAACTGCTGCGGTATGCTTTTAATCAGATTGATATTTTGCCATTCCGCCAGTTTTAACGCTTCATCAAGCCACGGTTCTGAAACAAAAATATCAACACTATAAGCGGATTTAAGCACTTTATGGAACTGTTTTTTGTTAAAGCCTGCAACTTGATTAAGGTAGTTTTGCACAAAAGGAGCAATTTCATTTTCATTAGTGAAAAAATTCGTTGCTTGGAGTAATTCTGCTAACCATTGCTCCAAAATATCGGTAAACGCATCTTGCCGTAATTGCTCTTTAAAGTGCGGTTCAATTCCAGGTAGTTTTTGCTTAGCGGTCTCGATAATCTGTTTGGCAACGCCACGCAAATATTTTACATACTCGCGTTCAATCGCCGTTGGAAATAGCCACACCTTTTGCTTTTTGCGCTTTTTGATAGTCGTCAATGTCATTTTCATCTACCTGTGGTAATGGCTCTGATTTAATGCCTAATTCCTCAGCAATCTGCAAGCGTAATTCTTCGCTGGATAACGCTCCACTATCGACAAGATCGATTAACCGCCCTGTTTCTGCTTTTGCTGCATCAGCATTCAATTTACGCGCTTCCGCTTGCTCTTTATCGGTTGGTGTATTCAGTGAAGGGAAATGAATTTTCCAGTTTTCAAACGGTTTAATATGTTTTTGTAACATTATCAACTCAATAAGTTGTTCTAAAACAGGTTTAATCTTATGCTGTTGAATGCCCTCAATTAGGTCATAATAACTTTCAAAATCACTTTGCCCTGTAGCATTCATTCCTTTTGCCGACTGTCCAAATAAAATCGCAACAGGAATATTTACATCAGCGGAAATCGCAATTTTAAATTCATCAAGTACTTCAACAATGCCGCTTAAATCTGCATTGAGAATGGTGTACTCATCTTCGCTATCCACTGCTACACCATTAAGTAAATTACGCCCTCGCTCAACTAAGTTGATCCGTTCTCGGATATGAGGCTCTAGCCCATTTTGGATCGCTTCTGCAAGCCCTCTCATTTTATGTACCGCTTGCTGTTTACGCTCAAGAATGAGTGAAGACCAAGTCAATGATTTTTGATATTCACGTATTTTTTGATAAACCGTGCGTACCGCACTGCGTCCCACCCAGTGCAGTCCTTTTTTCAAGCGTTCAGGTATCGGGTCACCGCCCATAAATAATAAACGGCTTTCGTGGATTTCAACTTGATTATCAAGTAAGCCATTTACCGCCCCAATATTTAAACGGTAGCTTTCATAACGTCCATAATTAGCTTGACGTGGATCTAAATAACGTTTTGTTGTCGGTAAAATTTGGCTTAAATCAAACACTCTAACTTCATCAATGCGAGTAAGACGATTCAGATTAAGTGGTTCACTCAGCTTTGCACCATCATCGGTGAGAAGAACCATTACTGCCCCACCGAATAACCGTGACCAACGCACCATATCTGCCAACGCAGGCAACACTTTTAAGCGATCAAGCTCATTACTTATCACACTATCGTGATCGCCTCTAATCTCAATTTCACGAGCAATCGCCGCATCGGCTGGCATATCCACTATGCGTGCAGCTAAACCGCCTAACTCATAAAGGGTTAAATCAAAAAGTGCGGTGGTATTTTGCGGTGTTTTTGAAAAACGATTAAGCCCTAATGCGTCTGCATAACTGTCTTGATTAAATATTGTCATATTAACTTCCTAACGCCGTAAAACGCCCATATACATCAAAGAGATCGATTAATTCCCCGTAGGCTCTTGAACAGGCATCTATACAATCATCGTGCTTGCCGTTCGGGAACATCTTCATTTCGTCTAAAATGGTTTTATTCCACGCCCCTTTGAGCATTTTGACATTTCCCACATTCACCTGTGCCGCAAAAGGCTCAGCCCTTGTGATTTTATCGCCACTTTCAGGACTGCTTCGCACAATATAGCCTTGTAACATTCGGGTTAAATAAAGTACTTGGGTTTTACCTGCCTGACCTGGATCTTGCGGCAAGCTAATTTCTACCTGACGACCGTCAAGGCTTGCCGTGTTTTTTATCATTCGATCACGCTCATCTGCTCCTAAATCACCGTGAGCTAAATCAGCAATAATTAGTAAGCCCTCTTGTGTTTTGCCTAGCTTTACTCCTGCTGTTGGGTCACCGCCTACCGTTGCCCCTAAATCCCACGCCCTAATCCAGTTAATTTTTCCAGCAGGCAACGCCTCAATAATTTCAATTTGAGAGGGTTTAAAGATACCGCCGTCTTTATTAACAGGGCGTTGCTGATATAACGCATTCCAAGCGTGTGAGCCGACCGCCTTTTTAATATTTTCTAACCGTTCAAGCGAAAAACGCTCTGGGTGTAATGGTTCACCCTCTTTACGGTATTCCTCGTCTTGCTCGGCAATAGCTGGAAAGCTCACTATTCGCCATTGATCGCCCCCTTGCTCCATTTCTTTAATTAATCGTCCTGCTAAGTCATCTTCGTGCCAGCGTGTCATACCTAATAACACCCCGCTTTTCGGTGATAGACGAGTATAAAGCGTGGTAGTGTACCAATCCCATACACTGTCTCTAATCGTCTGTGAATTAGCTTCCTTAGCATCTTTTACAGGGTCATCAATAATCGCAATATCTGCGCCCATACCCGTAATACCACCACCTACACCGGCACTACGATATGCCCCACTATGTCCTAAAATTTCAAAGATTTCACTATTGCGTAACGCTTGACCTGATAATGTGCTAATGCGTTTGGAGTTAAGCGATGAATTAGGAAATATATCGTGATAAAGCTCATCGTCCATAATCCGTTGTACATCTCGGTTCATACGGCTAGCAAGGTCTGCTGAATAGGAACAAGCGATCATCTGTAAATTAGGGTTTTTACCAAATGCCCACGCAGGAAAGCGCCGAGAAAATAACTCACTTTTCCCACTTCTAGGCGGAGCAAATATCATCAATCTAGGCTGTTTCCCATCAATCACATCTTGATAAAATTGCTGTAATTCTTGAGCGATAATTTGATTAAACCAGCCTGTGATGAAATCGGGTTTGGTTACTTGCGTAAAATCAATTAAAGTTCGTCTGGCAAGTTCATTATTCAAGCTGTTTACATTTAAGTTCTCTAAGAAGTCTAAGTTCATCATCTGAATATACTGACAAGTCAATTTCTTTCTTCACTGTAAGCTCAATTGCATTACCATTAACGCCTGAAATCTCCTGTGCAATACGATCTCCATACTTCTTAGGGGCTACCTTGGTGATATACCATTTACGGCTGTCCACTCTTAGTTTAGCAACAGAAACATCTTCAGGTGTTGCACAATCTGCAATATCAAGCATCTCATCAAGTAAAAAATCTGCTTGGCTCTCGCGCGCACGTGCGTACTGGTCAAAAAACTTTTGATTTTCATTCAACCAATTAAAAACTGTCTGTCTAGTTGGCATACCTGGTCGCGTACAAATTTTGCGTAAACTTTCACCTTGAGCAAGTAGCATACAAATATCATCTGCTACTTCTTGTACAAATGATGATGGTCTTCCCACTTTCTTTTTTGTTTTACCCACGCCCTTAGACGTGGATTTAACCCCACTTTTTTTACTAGCCATGGTTAAAATCCTTAATATTTAATGTTGAGCTTGTTCAGTTTGCCACTCTCTGATGCGATCAATACGGTTCAAACAAATATCACGTTCACGCTTGAGTATTACTGCATACTGTGCGACATCACCGTAAGTACGACCGTTAAAGTTTGTACGGTCTAAATAGCTAATTAGTACTGCAGGGATTTGTGGTCTAACAATTGTTACTGGCTTACTTGCGCAAGAAATCAATAATAGACTTAGGAGCAGCACTGTTATACGCATCACTTGCTTTGTCATCTGCTGATATGTTTTTGATAACATCATCTGATTTACTCCTTGCATCTGATTCTTGTTTACTTAACTCAAGTGTCAGTTTTTGATTGTTCGCCATATCTGCGTGTAGCTGGATAATCGTTGCACTTTGTATCGCTATCGTGTCCGACTGCTTAGCCATCTCAACTTTTAAATCTTTAATAAGATTGTATTGATACACTACACTGATAAGTAACAATGCAATGATAGCTATCACATATAGCCATTTGTTCGTTGCTAGCATATCTCACCTGTCAGGATAGGATTTACGACTGAGTTGGAAATGTGGGCCGTCGTAAAAAGTACGCCAATCTCCACCCCACTCAACATCAATATTCAAACGTTTACCGATAGATTTAATTAACTCAGCTAACGTTTTAAATTTGGCTTTGTTGTTCCAGTCAATAACCGTTTTTCCGTTTTCAACTGTGATTGGAGCTAAATCAACTGCGTGGCCAGTTAAGTGACGACTGTTCATTGTTTTGCTTGCACCACTCTTCACTAATTCAGCCTGTCTTGCTTTACTGCGTTTACCCTCAACGACCATAAAATCAAACTCTGATTCAGAGATTGCAGTACGCACAACTTTTACTAAGTCAGGATGTACACCTACAAGTCGCATTTCACTGGTTGTTGAAAATTTAAACTTACTCATCTTTTCCTACTTTTGTACTGATAAATCTAAACAAAAACTCACGTATTTTTTCCGCCCCGATAAACCCTAGCATCCCACCCGCAAATACCGCTAAGTTCTCTGGCATCCCTAAAAAATTTAGTAACGACATTCCAGCTAACGTTAATGCGCCACATATCGCACCATCTAACATCCGCTGTCGATACGAGCTTTTTTGTCTTAAAAACGCAGCACGTAAAAGAGACATAAAAAAAGCCATCACAGCTCCTGCGATGGCATTGTAGTTTTGTTGGAGGTACGCCCAGATAATGAGCCACACTCCAGGATCCTTGTCTGGCATTTTCATTCCCCCACCTCCATTTCAGAGGATTTTGGATAATAAAAAACCCCGACCGTTTCCGATCAGGGTTAGAAAAAAACATCTGTGCGTTTCAAGCGTGCAAAACCGCACTATAGTTGATAATATATACTTTTAGTCCGGACAAATCAACTATATTTCTTATTTTTAAGCAACAGCAAAATTAAATGGTTTGATATGATGTTCTCTTTTCTGTTTTAACTCCCATAAATCATAATCTGTCTGCAAAGACAACCATAATCTTGCTGTACTAATTCCCGCCTCCTCGAGTGCAATAGCTAAATTCGCTGTCATTGCAGTTTTACCATGCAATACTCTTGATAAAGTTTCACGAGAAAAACCAAGATGGGCAGCTAATTCAGACACTTTTATTTTGTTCGGTTCAATAAAACCATCTAATAATACTTCACCTGGATGTGCTGGTTTACGCATAAATACCTCCTTTAATGATAATCTTCGTAATTTAAAATATACGCATCACCATTAATAAATTCGAATGTAATGCGGTAATTTCCACTAACAGTCATTGAATATATTCCTTTTCTGTCACCTTTTAATTCGTGACATTGATAAAATTGAATAAATTCTTCGACCGTATTAGCACGATCAACAAGAGATAAAATACCATTAATCTTTCGCACGTGGTCTTGTCTCAATCCTTTTGTAATTCCTTTTTTGAAGAATTGTTCCAATCCTTTATGTTTAAAACTCTTAATCATATTTCATCCCTCTTTTGTGTGATATAAATATATCACACAATTAAGCTACTACGCAAGAAAAACACACTTATTTTGGCTTAACATTAATTTTAATGAGGTTTCAGCAATTTTAAGTTGCTCAAAGTAATATGTTCTACTAATCCCAAATCGCTCTAATAGCCCAATTCTGACAGGAACACGATCGCGATCTAACTCTGTGTAAATCGGCAAACGGTAAGCATAGGTTGCCATGAATAAATCATACAGTTCTGGTGTTACTTTACGCATTACTAGTAAACATTGTTCAATTTGTAATGCTAAATCATCATTAATCGGACAAACCCTACGCTTACTCTCATCAATCGGAATAGGAATGCTAATAGAGATACTTGGATATTCCGTTCCTAGACGTGGTGTCGCCCAATATCCCCATTGAACACAAATTTTTTTAATATCATTAAAAACATACTCCATTACACACCTCGTCTTTTTTGTATTAACTTCACTTTCTTCGTGAAAATTCGCTTAATCTGCCTTAAATCTTCTTCAATATATTTTCTTTCTCGATTGTCTGCTTCTATTTCCTCTACTTTCTTAATACCCAATCGTTCAATCAGTCCAACCCTATATTCATGATAGTTTCCGCCTAAATAACGATTACAGCGTTTGCATTGCCCATGAATATTTAATGTGTAAAAACGTAAATGCGGAGCAGCCCCACGACTGCGATAATGTCCAGCGTCAAAGCCGCCGCCAAGCTTTTCACTGATTAATGGCGTTCCGCACGAAATACATTCTTTATTTTCATCACGAACACGAATATATCTATTAACTGCTTCTTGAGCTTCTTTAATTAATTGCCCTTTAGTCTTATTTTTCTCTTTTAATGCTGATAATCGCTTTTTACTTTCTATCCTTGCTTGTTTATCAAGTAATTTCCGTTTTTTTAATGCCTGCGCTTTGCTAAGTTTTATCGCACATTCAACGCTACATACTTTTTGCAAGCTACTTATCGTCTTTGTGTAATAGCTACCACAAACCTTGCATTTATATTGTTTATTTTTAACCATTGTTCCCTCTTAAAATACAAAAACAATACCAACACACATCCAAAACGCTAAGCAACCCAACATTGATAAGATAAATCCCCAGTTCATTTCCCCTTCCCACCTAAAAAAACGCATATAGCTGATTAATAATTTTTTCATCATTACAGTCTTTAAACACTGTTGATATTGCTGCTTGAGTAATAGCCACATAAAGTTCTCGGCGTTTAATATCATCATTCAATTCTTTGTAAGATATGCTTTTTGGCACTACCCTAAATTCTGATGGATTTTTCAAGTCAAATACCATTTCACAGTGTCCAGCTTGCACTAATAAATCCTTGCGAAAGGCATCAAATTGTGTCTTTTCATTGGCAAACTTCTGTAAGCTGTTATCTGCACACCAATAATCAAAACAGAACTTAAAGAATTGAAACATTTTTCTATGTAGTACAGGATTTATTTTTGTATTGATCTCAATTTCATACATTTCGTTATTTTTAAGCTGCTTTAAATGTTCTTCTTCTATCTCATTAGCTGGAGAAAACACTCCACCAGGTAATTTAATCATTTGAAATTTAGCCATGAAAAGCACCACACTGCTTAATAAAATCCAAACTTACTTGTCGGGTAACAAAATCTTCCATGGCGGGATCGAACACTACAATCATCTGTCCTTTGCTGTTGCCTTTAATCTCCTGCTTGGTAACAGGGTGGATAAAGCTAACACGTCCGCCTGTGATGTCGATTACCTCGTTAGCCACGTTATAAATACATTCTTGATACCAACGAGTTGATTTATCGTTATTGAGTAACATAATCACCATATGACCAGCATCACGGATTACTTTCGCTTGTTTTAAAAATGGTGTTACATTGGAATAGGGCGGATTAACAAAAATCCGCAAGGGTGCATCGCAATAATCACAAACAACATTAAGCAGCTGTTCGCAAATATCCTCTACCAAAAAATCCTCTATCACACCTAATTTCCCAATCCAATTCGCAGTTAAGGCGTTATCTTTATTCGCACAGCCGTCCAAATGGATCCAACCGAAACGATTTTCTATCCACTTAAATAAGTACTTTGGCGTTTGCCAAGTATCTTTATCAAAACTCATTTCCGATAACTCTCCCAATCAAATGCAACGATAGCTCCTTGCCCTTCCATCATGCGATCTAACACTCGCTCTCCAATATAATCGCTTAATTCATTTACGGATAAGTTACTAATTAATATTGTTGGTAGTCTGTTTTCATAGCGAGTATTGATAATTTCAAATAAGATTATTTTTTCTGCTTCTGAACCAAATTGAACGCCTATCTCATCAATGATCAATAAATCTTGACTAGCGTAAAATTTAATAAGTTCGTCCTCTGTTTTAGCACTATCTCGATTCCATGATGTCTTAACATCTCGAACAATACGCAATGCTGTTGATAGCAATACTTTTGCCTGATGTTGTTCAATAATCTCGTTAGCAATCGCACAAGCTAAATGATTTTTTCCTGTACCAGGCTTACCACAAAAAATTAATCCACCACCTTTAGCTAAACGATCGAGCCATTTTTCAGTGTATCGAGTCGCTAACATCAATGCCTTTCTTGCCCCTTCATTTATCACTTCATAATTTTTAAGAGAGCAACTCTCAAATCTAGGTGGAATTTGTGCATTCTTTTTTAAATTAGCAATAACGGTATTGTTATGATTTAAAAGTCTTGCCTGTACTTGATTAATTTCTTCTTGCAAGCAAATCGGGCATTTAGTTTTACTTTCTAGATTTAAATAAGGTCCTTTAATCGAGGTTGATATGCTTAAATATTCTCCGTGCTTATTACAAATCTCCTTTTTTGCATTAGGATTGTTAAGAGCATTTTTCGCTGCGGAAAATGAATTTTCTAAGCTATGGAGCTGTTCTAGTAATTCATCTTTAGTCATTTTTTACGCCTTACTTATAAATATCTGGGATATGTTCTTCATATTTGCGATCATTAAAATTATGATGAGCATTAGGCTTTTTATTCGTTTTATTGAGCTGCGGTTGATAATTAATCGGGTATATACCAGTCCAAGTATTACGAATTGCTTGCTCTAGTATTTCAGTCGCTTTTTGAGTATCTCCTCCGCTATATTTCGCTAGGTCCTTTAAACACAGCTCAACTGTTTTTGGCGTTTTAATTTCAGATCGTTTAGCTTTCCGCATTTTGCAATAGTCAATCCAAATATCTCGATTGACGTAATCAGGTAACGTAATTAATTCAGGATTAAATTTAGATGTTTTATCCTTTTTCGCATCGCCCGTATTATTGATAGGATCATTAATAGGATCATTGATAGTATCTTGATAGGATCGGTGGACATTTTGACCACCCTCACCAGACAAATTGTCCACCCTGCCTGGACAATTTGACCACCCTGAGTGGACATTTTGACTACCCTCACCAGACAAATTGTCCACCCTGCCTGGACAATTTGACCACCCTGAGTGGACATTTTGACTACCCTCAACTTCAAAATTAAGACAATAAACAGAAGATTTATTGCCAGTTCCTTTTCTTAATATGCTAACAAAACCAATTTCCTCTAGCTTTTCAATTGCTCTCTGAATAGTTTTTTCTGATACACCAGCCTGTCTAGCTAATGTAGCTTGACTTGGATAACAACGATCTTTTTCGTCCGCATAATTTGCCATTAAAATAAATACAAGCTTTAAATTACCTGATAATGGTGCTTCTACTGCTTTTGCTACTGCACTAAAACTCATAGCTCTACCGCCTTATTTAACATTTCTGATAGTTTCACTAATCCCTTAGCTGTAACGAGGACTTGTTCACTAATTTTTAAATTTCCATCCTTGTCTTCATAAGGGTTGGCTTTATGTTCAAGGTATCCAATCTGTAATTTATCTTGATAAGCAATCCATGGTTTAGAACCCACTCTCTTGTAGATCCAGCGATGAGAAAATAAAAACTGAATAAACATCTTAGGTTGCATCTGTAAATGTTTTGCTGCGTTAGTTAAATTCATAGATCCTTGTGCTTTTGTCGCTAAACGATCAAATGCTTCTGCCTTTGGTTTAAGCTCTAACACCTTTTCCGAATAAGTTAATAATGCCGAACGCAGATAAACTGGATCGTTTAACGCAATCATTGGATCCATTGTTTGTGATTTATTCACTACAGCATCAAAAGTACGAATCACTAATAAATGAAATTTTGGGCTAATCCACATTGCATAAGCATAAACAAGTTCCTTGCAAACAAATGTTCCAAGTCCTTGTTTTGTAAGGATAGACGGAATTCCGTCTTTTGAAATTTCACTAATTAATTCTTGTGTTTGTTGATTTGTTAGCCAATAAGTAGGGCGATGACGACTTTCACCACCACTCGCACGATGTAAATCATTTAGACAATATCGTCCTTGACCGTCTTGTTTGATTTCTGTATTATCAATAACGATTAATTTATTCAATTTAACCTCCTAAGCCACCGTCCCCAACGGTGGTTTTTTATTTCTACTTTCAATTTTATTTTTCTACTTTCTCTTCTTGCGAAGTACTGCCCAATTAACATCTGGACGTAATTCTTCGCATGTAACTTGTGAGTTTGTTAATGCTTCGATGTCAGGACATCTCTCAGCTGGAACTTTAGACTTTTCCCATTTCGCAACGGCCCATGGCAAAATACCAAAATGTTTAGCTAAGGCGGATTTTCCGCCAACAATAGAAAATACTTTTTGTAAAGGTGTCATAATATCCTCATTAAATACTACTTAATGTAGACATATTACAACTTAAAATAGAATTGAAGCAACTTTTTTTTTGCTCTAATATCTACCTTTAGTAGAAGATGAAAAAATATGGAGGACAAAATGAGCCTATCCACTCGTCTATCAAATTTAATGAAAGAAAAAGATGTTAGTATTGGGAAACTGAAAGATGTTGCTGGCGTTAGCTATGAAATGGCAAGACGCTATGTATTAGGCACAGCAGAACCAAGAACAGATAAATTAATAAAAATAGCTGAATATTTAGACACAACTCCAAGTTTTTTGCAGTACGGTACTGAAGACGTTAACGAACTATTAAAAAATACTCACGATGTAGATGTTATTGAAGATAAAGATTACGGTGATACCCATATAGAAATTGAATTATATGATATAAAACTTTCTGCTGGCACAGGGAAAGGATGTACAGTTGAATGGGTTCCCAGAAAATCTGATGAGCCACTCTTATTTAGACAAGCATGGTTTAGACAAAAAAATATCACTCCAGCAAGCTGCAAAGCTATGTATGTTCGTGGACAAAGTATGTACCCTGTCTTAAAAGATTGGGACACTGTTATTGTAAATATCCACGACACAGAAATTATAGATGGAGAAATATACGCGCTAATTTATAAAGGTAGTTTCTATATAAAACAGGTTGTAAGAAAAGGAGATGCTATCGAATTAATTAGTTTTAACCCCGATCCACAATATAGCCCAATTGTTATAGATGAGACTCAATTGCCAGAATTGAAAATCATTGGTCGGCAAATTTGGCGTGGTGGCTAATAAGCTATGAGTTGAATTTTATTGGGTAAAAGTTCTGAATACTGAATATACGATTCATATAGAGTAAGGAAAATATAATGGCAGAATTTAAAGATGTAAAACAAGCTATTGTCGAAGCACAACTTGCCTCAACACCAAAAGATAGAATGATTAATAGTATAATGACAGGCGCCACTGAACTACTATCTGCAAATGACATTATCCTAAGATTAGGTATCACCGCAAACGAGTTTGAGAAGTTAATCAAACTACCAAACCATTATTTAAGGACAAGCAGTGGATTTGGTGCAGCTCTTTCAGCTACACAGGCATTGTTTGATACTCATATTGAGTTGATTAATAAAGATTTAGAAAAAATCAGTACTTTTCCAAACCCAGATTTATATATTTTAGGGAAAGCACGTTGGACTAAAGAAACCTTTAAAAAATGGTTAGAAGAACAGTGCAGATAAAGAAAAAGGTAGGTTAAAACCTACCTTTCCCTGAATCGCGAAACGATTCTCACACTTTACAAAGCGATCCAGCTCCTATGTCTGGGGCTTCGGGTCCATTGCCAGTAAAGATATTATTACATTAAGACTTATGTGAGTAAAGAAAAATATGCTTTCAAAACAAATCACTAGTATTTCAGAAAGTCGATTGAATGCGTATCTCTTATGTTTCTATCAAAATAATAAAAATAAACAAAAAGAAGCTATTGCAGTATATACCGCACTACAACATCGAACCGGGATTTATTTTTCCCTAATCCAAGAAATTGAAGTTGCATTACGAAATGAAATAAGTGAATTACTTCGCAAAGCAGCTCCTAACAATGATTTATATCAATTTTTTCATTATTTAGCACAAGATGATAAAGCGCCACTAACACATGAATCGAAACGCCAACTACAAAAAGCGATTCGTGAGTGTGGTAAAAGAAGATATAACGAAAATGATATTATTTCACATATCACTTTTGGATTTTGGGTTAATCTTTTGGATTATGATATTAGAAGAAATCAACACGTTACTTACTGGCAAAAAATACTAAAACCTATCTTTAATCATAGATTTAATAATTTCAAAGAATTATATAATACATTGAAACAAATAATGCGATTCCGTAACAGGCTTTATCATCAAGAAATTGTATGGAATAAACGAATTGCAAAAAAACCTGAGCATGCTTTAGAAAATCTAGAAAGAACTTATAATCAATTTGAATCTGCATTAGAAAAAATTGCCCCAGAAAGATTTGTTTTTCGCCAACTTTCACAAGTCCTTATTTGGCAAAGAGCACTTTTCTTCGATCAACAAATCTTTATGGCAGAAATAACTGTATTACCACAACATATTTAGTATATAACCGTCTTTATGGCGGTTTTTCTTTGTTTAAAATTCAGTTATTAATTAATAATTAATAACTCATTCCACTAAATAACAATCCTTTATCCACTTTTCACATCAATTTTCCCAGATCCAACTATTTAGACTTTCTTAATGCTTAAAAAATAAGCAATTAGACAACTTTCTATTTTTTTATTTCATTAAATTTCAACCATTTACTACTTTTAGTTGTAATAAATGCTACTTTTATTGCAAATTTAAGTTGCATTATTTTCTACTTTAAGTAGAATAAACCCATCGAAACGAGATACACAATATCTCAAGCTCTTTTAACAATTTGGATTAAAAACACCCTATGCGGTCGCTAAGTATTGGTAACGATGCAGAGAGACAACTGCTCGCTTAGATGAACGTTTAGTCTTATGTGAAAAATCACTGTGAAGTGAATTGGTAACGGAACCAATAGGGTGAATCGAGTTCTCTCAGTTCAGCAACGGCAGTGAATCGTGAAGCATAGAGAGTTTATCGATACTAATGCCTGCTTGATGCAACATCCCTCAAAGTGAGTTTGCACTACAAAGCATTGAGCAAGCATTAGGAAAATCATTTACTGATGAGGTGAGTGATTTTCACTTGCATATAAACTCCGTTTGGTTTCGCCCTCTTTATTGAGGGCTTTTTTTTAAAGCAGATTAAGGTCTGTTTTAAAAAGAAAAGAGAAAGGAGAAACACTTATGAAAATGAGACCAATAAGTCCGCTAAGTTATGACAGTGCTGAAGATTACTACAGTGAACAGATGGCAATTAATCCAGAAGATCAGGATTATGATTTTAAAGATGATAGCTTTGATCGTCGTGAGTGCGACAGAGCAGCTCTTATTTACGAGCTGACTTATTTTAGACAAGATAGTCGGTATTGAGTCTAGAAATTACGCTTAAATTTGGAGGAAATTTAAAATGAGAAACAATCATAAAACGAAAATTGAATTTAACTTTTCACTAAAAATAGATGAAAAAGAAAAATTAACCAGAAAAGTAGCGTTTGAAGGTGATACAACACGAGGAGAAGTCCTAGCTGTTCAAATTATCAAACAACTAGAAAATGCTAAGTTAGATGCAGAATTTGATTATATCTACAATGAATTAATGGGCAGTACTACATAGCCCAGTTTTGATAAATATATTTATCTATACCTTCAGATAAATTATTCCACGCAGCATCATTCATTTCGGCTACAAATAAACTATCATTGTAATCAACACAGGCTAAAAGTTCGTTTCTAATTTGATCACAGGATTTATTTGATTTGATATACCAGACAGATTGATGAATTTTAGCCCATACAGAATAGCTTTCGATATAACTAATCAACTTATTATAATTTTGACCCGACTTATATAAGTCGTAAGAAATTAAATAGTTTCTCATACTGTTCTCCTTGATTAAATTGTAGTCGCAAATAACATTCTACTCCTCGATGTAGTCGCATACAAGAGGCGAGCTTGCCCCTCGTTAAAAGGGCATTGACACTCACCGCTTTATCGTATTAAGATAACCGCACTACTAAACTTCAGCGGTTTCCGCCCCGATAGCATAGCGGTTTTTTTATGCCTAAAATTTACCTATACAGATCTGTATAGCTCAATGATCGGGTCGAGAGAACCTAATACAATACCGAAAGGGAATAAGTTCCGCCGTCTGAAGCGGTAGTTGACGCCCGATCAACCCTACTAAAGTTGATCGAATTACTAACTAAACTTCAGAGGGCATAAAAATGTCAAACTTACAAATCTTAAACAATTCTATCCGCACTTTAGATAATCTTTATTCTTTAAATGATCTGCACAAAGCAAGTGGCGAATTACCTAAACATCGACCAAGCCTATTTATTCGTAATGAACAAACTAAAGAGCTTATTGCTGAGATAAATTGTTCAAATAACGAGCTAAGCACAAATTCGATCTTAGCTTATAAATCACTCAAAGGCGGATTAAATGCTGGTGTATGGGCTTGCGAAGAACTCGTCCTATCCTATGCAATGTGGATAAGCCCAAAATTCCACCTAATCGTCTTAAGAGCATTCCTAGCAATGCACAAAGGACAGCAGTTGCAAAATATGCAACAACTTGCATTACCAAAACCTAAAACTATCGAAATTGATACTAATGTTTTAGATGCCATCATCAAATACTGTAAATTCGCAAAACGACATGGTGAACAATTAGAACCTGTAATGCGAAACGTCTTTCAACTATTCGGTATTGAACGCTACATCAAAAATGACTTTGCGGCTCA
>NZ_JTJL01000043.1 GCF_001678495.1 Gallibacterium salpingitidis
ACACTTTTGTCTATTAGGCCATTAAAATATTAACGCACAATTTCATAACAAGGCACATACGCCTCAGCACTTGGTAATTTCATCCGATGCTGTGCAACAAAAGATTTCAACAGGATTTCCATTTGCTCTAATACCATTGGATCGCCATGTAATTTAAAGACCCCATGTTTTTCCACTTCATCAATTGTATCAGGCTTAATATTACCGGCGACGATACCCGAAAAGGCGCGACGTAAATTAGATACTAAATCCATCAAAGGTTGATTGAGATGTAAATCTAATGCAGCCATTGCTTGATGTGTTGGTTCAAAAGGTGCTTGTAAAACAGGATCAATTTTAACTGCCCAGTTAAAGCTATAAGAATCACCACGTTGATAACGTTGTTGCTTGATCAGTTCCATAGCTTGTTTTGCTTTACGTGCGACTAGCACCGGATCATCAATAATAATTTCATATTGCTGACGCGCTTTTTCACCTAATACTTTTTCAACAAAGCGATCAATCGCATTGAAATAATCAGCACAAGCTGCTGGTCCAGTCAAAATTAATGGAATTTCTTGTGCTTGATTTTCTGGATGCAATTTAATCCCAAGTAAGAACAAAAACTCCTCGAATGTACCAGGGCCGCCTGGAAAAATTAAAAATACGTGTCCTAACCGCGTAAATGCCTCTAAACGTTTTTCAATATCAGGCATAATAATCAATTCATTCACAATCGGGTTAGGCGGTTCAGAAGCAATAATTGATGGTTCGGTAATACCAATAAAACGACTGCTTTTGAAACGTTGATTTGCGTGGCCAATTGCTGCGCCTTTCATTGGTGCTTCCATAACACCTGGGCCACAACCTGTAACCACATTTAATTCACGATAACCTAATTCTAAACCAACCGCACGACAGTAACTGTATTCAACTTCATTGATGGAGTGTCCGCCCCAACAAACGACTAAATTAGGATCTTCCCCAATCGGTAAGGCTTTAGCATTTCTCAAGATCGAGAAAACTTGATTGGTAATACGTTCACTTGGTTTAGCTTGCGGAAGATAAGCACCACGAAAACGCTCTTGGTTAATTTGTGCAAAAATAATATCACGTAACACCGCAAATAAATGATATTGGATATTGCGGATAATCTTATCATCAACAAAAGCGCTAGGCGGTGGATTATGTAGTTCTAAGGCAATACCACGTTCACGTGCGCATAAATTAATGGCAAAATCAGGATATTGACCAAGTAATTCGCGGCTGTTATCCGTCACCGCACCAGAGTTAAGCACTGCAAGAGAGCAATTACGATATAATGGATAAAGATCGCCCTCCGCACCTTGTTTTAAGCGGGCAACTTCTAAATGAGAAAGCTGATCCATACTTCCTCGTGGATTAATATAATAAACGCTCATCAATTCCTCCTAATTTATTGGCGAGCTAGACGTAAATTAGCGGGTAATGTCTCAAAATTTGAACGAAACGGATTGATGTCTAGGCCGCCACGTCGAGTATAACGCGCATATACGGTTAATTTTTCTGGTTGAGCAAAACGCATTAAATCACAGTAAATACGTTCGACACATTGTTCATGAAATTCGTTATGTTGCCGAAAAGAGATTAAATAACGTAACAATTTTTCTTGATCAATTGGCTTACCGACATAATGGATTTGAACGCTGCCCCAATCAGGTTGTTGTGTAATTAAACAGTTTGATTTTAGTAGATGACTAACCAAAGTTTGTTCAATCACTTCGCTTTGTTGATCAGCACAATTGGTTAATAACTCAGGATTAAATTGGTAATTATCAATTTCAATATCCTGTTGATCAATACAGATACCAGCAAAATGAGCAATAGGTTGTTGTTGATACTCATCTAGAGAATGTAATACAACTTGCACTTCACCCTTTGCACATTGAGTTAAATCCTTTTGTATAGTTTGCTGTACTTCCTCAACGGTAGCGAAACGCGTTTGATTAAAACTATTGAGATAAAGTTTAAAACTTTTCGATTCAATTAGATTCTCACTGCGAAAATCAAGATAAACGTCAGCAATTGCCACTTGTGGCACACCTTTATGATTAAGCCAAGATAACTCATAAAGTGTCCAAATATCGGCACCTTGTGAAAAAGGTTGTTGTTCAGTAATACCTAATTGTTGACGATTTAGGTGACGAGGAACTGCTTGTAAGAGAGTTGGTTGATAATGTTCGGCATAAGCTGTCTTTTTACCTAAAGTTAAGGCAGAAAGAGAAGCATCAGCATAAGTTGTCATATAAAGATCCTTTTTAATTAAATAATTATTGCAATTCCCATGCAATATTGGAAACAAGGCGGCAATGGTCACATTTGAAATTAAAAATATTAATAGATTGTTCTAAAAACCATTTTCTACCACAACCAGGACAGCAACGTGCTTGTTCTTGTTGATAACTTTCGCCGCCGATTCGATATAGATAATAATAAACTGGTTTTCGTAAATAGTGTTCTAATTGTTGGCGTAGCGCATAACCTTGCTTAAATAATAGGCTGTTGTATTCGCTAATTTGTTGTACTGCAGCCTGTTCTAAAATATCGCCATTCATTTGCAATTGGTCACAAGCTTGCCAATTTTCTTCCCATTTAATACAGCTCATACCTAATTGAGCATGCTGATGGCATAAATGATATAACGGTATAGGTGCCAATGTATCTAACGCACAAATTGGCGAACTGCTTTTTAGATAGTTGGTATAGAGCACCAATTCATTGGCTGCACTAATATCAGGCAAATTTTCATCAGAATTAAGATCGATTGCCGATATTTCATAGTGATCTAAACGGACACCTATGTTGTTTAAATTAGCAAATGCTTGTTGGACAAAATCGCTATTATATTCCGGTTGTAAAGAGGTTTGTTCTGGGCAGTTAACATGAATTTCAAAGCATAATAAATCATCGTCTGAAAATTGGTAACTGACAGGAATCTCGCGCCCAATAATTTGCCCATTATAACGCCATGCATCAATTAATTGATTACAATAACGTAGAGCTTGATTAATATCATAACGTTGTTGCTTCTCGGTAAGAAAAGTGACTTTGGTTAAAAACATTAAATGCTCCTATCAAAACGACAAAGAGCATATACTATGCTTTTCTAGCAAGAATCTAAATATTTAATTGATAAAATGAGGTGTGTTATGCAAAAAAATGATTTATTAGTGGATTATTTGAAAGAATTAGAACAAATAATGCAACAACATCAATTATGGCAATACCAAGCGCCGCCAGAATCTGCGTTTGCCAGCGAACAACCTTTTGCCTTAGATACTATGGAACCAACCGAATGGCTGCAATGGATTTTTATCCCGAAAATGATGGCATTGATTGAAGCGGAAGCAGAATTACCAAATACCATTGCTATTTCACCTTATTTGGAAGAAGCATTAAAAGATCATCCTCACTTGCCAATGTTATTGATTCCTGTGCAAAAAATTGAGGTGTTATTGACTAATGAGTAATCAACCATCATTAGAAATTTTGTATCAAGATGAATTTTTAGTTGCCGTCAATAAACCTGCGGGAATGTTAGTACATCGGAGTTGGCTTGATAAACATGAAACCCAATTTGTCATGCAAACGTTGCGCGATCAAATCGGGCAGCATGTGTTTCCTATTCATCGCTTAGATCGTCCTACTTCGGGTGTACTGTTATTTGCATTAAATAGCGAAATTGCTAAGCAAATGTGCCTGCAATTTGAGAATAAGCAAGTTGAAAAATGTTATCTAGCAGTGGTTCGTGGTTATTTGCGAGGTTGTGATCGTATTGATTATCCATTAAAACCCAAGCTGGATAAAATTGCTGATAAATTTGCAACTCAGGAAAAAGAGGCACAAACCGCTATTTCTGATTATCAAAGTTTAGCAACAATGGAATTACCTTTTGCGGTAGGGAAGCATCAAACAGCTCGTTACAGTTTGGTAAGATTAATTCCGCATACAGGTAGAAAACATCAGTTGCGACGCCACTTAAAACATATTTTTCACCCGATTATTGGTGATACGCAATATGGCGATTTACATCAAAATCGTGCATTTGCTGATTATTTTTCAGTAGATCGTTTGTTATTACATTCTGAAAAATTGAGCCTATTTCATCCAGTTAGCCAGCAAAAATTAGAAATTTCTGCATCTTTAGATCAAAACTTCCTGAAAATAAAGAATATTTTTTATGCAAAACCATAACGATTTTGCTAAAAAAACATTGTTTTTTTGTGACAATTATTCAACTTTTTAGAAAAAGTTACTGTTGATTATTGCAAATTATATTGTTGTCTTGTATATCTAATTGGTGCGTCAGGTGCTTAACTTGATTTTGCAGACATAATATCTCACCTTTATTAAAGAGGAACTACAATGAAAAAATTATTTAAATTAGGTATGGTAACCAGCTTGATGCTTACCTCAGCATCAGTAATGGCAGAGGATAAATTTGTTACTATCGGTACCGGTGGTCAAACAGGTGTTTACTATGTAGTTGGTCAATCAATTTGCCAATTAGTGAATCGTGATACAGCAAAAACAGGTTTAAAATGTAATGCACCATCAACAGGAGCTTCAGTAGCAAATTTAAACGGTATTGCGAATAAACAATTAGATATGGGTATCGCTCAATCAGATTGGCAATATCATGCTTACCATGGTACTAGCTCTTTTGAAGGTAAGAAAAATGATAAATTGAGAGCTGTGTTCTCAATTCACCCAGAACCATTTACCGTAATGGCACGTGATGATTCTGGTATTAAATCTTTTGATGACTTAAAAGGTAAGCGTGTTAATGTTGGCGACCCAGGTTCAGGTACTCGCGCAACAATGAACGTTATCTTAAAAGCAAAAGGTTGGGATGATTCAGTATTTAAAGTAGCTTCAGAATTAAAACCAGCTGAAATGGCTTCAGTAATGTGTGATAACAACTTAGATGCGATTACTTATAACGTAGGTCACCCAAATGGTGCGTTAAAAGAAGCAGCAGCATCTTGTGATGCACATTTAGTGCCAGTAACTGGTCCAGCGATTGATAAATTAGTTGCAGATAATCCATATTACGCGAAAGCAGTAATTCCAGGCGGACTTTATAAAGGCTCTGATCAACCAGTTGATACTTTCGGGGTTTATGCAACTTTAGTTTCTTCAACTGATGTATCTCCAGATGTAGTTTACCAAGTAGTTAAAGCGGTG
Organism: Gallibacterium salpingitidis; assembly: GCF_001678495.1. Taxonomy (GTDB): domain Bacteria; phylum Pseudomonadota; class Gammaproteobacteria; order Enterobacterales; family Pasteurellaceae; genus Gallibacterium; species Gallibacterium salpingitidis. The sequence goes on from NZ_JTJL01000043.1 coordinate 5,206, forward strand.
TTTGATAACTTTGATCGTTTCAAACGTTTACACCCTGCGTTTGCTAACTTAAAAGAATCAGAAATGATTAAAAATGCGTTATCCGCACCATTACATGAAGGCGCTGTTCGTTACTATAAAGAACGTGGCTGGATGTAATTTTATTTAACAATAAAAAATACTTAAGGCAGGTCTTCCTGCCTTTTTTCGGTTTTTTGGATTTTGATTTTAGGAGAGAGAAGATATGACCTCAGTGACAAAACAAAATACTGTTGATCTTGACGATCTGCAGGATATGGTCGCCTCAAATGATAGCGGTGGTCGAAATCCTTATGGTATCTCTAAATATATTATTATTTGGACTGCAATTGCTTGGTCATTGTTTCAAATTTATTACGCTTCACCTTTTCCATTTTGGTTACAAGAAGCAATCAAAAGTTTAGGTTGGGGCATTAATGTGGTGGTAGATGATACGAAAGCACGTTCTATTCACCTCGCGTTTGCTATTTTCTTAGCGTATTTATCTTATCCGGCATTTAAACGTTCCCCAAAACAACATATTCCAGTAATTGACTGGATTTTTGCAGTTGTGGGGGCTGTACTTTGTTTATATCCGATAATTTTCTATAACGAATTGGTAACTCGCTTTGGTGCACCAAATACACAAGATATTATTGTTGGTATTATTGGAATTCTATTGCTACTCGAAGGTACCAGACGTAGCCTAGGTTTGCCTTTAGTGGTGATTGCGATTGTTTTCTTACTCTATAACTATTATGGGCAATTTTTCCCAAGTAACTGGCTAGTGAGTCATAGAACAGGAACGTTATCTCATATTATCAATCAACAATGGGTAACGACTGAAGGAGTCTTTGGGGTTGCGTTAGGTGTATCAACAAAATATGTCTTCTTATTCGTGTTATTTGGTGCTTTATTAGATAAAGCTGGGGCAGGTAACTACTTTATTAAAACCGCATTTGCTTATTTGGGACATTTACGTGGAGGTCCAGCTAAAGCTGCTGTGGTTGCATCTGGATTAACCGGTTTAATTTCAGGTTCCTCTATCGCAAACGTGGTTACCACTGGTACTTTCACCATTCCAATGATGAAACGTGTCGGTTTCTCTGCTGAGAAAGCTGGTGCGGTTGAAGTTGCTTCATCTGTAAATGGACAAATTATGCCACCTGTTATGGGGGCTGCAGCATTCTTGATGATTGAGTATATCAATATGCCATATAACGAATTGATTACTCATGCTTTCTTACCAGCGGTTATCTCTTATATTGCGTTAGTCTATATTGTGCATTTGGAAGCTTGTAAGTTGAATTTACAAGGCTTACCACGCCAAGATGTTGCAAGACCTTGGGTTGTGACAGTGTTACGTACGCTTTCGACCTTTATCATTATTTGTTTACTTTATTTTGCTGTTGATTTTGGTTTAGGTTGGTTAAAAGTCGTAACACCAGATTTTGCCTTTACTATTGTTTGCGTATTATTAGCCATTATTTATGTGCTTTTACTGTATCGCGTTTCTACCTTCCCGGATCTTGAAGTGGATGATCCAAACCAAGAAGTAGTAGTGTTACCGAAAGCTAAACCAACGGTAAATGCTGGGCTTCACTTCTTGTTACCAGTGGTAATTTTAATTTGGTGTTTAATGGTAGAACGTTTATCTCCAGGTCTATCAGCATTCTGGGGGACTATCGCATTAACAGTAATCCTATTAACACAACGTCCATTATTAGCTTACTTCCGTAAACAAGGTGGCTATGCAGAACACCTTAAACAAGGTTTGCAAGAATTAATTAACGGTTTAGAAACTGGTGCTCGCAATATGATTGGTATCGGTATTGCTACTGCAACAGCGGGTATCATTGTTGGTGTCGTTGCATTAACAGGCTTTGGGGTACAACTTTCTAGCATTATTGAGTTGTTCTCTATGGGCAATATCTTGTTAATGTTAATTTTAGTAGCAATGTTCAGCTTAATTCTTGGTATGGGCTTGCCGACTACCGCAAACTATATTGTAGTGTCATCATTAATGGCTGGCGTCATTGTTGAAGTTGGTCGTCAAAATGGATTAATCGTGCCATTAATTGCCGTACACTTATTCGTTTTCTATTTCGGTATTATGGCGGATGTTACGCCACCAGTAGGTTTAGCTTCTTTTGCAGCAGCAGCGGTGTCTGGCGGTAATCCAATTAAAACAGGTATGGTTGCATTCTTCTATAGTATGCGTACCGCATTGTTGCCTTTCCTCTTTATTTTTAATACCGACTTATTATTGCTTAATGTGGATTTCTTCCACGCAGTACTAATTTTCTTTGTTGCGGTGATAGCAATGTTCTCCTTTACCGCAGCAACGATGGGTTGGTTTATGACTAAAAATAAATGGTGGGAAACAATTGTCTTGTTACTAGTCGCCTTTATGCTATTTAGACCTGGTTTCTTTATGGAATATGTTTCACCAAGTCAACGTCATATCCAACCAGATCATTTAGTTGAGCAAGTAGCGCACTCACCAGTAGGTGAGCCTGTTATGTTGAAAGTTTCTGGTATCAATCCTTATGGTAAACCAATTGAGTTCTATGCAGAACTTAAAGTACCAGCAGGGGAAACTGGCGAAGAACGTTTGCAAAAAATGGGCTTAACCTTATTAGCAACTGGCGAAAAAATTGAAGTTGATGGCGAACAAATCAATAAGATTATTATTGATAATGTAGAAATTGATTCACCAGCAGCGAAAGCGAATCTGAATTGGGATCAGGTAATTTTAGATGTTTCAGTTCCAGTGAAAGGCGCATTAAATAAAGAGTGGATGTTTATTCCTGCATTAATCATTTTAGGTGGATTAGCATGGAATCAACGTCGTCGTAAAGCAAAAGAGGAGAAATAATATGCAATTGTTTAATAAAATTCTAATTGCAGTTGATTTAAGTTATTTAGAAGGAGCTAAAAAAGCAGTTAGTACTGCTTTAGCGATGACAGAAGGTAATCCAGATGCGGTATTACGCGTGGTGAGTATTATTCCGCCATTGGAAAACAGCTTCGTTTCCTCTTTATTACCACGTAATTTCGATAAAGATGTATTGGCTGAAGCTAATAAACGTCTGCATGAATTTACTGAAGAAAACTTTCCGAAAGACCGTAAAGTGCAACATATTGTTGCGCATGGTACAGTGTATGAGGAAATTAATACTTTAGCGCAAGAGAAAAATGTAGATTTAATTATTATGATGGCAACTAAACCTGGCAAACCAGGTTTAAGCTCTAATACAGTGAAAGTTGCTCGTTTTAGTGAAAAGCCAATTTTGATTTTGCGTTAACTTTAATACGTTAACTTTGAATAGCATAATCCCCTGTATTAACAGGGGATTATCTTTTGGGCTTTATTATTTTTATTCTCGCTCATAGCGTAAACGTAATGACACTGAATCAGCATAACGTAATGCAAAAGGTTTTGCGATTTCTACTTCAGCCCATTCCACAGCTTCTGGTTCCGCAACAATTTCTAATACTTCACGTACCATTCTTTCCAACAGTGCAAATTCGTGTGTTTCTACGTATTGGATGACTTTTTTAGTGATAGTACGATAATTGAGTGCATCATCAACATTATCACTAAGACTAGCTTTCTCACAGTTATAGCCAAGTTGAATTTGTAAAACGACATCTTGCTTGTTATTAATTTCTTCTTCTTTAATTCCAATAAAAGTACGTAAACGTAAATCGCTAATGGTAATGATTGCTGAATTAATAATTGGCATAACAACTCCTTATCAGATAGCTTTTTTGCTATTATAGCCTAGTTTAAAAACGAGATTGAATAGGAAATATTATGGAAAACAGTGCAGGCAAGCAGAATATAAAAAATGTTCTGATTATGATGGCTTGTTTAGTGATTATTTTGGCGGGTATTAAATCTGCGGTAGAGATTGTAGTACCGTTTTTATTGGCGCTTTTTTTAGCCATTATTTGTACGCCGCTGATCAATTTTTTAGTGAGATTAAAAGTGCCTTTATGGCTAGCTGTTATCGCTTTATTAGGGTTAATTGTAATTACATTAACATCATTTGCTGGATTAGTTGGAAATGCAATTAATGAATTTTCCGCTTCTATTCCACTATATAAACAATTATTGGCGCAACGTATTGCAGGGTTAGCTGCCATTATGGATCGGTTCGATCTTTATCGTTTCATTCCTAAAAATTTAGTCGAAGAAAATCTCGATCCTAATATTATTATGGGATTAATTCGCCGTTTATTAGCGGGAATTTCAGGTGTCATCACCAATGGTTTTGTTTTACTGCTAATTGTTGTGTTTATGCTGTTTGAAGCACAAAGTATGAAACAGAAATTGACCGTATTATTTGCCAATAAACAGGAACAAAAAGAGTTAGAAAATATTCAACGAGTATTAAGTAGTGTAATTAGTTACCTTGCGATTAAAACCTTTGTTAGTTTGGTGACGGGGATTTTAGTGTGGGCAGCGTTAGTAATATTGGACGTACAATATGCAGTATTGTGGGGTACGGTAGCCTTTTTATTAAATTATATTCCTAATATTGGTTCGGTATTGGCAGCAATTCCAGTCATTATTCAAGCTATGATCTTAAATGGTTATAGTGATGGTCTATTTGTTGCTATCGCATTTTTAGTGATCAATATGGTAATGGGAAATATTATTGAGCCACGTATGATGGGTAGAACATTAGGACTTTCTACTTTAGTCGTCTTTATCTCATTAATTTTCTGGGGTTGGTTATTAGGTTCAGTCGGAATGTTACTGTCTGTTCCATTAACTATGGCAGTAAAAATCGCATTGGAATCTAGTGAAAAAACGAAAAAATATGCTTATTTGTTAGGAGAGTAATCATTTTTCAATAATAGGTCGCTTAAAAAAGCGACCTTAAATTTTTAACTTAGTGGAATACTGCTAAAAAACACCAATAGGACTGGCACTAATAAATTAATAATAAAGCCAAAACTTAATGCTAATGGTACAGTTTCAATTCCACCTGAGCGTTGAATAATCGGTAAGGTGCAATCTAATGCAGTTGCACCAGCTAATCCTACAGCAGTAGCACGATAATGATGCATAAATAACGGAATTAAAAAGAGGCTAGCAATTTCACGCGAAAGATCATTAAAAAATGCAATACTACCCCAGATTGGCCCCCATGCATCATTTAATAACACACTTGATAAAGAGTACCATCCCATACCAGAAGAGATGGCTAAACCTTGGCTAAGTGGAATTTGTAAACAAAGTGCGGATATGATACCGCCTAATAATGAACTTGCGGTAAAAATAACGGAAATAACGATGCCACGTTTATTAAAAAATACTTGGCGTAGGTTAATCCCACTATTGCGCAATTGAATTCCCACCAAAAAGATTAAAACAATTAGCACATAAGTACTGGAGCCATGAGGGATAAGAAAATAACTTTTGGTCAAAAGTCCAAAGACAAAACCTACAGCCACCATACTGCACATTTTGGCTGAATCGAGAATCATTTTGACGCGAGATGGCATATTTTTAGCAGATTTTAATGTCGGAGCAGGGTAATGCTTATCGTATAAACCTAAACTAAGAATATTTAAGCCATGAATAATACAGCTGAAGACTACCGCTTTAAATGCAATATCTGGCAAAGTTGTTGTTAGGTTATCTAACTGTCCTAAAGAACAGCCCATTACAAATAAAATTAGAAACAACAACACCATAATACTTTTATTGATCCAATGTATAAATGTGACGTTGTTACTTTTAATTAAATAGCCTAAAAATAAAGGCACTAATACAATGGCTAAACTTTCTAGCATAAAGTGATAAATATAATAAAAAATAATTGAAAGGCGTCAATTTATCGGTTCTTGATAGGGAATGTCAAATAAAAAAAGATAACAAGCGTAACTAAATAGTCTTAGTGTGCTAAGATGATGACGAGATAACGCAAAAAAAGGATCAGAATTATGTATTTGAAACAAATTGAGGTTGTCGGCTTTCGTGGTATTCACCGTTTATCCTTTCAATTACGTTCTAATATGGTGCTGATTGGTGAAAATGCTTGGGGTAAATCGAGTTTACTCGACTTATTAAGTTTAATTTTTAATAAAGAAGCTGAACCTTATCAATTTCAAGCTGATGATTTTTTTTACTCTATGCAAGAAGGGGAAATAAAAAAAGTTTCCTCAATTAATTTGTTATTTACATTTAGTGAATCAGAGCCTGGAGAATTACAATTTCCTACCCAACATTTTTTGCATCCTATCAAAGTAAAACATGAAGATGGTTTTGATCGTATTTATTTGCGCGTTTTTGCTGAACAAACCGTATCAGGAGAAATTTGTACCACCTATAATTTTATTGATGAGCAAGGCAATGTTATTGCGTTAGAAGAAGCACAACAGACAAAATTAGTCAGCCGTCTCATTCAACGTCATACCGTCTATCGCTTTCGTGATGCTCGTTTAGTAAAGCAACCAATAGAATTACAACCTATTCATTTTAGTAAGAATTTAACGCCAGAAATTATCGAACTCTTTACTGCAGTAATGACGCTATTACGTTATTACTTTATTTTGGAACGTAATAGGCAAACAGCGATTGGCGACACCAGCCTATTATGGCAACAAGCGAAAAAGTTAGCAGAACAATTACGGGTAGGTGATGAAAAATTAAGACGCTATTTTTTTGTCTATTTAGTGAAGCATTTTTTGCCAGATGACAAAACCTTATTTTCGCAAGTCAGTAATCCAATTTTATTGTTTGAAGATCCTGAATCCCGTTTGCATCCTCGTTTAATGGCGATTATGTGGGATTTATTAAGCTATATTCCATTACAACGTTTGATCACCACCAATTCAGTGGAATTATTATCCAATGTGCCTCTGCATTCGATTTGTCGTTTAGTGCGAGGTGAAGAGCGTATTCAATCTTATCAATTAGATCGTCATGATTTAGGTAAAGTGGATTTACGCCGTTTAACTTTTCATATTCACTATAATCGTAGCTTAGCCCTCTTTTCACGAGCATGGATTTTCGTTGAGGGAGAAACAGAAGTTTGGATTTTAAATGAGCTGGCTAAAGTTTTAGATATCAATTTAGAAAATGAAGGTATTCGCATTGTTGAATTTGCACAATGTGGCATCAAACCTTTAATTAAATACGCCAACTTGATGGGAATTGCTTGGCATCTATTAACTGATGGGGATGAAGCGGGTAGAAAGTATGTAGCAGTGGCTACTGAATTATTACGTGAGAATGAACATGCTTTAGATAAAATTACCGCATTGCCAAAACGGGATATTGAACACTATTTTTATGATAATGGCTTTGAATTTGTGTTTAAGCATTTGGCACGTTTACCAGAAAAACACAATTATTCCAAAGCCCAGATTATTCAACGTGCCATTCAAAACACGTCAAAACCAGATTTGGCTTTGGCGATCGTTAAAGCAGTAAAACAGAGCGATAACCAATTAATCCCACTATTATTCCGCCGTTTATTTTCCAAAATGTTGCTAATTGCAAAAGAGCAGGGCATATAAAAAAATTAAAAATTTTCCAAGAAAATTTGCTGAGTTTTGCTAGAATTAAAAGGAAAAGCCTGTGATAGCTTTTCTTTTTTATTTTTCTTTATTCTACAGGTGTTTTTTTATGCAAAATCAAAGTCTTTTGGCGAAATTTTTTCACTTGGAACAACATAATACCAATGTAAAAACAGAAATTATCGCTGGGATCACAACTTTCCTCACTATGGTCTATATTGTATTCGTTAATCCATCTATTCTAGGGGTGGCAGGAATGGATACACAAGTTGTCTTCGTTACTACCTGCTTAATCGCTGCTTTTGGTAGTATTTTTATGGGATTATTTGCTAATTTGCCCGTTGCCTTAGCGCCGGCAATGGGGCTAAATGCCTTTTTTGCTTATGTTGTCGTCAGTAAAATCGGGTTATCTTGGCAAGTGGGTATGGGTACCATTTTCTGGGGTGCGGTTGGCTTATTAGCTTTAACTTTATTCCAAATTCGTTATTGGCTTATCGCTGCTATTCCGTTGAGTTTACGTGTAGGTATTACGGCAGGTATCGGTCTGTTTATTGCCTTAATGGGCTTCCATAATGCGGGTATCATTGTGCCAAATCAAGCTACATTAATGTCATTAGGTGATTTACATTCACCAACAGTATTATTAGGTATTTTAGGCTTCTTTATCATTGTGATTTTAGGAGCGAAGCAAATCCATGCTGCGGTATTGGTATCAATCGTTGTTACTACCGTATTATCATTAGTATTGGGTAAAACACAGTTCCAAGGCATTTTCTCTATGCCACCAAGCATTACTTCCGTTGTGGGTGAAGTGGATTTAACCGGGGCATTACAAGGTGATTTATTAGGCATTATTTTTTCCTTTATGCTAGTTAACTTATTTGACTCTTCAGGTACATTATTAGGGGTAACTGATAAAGCAGGAATTAGCAATGCACAAGGCACTTTCCCAAAAATGAAACAAGCATTATATGTGGATAGTATTAGTTCTGTAACTGGTGCTTATTTAGGAACTTCCTCTGTAACCGCATATATTGAAAGTAGCGCAGGAGTATCTGTTGGTGGTCGTACAGGCTTAACAGCTGTAGTAGTAGGTATTCTATTTTTATTAGTTATCTTTATTTCACCTTTAGCGGCGATTGTGCCACCTTATGCCACTGCTGGTGCTTTAATTTACGTAGGTATTTTAATGTCTTCTAGCTTAGTAAAAGTACGTTGGGATGATTTAACTGAAGCAACTCCAGCCTTTATTACTGCTGCGATGATGCCATTTACCTATTCAATTACCGAAGGGATCGCTCTTGGTTTTATTAGTTACTGTGTAATGAAATTATTCACTGGTAAAGCTAAAGACGTCAGTATTCCAGTATGGGTAATTGCAGTCTTATTCTTACTCAAAATTATCTTAGTAGATTAAGGATTTAGTATGCAAAAATTACTTTATATCTTAAATGATTCTCCATATGGTGGAGAGAAAACCTTTAATGCGTTACGTTTTGCGCTAGCTTTAAAAGAAGAACATACTAAAGACGTAGAAATGAAAATTTTCTGTTTTTCTGACGCAGTGTTGTCTGGATTAAAAGGACAAAACCCGAAAGAAGGTGGTAATGTTCAAGAACTATTGAGCATTTTGACTGGACTAGGCGTAGAAGTAAAATTATGTACAACTTGTACTAATGCTCGTGCAGTATCACAACATCCATTAATTGACGGAGTAACGCTCGGTACATTAGCTGATGTTGCTGAATGGACACTATGGGCGGATAAAGTCCTTACTTTCTAAACATAACCAAATAACGCCGATTCAATAGAGATCGGCGTTTTTCTCTCTATATTTAATCAAGATATGACAACACAACTTAATCCAATTTCATTGCCATTGGCACAAAATAATGTAATTGAAGCTTCAGCGGGAACAGGCAAAACCTATACGATGGTTACTCTTTATCTACGCCTATTATTACAAGCTGGAGAAAATAATTTTCCAATGCCATTGGATATTGAACAAATTTTGGTGGTGACTTTTACTCGAGACGCGACCAAAGAATTACGGCAGCGGATTAATCAACGAATTCAATCTTGGTTAAAATTATTACAGCAATATCAGCAACATCAAGATAAACAGCAAATTGACGATGCTGAATTACTCGCATTATTGCCTTATCTAGAAAACAATTTAGATTTAGCTATTCAACGTTTAACTTTTGCAACACAATATATTGATAAAGCTGCGATTTTTACTATTCATAGTTTTTGCCAGCGTATTTTACGTCAATATGCGTTTGATTCTGGTTTAACATTTAATTTTTCTGTCAGTGAAGCCAATCAACAACAGTTACGACAAATTAATTATCAATTATGGCGTGAACAATTCTATTCACTTTCCGCAACACAAGCACAAATCGTCACCGATATTTTTCAATCACCGGATACCTTTTTTGATGCAAATGAGGCTTTGCTATCTGGTGAAATGCCGAAAATTACGACTGCATTACCGTTTACGGATCTCCAGGCAGGGTTAAGTTATTATCAGCAGCAGTTAGATGAGTTTACTGCTATTGAGCAGCGCTATTTTGCCGAATTTACACAATGGTTTAACCAATATCGCGATAATGTTCAGAAAAGAAGTAATGAAAAAATCATTGCCTATTGCCAATCAGTTACCGAAGATAGCGATATTAAGCAAAGAATGCAGCAGGCAATAACGCTAACAGAAATCAAATTTTATAAAGGTAAAGAGGTTCAGCTGCCAGAATTAGTGTTTAAATTAGAGCAGTTTTTTGAACAATTTTCATATACAGCTTATGTCAGTGTGATGAATTATCTTTATCTTACCACTTTACGTGAGCGCATTTTTGCTTATCAAGATCAACATAATGAAAAATATTTTGATGATTTGCTGCGTGTATTGCGTGATGTTCTGCTTAAACCGCAAGCAGAGAAATTAATCCGTTTAATTCGTCAGCAATATCCTTTTGCGATGATTGACGAATTCCAAGACACCGATCCTGTTCAATTAACGATTTTCGAGAAAATTTATCTATCGCCAATATCGGATCAACAAGTGACAGGTTTCACTGTAATCGGTGATCCAAAACAAGCCATTTATCGCTTTCGTGGTGCTGATGTTTTTACTTATCTGTCGATTATGGATCAGCAGCAAAATAACCACATTGAGCATATTTATACCCTGCAACATAATTATCGTTCTTCTGTTGCTTTGATTGACAGTATTAATCAACTCTTTTCACAGACGCAAAATCCGTTTTATTTAACTAATATTCAATTCCCACTTATTTCAGCACACCGTCAAGGTTATTTAGCTATTGCGCAAAAAAGACAAAAACCTTGGCAAATATTGCAGCTAAATGAAGAAATAAAATATAAAGAGTCTTATCAACTGGCAATGGCAGAAGCTTTTGCTTGTCATATTCAACAATTGCTTAAAGCGGCCGAGCAGCAACAAGCCTTGTTTATTGAAGATCCTGAGAGCCAGCAGCAAGTCGTTGCCGCCAAAGATATTGCAGTATTAGTAAGAAACAGAGATGAAAGCCAAATTATCCGTAATGTGTTAGCGAAAAAAGGCATTACGGCAGTGTTTTTATCAGAACAAGCGAATGTGTTTGAGACTACTACAGCTCGAGATTTGGCGCTTATTTTGCAAGCTTGTTTTACTCCATTTAGTGAGCGTGCGGTATTGTCTGCATTAGGTTCGACTTTATGGGGCTTAACCGCTGCACAAATTTACCAATTAAAAGAAGATGAATCTCAATGGGCAGCATTGATTGATCGCTTATTAAATTATCGTCATATTTGGCAAACACAAGGGGTGTTGCCAATGCTGTATCGGCTTTATCAAACAGAAGAGATTCCACAACGTTTACAACAGTTTGAGTTGGGCGAACGCTACTTAGTGGATTTATTGCATTTAAGTGAATTGTTGCAGCAAGCGATGAATCAGCAGCAAAATGAAGAAGCATTATTGAACTGGTATCAGCAGCAATTAAGTGGTGTTCAAGGTAATGAAGAAAATCGTTTACGTCTGGAACGTGAGCAAAATGTGGTGAAAATTATCACAATTCATAAATCGAAAGGACTAGAATTCCCCATTGTTTGTTTGCCATTTATTTTAACGAAAAAAGTTGCGGGTAAAGCCGAGTTTTATCATAATCAGCAAAATCAGCTGATGTGGGATATGCTGAAAGAGCATACGGAACAAACACGATTAGAAAATAATGCGGAAGATATGCGCTTGTTATATGTTGCTTTGACCAGAGCTAAATATCAACTCGTTGTTGGAGTACCCGCTGAACCAATGTTTAATGAAAAAAGCAATCTAGCGACATTAAATCCATTGGATTATTTACTGCTACAAGGAGAGAAAGCGGATTTTTCGGCACATAATCACTATGCAGAATTATTTGATCGAGCGCTTTCACCTGAACATTGGCAAGTCACTATGACAAATAAATTGCCATACAATGACAATTGGCGACCAAATTTAGCAAATACGCCGACCTTAACTGTTCGTCAATTTTCACAAGATATTGAAAAAAATTGGTTAGTGACCAGTTTTTCTGCGTTACAAGCAAAATTACAGGAACTTTATACGCAGCATTTTGCTGATATAGGGCAAGATCATTTTGATCAGGATTTATCATCAAATTGGCATAATGATAGTGAAGTAACGATTACCGATACAGAATTATCTCATTACTATCCAACCGGTTTTTCCCCTTTTGATTTTCCTAAAGGTGCGGTGGTAGGTTCTTGTTTGCATAGTTATTTAGAAAAGTTGGATTTCACCCAACCTATCAGCATTGATTCGCTAACAACGATTTGCCAAGCGCTTAATTTAGAAGAAACTTGGCTATCACCATTACAGCTATGGTTCACGCAAATTTTACAACAACCTCTACCTGAATTAGGTTGTTTAAATCAAATCAGCAAACGAGATAAATTAACCGAATTACAATTCTACTTAAAATTAGGAAAATTATTTAATAATCAGGAATTTAATTCCGTTTTAAGCCAATATCATCCATTATATGATCAACATTATCCAATTCGTGTGGATGAGATTAAAGGCTTTATTCGTGGTTTTATTGATGCAGTAGTTAGACGAGATAATCATTATTATATTATTGATTATAAAAGTAATTTCTTGGGAGAGCAGTTATCTTGTTATCAAGAAGAGAATTTACGCAAAGTTATTTCAGCACAGCGTTATGATTTGCAGTATTTGATTTATACATTGGCAGTACACCGCTATTTAAAACTCAATGATCCCGAATATCAGTATGAAACGCATTTTGGCGGTGTCTTTTATCTATTTTTACGTGGTATGGCAGTACCTGATACTCAGCAGCACACAGGAATATTTTTCACAAAACCTGCAACAGTATTAATTGAAAAACTTGATCAATTATGGGGTGAATGATGTTAGCACTATTAAAACAATTACGTGATCAAGAGATAATTGAAAATATTGATTACTACTTTGCCAAATTTATTCACCAGCAAGGTATGACTGTTGATAAACCTATTAATGATTTAGCGACTTTTTTAGCAGCACAATTAAGTTTTGTGCATCAAAAAGGGCATAGCTGTTTATTACTTGATCAGCATCTTTATGAAAATCCGTTTGAGTTAAAATTCGCCAGTGAACAACAACAATTATTAAAACAGTTGCAACAACTTTTACCACCACAATTGACGAGTTGGCAAACAAGTTTAGTGCAGCATCCGGCTTTTTCTATTGAAGAACAACAAGTAACACCAATCGTTATGCGTCCGTTGCAGCAGCAGATAGCACTATATTTTCACCGTATTTGGCAAAATGAACACTATATTGCGGAACGTTTAAGCCAGATCCAAACAATTCAATATTCACCATTGCAGCTTCAAGAAATTGAACGGATTTTAGCAACGCTATTTCCACAGAATGAGCAACATCCCGATTGGCAGAAAATTGCAGTAGCGACTGCCTTTTCACGCACCATTACCTTTATTTCTGGTGGGCCGGGTACAGGAAAAACAACCACAGTGGCAAAACTATTGTTGGGTTTGCAATGGTTACAACAGCTGCAAAATAAAGATTTTTTGACTATCCGTTTAGCAGCACCAACAGGTAAAGCAGCCACTCGATTAACGGAATCGCTACATCAAGCCATTCAGCAAATTAATTTACCGATTGAACTGAAGCAGAGCTTACCGCAAGAGGCAGCAACAATTCATCGCTTATTGGGCATAAAACCGAATGCGAAACCGGAATATCATCAGCAACGTCCATTGAATGTCGATTTATTAGTGATTGATGAAGCCTCAATGATTAATCTGTCATTAATGGCGACATTATTACAAGGCGTACATTCAGAAACACGTTTGATTTTTCTTGGTGATAAAGACCAATTAGCATCGGTTGAGGCTGGTTCAATCATGTCCGAACTGGGGCAATTTTTGCAATTTGGTTATAGTCAGCAACAAAATCATTATTTTCAACAAGTTTGTCAGCAACAATTGGCCGATACCACCGAGAATAACTTTATTCGTGATAGTTTGTGTCATTTGCAACATAGTTATCGCTTTAATGCTGATACTGGGATTGGACAATTGGCTAGATTGGTAAATCAACGACAAGCAGAGCAGAGTTGGCAACTATTTGAACAATATTCAGATATTCAGGCTTTTCCGTTATTTGTACATCAACCGAGTGATAATTATTCGGTGATTCAATTTGCTGCAGAGCTTTATCGTGATTATTTTCGCTATGTGAAACAGCAAACACGTTGGAGTTTGACGGAAATTCAAACTGCCTTTCAATATTTTAAACGTTACCGCCTGTTAAGTGCCTTACGTACAGGTTCATTAGGTGTAGAACAGCTTAATCAGAAAATTGTCGAACTGCTGCGTTATCAAAAACAGCTAGATTTCCGATTTGCCTATGAATGGTATTTAGGGAAGCCAATTATTGTATTGCAGAACGATCATAATATTCGTTTATTCAATGGCGACATTGGCTTAGTGTTGCCAGATGAACAAGGGAATTTAAAAGTTTGGTTTGAAACAGAAAGCGGTTTTCGTAGTGTACTTACTAGCAGAGTGCCTAGTGTTGAGCCTGCTTATGTGATGACAGTACATAAATCGCAAGGTTCAGAGTTTGATCATGCTGTATTAGTTTTGCCACAAGAGTATAATCCGCTACTTAGTAAAGAGTTAATTTATACTGCAATCACACGAGCTAAACAGCAATTTACTGTATTTAGCCAACAGGATATTTGGCAAATGGCAGTACGGAATCAAACCGTTCGTTGTAGTGGATTAGCAGAACAGATCAAGCAATATTTTGGAGGAATAAGATGCTAGTCGCTATTCCAGCATTAAGTGATAATTATATTTGGTGTTATAGCCGCGATAACCTGCACGCTTTATTAATAGATCCTGCTACAGCAGAGGTTGTAGAGAATTTTTTGGCAAAGTCTAGCCTAAAATTAGAGGCGATTTTAGTTACGCATAATCATGCCGATCATACTGGTGGAGTGGCACAATTACGTAAAAAATATCCGCATGTACCAGTCTATGCACCTACAGAAGTTGGTTCTAAATTAGCAACACATCTAGTGGAGTCTGGTATTCATCATACACCTTATTATACTATTCGCGTGTTGATGACTGGTGGACATACTGCTGGCCATATTAGCTATCTTGTTGATAATCACCTTTTTTGTGGTGATACTTTATTTTCTTTGGGTTGTGGCAGAGTATTTACCGGTGACTATGCACAAATGTTTGCTTCATTACAAAAAATTAAGCAATTACCAGATGACACAATTGTTTGTGCTGCACACGAATATACATTGAGTAATTTACGTTTTGCACAATCTGTAGAAAATTCTGTTGCATTAACGGAATATGCTAAAAAGATTGAACAACTAAGAGCAGAGCAACGTCCAACATTACCAACAACATTAGGTTTGGAAAAAGCATTAAATCCATTTTTACGTTGTGAAAACTTGGAAACTTTTATTGTGTTGCGACAAGCAAAGGATAAATTTTAATAGATGATGAATAAGAGATGAGAATTTGATCTCATCTCTTATGGTTTATTATAAATATTGCGCAAATTGGCTTTGTACATTCAATAATTGCTGTTTTGTCAACATAAAGACGCCATCGCCACCATTTTTAAATTTAATCCATTCAAATGGAACATTTGGAAATTGTTCCACAAGATGCACCATACTATTTCCCACTTCACAAATTAACACACCATTATCATTTAAATAGTCTGCTGCGTGCGCAATAATACGTTTCACTAGGATTAACCCATCTTGACCAGCTTCTAATCCTAAAATTGGTTCGTGAGAAAACTCGACTGGCATATCCGCAATATCTTCTGCATCCACATATGGTGGATTGCTAACAATCAGATCATAACCATCATGTGGTAAGTTATCAAAAAGATCAGACTGCAAAGGGAACACTTGATGTTCTAAATGGTGGTGGGCAATATTAATTTCCGCCACATTTAGTGCATCAAGAGAAATATCTACTGCATCAATTTCTGCATTTGGGAATTTATCTGCGCAAGCAATCGCAATACAACCGCTACCAGTACACATATCCAAAATACGTTTTGGTTCGCTGCGTACTACTCCTGTAAAGCCATCTTGAATTAACTCACCAATTGGGGAACGTGGCACTAAAACTCGTTCATCAACATAAAATTGCAAACCACAAAACCAAGCAGAGTGTGTCAAATAAGCGACAGGTTTACGAGTTTCAATGCGCTCGATCACAAGTGATAACAGCTTTTGTTTTTCAATATCAGTTAAACGAGATTGATATAATTCACTTGGCACATCTAAAGGTAAATGTAATGTTGATAAAACCAGTTGTAATGTTTCATCCCACGCATTGTCAAAACCATGTCCATAAAAAATATCTGAAGCATTGAAATAGCTATAAGTCCAACGCAGAAAATCTTGAATTGTATGTAAATTTGATAGTGGAGAATGTAGTTGGATTTCTTCGATAATATCTTGATTAAAAAGTTGTTGTTCAGTCATAGCATCCACTGTTAATAAAAATAAAAGAGGTCTATTTATACCATATTTTCAGAAAGAGATGGTAGTGTGATAGAATGACGCCCAATTAAAATTGATGAGGATAATCATGGATTCACAGGAGCAATCGTTATTTCAGGAATTTGTTAAAGATGTCAAACCGTTAAAACAAGACACTGTCACATTTTCTCTCCACCGTAAACATAATTTACAACAGCAGCAACAAGAAAAAAGAGAACTCCGCGAAAAAGAGGATACGTTATTCTATTTTTCTGATGAGTATGAACCATTATTAGATGAAACAGGCAGCCGTTATCTACGTGAAGGTGATGATCATTATTTATTAAAACGACTTCGTCGTGGCGATTTTGTACCAGATCTATTTTTAGATTTACATGGATTAACTAGAGAGCAAGCAAAACAAGAATTGGCGGCACTCTTGCTAGCTTGTGAAAAAGAACATTTACCTTGTGCCTGTATTATGACTGGTTACGGTAGTTTTACTCTAAAAAATCAAATTCCACGCTGGTTGGTACAACACCCAAAAGTGATAGCTTTTCATCAAGCGCCGAAAGAGTGGGGTGGCGATGCTGCGCTGTTAGTTTTGGTCGATATTGGAGAAGTTGTCATTTAAGATGCGTTATTTTTTTACGATTTTAATATGTTATCTGTTAAGCCATACTGCTATGGCTCATCCACATGCTTTTATTGATATGAAAAGTCAATTTTTAGTTGAGCAAGGTAAACTTACTGGGATTAGAATGCAATGGATAATGGATGAAATTTCTTCGTCTGAAGTGATTTATGAAATTGAAACCAGCAAAAATAAACAGCAAAAATTAGCACAACTCACCAATGAAATTATGCAAAATATTGTCGGACAACATTATTTTGCCTATTTTTATGATGATAAGCATCATCCAATTAAATATAGTAAGCAACCAGAAAATACTAAATTAACAATAATTAATAAAAGACAGCTACAAATTAATTTTGATCTGATATTGAGTAAGCCTCGTGAACTCAATCGGCAAACTGTAACCTTATTGGTTTATGATCCTACTTACTATATTGCGATGCTATATTTAACACCAAAAGATGTGAGTTTTCTGGGAGAAACCACTTGCAAGCTGAAAATTATTGAGCCAGAGTCAAATCCGACAATGAAGGATTATGCAGCAAGTTTAGATAAAAATGCAGAGGAAGATACTTCTCTTGGCGTCCTCTTTGCACAAAAGGTAACCTTATCATGTCCTTAATTCGCAATCTTACACTTTTTATATTACTGTTAATGGGGATAGCACTTATTACTTTAATGCTGTTTTATCCCTCAGTTTTTCAATTTATTTTTAATATTCAGCGCTGGTTTCATCAAGCCATTAGCACCACATTACAGAATATCAATCATTCAGACACTCATACACCACTCTTTCTGGTATTGCTTTGTTTTGGCTATGGTATTTTTCATGCTGTTGGACCGGGACATGGCAAATTTATCTTGACGAGTTATTTAACTACTAATCAAAGCCAGTTAAAACAAAGTATGACATTGGCGATGTTGTCTTCATTGGTACAAGGTATCGTGGCTATCCTTTTAACCACGATTGTGATTGTCATTTTTCAATTACCAACCTATTTTTATAAGTTATCACAACAATGGTTAGAGAGAATGAGTTTCTGCCTGATGATCTTATTAGGAATTTGGTGGTTATGGCGTACTTATCAACAATATCGTTTGCAAAAGGCACCTAAGATTACTATCAAGAAATGCCATTCCTTACCACAATCAACACATCATTTATTACAACCAATAAACGTACATCATGCAGAAAATTGTTCTTGCGGACATCAACATTTGCCATCATCCATACAGTTACAACAATCAAAAGATTGGCAATCGCAATTAATGTTAATTTTAAGTATTGGGGCAAGACCTTGTTCTGGAGCGATTTTAGTGTTGTTTCTCTCATATCTATTGAAACTATACTCATATGGCATATTAGCAGTTATCGCGATGTCGATTGGAACAGGCTTAACCTTAACAGGCTTTGCTTTATTAGTATTATTTGCACGAACAAGAGCAATTCAATTAAGTAAATGGTATCTACAACCTCGTTATAACCAAGCAATTGCATATTGGGTTAAAGTGATTTTTAGTATGTTGTTAATCTATATGGGAATCGCTTTATTGTATGGCTCAACATTACCTATTAGTGGCGGTAGAGCATTGTTTGGATAAGAGTAACGCCTATTTAATGTAGCAACTTATTTTTTGTTTCCTTTTTAAGCACTTAATTTCTTTTACTTTGAAAAAAGTTTGCTTTTCTCTATTTGCACACTATAATGGCGGGGCATTTCACGATGCGACCGTAGCTCAGTTGGTTAGAGCACCACCTTGACATGGTGGGGGTCAGTGGTTCGAGTCCACCCGGTCGCACCATTCATCATTCCGCAACCATTCGTAACTTTCCGAAAAACCTTTAAAAAATCAGTCCTGACAAGGCTTTTTAGCTATTTCACTTTCCGCAATAGTTCGCATTATTCCGCCTCTAGCCACGATTTTTAGTAACAAGTTTAGTAACAAGATGGCTAAACTTGAAAAAAATCTTGTTACTATATGCCTCGTATTAGATACTGAAATCAAAAAAGCAAATATTTCTTAGCAATTATCCTTTTATCCACCCTTTAAAACTATCCAACGCTAATAATTTTTGTTGATAAGCAAGGGTTGAGTCGCTGAAATAGCTTTCTAAACCATAGGTAGCAATTCTACTGGCAATTGGGACAAAAAAAGTATCAACAGCTGTGAATTTTTTACCTGCCAAATAAGGCCCACCAAATCTATTTAAACCTTCTTGCCATAATTGGTTGATACGTTTTATTTCTGTTGCAACTTGCTCCGAAACTTCTTTAAGCGGGGTATGAACTAAGGGATCAAAACCACAAGTTTGGCGGAATTTTGCAAATCCAGAATGCATTTCTGCACAAGCACTACGTGACCAAGCTCGTGCATAACGATCTTCTGCCCACACCTGTGGATAATCTTCCGAAATATATTCAATAATTGCCAGACTATCCCAAATAATTTGTTCTTGATCATGTAATACAGGCACTTTTGCTGTTGGTGAAAATTGTAAAAATTGTTGTTGCTGTTGTTTTCTATCTTCTAAAAAAGTCACTTCTTTATCTTCGAATGGAATGCCTAATTCTTTTAATAAAATCCAAGGACGTAATGACCACGAAGAGAGAGGTTTGCTAACATAAAGTGAATACATAATGTTCTCCTTGTTATTACAATTGAAATTACCAAGTAAATATTACTGTATTCTGATAAAAAAATAAGCCAAATGGCATAACTCATTTGGCTTATTCGTAATAACAATTTGTTCTAAGTTAGAATGCGGCGTTTCGTGGTGAACGAGGGAATGGAATTACGTCACGAATATTTTGTACTCCAGTCACATACACGATTAAACGTTCAAAGCCAAGACCAAATCCAGAGTGTGGTACAGTTCCATAACGGCGTAAATCACGATACCACCAATAATCTTCTTTCTTAAGTCCCATTTCTTCCATACGTTTATCAAGCATATCTAAACGCTCTTCACGTTGTGAACCACCAATAATTTCACCAATTCCCGGTGCAAGAACATCCATTGCGGCAACGGTTTTACCATCATCATTTAAACGCATATAGAATGCTTTAATATCTTTTGGATAGTTTTTCACCACAACTGGTGATTTAAAGTGTTCTTCTGCCAAATAACGTTCATGTTCAGAAGAGAGGTCAACACCCCATTCCACTGGGAATTCAAAAGTTTTACCTGATTGTTGCAAAATTTCGATCGCATCAGTGTAATCAACTTGTGCGAAATCTGAATTAATGAAGTCTTGCAAACGAGTAATAACGCTACTATCGATATGTTTAGCAAAGAACTCCATATCGTCCATACGTTCTGCTAATACTGCCTTAAACACATATTTCAACATATCTTCTGCTAATTTCGCATTGTCTGCCAAAGTAGCAAAAGCAACTTCAGGTTCAACCATCCAGAATTCAGCAAGGTGACGAGTAGTGTTTGAATTTTCCGCGCGGAATGTTGGGCCAAAGGTATAAACTTTACTTAATGCACAAGCATAGGTTTCACCATTTAATTGTCCTGATACGGTGAGGAATGCTTCTTTTCCAAAGAAGTCTTGGCTGAAATCAATTTCACCTTGTTCAGTTTTTGGCAAATTGGTGAGATCTAAGGTAGAAACTCGGAACATTTCGCCTGCACCTTCAGTATCTGATGCCGTAATGAGCGGAGTAGCTACCCAATAGAAACCTTGTTCATTAAAGAAACGATGGATTGCTTGTGCCAAACAATGGCGTACACGAGCAACCGCACCAATTAAATTGGTACGCGGACGTAAGTGAGCCACTTCACGTAAATATTCAATCGAATGGCGTTTTGCTGCCATAGGATAAGTATCAGGATCTTCAACCCAACCACAAACTTCCACTTTTTCCGCTAATAATTCAACAGATTGGCCTGCTGCCGGTGATTCCACTACTTTACCAGTCACAATGACAGCACAACCTGCGGTTAAACGTAAAATTTCTGATTGATAATTTTCAATAGTTTGTTCGATAACAATTTGAATTGGAGAGAAGCATGAACCATCATAAACGGATAGGAAAGAAACTCCTGCCTTTGAATCACGTCTAGTACGTGCCCAACCACGAACAACTGTGGACGCACCGATCGCTACGTCACCTTTTAGGATTTCGGCAACTGATTTAACTTGTGTCATAGAAACCTCAATGAATTATTGTTTTTTGTTAGACGCGTCATTCTACAATACTTTGCTACATCGATAAACTTGCAAAGTAGAAACGAATAGACTTTATCAATAAATTTTTAAAATTAAAATTTATTTTAAAAAATAAATTGTGAGATTTTTCTCAAAATTGATCCAAATCACTTGAGAGAAAGGCAAAAAATTCGTATAACAACATAAATTTATGATCTTATGGAGTCGGGCAGTTTTAATGTCGCTGTTAATGTGAGTATTATGACAAAGCAGTTAATGAATTCACCACAAAAATTACAACATTTGGGTACAATTTATCGTTTAATTGAACAATTTGATTTAATTTCACGGATTGATTTATCAAAAATTTCAGGATTAGCGCCAGCCAGCATAACTAATTTCACCCGAGATTTAATTGATTTAAAATTAGTGATAGAACGTACTACACAAACGCCAATTGTTAGAGGGCGTCCTGCAGTTGGTTTGGCTATTTCACCTTTCCATTGGCAATCGTTATGTGTGGTATTAAGTGAAAGAGAAATGACCATTTTTCTCTGCGAACTTAACGGTAAAACTGTTAAATCAAAAGCCTATCCTATTTTACCTAAACAACATCCACAACTAGCTAACTTATTGATTGATAATATTCGAGCCTTTCAAGAAGAATTTCAGCATAAAATCATTCAAACTTTTGCGCTTTCTGTGGCAATTGAAGGGCAGTTAAACCGTCAACAAACAGGTATAGAACGTTTAGGACAGTCTGTACTAGATATTGAATTACAAGAAACACTTAGCTCAGCCTTTAATTTACCAATTATTTTGTCAGAATATTTTGCTGCATGGGTTTTTGCTGAATCGAGTTTAGGTGCAGCGATTAGTAGCGATAATGTTATCTTTCTGCAAGTTGATGATGTCATCAACATGAGTGTATCTATCAAAGGAAAAATGATTCAAGGTAGTAAACAACAAAGAATGAATATTGATCGTGTCTGTTTACCAATGTTGAATCCATTAGCTGAAATTATTAGCCAAGATCTATTACCTGAAGATGCACAACAATTACAACATCATGTCACTTATTCTGCTATTTACAAATTAGTCAATCATTTACTACCAAACGAATTGGAAGATAATGATCAAAAAATTCAGTATCTCTGTGAATTAGCGAATGAAGGCAATCAACAAGCAATTGCCATTTTACATTATGTTGCTGATGGTATTTCTTATGTGTTGATGAATCTCGTTAATATTTTTTCATCAGATAAAATTATGATCAATTCAAGTTATCTGGGAGCTAATGCGATTTTTGTTGAGCACTTAAAACAAAAATTAAATGAAAACTTGTTACTCGATCAACATCAAGTCGATATTATCACTGGACACTACGCACAGAACAATGCAGTAGTTGCCAGCGCAATGGTAAAGAAATATTTATATAACGGTGATCTCATTGGTTCATTGTTAAAGTAAGTATAAATTGTAGCTCACACACAAAATTGCCTCGCATTGTCGAGGTAATTTTTTATCTATTTATTAAAAACGTTGGGAAGAAGATATTCATTCATAATAGAAAAGAAAAACCCCTGTTCCACTAGGAAACAGGGGGAGGTTTCAATGAATAAAATAAAAAAAACATTTGCTTACGCATTTGCAGTCACTAGCGGTTACTAAGACTCGCGAAAAAATAAAAAGTTCAAAAAAAACTGAAAAATTTTTAAAAAATTTTAAATATTTTATTTTTATAATAAAAATCAATTGGTTATCAATTATTTAAGAACGATTTTTTGTCCAGTTTCTGCACTTTGATACACTTTTTCAATTAAAGCTAAAACTTCAGCTGCCTGAAATGCAGTAACTTTTAATGGCTCATTTTCAGTAAGTGCAGCATAAATGTTGTCATAATAAGCTTGATAATTACCAGACACCGTTTCCAATTGAGTCCGAATATGCACATCATTAACTTCGGTATTTAAGATTCCCCATTTTTCTTGTGGTTCTTTATTCCAATCTCCTTTTGGTTCCACACCGGACAAGAGTAGTGCTTCTTGATTATCCAATTCATATTTTACATAAGAACCCAGCGTACCATGCATTGCTATAACCGGCCCTTTTTCGCGCACATATTTACTTGCTGACATAATGACTTTTTTATCGGCATAGTAGAAATTAATTTGGAAATTGTCCTCGTTTAGCGAACCTTGATTCTGACAACGTAAATCAGCATAAAGTGCTTGTGGTAAACCGAATAAATGAACCACTTGATCAATCAGATGCACTCCTAAGTCATATACTAGTCCTACACCTCGCTCGCCCGTTTCTTTCCATGCTTTGCTATTTTTAGTTGGTGAATAACGATCATAATGCACTTCATAATCCACAATATCACCAAGCAATTTGCTCTCTAAAATCTGTTTTACCGTTAATACACCATTATCCCAACGACGGTTTTGGTAAACAGATAATTTTACTTGATGTTTTTCTGCCAACTCAGCTAACTCTTGTGCCTCTTGTGCAGTAACACTTAATGGTTTTTCTACAATCACATGCTTACCAGCTAGAATGGCTTGTTTAGTTAAACTGTAATGTGTCAAATTAGGGGTGGTAATAATTACTAAATCAACATCGTCTGTTAATAATTCAGTAAATTGACGTACTGTTTGAATATGTGGATATTTCGCAGCGGCTTTATTACTGCTACGTTCAAAAATTTTAACCACATTAAAACGTGAATCACGTACTAAAAAAGGTAAATGAAAAACATTTGCTGACATACCAAAGCCAGCAATACCAACACGAATAACTTGTTGTTGCATTAATTAATTCTCCTAATCAATTTAATACTATTTAATCTTATCTAATTTCATCAATAGAAGATCATCTGGTAATTTCTGAATATGACGTAAACGTAGGAATAACAAGCAGGCCGCTGTCGTCAAACAAACTACAAAGCCAATCCAAAATCCTTTTGCTGTCATTGGCGCAGTAATCCAATCCGTTAAACCTAAAACGTAACCAACCGGCATACCGATCATCCAATAGCTAAATAATGAAATCCATAACACTGATTTTGTATCTTTATAACCGCGCAATGCGCCGCCAATAATTGACTGAATCGTATCGGAAAATTGATAAATTGCAGCGAAAATCAGCAAGCTGGAAGCCATAATAATTACCTCGGCATCACTAACAAAAATATGCGCAATCTTTTCACGAAACGTTAAGGTAATTGATGCAGTAAATAACGTTATAAATAAACCTAGTCCTAATGCACAAAAAGTAACTTGTCTAGCTTTTGCCGGTTTACCTGCTCCCAAACTTTGTCCAACCAAAATAGTCGTCGCCATAGCAATAGACATTGGTAACATATAAATGAAAGAACTGGTATTTAAAGCAATTTGATGACTAGCAATAATTTCCGCACCAAACGGTGAAATCAATAACGAAATAATGCAGAACAACAGTACTTCACAACAAATAGATACCGCAATTGGGAAACCAAGACGGACTAGTTTACTCAAGGTTTTATAGTTCGGTTTTTCTATCACCCATTCAAAGACCTTTAAATCTTGTTGATTTGGTGCTTTATAACAGTAGAGCACCATTAAGATAAAACCTACCCAATTTAAAATCATGGTTGCAATACCACAGCCGATAGCACCAAATGCGGGAACCCCTAACGCACCATAAATAAAAATATAGTTTAATGGAATATTTAATAACAAACAGGTAAAGGCAATTACCATTGCCGGTTTAGTCTTAGCAATACCATCATTTAAACAACGAAAAGTAATCATCAATAAATAGGGCAATGCGCCAAATGCCATTACTTTGAGGTATCCACTGGTAATATCGGCCAGTTCAGCATCCATTTGCATATAGTCAATAATAAAACGACTATTATAAATAATCAGTGCAATAGGAATACTGATAGCAACTGCAATCCAAGAACCTTGACGTACTTGATGTGCAATTAAATTACGTTTACCAGATCCATTTAAATAAGAAATGGTCGGTGGTAATGAGAGTAATAAACCTTGTCCGAATAACAATAATGGAAACCAAATCGATGCACCAACAGAAATTGCTGCCATATCTTTTGCGCTCACACGTCCAGCCATTATCGTATCTGTTAATCCCATCGAATTTTGTGCCACTTGAGCAATTAAAATAGGTGTGGCTAGTTTGATCAGTTCTATAATTTGTGTTTTATATCTTTGCCAATTTGTCATAGAATGTCCGACATTTGTGATTTATAGTTAGTTGCCTTTTCTAAAATACAGAGTTTGATTAAGGAAAAAAAATTATGTTTACAGGAATTATTCAAGGAAAAGCGAAAATCCAAGAAATTAAAGCGAAAGATAATTTTAGAACACACATTATAAAAATGCCACAGGATTTATTGGATGGTTTAACGTTAGGCGCATCAGTAGCTCATAATGGTGTCTGCTTAACTGTTACCGCGATTAATCACGATCTTATTAGTTTTGATTTGATGCAAGAAACCTTAAAAGTTACTAATTTAGGGGATTTACAGGTCGGTGATGAAATCAATATAGAACGTGCAATGAAAATTGGTGACGAAGTCGGTGGTCATCTATTATCTGGCCATGTTTATTGTACTGCTACTGTTGCGGATATTATTCGTTCTGAGAACAATTGCCAAATTTGGTTTAAATTACCTAATACAGAAGTAATGAAATATATCTTAACCAAAGGTTATGTTGCAGTAGACGGGATTAGTTTGACCATTGGTGCAGTAAAAGAGCAGTCTTTTTGTGTCAATCTAATTCCTGAAACGTTACAACGTACCACTATTGGACAAAAACAATTGAACGATAAAGTGAATATTGAGCTTGATTCACAAACACAGGCAGTAGTGGATACCGTAGAACGTTATTTAAGTCAGCAAAAATAATACAGATCAACCATAAAAAAGAAGGCAAAGTAATTGGTCTAATAGACAA
>NZ_JTJL01000044.1 GCF_001678495.1 Gallibacterium salpingitidis
AAAAGTTTTATAATTGACTTTGTCAATAAACTGAGGTTGGCTTAGCTAACCTCTTAATTAATCCCCCAATTTTCCTGACAACTGATCTAGCCATTGCGAAAATTGTTCAGCATCTAAAAAACCAGTTACACGACTATTTGGAATTTCCTTACCTTGCTGATCAAAAAATAAAATAGTGGGTAAACCTAGCACACGATATTCTTTACTCAATGCTTGATTAGCAGCACTATTTTTGGTCATATCAACACGTAGTAATAACATTTGTTGTAAACGTTGCTGTACTTGCGGTTGATTAAATGTTTTATGTTCAAATTCTTTACAGGCAACACACCAATCGGCATACAGATCAACCATCGCAATTTTATGCGGATTATTGCGTAATTGCTGTTGCAGCTCTTGTAGATCTTTGACAGTAATAAACTGATCATTATCAGTTGATTGTGAGGAAGCGGGATGGAGAAATTGCTGCACAGTAAAATAGAGTGGCGCAGCGGCAATAATCATTGCCATCATCGCTAATACTTGCCAAATACGACTATGTTTTCCAGCTAAAGTCATCAACCAAGCAAAAAAGGCAATACCGAGTAATGACCACAAGATATCTTCCCAATAAGCAGGTAAAAAACGTGCCAATAAAATAATTGGTAAGGCTAATAACACAAAACCAAAGGCAATTTTGACATTTTCCATCCATTCTCCTGATTTTGGCAGGATTTTATTGCCAAATACAGTAATTGCGATCAATGGAGTTCCCATTCCGAGCGCTAATAAGTACAGCGTTAAAGCGCCAGTTGCTAAATCACCTGTTTGGGTAACATAAAGTAATGCGCCAGATAAAGGTGCTGAGGTGCAAGGAGAGGCGATTAATCCAGCGATTGCTCCCATTAAAAATACACCGCCATACATTCCTGCTGATTGTTGTTGGCTTAATGCAGTAAGTTTGGTTTGCCAACTAGTAGGCAACTGTAAGGTAAATAAACCGAACATTGAGCAAGCAAGTAGCACAAAGAGTATGGCAAAGGCGCCCAACACATAAGGACTTTGTAACCAGACTTGCAGTGATAAGCCAACAGCGGCAACTGCTAAACCTAATAAAGCATAGGTTAATGCCATTCCTTGTACATAGATAAAACTTAATAATAACGCTTTACCAGTATTCACTCGCTGTTCCTTGCCAATCACGATTGCTGATAACAGTGGCAACATTGGCAAAACACAAGGCGTAAAGGCTAGCCCAATGCCTAATAAGAAAAACCAAAATACGGCAAACTTACTTTGAAAGAGCTGTTCAGTCAATGATGGCGTTGCAGTAGTATCTACGGAATTATGGCTATCCACTTTAATCACTTGCGCTAAATCAATTTGTTGCTGTTGTGGTGGATAACATAAACCTTCAGTACAGCCTTGATAGTTAATTTGTAATTGTCCTTGCGGGGCAAATTGCCCTGTTGTTGGTGTGAGGATGACATCTAAACCTTGTTCAAAGATTTGTGTTTTACCAAAATAAGGATCTTCGTGCGTTTTTTCCGTTACAGGCATTAGTTGTTGTTGAAAATCAATATTGGTACTGGTGACAGTAATTGCGTGTTTATAGAGATAATAATTCGGCAAAATATCCCAATGCAGCGTAATTTTTTGTGGGGTTGCTTGAATTGAAAACGGAAAAGCTTGTTCTACCGTTAAATAATTTGTTTTTTTATCAAATAATCCTGCGTTAGCCGTATTAATGGCAACACAAGAAAGGATAAATAAGCAAAAAAGTGATAAATATTTTTTTATCATACTATTACTTTTTGTTCAGTGAAAAAGACGAAATCGAAGTTTAGCATAGTTACAGCTGAATTTCTTAACCGAAATTGTTATACTCATCTGGTTTTGAGTTGTTTAAATGATAGAGGAAACAATGTCGATAAATTTTGTACGAATTCTACAAGAAAGTGGCTACTTTGTGCGTAATCGTTATCCAATCGTAGTCACTTTTACTGTGCTATATGCCTTAAATACATTAATTTTTCAGCTCATTATGGAAGCAAATGGTGGGTTACAACAATTACAAACTACTCCTGAACAGATCCCGTCGAGTGTTATTTTTGCCTCTTTTTTTAATTTGATCCTGTCTGTTATTTTCAATATGTGGTTTATTTTGACTATCGATCAGGTTTCAACAAATCGTATTACTGATATTTTTTCTTGTATTCCAACGGTATTACAAAAACTGTTAGGTTTTATTTGTTATAACTGCTTATTAATTTTAGCGGTAATGCCATTTATTATGGGCATTAGCATTGGCGCAGTGAGTGGTGGTATCACCCTGTTTATTGGCGGGGTAGTCTGTTTACTAGCTAGTGGTTATTTATTAACACGTTTTGCCTTATTGCCTTATGCATATTTACTTGAACCAGGCAGAAAGGGGCTTAGAAGTTTGTATCAATTAGTTAATCGCCGTCCGCAAGCTAAAGTAATGGTAGTTTATCTCTTATTAGTTTATTTAGTACCAATGTTGCTTAGTAATTTATTGGTTGGTTTGTTAGGAGCAAATTTATTGGTGTTATCTACGTTGGTGACTGCATTTATTAATCTCTTTTCTTTAATTTTTGCTTATCGTTTTTATCGTATTTTTATTAAGACAACAGCGCTATGAAACAACTATTAGAATTTATTCCACTCATTTTATTTTTTGCCGTTTACAAATTATTTGGGGTTCGTGAAGCTGCAATTACTTTGATTGTGGCGACCATCATCCAATTTATTATCTTAAAAATGAAATATGGCAAAATCGAAAAGTCACAATGGATTATGGCGATTGGTATCGTATTTTTCGGTAGTTTGACGGCTTATTTCAATGATCTTGAATTTTTAAAATGGAAAGTCACTATCGTATATGCGCTATTTGCCTTAATTTTATTGATTAGTCAATTTGGCTTTAAGAAGTTATTAATCAAAAGTATGTTAGGGAAAGAGATCCAACTACCAGAAAAAATTTGGGCAAACCTCAATTTAGGCTGGGGGATTTTTTTCATTGTTTGTATGTTGATCAATTTATATGTCAGCCTATTTTTATCCGATGACATTTGGGTTGATTTTAAATCATTTGGTTTCTTTGGATTAACATTAGCCGCGTCATTATTGACGGGTGTCTATGTGTATCCACACATTACTTCTCAAGCAAAAGATAAGAATAAGGATTGATGAAATGGATACAACAGCTCGTACGCCAGATGGCACGTTGTTATTAAGAACATTGGCAATGCCGTCAGACACTAATGCAAATGGTGATATCTTTGGCGGTTGGATTATGTCACAAATGGATATTGGCGGTGCGATTTTAGCAAAAGAGATTGCGCATCGTCGTGTCGTTACTGTCCATGTCAATAATATGACCTTTCATAAACCTGTTTCAGTAGGAGATGTGGTTTGTTGTTATGGTCGTTGTACCAGAGTGGGAAATACTTCTATCCAAGTTCAGGTAGAAGTTTGGGTAAAACGGGTTTTTCAAGATGCGATTTCTGATCGCTATTTGGTAACGGATGCGGTGTTTACTTATGTTGCGATTGATGAAAATGGTAAGCCAAGCCCAGTACCGCGTGAGAATAATCCAGAATTAGCACAAGCATTAAAACTTATCGCTGAATATGAAAGTAAGGAGTAGTTATGTATTACGTGATTTTTGCACAAGATTTACCGAACACCTTAGAAAAACGTCTTGCCGTTAGAGAAAAACATCTTGCACGTTTAGCTATGTTGCAAGAACAAGGTCGTTTGTTGACTGCTGGACCAAACCCAGCTATTGATGATGAAAATCCAGGCACCGCAGGATTTACTGGTTCAACTGTAATTGCAGAGTTTGCTTCTTTGGAAGAAGCAAAAGATTGGGCAGCGCAAGATCCATATGTTGATGCAGGTGTGTATGGTGAAGTAGTGGTTAAACCATTTAAACGCGTGTTTTAATTAATTGGATTAAGCATAATAAAAAGCAGTGTGATTTTGAGGTCACACTGCTTTTTTGTTTGATTGTTTTGAATAATCAGAATTACATCAATACGTTTGCAATACTGATACCGACAACACATCCCACAAAGACGCCGATTAAACCCGGAACCATAAAGCTGTGGTTGAAGTAGTATTTACCAATCTTAGTCGTACCTGAAACGTCGAAGTTTACAGTTGCGATATCTGATGGGTAGTTAGGAATAAAGAAGTAACCATAAGTTGCAGGCAATAAACCAACAAGTAATGGTGCAGGTAAGCCCATTGCAATACCTACTGGTAATAACATTCTTCCTGTTGCAGCTTGGCTGTTAATTACAACAGATACTGCGAATAGCGCAAGTGCGAATGTCCAAGGGTAAGTTTTAACCATTTCTGTAATACCAGCTTTGAAAGCAGGCATTGCATAAGTAAAGTAAGTATCACTCATCCAAGCAATACCAAAGATCGCAATAGTTGCTACCATACCAGACTTAAACACCACACCGTTTGGTACTTTTTTCACATCAGTTTTGGTGACTAATAAGATAATACCTGCGAATGCTAACATCATCATTTGAATGATAACGCCCATTGAAACCGCTTTTGGTGAATCACCGATAGTACGGATTGCTGGGAACATTGCTACAACTACGATACAAATTAAAGCTAATAAGAATAGTAATACAGAGTTTTTTGCCGCAGGCGGTAAAGTTTCATTCAAGCTGGTACTTGTTGTATTTTTAATTAATTGACTCCATTCAGGGTCATTTAAACGACGTTGATATTCTGGATCGTCTTTTAATTCTTTACCGCGACGTAAGCTATATAAAGAAAGCGCTAATACACCGCAGAATGTCGCTGGAATTGTGATTGACACGATAGTCAATAAACTTACGTGAGAGAAACCAGGTAATTCAGAAATTTGTCCTAAATAGTAAACTACCGCTGCAGAGATTGGACTCGCAGTGATCCCTATTTGAGATGATACAGAAGCCGCAGCCATTGGGCGTTCAGGACGGATACCATTTTTCAATGCGATATCACCGATAATTGGCATAATGGTATAAACTGCGTGGCCTGTACCTAAAATCATGGTCATAAAATAAGTTACCATTGGACCAAGAATAGTTACACGTTTTGGATTGCTACGAAGAATACGTTCTGCAATTTGTAACATATATTTCAAACCGCCAGCAGCTTCGAGTACAGATGCACAGGTAACCACAGCTAAGATGATTAACATTACATCGATTGGTGGTGATGATGGTGGCATACGAAGAATAAAGACTTCAACGATCAAACCGATCCCGGAAACAACCCCAAGACCGACACCGCCGTAGCGGCTACCAACATACAGGAAAAACAGCAGGAGAATAAATTCTGCGTATAACATAGCGACCTCGTTAAAAATTATCTAAAAAATAAGCAAAATAACTAAAGTTGGGTAATCATAATGCAAGCTAAAAAGATCGCAATATAAATTTCAAAAAAGGGAATAAAATTTAAAAAAAAGTTTATTTACATCAAATTTTGGTTATTA
The DNA here is from genome assembly GCF_001678495.1 of Gallibacterium salpingitidis. Taxonomy (GTDB): domain Bacteria; phylum Pseudomonadota; class Gammaproteobacteria; order Enterobacterales; family Pasteurellaceae; genus Gallibacterium; species Gallibacterium salpingitidis. The sequence goes on from NZ_JTJL01000044.1 coordinate 5,510, forward strand.
TTTAATCAAAAAATTGATCTCGGTAACATCAGAAACGGCTAATGTTGGTAAATGCGTTGCTTCAGGAAAAGCAGTTAAAGGTTGATTGTTAGTATTTACCCAAACCGCTTGGCAACCGTTAATAATCGCACCTTGGACGTCGGTGATTAGGTTATCGCCGACGTGTAAAATTTCGTTAATGTTACAATGAAAATAGTCAGCAGTTTGTTGGAACAGATCAATATGCGGTTTGGCACGACCATGTTCGCCTCCCCGTAACATAAGCTGAAATTGATGAAGACCAATACGAGGTGGATAGACATTACCATTACTAATTGAAACTAAAGGATAAACTTTTGCTAACTCAGTCAGAAATTGTTGATTTTGTTCAGGAACATCAATTTTATGACGCCATTCAACAAATTGTTCCATTGCAGCGGCAATAATTTTATTAATTTCATCGCCAGTTTTACCTTGTTGCTGTAATAAGCGGGTTGCAGCTGCAATTCGCCAGGCAATAACATCTTCGTAGCGCACAGGATCTTCTTGTAACATTTGTTGTTTGTAGTCAGCCCATTGATCAACATTGACATCTGCAAGTTGTTGTAAACACTCTAAAAATACCTGTTCAGCATTACGGATCACAAAGTAATTATCATATAACGTATCATCAAGATCGAAAGTGATGACTTTAGGCGGCAATAGATTACGATAAAAATGTAACATTGTTGTCATTCCTATTTTTTACGTTTGGCACGAGGGTGAGCAGCGTCATAGACTTGTGCTAAATGTTGAAAGTTTAAATGGGTATAAATTTGCGTTGTTGAGAGATTTTCATGACCAAGCAATTCTTGTACAGCGCGTAAATCGGATGTAGCTTCAAGCATATGTGTGGCAAAGGAGTGGCGTAATTTATGTGGATTTAAATGAGCATTTAAGCCTTGTTTTACTCCCCATTGCTCCAAGCGTTGTTGAATCGCTGCACTGGTTAAGCGATTACCTTGCTGGCTAATAAATAACGCATTATCTTTTGGTGCAAATTGTAATCTTACTTGCAGCCATTCATGCAACGCACCGGCAGCATAACGTCCGAACGGTAAAACACGTTCTTTGTTGCCTTTTCCTAATACACGAAGTTCGCGCGCTTTAAAATTAATATCTTCTAAATTTAAACCGCGTAGTTCTGCTAAACGCAAACCAGAACTATACATCAATTCCATAATCGCTTTATCGCGTAATGCGAGCGGTTCTTTACTTTTAATATCTAGCAATTGTGTAATGGATTCGACATCAATACTTTTTGGTAAACGCTTACCTGCTTTAGGCGCTGAAATACCATCTGTTGGATTAACAGCGATAATTTTTTTGCGTAGTAAAAACTGGAAGAAACCTCGTAAACTGGATAAACGTAATGCTAGACTATGTTCATGCAAACCAGATTTTTTTCCTTGTGTCAGGATAAAACGGATAACGCTACCATCGACTTGACGCCAATCATTAATCCCTTCGTTCGTTAATAGCTCCACGCAAACTGCCATTTGCTGTTGATAGCTTTCTAACGTTTTAGGGCTTAATTGACGTTCGATGCGTAGATAATTCCAGTACTGATCTAACCACTCTTGTAACATAATTTATTTTTTATAAGTTAACCATTGATGCAGCAATGGTTCGACTAATTCCACTAAAGTTTCGAGAAAATCGGTATTTTGGCCACGATAAAAATGCCCTTCATGTAGAGCAGTAAATACCATAACGGCGTGATAAGGTTTGTGATCTAATTTATGGTTTAATAAACAAAGCGCAACTGAACCAATTGGTAATTCTTCGGGTAAGAAGAGCAATGATTTTTCGCGATTGGTTAATTTGCCAAGATAAAAAGACTGTAAACCAAAACGTTCTAAACGAATAATTTCAAAAGCTTTGCGATCTAGCCACGATTGTGGTTGCACCAAATCCTTATTTTGCCAAGCATCTTTTAGTAATAAAATTTTGCCTTGTTTTAAACCTAATTCTTTTGCCCATTGATTTAAAGTCTGACTGGCATCAATAAAGTTTTTTGCTTGATACAGCTGTTGTTGTAATGGTAACAAACTAAAAAATAGAGTTTCATTTTGTTGAACTGTATTGCTCACTTGATTTAGCGTAGTTTCCAGTACAGAGATTTTTTCTCTTTGTCTGCCGAGTTGTGCTTCCACTAAGGAAATCATTCCTTTACGTTGGTGCGGAATAATTAAGTTATCAAGTAAGTCTAAATGCCGAGCAAAATAGTCCGGATGAGTTTGTAAATAGTCATCAATTTGTTGCTCAAAGGCAGCATCTATTTCCTGCATATTTATGTTCCTTAAAGTTGAATGACACCATCATAGACAAAAGTTGCATCGCCAGTCATATAAAGAGGATGACCTTGTCCTTGCCATTCAATTTGTAATTCACCACCCGGTAAAGCGACTTTAACATTATTGTCTAATAGACCTTGCATAATACCCACAGCAACAGCAGCACAAGCGCCAGTCCCGCAGGCTTGTGTTTCGCCGGCACCACGTTCAAAGACTCTTAAACGAATGTGTTGGCGATTAATAACTTGCATGAAACCAATATTGGCACGTGCTGGAAAACGTTCGTGATTTTCCAATAATGGGCCAAGTTGCTCAACATTCGCAGTGGCAACATCCTCAACTTGTAATACACAATGCGGATTACCCATAGAGACAACACCGCAGAGTACCGTTTGAATTTCAGTAAGTAAGATATAGTTCTTTTCAAATTTATTGGCAATGAAAGGAACTTTTGCAGGTTCCCAAATTGGTTCACCCATATTGACGCGCACTGTTTCGTCATCATTGACAATCAGCACAATCTTACCTTTAGCAGTACTCACTTTAATTTCATTTTTATTGGTTAATCCTTTTAGGCGTACAAAACGTGCAAAGCATCTGGCACCATTACCGCATTGTTCAACTTCACTGCCATCTGCATTGAAAATACGATAATGAAAGTCGAGTTCAGGATCATATGGCGCTTCAACGAGTAATAATTGATCAAAACCAATCCCGCGATGGCGATCAGCTAAACGGCGGATGATCTCTTCAGAGAAAAAGACACTTTGTGTGATGCCGTCAACCACCATAAAATCGTTGCCCAGACCGTGCATTTTGGAGAATTGCATATATACCTCTTGCATAAATCATAATGACATTATTATAGAGAGTTCCAACTAAAGTCTAAAGTGAAGTTAAGGCAAATATATTAATTAAGTAGGAATGCCGTTATACTAGCGCGGTTTTTTATCAAGGATTGAGTTATGGCAAAACTTTATTTTTATTACTCATCAATGAATGCGGGAAAATCAACAACGCTATTACAATCTTCATATAATTATCGCGAACGTGGCATGCAAACTTTAGTTTATACGGCAGCGATTGATAACCGTTATGGTGGGGGAAAAGTGACATCGCGAATCGGTATCGAAGAGCAAGCGAAGTTGTTTGACTCCGTTACTGATTTATTTAGCGAGATTCAACAACATCATCAACAACAAAAGCTGCACTGTATCTTAGTTGATGAAGCCCAATTTTTAACGAAGCAGCAAGTTTATCAATTAAGTGAAGTCGTAGATAAATTAAATATTCCAGTGTTGTGTTATGGCTTACGTACCGATTTCCAAGCCGAATTATTTGAGGGTAGCCGTTATTTATTGGCGTGGGCAGATCAATTAGAAGAGTTAAAAACCATCTGTTATTGTGGACGTAAAGCCAATTTTGTTTTGCGTTTGAATGAACAAGGGGAAGTGATTAAAGAAGGTGATCAAATTCAGATCGGTGGCAATGATCATTATCTATCAGTTTGCAGACGGCATTATAAAGAGAAAATGGAAGGATAAAAGTAATATCTCTATCATTGCTAAAATGATAGAGATATTTTGCCTAAATCAGTAATCAAGCCGGATTATCAATATCTTTAAACTCAACAGTAAGTTGATAATTTTCTGCTAACCAAGCAGCTAATGCTTTAATACCATAGCGTTCGGTAGCGTGATGTCCAGCAGCAAAAAACTGAATATTTTGTTCACGAGCAGAATGTACAGTTTGTTCAGAAACTTCCCCTGTAATAAAAGCGTCACATCCTTTTGCGGCAGCCAAATCAATATAACCTTGACCACCGCCGGTACAGATGCCAATTTTTTGAATAGGTTGCTGCGGATCATTAGCGCAATGTAAACATGTACGAGCTAATTGCTGGTTAATGCGTTGTGCTAACTCTGTACCTGAAATTGCTTGCGGTAGTTTTCCCCACATTGGAATCGAAATTGCGGAATCTTCCAATGGATAGAGTTCTGTTATACCCAATAATTTTGCTAATTGAGCATTATTGCCTAAGGTTGGATGCATATCGAGTGGAAGATGATAAGCATATAAATTGATGTCGTTTTGGAGTAAGGTTTTAATACGTTTACCTTTCATACCACGAATACAAGGATTTTCATTTTTCCAAAAGTAGCCATGATGAACAATAATTGCATCTGCATTAACGCTAACGGCATAATCGATTAAGGCTTGAGAGGCGGTAACACCAGCAACAATTTTGTTGATTTGTGTTTTACCTTCAACTTGTAAGCCATTTGGCGCGTAGTCATTGATCTTATCGCTATTAAGTAATTGATTAAGAATTTGTTCGAGTTCGAGATGATTAATCATAATATCCTTGGCAATCTGAAGTTATTGAGAAATCGCCAATATACGGCGATGGTAAAGTTCGAGTTTAATGTGTTGCTGACGAAAACCTGCAGCAATAATTTGTTGGACATCTACTGCCTTGGCTTGTTGATACCACTGTAGCCATTGCTGTTGTTGAGCTAAAGTAAAGTGATTGAAAATAGCTCGATAAAGCAAACATAGATTAGTGAGTCTTTGTGGTTTTCGCCAACAGTCTAGTTGATCGAAGAGCGTAATAATCTCTTCGCTGGTCAAAGAGGCAGTTTGTGAGAAGTTATTGACAAATTGTACTGCTAATAATGCGTTATCTAGATAGGCTGATGGTGCTTTATAACGTTGGCATAATTGCTGAATTTGTAATTGAATTTGCTGCAGAGTTTGTTGCTCAGCTATCTGCTGATTTTGTAGGTATAAGCTGACAAAAAAGAACGCAAAACGTAATGTTTTTTGCTCTAACTCTGACATTTCAGCAATTAATAAATTTAAACGAACCAATGTTTCACTAAGGTGTGGATTGGCTTGATCAAATAACGGAGCTAATTCGTTAAATAATGTAATGGCGCCAACTTCAGCTAACACCTGAAAATAGATCTCGGGGTGAGCATAACTGAGTGCTTTTTCAGTTTCTAGCCAGACACGTTCCGCTGTTAATGCCTGTAATTCACCACTAGCAACCATTTTTTTCATTAAAGCTAATGTTTCATCAGCAACAGTAAAACCGAGTGGATAGAAGCGAGCGGCAAAACGAGCTACACGTAAAACACGAAGTGGATCTTCACTAAAAGCCGCAGAGATATGGCGTAATTTTTTTTGTTTTAAATCGGCAATACCGTTATAAGGATCGTGAAGATTACCTTGTAGATCTTCGGCAATGGCATTAATGGTTAAATCACGACGGATAAGATCTTGCTCAAGCGTAATTTCTGGAGAAAAATCACAGCAAAAGCCAGTATAACCTTTACCTGTTTTACGTTCTGTTCTGGCGAGAGCATATTCTTGCTTAGTTTGAGGATGCAAAAAGACAGGGAAATCCTTACCAACTTGTAGGTATCCCTGTTTTAATAGATCATTGGGTGTAGCATGGACGACCAACCAATCTTTGTCTGTTACAGGTAGCCCCAATAAGCGATCACGCACCGCCCCACCAACGAGATAGATTTCTGGTTGTTGCGCCATTACCAACGTTCTCTGCGACGACGAGGAATAAGCACTGGAATAATTAAACCAAGAATTAATCCAGCTGCTAATACAGAACCGCCATAAATGAACCAGCGGATAATAATGCCACGTTTTTCGGAATCTAGCATTGCTTCTAAATCTTTATTTTTATTCTTGAGAATATCAACTTGACGATTAAGTTGAGAGTTTTGTTCGAGTAATTCACTACTTTGTTTTTCGGCTTGTTGGGTACGACGTTGCATTTCATTTGTTCGTTGTTGCCAGTCGTTATTAATTTGATTGAGTTTTAGTGTTAACTCATCAATTTTTTTCTGTAAGGCAGGTACTTGTTCTTTACTGCTAGGTGTATTACTAAGCTCACTGGTTAAGAGCCAACCTTCACGATTACGACTGTCACGAATGTGAGTATATTTATCTTTTTGTTCTAAAACGGTAACCGCTTCACCAGATTTAATAGTACCAACAATTTTAAATTGATCACTTGCCCCTTTGCGTAGGTAAGTGCTTAGATTTTCAGAAACATATTGCGTTTGTGCAAAGGCACATTGGCTGACGATAAATAGGGTGGAAAATATCCCGAATAAATGTGAAAGTTTTTTCATCATACGTTCTTTATTGGTTTGAAAAAGATCTAACTTTTGAAGCTAGGTTAACTAATTGCTATTAAACGAAATGCAGCGATTTGCTGCATTTCGTTTTATTGGTGAGGAGGTATTCTACAATAATATCGCTTTTAGGGTATAGAAAATTATCACAGAGAAGAAGGCACCTGCAGGTAATGTGATAATCCAAGAAGATATAATATTACGGATAACAGCTAAGTTTAATGCTGCAATACCACGTGCAAAACCAACACCAAGAACAGCACCAACTAAAGTCTGTGTAGTAGAAATTGGTAAACCGGTACCTGAAGCAAGGATAACGGTTGTGGCAGTAGCAAATTGAGCTGCGAAACCACGACTTGGCGTTAAATCCGTAATTCCTGTACCAATAGTATCCATTACTCGCTGTCCCATTACTGCTAAACCGGCAATAATACCTAAGGCACCAAGTGGTAGCACCCACCAAGCCATAGTCGTTTTACCAGCAATAACACCACCATGATCAATGATTGAAACAACAGCAGATAGTGGTCCGATAGCATTTGCTACATCGTTTGAGCCATGAGCGAATGCCATTGAACAGGCAGTTAATAACATTAATAGGCGGAATACTTTTTCTACAGCACCAAAGCCAGCAGTAGCTTTTTTCTCAAAAGATTGACTACGAAGATAGAAAGCACAAGCAATAGTAGCTAAAACACTGAGAATTAACGAAATAAGGAATGTTTCGCCATTAGTAAGATGCAAACCAATATGTTTAAGACCTTTTTTGATAGTGACTAATGAAATAATTAAAATGGTCAGCCCCATATAAAAAGGAGCAAAACGTTTCGCATTAAATAATGGTTGTTCTGTATCAAAGATCAGTTTTTGCGTACTACTAAAAATAAGATAAGCAATAATACCAGCAATAAAAGGTGTAATAATCCAACTACCAAAAATACCAGATAAGCTACCCCATTCAACAGCATCACTACCAACAGTAACACAAGCGAAACCTACAATTGCTCCAATGATTGTGTGAGTAGTTGATACCGGCCAACCAACACGAGAAGCAAAAACTAGCCAGAAGCCTGCAGAAAGCAAAGATGCCATCATCCCTAAAACTAAGATTTCAGGTTGGTGAATAAATAGTGTTGGATCAATGATACCGTCTTTAATAGTTTCGGCAACTTCACCACCGGCAAGATAAGCACCAGCGCCTTCAAAAATAATTGCAATGATAATTGCTTGACGAGGTGTAATTGCTTTTGAACCAACAGAAGTACCCATCGCATTTGATACGTCATTAGCACCAATACCGAATGCCATTAAAAAACCAAATATCGCAGTCAGCACTACCAGAAGAGTACTGTAATTAGATAATATTTCCATAAGTAATCCTAATAAATAATGTATCGTGGCGGCTTATGAGCGAGCCAGCATTAATTCAATACGAGAACCTACACGTTGTGCTTGATCTGCTAAAACACCAACCCATTCAATAACTTTGTATAAGAACACCATATCAATTGGATTATAAGAGTCTTCTAATTCTAGTAATTTACGACGTAATACGATCTGCATATGATCAGTATCATCTTCGATTTTATCGAGTTCATTAATCATATCATTGACAAAATTAACTTCTCTGCCTCTAAAACCGGTTTCCAGTAATTGATCCATTTCATCAATTACACGACGAGCCTGATCGCTAGAATCTAAACTACGGCGTACATAAGATAAAAATTCAGCTTGAATTTGTTCAGGTACTTTTAATTGACGACCAATAACGCGACCTGAAATATCTTTAGCATAGTTAGCCAATTTATCTAATTGGGTTACTAGCTCTAATAAGTCAGTACGTTCTACTGGCATAAATAAGCCACGAGGGAGTTTTAAACGAATTTCACGTTTTAATAAATCAGCTTGTTTTTCGAGTTCTGAGATTTTGGTACGCAATTGCATAGCAGTATCCCAGTCATCAGCAAAACAGGCTTCAAAAAATGGGATTAACATTGCACAAGCTTCATTCACTTTTGTAGAGTGTTTTTGCAACGGTTTAAGCGGGGATTGGGCAAATAGACCAAGAATGTTATTAATTGCCATATACATCTCCTTAGTTGAGTTTATAGGCGAGCTTTGAAATGTTGAAATCGGCGCGAATTTTACAATAGACCATTTTCTACTGACAAGATTTTATTTTACGCACTCCCGAAAAAATTTGCTAAAGTAGCGTCAATTATTTCATTTAGAGAGAAATCTATTATGTCGCAAGAAATAGAATTAAAATTAACGGCAAATCAAGAAGTTATTAATAGTTTAAAGCAAGAATTAAGTCATTTCCAATTATTAACGCAAAAGCAGGTTTTTAGTCAAAATAGCTATTTCGATACTGAAGATCATTTTTTTGCTAAGAAAAAGATGGGATTACGAGTCAGAAAGGAACAAGATCGTTATACGATGACGCTAAAAACTGCAGGTTCAACACAAGGCGCGTTGCATATTCGTCCTGAATATAATGTGCAATTATCTAGCAGTACTCCAGATATGACGCAATTTGCACAATATGCAGAATTGCAGCTTGAACGTGACTATCAAACCTTACAAAGCACGATACAACCAATCTTTAGTACTGATTTTCAACGTGAATACTATCTATTGGAAACAGGTAATGGAACGCAGTTAGAAATTGCCATTGATCAGGGGAAAATTCTTGCAAAGCAACAGCAAGCACCAATTAGTGAGATTGAAATTGAGTTAAAAAACGGCAAGGTGATTGATGTATTGAATTTTGTGCAGAATTTGCTGTTTTTAGATGGCATGCGTTTAGGTCAAGAGAGCAAAGCAGAGCGGGGCTATCAGCTTGCTGGATTAGGAAAAGCAGCACAAAAAGTGACTTTCAATGATTGGCAGCAGTTATTGCAGCAACATTATGTATCGGCACAGGAGCAAATTTTAGCGTTATACCAATATGAGTTACGTTTATTAAAATTTTTAGAGCAAACGGATCGTAGTAAATTAATTTCGAATGCAGAAGCAACGACAACAATGCTCGATCTATTTTCTAAGTTATATCAATACTATGTTGAAAAAACAGCATTATTGCAGCAAGCAGCATCAACGCTAGAACAACAACAGTTAGCTGTTGCTGAAATTATTGACGATGTGTATGAGGGGAATCAGGTTGTTTATCAACAACTTCGCCAAATTATTGCACGTCATCTTGAACATCAGGATCATGCAAAAGCAATCCAGCAACTGTTTGACTTAACAGCACAAGGTCAATACTTACAAAGAATGATTAATCTTTTGAAATTTACATTGAAATAGCATTGAAAAAATTATGGCAAAAGTAAAAACAGCCTATGTTTGTAACGACTGCGGCGCGGAATATGCTCGTTGGCAAGGGCAATGCAGTGCTTGCCAAGCTTGGAATACAATTACTGAAGTGCGTTTAGCGGCAACACCGAATAAAGGTGATCGGTTTAGTGGTTATGCAGGTGCAAGCGGCAGTAAAGTACAAAAATTATCAGAAATCAGCTTAACGGAATTACCACGTTTTAGCAGTGGTTTTAATGAGTTAGATCGTGTGTTAGGCGGTGGTATCGTTCCGGGAAGTGCCATTTTAATTGGTGGTCATCCTGGTGCTGGGAAAAGTACCTTATTGCTGCAAGTAATGTGTGGCTTAGCACAACAAATGCCAACATTGTATGTGACAGGTGAAGAATCATTGCAACAGGTGGCAATGCGTGCGAAAAGATTGAATTTGCCAATGGAAAATTTGCAGATGTTATCAGAAACTTCAGTGGAGCAAATTTGTATATTGGCAGATCAATTGCAACCTAAAGTAATGGTGATTGACTCGATTCAAGTAATGCATTTGGCTGATATTCAATCTTCACCAGGCAGTGTGGCGCAGGTTAGAGAGTGTGCCTCGTTTTTGACGAGATATGCTAAGACGAAACAAGTGGCAATCATTATGGTTGGCCATGTTACCAAAGATGGCACTTTAGCCGGACCGAAAGTGTTAGAGCACTGTATAGACTGTTCTATTTTATTAGAAGGTGAGTCTGATTCACGCTTCCGTACTTTACGCAGTCAGAAAAACCGTTTTGGTGCGGTTAATGAACTGGGAGTTTTCGGAATGACTGAACAAGGTTTGAAAGAGGTAAAAAATCCATCGGCGATTTTTCTTAGTCGTGGTGAAGAACAAACACCGGGAAGTTCTGTGGTCGTACTATGGGAAGGCACACGTCCTTTATTAGTGGAAATTCAAGCATTAGTCGATCATTCAATGTTGGCTAATCCTCGTCGTGTTGCAGTTGGTTTGGATCATAATCGTGTTGCCCTATTACTTGCTGTTTTGCATCGTCATGGTGGATTGCAAATGGCGGATCAAGATATTTTCGTCAATGTTGTTGGTGGGGTGAAAGTGAGTGAAACCAGCGCGGATCTGGCATTGTTATTAGCCTTGATCTCAAGCTTCCGCAATCGGGCTTTACCAAGGGATTTAGTGGTGTTTGGTGAGGTTGGTTTAGCAGGTGAAATTCGCCCAGTACCAAGTGGACAAGAGCGGATCAGTGAAGCTGCAAAACATGGTTTTCGTCGAGCAATAGTGCCTTATGCTAATCGACCGAAAAATCCGATTGATAATATGCAAGTTTTTGTAGTGAAAAAGTTAAGTGATGCGCTGCAAGTACTAGACGGTTTTTAACCAATTATGCGAAAAAATATTTACTGATAAACATTGGTTTTTATGCCGTTTTATGGTATAAAACGCACCGCCTTTTTGTCGTAAAAATTTAAAAAGGTAAATTTATTATTTCACACACATATCTACACTAACAATCGGGGTGCCAAACGGTCGATTGTCTAGGGATATGTGGAGGCTAAACCCCAATTAAATAAGGAAAAAATTATGGCACAAGTTACAATGCGTGAAATGCTACAAGCTGGCGTTCATTTCGGTCACCAAACTCGTTACTGGAATCCAAAAATGAAACCATTCATTTTCGGACCACGCAACGGCGTTCATATCATCAACTTAGAAAAAACTTTACCTATGTTTAATGCAGCGTTAGAAGAATTAAAACGCATTGCAGCAAATAACGGTAAAATTCTTTTCGTTGGTACAAAACGTGCCGCAACTGATCCAGTGCAAGCAGCAGCATTAGATTGCCAACAATATTATGTAAACCACCGTTGGTTAGGTGGTATGTTGACTAACTGGAAAACAGTTCGTCAATCAATCAAACGCTTAAAAGATTTAGAAACTCAATCTCAAGATGGTACTTTCGACAAATTAACCAAAAAAGAAGCGTTAATGCGTACTCGTGAGATGGAAAAATTAGAGTTAAGTCTTGGCGGTATCAAAGATATGGGCGGATTACCTGATGCGTTATTCGTTATCGCAGCAGATCACGAACATATCGCAGTTAAAGAAGCAAATAACCTAGGTATTCCAGTGTTTGCGATTGTTGATACTAACTCTGATCCAGATGGCGTTGATTATGTGATTCCTGGTAATGATGACGCAGTAAGAGCAATTCAACTTTACTTAACTGCAGCAGCAGAAGCTGTTAAAGAAGGTAAAGCACAAGCTCAAGGTGCAGTTGCAGAAGAAGCTTTTGAAGAATTAGCGGCAGACGCTGAAGCAAAAGTAGAATAATCTTATTGGGATCTAATAAGGTTAAATCCCTTATTAACCACAGTAAACTAATTGGTTAGCAGGGGACTCATTAGGGTTCCCTGTTTTATATAAAATGTGGTCTAACTGACACAGAAAGAGGATTTAAAAATGGCTGAAATTACAGCATCATTAGTAAAAGAACTTCGTGAACGTACTGGCGCAGGTATGATGGAGTGCAAAAAAGCACTTGTTGAAGCTAACGGTGATATCGAATTAGCAATCGACAATATGCGCAAATCTGGTCAAGCGAAAGCAGCTAAAAAAGCTGGTCGTGTAGCAGCGGAAGGTGTAATTGTAATCCGCGTACAAGATGGTTATGGTGTAGCAGTTGAAATGAACTGTGAAACTGACTTCGTAGCAAAAGATGCAGGATTCTTAGGTTTAGCAGCTAAAGTTGCTGATTACGCATTAGCAAACAAAGAAACTGATATCGAAGCATTAAAAGCAAAATTCGAAGAAGAACGTACTGCATTAGTAGCGAAAATTGGTGAAAACATGAATATTCGTCGTGTTTCAGCAATTAACGGTGCTTCTGTAGGTTCATACTTACATGGTGCGAAAATTGGTGTATTAGTTGCAGCAGAAAATGCAGACGATGAATTATTGAAACACGTTGCAATGCACATTGCAGCAAGCCGTCCAGAATATGTAAATCCATCTGATGTTCCGGCAGAAGTGGTTGCACACGAACGTCAAATCCAAGTGGATATTGCAATGCAATCTGGTAAACCACGTGAAATCGCAGAAAAAATGGTTGAAGGCCGTATGAAGAAATTCACTGGTGAAGTTTCTTTAACTGGTCAACCATTTGTTATGGATCCATCAAAAACTGTTGGTGACTTATTAAAAGAAAAAGGTGCAACTGTTGTTAACTTCATCCGTTTAGAAGTTGGTGAAGGTATCGAAAAAGTTGAAGCAGATTTCGCAGCAGAAGTTGCAGCGATGTCAAAAGCTTAATCATCGACTGATAAAAAAGCGAGGAAACTCGCTTTTTTTATAAGCTGAAAATATAAACAAGTCATTTATGCAGGAATAAAGGATTTGTTTATATTTTCACAACAACATAAGAAGGAAAGCATAATGAGTCAGTTAAAACCAATTTATAACCGTATTTTACTTAAACTTAGTGGTGAAGCATTACAAGGTGAAGAAGGTTTTGGTATTGATCCTTCTATTTTGGATCGTATGGCAGCAGAAATTAAAGATTTACTAGAACTAAATGTACAAGTTGCCGTTGTGTTGGGTGGTGGAAATCTATTTCGTGGTGCGAAATTAGCAAAAGCTGGAATGAATCGTGTTGTTGGCGATCATATGGGAATGTTGGCAACTGTAATGAACGGATTAGCAATGCGTGACTCTTTACATCGTGCTGATGTGAATGCGAAATTGATGTCAGCGTTTCCACTAAATGGTGTTTGTGATACTTATAGCTGGGCACAAGCGATTCGTCTATTAAGACAAGGACAAGTTGTGATTTTCTCTGCTGGTACAGGTAATCCATTCTTTACAACTGATTCGGCTGCTTGTTTACGCGGTATTGAAATTGAAGCTGATGTAGTATTAAAAGCAACAAAAGTAGATGGTGTGTATGATTGCGATCCTGCGACTAATCCAAATGCAAAATTGTATTCACAATTAACTTACCAAGAAGTATTGGAAAAAGAGTTAAAAGTAATGGATTTAGCGGCATTTACCTTAGCACGTGATCATGGTATGCCAATTCGTGTATTTAATATGAATAAGCCGGGTGCTTTGCGTCGTGTAGTATTAGGGGAACCAGAAGGTACCTTAATTACTGATAAAAAATAGATTTAAAAAAGAGCTTACATTAGTTACAATTCGGCAGCAGTTGTTATTCGACTTAATTTGAAAAGGAAAATAGTGTGATTAAAACAATTAAAGATGAAGCGCAGCAACGTATGGAAAAGAGCGTGGAAGCGTTAAAAGGGCAAATCTCTAAAATTCGTACTGGACGTGCGCATCCAAGCTTATTAGACGGCATCCATGTGGAATATTACGGTGCATCAACTCCATTACGTCAAGTAGCAAACGTTGTTGCAGAAGATGCTCGTACCTTAGCAATTACTGTATTTGATCGTAGTTTAATCTCAGCCGTTGAAAAAGCGATTATGGCGTCTGATCTTGGTTTAAACCCGGCATCAGCAGGTACAATTATTCGCGTGCCATTACCGCCATTAACAGAAGAACGTCGTCGTGATTTAACTAAAATTGTTCGTGGTGAAGCTGAGCAAGGTCGTGTCGCTATCCGTAATATTCGTCGTGATGCGAATGATAAAGTTAAAGCATTATTAAAAGATAAAGAAATCAGTGAAAATGATGAACGTAAAGCACAAGATGAAATTCAAAAATTAACTGATCTTTATGTGAAAAAAGTGGATGAAGCTTTAGCAGAAAAAGAAAAAGAGCTAATGGATTTCTAATTGACTCTATCGGTAACTGGCGTGATCGGTTCGCGCCAGTTATTTTTTTATTTCTAAATCACAAATGCACATATCATGAAAAATATCGTCATTCTCGGTTCTACTGGTTCAATTGGTCAAAGCACCCTTTCCGTCATTCAGAATAATAAAAATTATCAAGTATTCGCACTAGTCGCTAATAGCAATGTGGAGTTAGTGACAAAACAATGTTTAGAATTTGAGCCGTTGTTTGTGGCAATGGCGAATCACGATGCGGCAAAACAAGTAGCAGAAAAATTAAAACGTCAAGGATGTGCTACGGAAGTATTGGCTGGTGAAGAGGCAATTTGTGAATTAGCAGCACATGAGAAAGTTGATATGGTAATGGCGGCGATTGTTGGTGCGGCAGGTTTATTGCCAACTTTATCAGCGATCAAAGCGGGAAAACGTATTTTACTAGCGAATAAAGAATCTTTGGTGACTTGTGGCCAAGTGTTTTTAGATGCGGTGAAAAAATATGGTGCGACCTTATTGCCAGTAGATAGTGAACATAATGCGATTTTCCAATCTTTACCGGTCGAAGCGCAACAAAATATTGGCTTTTGTGATTTAACTAAATTAGGTGTGAGTAAAATTGTATTAACTGGTTCAGGTGGTCCATTTAGAACTAAACCACTAGAGGAATTTGAGAGCATTACACCTGCACAAGCCATTGCTCATCCAAATTGGTCAATGGGAGCAAAAATCTCTGTTGATTCAGCAACGATGATGAATAAAGGTTTGGAATATATTGAAGCACGTTGGTTATTTAATGCGAGTGCGGAACAGATGGAAATTATTATTCATCCGCAATCCATTATTCATTCAATGGTGCGTTATATTGACGGTAGTGTTATTGCGCAAATGGGGAATCCTGATATGCGTACTCCAATTGCGGAAACAATGTCTTATCCTCAACGAATTGTATCTGGCGTTGCGCCATTAGATTTTACTCAATTATCTGAATTAACATTTATGACGCCAGATTTTCAGCGTTATCCAAACCTAAAATTAGCGATTGAAGCCTTTGATGCAGGGCAGTATGCAACCACAGCAATGAATGCGGCGAATGAAGTTGCAGTAGCGGCTTTTTTACAGGAGCAGATTAAATTTACGCAAATTGCAGAATTAAATCGTTTTGTGGTAGAGAAAATTCCAAGTCGTGTTATTACCTCTGTGGAAGATGTTTTGGCTGTTGATAAAATCGCCAGAGAATTGGCAAATGATCGGATTTTAAGTTTTTAATTAATGACTTGCGTGGTATATTGTCGCTCGGCGTTATTCACACTATTTTAAATATTATATGGCGTTAGATCCTGAAAATATTCCTCAACACGTTGCTATCATTATGGATGGAAATGGACGTTGGGCTAAACAAAAAGGCAAATTGCGAGTTTTTGGCCATCGTAATGGTGCACAAGCAGTAAGGCGTGCAGTGTATTATGCGGCACAAACTGGTATTAAATATTTGACCTTATACGCATTTAGCAGCGAAAACTGGCAGCGTCCAGAAAATGAAGTTAATGCCTTAATGGATCTGTTTATGCGTATGTTAGATTTAGAAGTCAATAAACTGCATAAAAATAATATCCGTTTGAAAATTTTGGGAGATATTTCACGTTTTAGTGATGGATTACAAAAACGTATCCGTACTGCAGAGCAATTAACGCAACATAATACCCAATTAACTTTGAATATTGCCGCCAATTATGGTGGTTGTTGGGATATTTTACAGGCGACAAAACGTGTTTGTGCTGACGTGCAAGCGGGTACACTAAATTTACAGCAATTAGATGAAACTAAGTTTGCTGAATATTTAACGACAGTAGATCAACCAATGGTTGATTTATTAATTCGAACCAGTGGTGAACAAAGAATTAGTAATTTTTTATTATGGCAAATTGCCTATGCTGAGCTCTATTTCACAGAGGTGTTATGGCCAGATTTCTCAGAAAAAGAGTTCGAAGAAGCACTGGATTTTTATCAACAACGAGAGCGTCGTTTTGGCTCACTTTCTAAAGGATCATAATAGGAGTTTATTTTGTTAAAGGCTCGAATTTTGTCGGCATTAGTATTAGTTAGCCTAGTATTTATTGTATTGTTTGTGTTTCCACCTTTGTTATTCGCCAGTACTTGTGCTTTATTAATCGTGTTGGCAGTTTGGGAATGGACACAATTTGCAAAAATTAAACAACCTATTTTACGTTGGATCATTACCAGTATTGCAGCAGCTTTTCTCTATTTATTTATTTATGCCAATAGTGATTTTATTGCCAGCGGTAAAATTCTCAATAATCTCTCCGAATTATTGATCGTCTCTTCGTTGTTATGGTGGTTGATTGCTTTAGTATTGGTACTCACTTATCCGAAAAGTACTGCTTTTTGGGGAAATTCAACTATTGCGCAATTACTGTTTGCTTTCTTTACTTTAGTGCCTTTCTTCCTAAGTTTATTAGCATTACGCTTCTATCAATATAATAGCAGTTCATATCAAGGTATTACTTTATTGTTATATGTATTCTTATTAGTTTGGGCGGCAGATACCGGTGCTTATTTTGCTGGACGTAAATTTGGTAAACATAAATTAGCTGAAACAGTTTCACCGAAAAAAACTTGGGAAGGTGTGATTGGCGGTATTATTTTAACCGTAGTGGTAGCAGCAATCTTTTTAACGATTACCCCATTATATGAAGCTAGTAATTTATCTTTTATGGAATTAGTGGCGGTATCGGTATTAACTGTTATTGTTTCTATTTTGGGAGATTTAACAGAAAGTATGTTTAAGCGCCATTGTGGTATTAAAGATAGTAGCCAACTTATCCCAGGACATGGCGGAATTTTAGATCGGGTAGATAGTTTAACTGCGGCATTACCGGTATTTAGTGCCTTTTTCTTTATCTTAACTTAATTGGATATCAATATGTTTTCATTCTTGTGGACTATTGCTTCTTTTATCGTTGTCATTGCTATTTTGGTATTTGTACACGAGTTAGGGCATTTTTGGGTAGCAAGAAAATGTGGCGTTTCTGTACAACGTTTTTCGATTGGGTTTGGTAAAGTATTATGGCGAAAAACCGACAAGTATGGCACCGAGTTTGTGGTATCTCTGATCCCACTTGGTGGATATGTTCGTATGTTGGATGAACGGAATGAAGATGTTCCACCGTCTTTATTAGCAAAAGCATTCAATCGTCAACCAGTGCGTTCAAGAATTATGATCTATGCTGCTGGTCCATTGGCTAACTTTTTATTTGCACTTGTTGCATTTTGGTTGGTTTATTTAATAGGAATTCCTACCTTAAAACCGATTATTGCAGATGTTCGTCAAGATTCACTCGCCGCGCAAGCCGCTATACCTAACAATTACCGCATTACCGCTATTGATAATGAGCCGATTCATAATTGGGAAGATGTAAATTTAGTTTTAGCTGCCAAAATGGGTGATGGTGAAGTTGAGATTAATTTGCAAGATGTTGATTCAGATAGAACAATTCAACGTCGTGTGAATTTAACAGATTGGAAATTTGATCCAAGTAATGAAACTGGATTTACTGCATTGGGGATAGAACCTAAACGAGCGAAAGTCGATAATATTATTGCAAAGGTATCGGAGAACTCTCCTGCGGCAAAAAGTGGTTTGCAAATTGGCGATAAAATCATTGCAGTAAATGGTGAAAAAGTGGATTGGCAGCAATTTGTTGCACAAATTCAAAAACACCTCAACCAAACTATGCAAGTGACGATCGAACGTCATTCATCACTACAAACAATCGCATTAACACCTCAGCTTAATGAAAAAGGAAAACCTTTTGTGGGATTAATGCCAGTGGTTCATTCACTTAATCAACAAGATATTGAAGTGCAACGTTATGGCTTATTTTCTGCCTTATCGCACTCTTGGCAAATGGTCGGACAACTTTCATGGGCAACAATTAAAATTATTGGAAAACTTTTTACTGGGGAAGTGAGTCTAAACAGCCTGGGTGGTCCAATTTCTATTGCGCAAGGAGCGGGGATATCATCTGAAAATGGATTGACTTACTTTTTGCGTTTTATGGCACTCATTAGTGTCAATTTAGGCATTATGAATCTATTTCCATTGCCGGTATTAGATGGCGGACAACTTGTCTTCCTTTTTATTGAAGGATTAACGAAAAAACCTGTACCAGAAAAAATACAGAATATTGCATATCGTATTGGGGTTGCACTATTGTTATGGCTTACAGTTTTTGTGTTATTTAATGATATAATGCGTTTATAATATGGCAGTGAAATTTAGTTTTGGCTGTTATTAAAGAAACAACAGGATTGAGCAATATGAAGAAACTTTTATTAACCAGTTTATTATTTACTAGTACCGCAACTTTTGCTGCACCATTTGTCGTCAAAGACATTCGTATTGATGGTGTTTCCGAAGGCAATAAAGGCGCAATTATGGCAGCCTTGCCAATTAAAGTTGGACAAAGAGTGACCGATAAAGACATTTCTGATCTAGTACGTGCGTTATATCTCAATGGCTCATTTACGAATGTTCAAGCTTCTCAAGAAGGTAATACCTTAGTTCTTCATATTGCGGAAAGAGCAGTAATTAACAGTTTAGAATTCTCTGGTAATGATTCTATTCCAAAAGATGCACTACAAGACAATCTTAAAGCAAATGATATTAAAGAAGGTAGTTTGTTAAATCGTGAAAAACTTGATGCTTTTAAAGCCGAATTGGAAAATTATTACCATTCTATTGGTTTCTACAATGCGAAAGTAAATTTTGATATTGAACAAGTGGCAAGTAATCAAGCTAATGTAAAACTGAATATTGTTGAAGGTGATCGAGCTTTAGTTAAAGAGATTAATTTTGAAGGTAATAAAGCCTTTGACAGCAAAACATTGTTAGATCAAATGGAAGTTCAACCAGATGTTTCTTGGTGGAATTTATTTGCAAGTAGTAAATTGGATCAACAAAAATTCCAAAACGATTTACAAGCAATTAAAACCTTCTATTTAAATAAAGGTTATCCAAAATTTAATATCACTGATGTAAAAACCAAAGTAAGTGATGATAAAAAAGATATCGCAATTACGATTGATGTAGCGGAAGGCGAACAATATAAAGTTAGTGGTGTTCGTATTGTCGGTGATACTGCGGGATTAATGCCGCAAATGGAACCGTTATTGAAAAAAATCTATGTGGGTGAATTATTCAATGGCGATAATGCGAAAGATGTTGAAGAGGGTATTAAGAACATTCTTGGCGATAACAGCTATGCTGCACCGCAAGTGAATTTAGTGCCTGAATTTGATGAAGAAAAACATGAAGTAAATTTAACTTATGTGGTTGATGCTGGACATCGTTATTATGTACGTAATATTTTATTCCAAGGTAATGACGCCAGTGCGGATAAAACTTTACGTCAAGAAATGCGTCAACAAGAAGGAGCTTTATACTCTTTATCAGCAATTCAACAAGGTAAACTTCGTTTAGAACGTACTGGTTTCTTTGAAACTGTTGATACTACAACAGAAATGGTTAAAGGCGCTAATGACCAAATGGATGTGATTTATAAGGTAAAAGAGCGTAATACAGGTAGTATTAACTTTGGTATCGGTTATGGTACAGAAAGTGGTTTAAGTTATAACGCCAGTGTCAAACAAGATAACTTCTTAGGAACAGGGGCATCAGCAAGCTTATCAGGAACACGAAATGACTATGGTATGAGCATTGCTTTAGGTTATAACGAACCATACTTTACTAAAGATGGTGTAAGTCTTGGTGGTAATGTTTATTACGAAAAATATGATAACTCTAAGAACAACTATCAAGCGTCATATTCTAAAACTTCTTATGGGATCGATACCACACTAGGTTTCCCAGTGGATGAAAATAACTCTTACTATTTAGGTTTGGGTTATGCACACAATAAATTAAAAGAAATCCAACCTGAATATAGTCGTGCACTCTACTTAAATTCAATTGAAGCAAAAGAGTGGGAATTTTCTAACCATGATTTTGATTTTAGTTTAGGTTGGGGCTATAACAGCTTAAATCGTGGTTTCTTTCCAACCAAAGGGATTAAAGCGAATATTGGCGGACGTATTAGTATTCCTGGTTCAGACAATAAATACTATAAATTAAATGCCAATATCCTTGGTTATTATCCATTAAATCGTGCGGAAACTTGGGTGCTTTCTGGTAAAGCAAGCTTAAGTTATGCTAATGGCTTTGGCGGTAAGAAATTACCATTCTATCAATACTATACTGCCGGTGGTATTGGTTCATTACGTGGATTCTCTTATGGTTCAGTAGGTCCAAACGCGTTTTATCTTTCAGAAAATGCTCCAGCTGGATGTAAAGATGGAGCAATTCATGATGAATTTATATGCTATGTAAATGGTATGAGTTCAGATGTGGTTGGTGGTAACGCAATGGCTACTACCAGTGTAGAATTAATCGTACCAACGCCATTTGTAAGTGATAAAAATCAAACAACCGTAAGAACCTCATTCTTTGTTGATGCGGCGAGTGTTTGGAATACTCATTGGGATAAATCATATTCTGTGAACGGTATTCCTGATTACAGTGATCCAAGTCGTGTTAGAGCGTCAACAGGGATTTCATTCCAATGGCAATCGCCAATTGGACCATTGGTTTTCTCTTATGCGAAACCAATCAAAAAATATGAAGGTGATGATGTAGAACAGTTCCAATTTAGCATTGGTGGAACATTCTAAGAAATTTATGAGAACTTATCACAAAATAAGTTCTCTAAAACAACCCGTTTTCAATTAAAAATATACTCTAGGAGTTTTTATGAAAAAATCTTTAAAAGTTGCAGGATTAACTTTAGCGTTAGCAAGTGGTGCATTATTCGCTTCAGCAGCAAATGCAGAAGAGAGCATTGCATTTATTAATTCAGCATATATTTTCCAAAATGCACCAGAACGCCAAGCTGCAATGAAGAAATTAGATGATGAATTCAAGGCACCAGTTGAACAACTACGTGCTAAAGAAAAAGCTATCGTAGACAAAATCCAAGCGTTACAAAAAGATGGTAAAAATTTACGTCAAGCAGATATCAAAAAACGTGAAGATGAAATCAATAAATTACGTGCAGACTACGATAAAGAAGCTGGCGAATTACAACAAAAAATCAATGCACGTCGTGCAGAAGAAGATAATAAAGTTGTAGAGTCTATCCAAAAAGTTGTTAATGATATTGCAAAAGAGAAAAAATATACTTTTGTAATTGATGCTAACGCTGTTGCTTTCGCAGTAGATGGTAAAAATATTACTAAAGACGTAATGGATAAACTTGCACCAGCAGCTAAAAAATAATAGAGGTTAGCTGAAATTATGCAACAATACCGTCTAAGTGATTTGGCGGAAAAAGTCGGCGGTACTCTTAAGGGTAACGCCGATATTTTCGTTGAAAGTATTGCTCCTTTAGAACGAGCAACATCACAACATTTAACTTTTATCTCAAATCCGAAATTTCGTCCATTGCTTGCAGAAAGCCAAGCAGGTGTATTATTAGTTAGTGAAGCTGATATCCCTTATTGTGCTGAGAAGCAAAATATTATTGTGGTCAAAGATCCTTATGTAGCTTATGCGATTTTGGCACAATATATGGACAATACGCCAAAACCGGCAACAGATATTGCTGCGAGTGCAGTGATTTCACCAACTGCAGTATTAGGAAAAAATGTCAGTATTGGTGCTAATGCGGTGATTGAAGATGGTGTCGTATTAGGTGATGATGTTTGCATTGGTGCAGGTTGTTTTATTGGCAAAAATGCGAAAATTGGCGCAAGAACAAAATTGTGGGCAAACGTTTCTGTTTATCATGCAGTAGAAATTGGTACAGATTGCTTAATTCAATCTTCAGCGGTAATTGGCAGCGATGGTTTCGGTTATGCGAATGAACGTGGAAAATGGATTAAAATTCCACAAACTGGGACAGTGATTATTGGTAATCATGTAGAAATTGGTGCTTGCACTTGTATCGATCGCGGCGCATTAGATGCAACAGTGATCGAAGATAATGTGATTATTGATAATCTTTGTCAAATTGCACATAACGTACATATTGGCACAGGTACTGCCGTTGCTGGTGGTGTTATTATGGCTGGTAGTTTGCATGTTGGACGTTATTGTTTAATTGGCGGCGCAAGTGTAATTAATGGACATATGGAAATTTGCGATGGTGTAACTGTGACCGGTATGGGCATGGTGATGCGGCCAATTACTGAGCCAGGCGTTTATTCTTCAGGTATTCCATTACAACCTAATAAAGAGTGGCGTAAGACTGCGGCGCTAACATTAGGCATCAATGAAATGAATAAACGACTAAAAGAATTAGAAAAACAAATGAAAAATATCAGCAAATGATAAATGATTGAGGGCAACCAAAGTGACAATTGAACGAGAACCAAGAATAGTTGATATCGATGAGATTATGCAGCTTTTGCCACACCGTTACCCATTTTTATTGGTTGATCGTGTGTTAGATTTTGAGGAAGGAAAATGGCTCAAAGCGATAAAAAATATCAGTGTAAATGAACCTTGTTTTACCGGACATTTCCCACAAAAACCGATTTTCCCTGGTGTATTGATTCTTGAAGCGTTAGCGCAAGCAGCTGGTGTGTTAGCATTCAAAACAACACAACTTTCACCAAATGAATTGTATTATTTCGCTGCCATTGATAATGCACGTTTTAAAAAGCCAGTATTCCCAGGTGATCAACTGGTGTTAAAGATTGAGTTTGAACGTGAAAGACGTGGTGTGATGCGTTTTAAAGGAATTGCCACCGTTGATGGCCAATTAGTTTGTGAAGCCGATTTAATGTGTGCTAGACGAGGAGTTTAAGATGATCCATCCAAGTGCTAAAATCCACCCAACATCGATTGTTGAAGATGGCGCAATTATTGGTGCCAATGTTGTCGTTGGTCCATTTTGTATTATTGAAAAAGATGTAGAAATCGGTGCTAATACAGTATTGAACTCTCATATCGTGATCAAAGGTAAAACCAAAATTGGTGAGAATAACCAGATTTACCAATTTGCTAGCATTGGTGAAGTTAACCAAGATCTAAAATATGCAGGTGAGCCAACATTAACCGTTATCGGTAATAACAATCGGATTCGTGAACACGTTACGATTCATCGTGGTACAGTTCAAGGTGGCGGCACAACTAAGGTTGGTGATAATAACCTCTTTATGATCAATGCGCATATTGCTCATGATTGCCAAATTAAAAATAACTGTATTTTAGCTAATAACGCAACGTTAGCTGGACACGTACAATTAGATGACTTTGTGATTGTTGGCGGTATGTCAGCAATTCATCAATTTGTAGTAGTTGGTGCACACGTGATGTTAGGTGGTGGTTCAATGGTGAGCCAAGATGTGCCGCCATATGTAATGGCACAAGGAAATCACGCACGACCATTTGGTATTAATATCGAGGGCTTAAAACGTCGTGGTTTTGACAAACCAACATTACACGTTATTCGCAGCGTTTATAAATTAATTTATCGTAGTGATAAAACTTTAGAAGAAATTATGCCTGAAATCGAACAGATTGCAGAGACTGAATCTTCTATCAGCTTCTTTGTTGATTTCTTTAACCGTTCAACACGCGGCATTATTCGCTAATATTGATCTATTTAAACCGCACTAACTATCTCAATTTATAGATAGGGTGCGGTTTATTTATATGCTTAGGAGAAAAATATGCAACAGTCTATTTCTACGATTCCATATACGCCAACGATTGCCATTGTCGCTGGTGAAGCATCAGGCGATATTTTAGGAGCAGGATTAATTCGAGCTTTAAAAATTCGTTATCCGCAAGCAAAGTTTATTGGAATTGCAGGACCGAAGATGTTGCAAGAGGGATGCGAAACTCTGTTTGATATGGAAGAACTAAGCGTAATGGGCTTAGTTGAAGTACTCAAACATTTACCGCGCCTATTAAAAATTCGTCAATCATTGATCGAAAATTTGCTCAATATTAAACCGGATGTGTTTATAGGCATTGATGCACCTGATTTTAATATCGGTGTGGAATTAAAGCTAAAACAACAAGGCATTAAAACGATACATTATGTTAGCCCTTCTGTTTGGGCTTGGCGACAAAATCGTATTCATAAGATTGCGCAAGCGGTAAATATGATGTTGGTATTTATGCCATTTGAAAAAGCGTTTTATGATCAACATAACGTACCATGTCGTTTTATTGGACATACTTTAGCAGATGCGTTACCACTAAAACCTGATCGTTTTGAGGCTTGCGAGTTTTTGCAAATCGATCCTAGTCAGCGTTATTTAGCGATTCTAGTTGGCAGCCGACACAATGAAGTGGCTTTTTTAGCAGAAACTTTTATTAAAACGGCGATCTTATTACAGCAGCAATATCCTGATATTAAATTGTTGGTGCCGTTAGCAAATGCTAAACGCCGTCAGCAATTTGAACAAATTCTGCAACAGGTGGCACCGGATTTGGCGGTTACTCTAATTGATGGACACGCCAAACAGGCAATGATCGCGGCGGAGGCAACTTTATTGGCGTCTGGAACGGCAGCATTGGAAGCGATGTTATGTAAATCACCAATGGTAGTCGGTTATAAAATGAAGGCGAGTACATATTGGTTGGCAAAACGCTTAGTAAAAACGAACTATATCTCATTGCCGAATATTTTAGCGAATGATTTATTGGTGCCGGAAATGATTCAGGAACAATGTGAACCTGAATTAT
The DNA here is from genome assembly GCF_001678495.1 of Gallibacterium salpingitidis. Taxonomy (GTDB): domain Bacteria; phylum Pseudomonadota; class Gammaproteobacteria; order Enterobacterales; family Pasteurellaceae; genus Gallibacterium; species Gallibacterium salpingitidis. The sequence goes on from NZ_JTJL01000044.1 coordinate 30,865, forward strand.
TAGCAGCAAAATTGGCAAGATATTTCTCAACAGAAGAGCAAGATTTACGCCATACGGCACAATTAAAGCAAACGTTCACCGATTTACACCGAGCCATTCAACAAGATGCAGATAAATTGGCAGCGGAAGCAGTGGCGTTAGTATTAGAAAGCGAGGCGAGAATATAATGGAATTTGTCTATCCATCAGCAAAATTAATTGCTGGTGTAGATGAGGTTGGACGAGGTCCACTAATTGGTGCAGTAGTCACCGCAGCAGTGATTTTAGATCCTAAACAACCGATTGTAGGATTGGCTGATTCAAAGAAGTTATCTGAAAAAAAACGTTTGCAACTTGCAGAAGAAATTAAAGCAAAGGCATTAGCCTGGAGCTTAGGCAGAGCGGAAGCGAGTGAAATCGATCAACTCAATATTTTGCAAGCGACGATGTTAGCAATGTGTCGAGCAGTACAAGGTTTAGCGATTCAACCTGATTTTGTTTTGATTGACGGCAACCGTATTCCAAAAGATTTAGGGATTAATGCGCAAGCAGTAGTGAAAGGCGATAGTTTAGTTGCAGAAATTAGCGCAGCTTCTATTTTGGCAAAAGTCGCACGCGATCAAGAGATGATTGAGTTGCATCAAAAATATCCGGAATATGGTTTTGATCGACATAAAGGTTACCCAACAGCCTTGCATTTAGAAAATTTAGCAAAATATGGTATTTTGCCAGAGCATCGACAAAGTTTTGCTCCGGTAAAACAATATATTAAATAAGGAAAGATTATGAAAAAGCACGCACTCGCACTGTTATTAGCGCTAACCGCAACTACTGCGTTAGCGGATAATGCACAAATTATTGCAGAATTAAAAAAACTAGGCGTAAAAGAGGTAGATGTTAAACCTTCACCAATCGCAGGAGTAAAAACAGCGGTAACCGATCAAGGTATCGTTTATGTTTCTGATGATGGTAAATATGTGCTTTACGGTAATCTTTATCAGATTACAGATAAAGGGCCAGTGAATCTTTCTAGTAAATTGTTATTAGATCAGGTTAATAAATTGTCGGATCAAATGATCGTATATCCGGCGAAAAATGAGAAATATGTGGTAACCATTTTCATGGATATTACCTGTCATTATTGCCATATTCTGCACGAACAAATGAAAGATTATAACGATCTCGGTATTACCATTCGTTATCTTGCCTTTCCAAGAGGTGGTTTAGGATCACAAGCTGCACAACAAATGGAGAGTATTTGGACCTCAAAAGATCCTGCTTTTTCATTAGATGAAGCGGAAAAAGGCAATTTACCGAAAGAGTTAAAAACACCACAAACAGTCGCTAAACATTATCAATTAGGCTTGCAATATGGCGTGAATGGTACACCGAGTATTATTTTACCAAATGGTGAATTATTAGGCGGATACGTGCCGCCAAAAGAATTATTGAAGATATTACAAGAGCCATAAACAATTTCGCATTATAATAGGCGAGCGATATTGATTTGTAGAAGTAACAGATAAGTCAGAAGTAGTAGTAGATGTAAGGTAGTTGTTGTGCTGAAAAGAATTGAAAGGAGAGCGTTAGCAGAAGGAGTTGCAGTTTGTGATGATCCATTATTGGATCGTATTTATCGCAGTCGTGGTATTGCAACAGTTCAACATCTTAATTATGCCCTAAAGTTTATGCTTCCCCCTTCATTGCTCAGTCATTTGGAGCGAGCTACTAAGCTATTAATCGAAGCTTATCAACAACAGAAAAACATTGTTATTGTGGGCGATTTTGATGCAGATGGCGCGACCAGTATCGCGTTAACTGTATTGGCACTGCGTCAATTGGGTTTTCAATCTGTTGATTATTTAGTGCCAGATCGTTTCGAACAAGGCTATGGACTTAGTGTATCGGTAGCGCAGCAAGCGTTGCAAAAACAAGCAGAATTGGTGATTACTGTTGATAATGGTGTTTCTTCATTAGAAGGCATTGATTATTTAAAACAACATCAGGTACAAGTGATTGTTACCGATCACCATCTACCAGGCGAACGGCTGCCAAATGCTGATGTGATTGTTAATCCTAATTTGCGTGATTGTGGTTTTCCATCGAAATATTTAGCTGGCGTTGGTGTTGCTTTTTATTTGATGGTGGCGTTGCGTGCAGCGTTTCGCGAACATAATTTATTTGCTGATCGGGCGGAGCCAAATTTTGCGGAACTGTTAGATTTAGTGGCGTTAGGTACGGTAGCTGACGTTGTGCCACTAGATTACAACAATCGTATTTTGGTTTCACAGGGGTTGGCACGCATTCGAGCAGAACATTGTCATTGCGGTATCCGAGCCTTAATTGAAGTAGCTAATTTAGATATTACGCAATTGGTAGCGAGTAATTTAGGTTTTTCAATTGCACCACGACTCAACGCAGCAGGGCGTATTGATAATATGTCGCTTGGGGTGGAATTATTATTAGCAGAAACAATGGAACAGGCACGAGCATTAGCGCTTGAACTCGATACATTGAACCAGACGCGTAAAGAGATTGAAACCAGTATGAAGCAAGAGGCATTGCACTTTTTGCGTGAGTTGAAATCGACATATCAGCAAGATACTTTCGCGATTGCTTTATATCAACCTGATTGGCATCAAGGTGTGTTAGGGATTTTGGCTGCCAGAATGAAGGATCAATTTCATCGTCCAACGGTTGTGTTTGCACAAGAAGAACAAGGTATTTTACGCGGTTCGGCACGTTCGATCGAAGGCTTACATATTCGGGACTTATTGGAATATATCCATAGTCAGCATCCTGAAATTATTATCAAGTTTGGCGGGCATGCAATGGCAGCGGGGCTAAGTATTAATGAAGCCTATTTTCCAAAGTTTCAGCAACTGTTTAATCAATATGCAAAAGCATGGCTAGATGAAAAAGCCTTGCAAGGGGTGATCTATACCGATGGAGAATTAAATTCACAAGAAATGAATGTTGAAACAGCAGAAAAATTACAATTTGCAGGACCTTGGGGACAACATTTTCCAGAGCCGCAATTTGATGGTGAGTTTAGAATTTTACAGCAGCGCATTGTGGGGGAAAAACATTTAAAAATGTTAGTAGAACCACTTGCTGGTGGCAATATGTTTGACGCGATTCAGTTCAATGCTGATACACGTTTATATCCAGATTTGTCAATAAAATCAGCAAGAATGGTCTATCACCTTGCGGTGAATGAATATCGAGGCAATAGACAAGTACAATTATTAGTAAATTATATAGAAGCATTAGGATAAGCAATGAATAGCGTGATATTTGTAGTACGTGTTGTTGTATTAGCATGGTTTGGATTCTTCTTTTCCACCAGCTATGCGGAACAATTACCTATTTTTAAAGATGGTAAAGACTACTTTTCTTATAAGAAGCCGTTACAGGAAACACCATTGCCAGATAAAAAGATCAGGATTAAATTTTTCTTTGCTTATGAATGTCGTATCTGTTTGATTGCCGCAGATAATTTGAGTTTATACAAAAGAATGAATCCAAATGAAGTTGAAATTGAATGGATCCCCGCAGCGACGGAAACAGGGCATTATTCCGCTTCGGTCTATTATGCTTTAGAAAATTTAGGTCGTCCTGATTTAGCGGATTTATTTATTTTCGATACAGCAGAATTGAAATTTGATAAGAACCGTCAAGGTCGTGGTGAATTTTTGCAACAATGGCTAGAGCGCAAAAAGGTTAATATTAACGCCTTTTCTGAATTATTAAATTCACCAGTTACTGAAGGAAAAGTAAAACAGGCGATTGATGAAACTAAAAAATATGGTGTGTTTACGTTGCCGTTTGTTTCTGTTGATGGACGTTATGTGCTAACGGAAAGTACCCTTTATAACGATGATTACACAATGGCAGTATTGGATTCATTGGCAGATAAACTTTTACAGCAACAACGAGGGCATAAATGAAAATCGGAATTGTCGGTGCAATGGCACAAGAGGTTGAAATCTTACAAGGATTAATGCAGAACAAACAAGTAAAGCAATTAGCGACTTGTACGATTTATGAAGGAAAAATTGGGCAGCATGATGTTGCATTGTTACAATCAGGAATTGGTAAAAGTGCGGCTGCAATGGGAACAACAGCATTGATTCTTACTTGCCAGCCTGATTGCATTATTAATACAGGTTCAGCTGGTGGTTTAAATCCACAATTAAATATTGGCGATATTATTATTTCTGATCAGGTTTGTTATCACGACGCTGATGTGACGGCATTTGGTTATGCAAAAGGACAGTTACCAGCTTGTCCGGAAAAATTTAGTGCGGATCAAAAGTTAATTGATGCTGTTACTGCAGCAGTAACAGAACAAGGGCAAAATGCGGTGATTGGCTTGGTTTGTTCTGGTGATCAATTTATTAATGGTGAAGATGCAATTGCACGTATTCGTCAAGATTTCCCAACTGTAGCAGCAGTTGAAATGGAAGCCGCGGCAATTGCTCATATTTGTTATGCTTTCAAGGTACCGTTTGTGGTTATTCGCGCGATTTCTGATGTGGCAGATAAGCAATCGCATATGTCGTTTGATGAATTTTTACCGATAGCGGTCAAACACTCTTCAAAAATTGTTTTGGCGACCTTAGAAAAATTGGTAAATTAATAGCTTGGTGACATAAGTCACCAAGTGTAATTAAGGAAATACCTATGCAACTCTCGCCAACACAACAACAACGCTTACTCGATTTACTACAAACAACAGAATATAACGAACAATATCAATTACATATCGAGATTTCTGCCCTTACTGAACCACTACAAAAAATTGCTACAGCGATCTATTTTTCTGATTTTGTTGCAGACACCTTACAAAAGTATCCAACACTATTTCAACGGTGGTTAGAGCGTACACCACAATTTAGCGATTGTGATCACTATCAACAACGTTTGAGCGAACAATTGGCAACCGTCACTGACGAAACGATTTTGTATCAAATCTTGCGTCAATTCCGTCATCAAGAAATGGCAACATTAAGCTTTTGCCAAAGTTTAAATTTAGCAACAGTAGAACAAATCTTTCGCCAGCTTTCATCATTGGCAGAAGCGATCATTGTTGTCACCAAAGATTGGTTATATGAGAAGCTTTGTACAGAATTAGGCACGCCGACGAATGCCGAAGGGGAAGCACAAAAACTGATTATTTTAGGAATGGGAAAATTAGGTGGAAGAGAATTAAATTTCTCCTCTGATATTGATCTGATTTTTACCTATCCTGATCATGGTGAAACTGTTGGGGCTAGACGCAGTATTGATAATGGACAATTCTTTGTCCGTTTAGGGCAACGTTTTATTAAGGCATTAGAACAGCAAACGATAGATGGTTTTGTTTATCGTGTTGATATGCGTTTGCGTCCATTTGGTGATGCGGGAGCGTTAGCATTAAGTTTTGCTTCAATGGAAGATTATTACCAAGAACAAGGTCGTGATTGGGAACGTTATGCGATGATCAAAGCGCGCATTATGGGCGAAGATAGTAACGATATTAATCACCGCTATCTTAATCAATTATTACGCCCTTTTGTGTATCGTCGTTATATTGATTTCAGTGCAATTCAATCATTACGTGATATGAAACAAAAGATCAGTGCTGAAGTGCGTCGTCGTGGTTTGGTCGATAATATTAAATTAGGCGCTGGTGGAATTCGTGAGATTGAATTTATTGTGCAAGTGTTCCAATTAATTCGCGGTGGGCGTGAAAAAAGTTTACAACAGCGCGAATTATTACTGATTTTGCCAAAATTGGTTGAGTTGGATCTGTTAAAACAACTTGAAGCGAATCATTTATCGCAAGCTTATCTCTTTTTGCGAAGAGTGGAGAATGTGTTGCAAGCGATTAACGATCAGCAAACACAATTATTACCAACCAATGATCAAGATCGTCAGCGATTAGTGGAAGCTTGTCGTGCATTTACCTATTTTAATCAACAAGGACAAATCGTCACACTGGAATACCCAATTTATAACTGGCAGAGTTTTTATCAGGTATTGACGCAACACCAACAAAATGTGCGTGAAGTGTTCCATCATTTGATTGGTAGTGAAGATGATAAAGAAGATGCCAGTGAGAGCGAATGGCAAGATTTTCTTGGTATCAGTTTTAATCAGCAAGATGTGATGACTTTATTAAACAAGTTAGCGGTTGCTGAACCAGAAAAAATTGCTGAACACTTGTGGCAATTTAAACAAGAGATTTTGCGTAAATCATTGGGAGTACGTGGACGAGATGTATTAGAACAATTGTTGCCAGTGTTAATTGATGAAATGTTAGCAATGGAACAAGCAGTAGTTTTAGTGCCGCGTATTTTGGAAATTATCGGACGTATTGCAACGCGGACAACCTACCTTGAATTATTGCGTGAAAATCCGAACTCACGCACTTTATTGATGAAACTTTGTAGCGCCTCTCCATTTGTTGCTCGTCAAATTGCCGATTATCCATTATTGCTCGATGAATTACTCAATCCAAATACATTGTTATCACCACCGCCATTTAGTCAATATCAAGCGGAATTGGAACATTATTTGTTGCGGGTACCGCAAGAAGATGAAGAGCAGATGATTGATGTATTGCGTCAATTTAAACTAGCTACACAGTTACGAGTGGCCGCAGCGGATATTTTAGGGGCGTTACCAGTGATGAAAGTGAGTGATCATCTTACTTTCTTAGCGGAAGCGATTATTGCTAGTGTGGTGAACTTAGCTTGGCGACAAGTGACACAACGTTTTGGTACACCAGATCATTTGCAAGAAGGTGAAAAACGTTTCTTGGTAGTGGGTTACGGTAAATTGGGAGGTATTGAATTAGGTTATAAATCGGATTTAGATTTAGTCTTTTTATATGATGCGCCGGCTAATGGACAAACCGTTGGTGGTAAACGCAGTATTGATAGCGCGCAATTTTATTTGCGTTTAGCGCAAAAAATTAACAGCATTTTTAATATCAATACTAATTCAGGCATTTTATATGAAGTGGATATGCGTTTACGTCCATCAGGTAGTGCAGGATTGTTAGTCAGTTCTATAACGGCGTTCCACGATTATCAACAACACGAAGCGTGGACATGGGAAAAACAAGCGTTAGTGCGAGCAAGACCAGTTTATGGTGAAGAGGAAATGCGCAGTCGTTTTACGGAAATTCGTCGTGCAGTGTTGTCAGCGCCACAACAACCGGAAAAATTGAAAACAGATGTGCGTGAGATGCGCGAGAAGATGTATGAACATTTATCGCATACGGCAGAAGGCTATTTTGATATTAAGAAAGATCGCGGCGGCATTACTGATATTGAATTTATTGCCCAATATTTAATGTTGGCAAATGCAGAAAAAATTCCAGAACTGACAACTTGGTCGGATAATGTGCGTATTTTTGAGGATATGGTGAAATATCAAGTGATTACAGCAGAAGTAGGTGAGCGTTTAACCGCCATTTATGTTGAGTTGCGTAATCATATTCATCATTTAAATTTAGCCGGACGTGATTCGGTGGTAGAAGCGGAACCATTTGCAGCACAACGAGCCTTTATTAGTGAAATTTGGCAGCAGTTGTTTGTAGGATAATGGTTTTTGTTGCTACAAGGATTTTAACTCTACGTTTCAACAGCAGAAGTCCTCTTCAAGATTGAAGAAACTTTTATTTTAGCTTGTTGGTAAAGTTGATTTTCTTAAAGTTTCAATCGAATTATTTTATATCTGAAATTTAGGTTTCGCCCTAAAGGGCGACCTACTTTTATTCGCAAGTGTACTTCGTTCACTTGCTCACCCTAACGGGTCGTTGCAAAGCAACGTTCAAAAAGCTAACGCTTTTTGTCTTTGCTTGTATAAAGAAAAGTAGGCAAAAGAAATACACCCTCACACTCTTGCTGATCCTCATTCCAAT
>NZ_JTJL01000045.1 GCF_001678495.1 Gallibacterium salpingitidis
GTGAGAGGGAACCCAAAACGATTTTATAGAAATTTTTGACAAAATTTAGGTTTGTCAGCAGTCTGACTCTTTAAAAAGAGCCGAAATTTCCTCTTGTGCAAAACCCCGCGAATAAAGATAACGCCACATTTTTTGTTTTGTCTTTAATTCTTTTTCTTCGGCATAGTTAGGATATTTTTTACACAGAACTTGTTTAGCTAATGCAAACCAATCAATTTCATTTTGCGCTAATACATGCTGCAAAATCTCATTTTGGATACCTTTTTGTTGCATTTCTTGCTTAATTCGTTGCAAGCCATAGCCTTTTTGCACACGTGACAACAAAAAATGTTCACAAAAACGTAAATCGCTTTGCCAATTACGCGCTTGGCATTTCGCAATTACCTCTTCAATTTCTTGTGCAGAAAAGTTTTTTGCCTGCATTTTACAGCGCAACTCATATTCACTGTAATCACGAATAGCCAATAACTTTAGTACATAAGCAAGAGCAAGATTATCATTCATATTATTGAGAAATAAGAGATTAGCTAATTTGATTTCTATTAATCTTCTCTGCCATCAACGGCAGAGAAGATGATATTGATATAATTAATTTGCTAGTTCTTTGGCAAGCAATACAAAACTATCTAACATTGAATTTAGAATTATTCACTAAAATCTAACGCATCATCATCTTGTGAATCAGCTTCATCAGCAACTAACAATTGATCTGGATTAGATAATAATTCCTCACGCAATTTGCGTTCTAATTCATTAGCAACTTCCGGATGTTCTGCCAACCATTTCATTGCATTAGTACGTCCTTGACCAATTTTCTCATCATCAATTGAATACCATGCACCGGATTTGTTCACTAATTTATGTTTCACGCCTAATTCAATTAACTCACCTGTTTTAGAAATTCCTTCACCATAGAGAATTTGGAATTCAGCTTGTCTAAACGGCGCTGCTACTTTATTTTTCACTACTTTAACACGAGTTTCACTACCAATAACTTCATCGCCATCAGTAATTGAACCAGTACGACGAATATCTAAACGCACAGACGCATAGAATTTTAATGCGTTACCGCCTGTTGTGGTTTCAGGGTTACCAAACATCACACCAATTTTCATACGAATTTGGTTAATAAAGACTACTAAGCAATTTGCTGCTTTAATATGTCCGGTTAATTTACGTAATGCTTGTGACATCAAACGTGCTTGCAAGCCCATATGAGAATCTCCCATATCGCCTTCAATTTCCGCTTTTGGTGTTAATGCCGCTACTGAGTCAATAATAATCACATCAACTGCACCAGAACGTACTAACGCATCACAAATTTCTAATGCTTGCTCACCATGGTCAGGTTGCGACACAAGCAACGATTGTACATCAACCCCTAATTTAGAAGCGTAGATAGGATCTAATGCATGTTCTGCATCGATAAATGCACAAGTTTTACCCTCTTTTTGTGCTTGAGCAATAACAGATAATGTTAATGTTGTTTTACCGGAAGATTCAGGTCCAAAAATCTCAACGATACGTCCCATTGGTAAACCGCCAATTCCTAATGCAACATCTAGCCCTAATGAACCAGTTGAAATTGCTTCCACATCTAGGGTTTGAGTGTCACCAAGACGCATAATAGATCCTTTACCAAATTGTTTTTCAATTTGACCTAATGCTGCCGCAAGTGCTTTTTCTTTTTGTTCATTCATACCAAAATCTTTCATTTTTATTGCCTTTGTCATTATTTAAAGGGAAATTTACTGTCGTGTATTATACTGTATAATTATACAGTATCAAGCACTTTATTTTGCTACTTCTCGAAAATGCGATCTTACTTCCAAATCTCGATCTTTTTCAAAATTTATTACCAATTTACAGCAACAGAAATTTGTTAACTTTCGCTTTACGCCGTCATCTTTTATACTATCAACCGCAATCAAGCAAGGATAAATTATGATGACGTTAGACAGTGACCTTTCTTCTTACACCCCAATGATGCAGCAATATCTACAACTAAAAGCAGAATATCCTGATATTTTACTGTTTTATCGTATGGGGGATTTTTATGAACTCTTTTTTGAAGATGCTAAACGTGCATCTGAATTATTAGATATTACCCTCACTAAACGAGGAAGATCTGTTGGTGAACCTATTCCGATGGCGGGCGTACCTTATCATGCTGTTGAAGGTTATCTAGCTAAATTAGTGCAATTAGGTGAATCTGTCGCAATTTGTGAGCAAATTGGCGATCCAGCTACGACGAAAGGCCCTGTTGAACGACAAATCGTCCGCATTGTAACCCCGGGAACAATCAGTGATGAAGCGCTACTTCCTGAGCGCCAAGACAACTTAATCGCTTGTATCTATCAAGAAAAGAAATTGTTTGGTTTAGCTACCCTTGATATGAGTTCAGGTCGTTTTCAAATCAGTGAACATACCAATGAAGCCAGTGTAACAGCGGAATTACAACGTATTATGCCGGTTGAAATTTTATATCCTGAAAATTTCGCTGCGATGTCACTGCTTGAACACCATAAAGGCTTACGCCGTCGTCCGATTTGGGAATTTGAACTAGTCACTGCGATAAAATTATTAAACAAACAGTTTGGCACACAAGATCTCAAAGGGTTTGGTGTTGAAAAAGCCATTGTTGCGCTATGTGCGGCAGGTTGCTTATTGCAATATGCAAAAGAAACACAAAGAACAGCTTTACCACATATTAATGCTATTAGCTTAGCGCAAGAAAGCGATTTTATTATTATTGACGTCGCCTCACGTCGCAATTTAGAACTAACGCAAAATCTAGCTGGTGGTACGGAAAATACGCTTGCCGCTGTGTTGGATTACTGCAACACACCAATGGGAAGCCGTCTATTAAAACGTTGGATTCATCAACCATTGCGCCAATGTGAAAAGTTACTGAAACGACAAAATGCGGTAAAACAATTACTTAATACTGATCTATATTCAGCATTAAAACCTTTCTTACAACAAATTGGCGATATGGAACGGATTTTAGCACGTGTTGCCTTACGTTCTGCTAGACCTCGAGATCTGACACGCCTACGCCATGGTTTAGGACAAATCCCGGATATTCTTTCTTTGTTACAACAACATAATGACGGTCAATTCGATACATTATTAGGACAAATTAAAGATTTTACCGAGTTATACCAATTATTAAGCAAAGCGATTATAGACACACCACCATTACTCATTCGTGATGGCGGCGTCATTGCTCCCGGATATAACGCTGAATTAGACGAATGGCGAGATTTAGCCAGCGGTGCTACTCAATTTTTAGAAAATTTAGAAATAAGAGAACGTCAAACTACCGGTATTGATTCACTAAAAATTGGCTTTAACGCAGTACATGGCTACTATATCCAAATTAGTCGAGGGCAAGCAGAAAAAGCACCTGCACATTATGTGCGCCGTCAAACCCTAAAAAATGCCGAACGTTTTATTATTCCTGAATTAAAAAATCATGAAGATAAAGTCTTAAAAGCACAAGGTGCAGCGTTAGCTTTAGAAAAACAACTTTATGAAGAACTGTTCGATTTAGTGTTACCACATCTTGCTGATCTACAATTGACCAGTTTGGCGTTAGCGGAATTAGATATCTTGGCTAACTTAGCCGAACGTGCCGAAACCTTAAATTATGTCGCGCCAACATTCAGCAAACAAATTGAAATTAAGATTGAAGGTGGCCGCCATCCTGTGGTTGAAACTGTTTTACAACAACCTTTTATTTCCAACCCATTACAACTTAATCAACAACGCCATTTATTAATTATTACTGGCCCTAATATGGGTGGGAAAAGTACCTATATGCGTCAAACAGCATTGATTGCATTAATGGCTTATATAGGCAGTTTCGTTCCTGCTGAATCAGCAATGATTGGTCCGCTCGATCGTATTTTCACTCGTATTGGCGCTTCGGATGATCTCGCTTCTGGACGTTCTACTTTTATGGTGGAAATGAGTGAAATGGCAAATATTTTGCACCAAGCTACAAATCATAGTTTAGTGTTAATTGATGAAATTGGGCGAGGAACCTCAACCTACGATGGATTATCTTTAGCCTGGGCTTGTGCTGAATGGTTAGCAACAGAGTTACGTTCACTCACCTTGTTTGCAACTCACTATTTTGAGCTTACCGCACTGCCTGATCAATTAAGCGGATGTATGAACATTCACCTTGACGCAAAAGAACATGGTGATACGATTGCATTTATGCATTCAGTTCAAGACGGTGCAGCAAGCAAAAGTTATGGCTTAGCAGTGGCACAACTAGCTGGCGTGCCTCGCCCAGTAATCCAATTAGCCAAAAACAAACTAAAACAATTAGAAACCTTATCTAAACACAATACGCAATCTAATTTACAAACTGAATTAGATTTTGCTGCTGAACCTGTTGTTGATGAACGTACCCAAGCGCTTGTACAGTATCTTGCGAGTTTAGATCCTGATGAATTAACGCCAAAACAAGCATTAGCGGAACTTTATCAATTAAAGAAATTACAACAATCTTAAACACAACATAGGGAGTATTTATGCCAGTTAATCTACGTCAACGCCACTTTTTGCGCTTATTAGATTTTACCCCACAAGAAATTCAATTCTTATTGGATTTATCAGCTGAATTAAAAAAAGCAAAATATACTGGTACCGAACAACCTCGTTTGAAAGGGAAAAATATCGCTCTAATCTTTGAAAAAACTTCAACTCGTACACGCTGTGCTTTTGAAGTTGGTGCTTTCGATCAAGGCGCTAATGTTTCTTATATTGGGCCAAGCGGTTCACAAATTGGACACAAAGAGAGTATGAAAGATACTGCTCGTGTTTTAGGTAGAATGTATGACGCTATTCAATATCGCGGTTATGGGCAAGAGTTAGTCGAAACATTGGCGCAATATTCTGGTGTTCCTGTTTGGAATGGTTTAACAGATGAATTTCACCCAACACAAATTCTGGCAGATTTTCTCACAATGTTAGAACATGGCAAAGGTAAACGTTTAGATCAAATGAAACTCGCTTATCTCGGTGATGCCCGCAATAATATGGGTAACTCATTCGTTGAAGGCGCTGCATTAATGGGATTAGATTTACGCCTTGTTGCACCAAAACAATTTTTTCCAGAACAAAAATTATTAGACGAAGTGGCAGACATTGCTAAACAAACTGGTGCAAAAATAACCTGTACCGAGGACGTTGCTGCTGGCGTAAAAGATGTTGATTTTATTTATACAGATATTTGGGTATCTATGGGTGAGCCTGAAAGTGCTTGGGCAGAACGCATCGAATTAATGAAACCATATCAAGTAAATGCAGAATTAATGGCATTAACCTGCAATCCAGAAGTAAAATTTATGCACTGTTTACCATCTTTCCACGATGAGAACACTACTATCGGTAAAGAAATTGCGGCGAAATATGGCTTAAAAGGTTTAGAAGTTACAGACGAAGTTTTTGAATCATCAGCCTCTATCGTATTTGACGAAGCTGAAAATCGTATGCACACTATTAAAGCTGTTATGGTCGCCACTTTAGCTTAATCACATTAATTCATTTATAAGGAGTCATTATGACAAAAGTTATTCATACAGAGAAAGCACCTGCCGCTATCGGGCCTTATGTACAAGCTGTTAATCTTGGCAATATTGTTCTTACTTCTGGACAAATTCCAGTGAATCCAGCAACAGGAGAAATTCCAACTGACATTGTTGCTCAAGCAAGACAATCATTAGAAAATATCAAAGCCATTGTTGAACAAGCCGGTCTGAAAGTGGCTGATATTGTTAAAACGACTGTTTTTGTGAAAGATTTAAATCAATTTGCTACCGTAAACGCAGAATACGAACGTTTTTTCACAGAAAATAACCATCCGAATTTCCCTGCTCGTTCTTGCGTTGAAGTAGCAAGATTACCAAAAGATGTTGGTATTGAAATCGAAGCCATTGCAGTTAGAAAATAATGTTTAATTGCTAATGGCACTAATGCTTTCCTATTGATGGGAAAGCATTTTTTATTTAAATAATTGTGATTTAAAAGGAGTGATTATGAACAATTTTATGTTGCATCTACCGACAAAAGTCTTATTTGGCGCAGGACAAATCGCCGCAATTAAACAACAAATTCCTACTGGTGCAAAAATATTGATGACTTATGGCGGTGGTAGCATTAAGAAAAACGGCGTCTATGATCAAGTAAAACAGGCATTAAGTGATTTTGAAGTTATCGAATTTTCAGGTATCGAACCTAATCCACAATTCGATACTTTAATGAAAGCAGTACAATTAGCACGTCAAGAAAAGATCACCTTTTTATTAGCTGTTGGCGGCGGTTCAGTGTTAGATGGTACGAAATTTATTGCGGCAGCAATTCATCATCAAGGTGATGAGTGGGAAATTGTGAAAAGTCATGGACAAGTGATTACTCAAGCCTTACCAATTGGCGTAGTATTAACATTGCCAGCAACGGGTTCAGAAATGAATGGGAATGCCGTAGTAAGTCGTAAAGCAACCCAAGATAAATTGGGTTTATTTTCAGTATATGTGAAGCCTCAATTTTCTGTGTTAGATCCAACCACCACTTATTCCTTACCGCCTAAACAAACTGCTAATGGGGTAGTTGATGCGTTTGTACATACTTTTGAGCAATATATGACCTATCCAGTTAATGCAAAAATCCAGGATCGTTTTGCTGAAGGGGTATTTGCTACTTTAATTGAAGAAGGTCCTAAAGCATTAGCTGAACCAGAAAATTATGATGTTAGAGCGAATATTATGTGGGCTGCAACAATGGCTCTAAACGGTATTTTAGGCGTTGGTGTACCACAAGATTGGGCTTCTCATGCAATTGGTCACGAATTAACAGCACAATATGGTTTAGATCATGGTCAAACATTAGCTATTGTTGTGCCAGCAATTATGTGGCATCAACGTGAAAACAAAAAAGCTAAATTAATCCAATTTGCTCAACGTGTTTGGTGTTATCAAGGTAATGACGAAGCGGAAGGTATCAAGATTGCGATTGAGAAAACACGTGCTTTCTTTGAGCAAATGGGTACGCCAACTCGTCTTTCTGCTTATGGTATTGATGACAGTCAATTCCCAACAGTATTGAAGAAATTAGCGGAACATCGACCGGATAATCTTGGCGAACATAAAAATATTGATATAAAAGCAGCTGAAGAAATTTTACGTTTGGCGCTTTAATCTAAAACTTGGCTTAATGGATAAAAATGTGGGATTTTTTGCACATTAAGCCAATAAAAATCCTGGTATCTTAAAGACTATTCTTATCAAAAAAATCAGTATATGCTACTGCACTCATTAATGCATTATCTCGTTGTTTTTGCACTTCATTCATTTTACATTCCTCTACTTATCTAACTATTTAAAAGTTATATTGATAAGACATTAGATTTAACTTATGTACATTACTTATATCGCATCTTATACTAGCTCGCTCTCCATATAAAATTTTATAAGATCCTCTTATATCTTTAGCACTTAAAAGCACCCTCTGTAACTTTGTATCATAAATTAACCAATAATAAGTAATCCAAGTATCCAAGTAATTTTCTTCACTTGTATAAAAAGCTATGCTAGAGGTTAGATTTATTCTCCTAAATTTATAGGTACGATTATTAAACTTTATCACTTGAGGAATTGTTTGTTTTTCAAGATCTGTTAATTGATAACCTGACTTAAATAAACTAGAATATTCTTCCTCATCTTTTATTGGTTTTAATTGTTCAATTCCCCGTTGTTTTTGCCACTCTTCCACCGACATCAACACTTTAGTTGTATCTCCAGCGATAGCGCAACGTATTGGGGTAGTAACTTCCGCAAGGATCCAATCATAAGTAGCCAATAGAAACAATATCAGTAAAAACACACAGCATACATGACTAAGAACCCAGCAAGTTTCACCTAAATCTGAATCAGGATTTGAAGAACTCTCATCCTTATAACGTTTATCTATTTTCTTTAATGGACGATTCATACCTGCTATTCCTATAATCCAAAATACATATATATAAAAAATCACCTTATTGGTAGCTGCCAATAAGGTGATTACTCAACATATTAAGAGAGAATTAGAGTTTCTTCATTTCATCTGCGACAAGTTCTGCTTCTGGTCCAAGAATCACTTGTAACGCATTATCACCCAATTTGATATTGCCTTTAGAACCTAAGGCTTTTAATTGAGCTTCATTAATCTTATTACGATCTACTAAAATCAAGCGTAAACGTGTAATACAAGCATCAATTTCTTTAATATTCTCTTTACCACCAAGTGCAGCAATAAAGTTTTTCGCACGTTCTCTTTTAGCTTCTGCACTAACTTCTGGTGCTGCACTATTTTTTGTGCTCACACTATCATCTTTTTCATCATCACGTCCCGGTGTTTTTAAATCAAACGCTTTGATTACTGCGCGGAACAATACATAGTAAATTCCTGCAAATACCACACCTTGTACAATCAACATATACCATTGTGTTGCTAATGGGTTACGAGAAGATAATACTAAGTCCACTAAACCAGCACTGAAACCGAAACCTGCAATCCAATGCATTGTCGCTGCGAAGAATACTGAAATCCCTGTTAATAACGCATGAATTAAATAAAGCACTGGCGCTACAAACATAAATGAGAATTCAAGCGGTTCGGTTACTCCAGTAAAGAATGAAGATAATGCCGCCGCAAACATAATAGAACCAACCAATGCTTTTTTCGCTGGTTTCGCACTATGATAAATAGCTAATGCCGCTGCTGGTAAACCAAACATCATAATTGGGAAGAAACCAGCTTGGTACATACCTGTTTGACCAAGAATTGCTTTACCTTCTGCTAAAGATTTCGCACCACCTAAGAAGTTAGGAATATCATTAATACCAGCAACATCAAACCAGAATACGGAATTCAACGCATGGTGTAAGCCAACAGGAATCAATAAGCGGTTAAAGAAGGCGTAAATACCTGCACCAACTGCCCCTAACCCTTGAATAGATTCACCGAAGCTAACAAGTCCGTTGAAGATAACCGGCCATACATAAAGCAATACGAATGACACTAAAATCATCACAAAAGAAACAATGATTGGCACCAAACGTTTACCACTAAAGAACGCTAATGCTTGATGTAGTTCAACTTGTGAGAATCGGTTGTAAAGCTCAGCAGAAATAATACCGACTAAAATACCGATAAATTGGTTATTAATTTTGCCAAATGCAGCCGGCACTTGATCAAGCGGAATGCCTTGTAATTGCGAAACTGCGCCTGGAGAAAGTAAAGTTGTTACCACTAAATAACCAACCAAGCCAGATAACGCTGCTGAACCATGTTTGTCTTTAGATAAACCAAACGCCACACCCACAGCAAAGAGTAATGACATATTGTCAATAATCGCAGCACCAGATTTAATCAGTAACGAAGCTAAGGCGCTATTGCTACCCCAACCATCTGGGTCAATCCAATAACCGAATCCCATGAGGATTGCGGCTGCCGGTAATGCAGCAACAGGCACCATCAATGCCCGACCGATTTTTTGTAAATAAGCGAGAGTACTCATAATGAAATCCTTACAGAAAAATTTAATACTAAGGATGGGTTAATTTTTGCCAACCGAATCTAGTATAGAAAGGGATATGTTATAAGTAAAATAAAGATTATAAGAATTGTGATAGTGATCACCTTACTTTCTAAAAAAAAATGAAGTAACACTTCAAAAAGTGAACTTCATTCTTTAAAAATCAATAAGTTAAAAATTTTTGTTACATTAAAAAACTATTTCACCATTCGCCACCATTTTTCTTGGAAATTTTCTGCTTCACTAAGGCGGTAAGTTTCACCTATTTTAGGTGTCACAATAAGAAAAGGTGCCTCTTTTGCTGCCGTTAAGTAACGCTCAATTGGTTCTTTCCATGGATGAAAAGCTAAATCATATTTCGCCCAATGAATCGGCATCACTGCTTTTGCATGTAGATCGATTGCGGCTTGATAAGATTGTTCTGGCGTCATATGAATCATTGCCCAAGCTGCATCATAAGCTCCATTTTCAACCATCGCTAAATCAAATGGTCCATACTGTTCGCCAATTTGCGCAAAATGCTTACCATAACCGCCATCACCACTAAAAAAGAGTTTATGTGTTGGTGTTTGAATAACCCAACTTCCCCATAACGTTTTAGTTTCTTTCCCCCATTTTCGCCCACTAAAATGACGGTTTGGGGTAAAGATTAAATTGATATCATCTAAAGCTGCGCTCTCATACCAATCTAATTCTGTAATGCGAGATTTCTCTATGCCCCAACGTTGCAAATGCGCTGCAACGCCAAGTGGCACATAAAAATGTTTCACTTTATTAGCTATCTCTTTAATCGCCTGATAATCCAAATGGTCGTAATGATCATGAGATAAAATCACTGCATCAATCATTGGCAGATCAGCAGTTTTTGGTGGATATTGAACAGGAAAAGGCTTACCACCAAGAAAAATAGGTGAAGCACGATAAAAAACTGGATCGGTAATTAAGGTTTTTCCGTTTATGTGCAGCAATATATTGGAATGCCCCAACCAAGTAACCACAACATCATTAGCAATATCAGCAGTCATTTTTTGTTGATCTAACGGCATACTCGGTAATGGCTCACTTGGTACTTTCCCTGCAGGCGGAAACACTACCGAAGATAACCAAGCCCAAATCGTCCGTTTTGATTCACCAGGAACACTTTGTATGCCTAATGCTGTTGGTTCTAAATTGACAAAGATACCATTTTTAAAATGAGGAGAACGGGCAATCTTAGCGTCACTTTCAGCATCTGGATCGCCACCAAATACCGGTGCGAAAGATAGAAAGGCTTGTACGCTCGCAAAAAGTATCACGCCAATAATTAATATCCATTTCAAAAACCAGAGTACACTTAGTTTTACCAACCTACTTCTCCTATATTTATCCTCTTAATACCGCTATTACTATAAACTATTTCAGCTCTTTTGATGATCCACTGCATAATATTGTTCATCACTCACCGATTCATGCCATTCAGTAATTACCTCTTAGTTAAGCCTTATCGCAACAATACAAGTAAATAGTAAGATATTGAACTTATTACTAAAATTCTCCTAAACAAAACAACTATACACCGCCATATTTAAACATAGCGGTAGCCCCACCATCCATAAGGATATCGCTGCCCGAAAAATAAGTTCCTGCATCACTAAAAAGAAGGTCGGCTAATGCTGCTATTTCATCTGGTGTACCAGCCCTTCCAGCAGGAGATTTTGCTAACATCTGACGATAGAATGCTCCTCGCTCAGGGCTATTGAGTTCATCATAAGCCAATGGAGTCATAATAATTCCTGCACTGATACAATTTACTCTAGCTTTTCTTTGGGCGAAACGCACCGCTTCGTATTGACAACGTAAGGCATTTCCTTTTTTAGAAATCTGGTAAGCATATAAACTGTCATCAATTTTTTGGATTAAAGGTAACTGTAATAATTCCTCAGGCGTTGACGTTGCTAAGCTATCGGCTTGTTCTTGTGTTAATTCATTAATAGGTAATCGGTGAGATGATTGTGAGCCGATAACTAAGGCTACGCCACTTTGGGAGATAACTTGCCCAAAGATCTCTAAAACAAGTGCTGCACCGTACAAATCAACTTTTATTATCTCTTGTGCTGACGCTTGAGACGGAGATAAACCAGCAGTGTGAATAACGCCAACAATATCACCCATTGCTACGGCTTGATTAGCGATATTTTGCACTGACTCTCTGTTAGAAACATCGATCCATGCGGTACTAACATTAAAACCGGCGTGTTGAAGTGTTTGCGCACTATTCTTGGCGTGTTCAAGATTAATATCAGTTAATAAAATATGTTTCCCTATACCAATACGTCGAATAATTGCTTGAGCTATAGCACCAGATCCTATTACAACAACTACTTTTTCTGTCATGACTATTTCCTTACAAAAAATAAATTCCCCAATATTTATGCCTTTTCACTATATGTCATATGTACTGCTTCATATTGCTCTTCAGTTACCGGTTCGCACCATTCAGCAGTTGCTCCTTGTTTCGGCACCATCACAGCAATATGAGCAAACCAACTATCTTTAGCAGCACCATGCCAATGCTTCAATTCTGCTGGTATATCAATCACATCTCCTGCTTTGAGAGGAATAGCTTCTTCTCCCCACGCTTGGTACCAACCTTCACCAGCAACGCAGATTAATAGCTGATTTTGTCCATGATGAATATGCCAATGATTACGACAGCCAGGTTCAAATGTAACATTAAATGCAGAACAATCACCGTTCGCTAACGGTGCCAAATAACTTTGCCCAGTAAAATATTGTGAGTAGGCATCATTCTTTTCTCCTAGCGGAAACATTTGTGAAAAAAAAGTTTGCATCAATCCCTCCTATTATAATTTTCTTATGTTTTACAAAAGATTACTTACTTTAAATCTTTATGATTCATCCATTACCCAATAAATATTTGTATTACTCGAAAGACTATTAATTGGATAAATTAGGACAACTAATACCTATATTTTTACCAATCTGGTGTATATCAAACAATGCATGATAAATATAGTCAGCAATACTTAAACGAGATACTGCTCCCGGTAGTTCTTGCTGTCCTTTTTCTGTGATTTGATAATCGATGACATGATCATATGTAAACCAATCAGGTCGGATAATGGTATATTCCAATCCTGATCTTTCAACATCATCAGCTAAATGACGATAAGGTTTTAAGATAGGCTTTATTGGTTCATCATAAATACCAATTGAGCTAATCACAATGATACGTTGTACCTGCTGCTGATGCATCGCATAACGCACTTTAGCAAAATATTTTGGCAAATCTCCCGATAAACAAAAGATTACTGCATCTTGACCTTGCAAAGCTTGTAAAAGTATCGATTGATCCTCCACTGCACCATGAAAAATTTTTGCCTTAACCATATTTGGTAACAATTGCGGTCTACGAGCTAATACAGATAACAAAATATCTTGTTTTTGCTCCAAGTAATTTGCGATAACACGTCCTAATGAACCTGTTGCTCCGATTAAAAGAACCTTTTTCATGTTAAAAATCCGCCGTCTTTACATGTGGTTGATAAGGTAATTCAAGTGCTTTAATTTCTTCCGTACTTAATGTTATATCTACTGCTGCAATAGCTTCTTCAATATGATGTACACTAGTTGCTCCAACAATAGGTGCAGTTATAAACGGTTTACTCAAGATCCAGGCCAATGCCTCTTGTGCCATGCTACGACCTTGCTTTGCAGCAATTTTTTCGAGATTATCAATAATCGGCTTATCCAATGATTGGCTGTTCCCCCAAACCATTGGTGATACATTATCTATCTTAGTTCTTGCTGTCTGTGTTCCCCAAGGACGAGTACATAATCCTCCCGCCAATGGACTCCAAGGCACAACTGCCATTTTTCGATCTTGAGCAAGAGGTAATAATTCTCTTTCTTCCTCACGAAAAATTAAATTATATTGTGGTTGAACAGAAATGAACTTGTGCCAGCCATGCTGTATTGCAATTTGCTGCATACGTTCTAGCTGCCACGCATAAATAGTAGAAGCACCGATATAACGAGCTTTTCCAGCTTTTACCACATCATTTAACGTTTCCATAATTTCTTCCATAGAAACGAAGGGATCTAAACGATGAATTTGGTAAATATCAACATAATCTAATTGCAAACGTTTCAGACTATTATCAATTTCACTTAAAATATTCTTGCGTGATAATCCACCACTATTGGGACGATCTCCTCGCATAGGGAAATGAACCTTCGTAGCAACTACAATTTCATCACGATTAAGTGCAAAATGTTTGATGAATTTTCCTGTAATTTCTTCACTACTTCCATTTTGATATACATTAGCAGTATCAAAATAATTGATCCCTAACTCAATCGCTCTTTTAAAAATAGTCAAACCTTCATCAAAATTCTTCGCCCAAGGAAATAGCCCATTCTCACTTCCTGGTGTACCAAAACCCATCATACCCAAACAAATTCGAGAAACATCAACACCAGTATTACCTAATTTGACATACTTCATAATAAACCTCTCTATTAATCACAACTAAAATTATTGTGACCTTGCTTAAATATCAACGAGTCCTATGATTATAGAAATTTTGATTATTCAGATAAACGTGACAAAATGAAATGACCTTATGAATTAAATTCAATAATTATGGAAAATTTAAACGAGTTACAAATCTTTTTATATGTAGCAAAACAGTGTAGCTTTACCAAAGCAGCAGCACATTTAGGCGTTTCACCATCTGCCGTTAGCCATGCGATTAAAAATCTGGAAAATCGTTTGCATATCAAATTACTACAACGCAACACCCGTAGCGTTTCATTAACACCAGCCGGCGAACGACTTGCTAATGATTTAACGCCGTTAATGAATGAAATTCAACATTCGCTCAATGCATTAGGGCAATATCAAAACAGTTTGCGTGGACAATTAAAAATTAACGGTACAGAAAGTGCTTTTCGTTGTTTGTGGCATAAATTGCAGCAATTTATGCAGCAATATCCAGAAGTAAAACTAGAACTGATTTCAGATATCCGTTTTATTGATATTGTTGCTGAACACTTTGATATTGGCATTCGTTTAGGTGAAGATGTGGCAAAAGATATGATTGCCGTTAAAATTTCAGACGATATATCCATGGCGGTCGTAGGTAGCCCAAGTTACTTTGCTAAACATAACAAACCTCTCACACCAGCTGATCTTATCACTCATCAAACTATTGCCTTACGCTTACCAACTTATGGCGGTTTATTATCTTGGGAATTTCTCGATCCTCAACAGCTCAATAAGATCATTAAAGTACAACCAAGTGATAGCCTAGTCACTAATAGCACAGCAATTTTTTACCAAGCAGCACTGAGCGGACAAGGTTTAATTTGGACGATGCAAAAAAATGTTATTGATGATATTAAGAGTGGGCGATTAATCGAAGTGTTACAAGATTGGCGAATGGTTTATCAAGGCTATCACTTGTATTATCCCAATCGCCGCGTGAATGATGCTTTGTTTACCGAATTTATAGAAGCAATGCGCTTATAAAGAATAGTGCATCAAGCACTATTCAATATTTTGTACCTGCTCCCGCATTTGTTCAATTAACACTTTTAATGTTACTGCCGAATTAGTGATTTCAGTATTGATCGATTTAGAAGCAAGCGTATTTGATTCTCGATTTAACTCTTGCATCATAAAATCTAAACGACGACCGACGACACCGCCTTTTTGCAGGATATTAGCGGTTTCTTTGATATGCATTTCTAAACGATCCAATTCTTCTGCAACATCGACACGTTGCGCCAACAAGATCATCTCTTGTTCTAAGCGTGTTGGATCTAACTGTAATTGCACTTCCTCAAAGCGTTGTAAAATACGTTCACGCTGCCACTGCAACACTTCAGGCATTTTTTGACGAACAAAGGCGACTTCCTGCCCCACACCTTGCAAACGAGAAAGAATAGCTTCAGCCAATTTCTCTCCTTCTCTGGCTCGCATGGCAATGAAATCATTTAATAATGTATTAAAACCAGCCAAAATCGCTTGGCTAATCAAATCTAGATCAACGCTAGGATCATCCACCACCCCTGGATAACGCAACACATCAATTGGATTAATTTCACCCTCTTTTAATTCGCTTTTTATCCAGCGTAAAGAGTCAATCACTTGGGAAGCTAACGCCTGATTTAAATTTAACCCTACATTACTATGACTTAATTCAACACGAAGGCTACATTCAACCTTACCTCTTGATAAACGCTGACGTAACACTTCACGCAAATTATTTTCTAAACTGCGAAATTGTTCAGGTAATCTAAAAAATGTTTCTAAATAACGCTGATTAACCGAACGAATTTCCCAAACGGCACTCCCCCACTCGGCTTGAATTTCATGGCGAGCAAAGGCTGTCATACTATAAATCATGATGATATCTCTTATAAAAGCTAATAATTACAAAATCATTTTGACTAAATGGTCGGCTTTAATCCGTTCAAAACGGCGCAATACTTTTTGCGCTGGAGCTGGGTAACTACTTGGTTTGTCCAGTTGCTGGTAACTGGTTAAAACGGTGGTATAAGTACGAATTTCCGCCAACTCAATACACATTTTTTCGGTTAAAGTATGCTGCGGATCATGTAGTAACAAGCCATTTTCGGCATCTAAACGCCACGCACGTGGATTTAAATTATTCCCCGTCAATAAGATATAGTTATCGTCCACCCACACACCTTTAAGATGGTAACTATTCTCACCATCTTTCCACAAACGAATGGTTAGTTGTTGGTTTTCAATAAACTCCATAAAACGCTTCGCAAATTGACGCAGATTTTTCTCATAAAGATAAGGTAACGCGCCTGCCAATTTAAACGGCTCTGATGGTGGAATATAAAAGTCATTTGCGGTTTTATCACCAACAATAATTTCCACTTTTTTACCTTCGTGCAATAAGGTACGAATACGATGTTGCAACGAGCGTGGGAAATTAAAATATGGTGTACAGATCGTGAGTTTCTTCTGCGTGACCGTAAATAAAGCCTCAATGACTTTATTTAATAGATTATTCTTGCCTAAACCAAACAGTGGTGTCGCTGTTAATTGCTCCGTTGATAAATGCTGATTGGTACGACATGGATATTTCCCTGTCAGCATAAAATTTCGACGAAATGAACGAATTGCTGGTCGTAATTCTTTAGTTGGCTTACGAGTTTGATCTAAACGATTTACCGCACAAATATCATTCAAATGCTGTTGAATAAAATCCACCATACAGTCAGCTAATGCCGCATCTGTAATGACTTGATAGCGGTCATAACGGTAGCGATCTAATTGATGCAAATAAAC
Organism: Gallibacterium salpingitidis; assembly: GCF_001678495.1. Classification (GTDB taxonomy): domain Bacteria; phylum Pseudomonadota; class Gammaproteobacteria; order Enterobacterales; family Pasteurellaceae; genus Gallibacterium; species Gallibacterium salpingitidis. Next base: position 16,923 of record NZ_JTJL01000045.1, read on the forward strand.
ATTGTTAATACTGGCGCCGCTGTACAGAATCGTGTCATCAAAGATAAACCCTTTAATATGCAATACACCAAAAATCTCACGAGTATTAATTGGTACACCATAAACAACTACATCATCAAAACCATATTTCTGACGCATTTGTGCATACCAATCCGCGTTACTTTGACCTTGTTCTTCGCCAATTCTACCACGTTGTGCACGATGCCAATCAACAAAGATTTTTACCTCTAATTGTGGATGGCGCTGTTTCGCTTGATAGATCGCTTCTAGAATTTCTTGCCCCGCTTCATCTTTTTCCCAGTATAAAGCAGTGATATAAATTCGCTTTTCAACTTGTTGAATAAGTTGAAGAATTTTTTGTTTAAACGCCTTTGCTGATGGAAGGATCTCAATTTGTGATTGATTTAATTTAAATGCAGGCAAACGAGTTAATCTTCTTTGAGCACGTTCTAATCTTGATAGTAGCATAATTCAAAAAATGGTTACGCAATTCTTCTGCGGAACTGCTTTTGTATGAAATGCTTAAGTTTACAATTAATTGTTAATACATCTCAACTGTTTCAGTTATAATGTGCGAAATTTTCCGATCAACCAATCTACATAAAATCCAATGAATAAAAAACCTGTTTTTCAAGAAAATAAATTCCGTTCTAATGACAAAAACAAACGTCAATTTGGCGAACAAAAACCACGTTTTGCAGATAAACCTCGTCGTGAAAGAAATGATCGCATCATCGAAAAACCGTCTATTTGGGGTGGTAAACAGCAAATTACCGCGCATAAAGCAACTACTGTAGGTGAGGGCGAAGTTAAGGTAAGAATCAAAGCGACTAACCAAAGCAGTCAAAGCAAAGAGAAAAAAACTGGTCCATTATCACCACGTGCTCCTGAAAAGATCCGCCAAAATCGTGCGGAAGAAGTTAAAGTTTATGGCGAACTCGCTTGCTTGGCTTTATTTGAACATCGCCCGCAAGATATTGTGCGTTTATGGGTAACGCAAGAGTTAAGTAAAAAAGCGGGCGAGATGATGAGTTATTTAGCCGAAAATAAAAAGGCTTATCACGTTGTCAAAAATGATGAAATGCAACGTGTAACAGGTACAGAACATCATGGCGGAATTTGCTTATTAGTAAAAAAACGCCCTCCATTAAGCTTGACTAGTTATTTGGAAATTCCTCGCAAACAAGACTGTATTGTGGTGTTAGAGGGTGTTGGTAATGCGGCGAATATCGGTGGTGTATTAAAGACGTTAGCTTTTTATGGTGTACAAAATCTTGTTACTGACAATATCGATCTGGTACAAAGCCCTGCGTCAATGCGTGTTGCTGATGGCGGTATTGAACATACTCGTTTATTTGAAACTGAACATGCTACGATTGCCCTCGATCAATTACAACAAGCGGGTTATCAATTAGTGAGAGCAAGTTTAGCAAAACAAGCAACCCCGCTTAATCAAGTTAAATTTGCTGATAAAGTCGCAATTATTTTGTCAGAAAATACGCTGAAAGATTTAGATGACAAAGCGACTAATGTGCAACTTTCCCAATCTAACCCACTTGCTACAGGTTTAAATATCGCTGTTGTTGCTGGTGTGTTGTTAGCGAAGTGGTATTTTTAATCTCACTAACGTTAGGTTTTGCTAGTAATGCAAAACCTAACTGTTAACTAAATTCCAACTCAACTTGATCTTCGCCGAGAAATTCCGTTAATTCCCCGATTAGATCGTCGTGTGGTGTTACATGCCATTCAATTCCTAATGTCAGCATCGCACGTCCTTTCGGGCTATCATAATAAATATGAATTGGCGTTGTGCCTTGTGCGTATGGCGTAATAATCTGTTTAAAACGTTCAATAAATTGTGGCGTTAATTGCTCTTCTTTTAAGGCAATTGCTAGGCTTTTCACAAATTTTTGCCGCATCTCTTCTAATGTGCTGACATCTCTGCCAATCATTCGAATACCGCCAGTGAAATCATCCGGCATCACTGAACCGCTGACCACTACGATGTGATCTTTGTGGATTTTACGTTCAAATTCATTTAATGAATCCGTAAATAAAGTAATATCTAAACGTGCCGAACGATCATCTATCGTTAAAATACCGAGTCGATTACCACGTTTAGTTAAAACGGTACGGAAATTCGCTACCAAACCACTTACCGTAGCCACTTCGCCACGTCGTGTTACGGACACTTCTGCTAAACGGCGGCTATAATGTGATAACTCTTTGATATAACGATTAATCGGGTGGCTGCTCAAATATAACCCTAGCGTTTCTAGCTCACCATCCAACACCATTTTTTGCGTCCATTTCGGTGTATTGGCGTAGGCTTGCTCCACCTCTTTTGGCGAGCTGGTTAATACGCCGAACATATCGGTTTGCCCCAACGCTTCATCTTTCGCATATTGATCTGATGCTCTCAGCGCATCTTCTAAATTTAAAGCAATCGCCGCTCGATGTGGTCCTAACTTATCTAACGCTCCTGCCTTGATTAAGTTTTCCAAAGCACGACGATTAATCTTTTTCAGGTCAATTCTGGCACAAAGGTCAAAAACATCTCTAAAACGTCCGCCTTTCTCTCTTACCTCAATAATATTTTCTATCGCTGCTTCACCCACGCTCTTAATAGCGCCGATGCCATACACAATCTCACCCTTTTCATTAACACTGAAATGATATTTTCCTGTGTTAATATCTGGCGGTACCACTTTAAGCCCCATACGCAAGCTTTCATCGTAGAAATTCACCACTTTTTCGACTTTATCCATTTCCGAGGTCATTACCGCTGCCATAAATTCGGCTGGGAAATGCGCTTTAAGCCATAATGTTTGGTAAGAAACTAAGGCATAAGCTGCCGAGTGCGATTTATTAAAGCCATAACCCGCAAATTTCTCTACTAGGTCAAAGATTTTCATCGCTAATTCGCCATCAACGCCATTTTTAATGGCACCTTCTTTAAATACCGAACGCTGTTTTGCCATCTCTTCTGGTTTCTTTTTACCCATTGCACGACGCAATAAGTCCGCACCACCGAGCGTATATCCCGCCAACACTTGCGCAATTTGCATTACTTGCTCTTGATACAAAATAATGCCGTAGGTTGGATCAAGGATTGGTTTTAAGGATTCGTGTTGATATTCAGCATCAGGGTATGAAATTTGTTCCTCACCATGTTTACGACGGATAAAGTTATCCACCATTCCCGATTGCAATGGACCCGGACGGAATAATGCCACCAACGCAATAATATCTTCAAAACAGTCTGGTTTAAGGCGGCGAATTAAATCTTTCATACCACGAGATTCCAGTTGGAATACCGCCGTCGTTTGCGAATCAAGCAATAACTTAAATGACTTTTCATCATCCAATGGAATATGATGAATATCGATCTCAGGTTTTCCTTCACGACGCATCCGTTCATTAATCATATCCACAGCCCATTGAATAATGGTTAATGTGCGTAACCCTAAGAAGTCAAATTTCACTAAACCTGCATACTCAACGTCGTTTTTATCAAAGTGAGTAACAGGATGCTTCCCTTCATCATCACAATAAATTGGCGAGAAATCAGTAATCTTACTTGGTGAAATTACCACACCACCGGCGTGTTTACCTGCATTACGTGTTACCCCTTCGAGCTTACGAGCCATATCAATCAGCTCTTTAACTTCCTCATCACCGTCGTAAGCCTCGACTAATTTCGGCTCCATATCGAACGCTTTCTGCAACGTCATACCGGGATCGCCCGGAATCAATTTAGCAATACGATCCACAAAACCATAAGGATGTCCTAACACACGCCCCACATCACGAATTACCGCTTTTGCTGCCATTGAACCAAAGGTAATAATCTGAGAAACCGCATCACGCCCATACATATCGGCAACGTGTTCAATCACACGATCTCGTCCATCCATACAGAAATCGACGTCAAAATCTGGCATTGAAACACGTTCAGGATTCAAAAAACGTTCAAAGAGTAGATCAAACTCAAGAGGATCCAGATCAGTAATTCGTAACGCATACGCTACTAACGAACCCGCTCCCGAACCACGTCCCGGACCAACTGGAATATTGTTATCTTTCGACCACTGGATAAATTCCATCACTATCAAGAAATAGCCGGGGAATCCCATCTGATTTATTACGTTTAATTCGGTTTCCAAACGCTGATCATATTCACCACGTCTTTGCTTTCGTACCTCTTCATCTGGGAACAGAACCGCTAACCGTTGTTCTAAACCTGTTCTTGCTTTTTGAATCAAAAAGTCTTCTGTACTTAAATCACCTGTTGGAAATTGTGGTAAGAAATATTCGCCTAACCGAATGGTGACATTACAACGTTGGGCAATATAGACACTATTTTCTAATGCTTCTGGCATATCAGAAAATAGCTCACACATCTCTTGTTCACTGCGAAAATACTGTTTTGGACTATAATTTTTTGGTCGATTAGGGTCGTCCAACGTAAAGACATCGTGAATCGCAACACGAATTTCGTGCGCCTCAAAATCATCTTCATGCAAAAACATCACATCGTTAGTCGCCACTAATGGGATCTTATGACGTTCAGCAAAAGCGGCTACTGATTGCACATAATGTTCTTCATCATTACGTCCAGTACGACTAACAGTAAGATAAAAATGATCAGCAAAATATTGTTGATAAAAATCTAAACAGGCTTCTGCGGATACTTGATTATCACGAAGTAAAAACTTGCCAATATCGCCATTTTTGCCACCAGATAAGAGGATAATGCCTTCGGCATATTCAATTAGCCATTCACGCTCAATAGTTGGATTTTCTTTATAACCACGCTGATACGCTCGTGACAGCAATAAAGTAATATTTTGATAACCAGTATTATTTTTGGCTAATAACGTGAGTTCAAAAGGTTCATCAGGCAATTCTGGTGTATTTACCAATACATCAGCGCCGACTATCGGTTTAATCCCTTTTCCCAGTGCAGCACCATAGAAACGCACCAATCCACAAAAGTTGGTGAAATCCGTTAATGCCATTGCCACCATTTGCTGCTTTGCACATTCATCCACCAACGATTTTACTTTGGCTAAACCATTAATCATAGAAAAGTCACTGTGGACACGTAGATGAACAAATTTAGGCGATGACATAATGCTTCCTAATAGCTTGATAATAAATTGAAGAAAAGTAATGCGGTAAGCACATTGTGTTTACCGCATTTTAAGATTGTTAGTCACAATTATAGATTAAAAAAGAGTTTCTCTCTTTTCCATTTCTCTACGGTAAATGTTTTAATCGTTAATGCATGAATTGCATTAGTTGCTAAATGATCCATTAATGGCGCATAGATCATTTGTTGTTGTTTTACTCGAGAGAGATCAGCAAATTTATCACTGACAGCAATCACATCAAAATGTGCATTTTCACCACGCACATAAACTTCATCTAAACCTAATGCTTCTTTTAATAATTGTTCAATCTCTTTTGGTTCCATATTTGATCCTATTTATTGATATATTTTGCTAACCACTCTTTTAATGAAAATAACGCTGCCAAATTTAAACATTGTGTCGGGACATTAATCAACTTAACTTGTTCCACTGGATTTAATCTTAATAATTCCGTTAATAACGCAAACCCAGCTGAATCAATATGACTAATTGCCTCTAGATCCCAGACTATATTTTGGCAATGTTGGCATTCGACATTATTCGCTAATACGAACTGCTGACGTTGTTGCCATAATGGTAACAACGTATGTCGATTTAAAACGCCAACTAATGATACAACGACATTATCCGTCGTTGTGTCTAGTTGCCAAGTTAGCTTTATCTCACTCATCTTATTTTTTCTTATCTAATGTGATTGGTAAGCTGGCTGATTTTTCAATTTGCGCCGTTAACGCTTCAATACCATCTTTACGTAATACGCCGCTCCATTCATTTTTCTTCGTTTCCACCATACTTACGCCTTCTGCCGCCATATCGTAGGCTTGCCATTCGTTGGTTTTACTGTTTTTACGCCATTTGAAATCTAAATTGATTGGTGCAGCGCCATTATTTTGTTCCACCACAACTCGAATATTAACAATATTCTTACCTTCTACCGATTTCTCTGGCTCAATGGTTACTTTTTGTTTGCTATAAAAAGTGAGGACTTGTGCATAAGATTGCTCAATAAAATTACCAAAGGCTTTGAAGAAAGCTTCTCTTTGTTCTGGTGTAGCAGCTTTAAAATAATTACCTAATACCAATGAGCCGGCATATTTAACGTGTACATAAGGCATTAAGTCTTGTTTCACGATAGTACGTAAATAGTTCGGATTTTGCTTAATTTGACTTTGATTTGCAGTAATATCCGCAAATAATTTATCTGATGCTTGTTGCATTAATTGATAAGGATTTTGCTCTGCTACCGCAAATAAGCTAGTTAGTAATAAACCAACTGCTAACAACATACGCATCATATTTTGAGTATAACGTTTTAACATTGTGCTTCTCCTCTTTTATTATTATTTATTTGATTCCGCTGGTTCTGCTGACTCAGCTGACTTTTTATCACCATATAAGAACTGACCAATTAAATCTTCTAAAACCATTGCTGATTTTGTATCAGTAATCTTACTACCCTCTTTTAACATCAGGGTTTCGCCATCATCAAATCCAATATTCAAGGCAATATATTGTTCACCGAGTAATCCTGCTGTTTTAATGGAAAGCGAACTATTGTCTGGAATTTGGTTATAACGCTCATCAATTCTTAACGTTACTTGTGGTAAATAAGTTTTCGGATCTAATTCAATATCGCTTACTCGCCCAATTACCACACCGCCGATTTTGACTGGCGCTCTGACTTTTAATCCGCCTATATTATCAAAAGTCGCAGTCACACGATATGTTTGCGACTCACCAAAACTTTGCACATTAGCGACTTTTAGTCCAAGAAAAACTAATGCAGCAATACCTAACAATAAGAACAATCCAACCCAAAATTCATATTTCACTGTATTTTTCATAAATAATCCTTGTTTATTGCACAATCCTGCAATTAATTTCCACCAAACATTAATGCCGTTAAAATAAAATCCAGTCCTAAAACCACTAATGAGGCTTGTACTACCGTTTTGGTTGTTGCTTGACTGATACCTTCTGAAGTTGGTAATGCGTTATAACCATTAAATAAGGCGATCCATACTACACTCACCGCAAAAAAGAGACTCTTGATAATGCCATTACCAATATCTTTGCCCCAAACAACAGAATTTTGCATCACTGACCAGAAACTACCGCTATCCACACCTTTCCAATCTACGCCAACCAGTGAACCGCCCCAAATGCCGACTGCAGTAAAAATCAACGCTAACAACGGCATGGCAATCATTCCCGCCCAAAATCTTGGTGCGATTACACGCCGCAACGGATTAACTGCCATCATTTCTAATCCTGATAATTGTTCCGTTGCTTTCATTAAACCAATTTCTGCTGTTAATGCTGAGCCCGCTCGCCCAGCAAACAATAATGCCGTTACCACAGGTCCAAGTTCACGTAAAAGGGATAACGCAACCAACTGACCTAAGCTGGTTTCCGCTGAAAAATCGACAAGGATCACATACCCTTGCAACCCTAACACCATTCCAATAAACAGCCCTGATAACACAATGATCAGTAATGACTGCACACCTAATACATATAATTGCTTCACCACTAAAGGAAAATTTTTGCGAAATTGTGGTTTACCAACTAATGCACCATATAACATTAACCCAGACTTTCCTAATGTTCGTATCCAACGCACACCATGTTGCCCAAGCCGATCAATAATGCCTATTTTCACTGAAATAATTCCTCTTCATAATCTTCTGCTGGATAATGGAATTTCACAGGTCCATCTGCCTGCCCAGATAAAAATTGAATAACTCTTGGATCTTGACTCGCTCTTAATTGTTCTGGTGTTCCTTCCGCAATAATTTTTTGCTCTGCCACAATATAACCATAATCAGCAATACTTAATACTTCGGTCACATCATGAGAAATCACAATAGAGGTTAAATCTAAGGTTTCATTCAATTTTTTAATCAAATCCACAATCACGCCCATACTAATTGGATCCTGACCAGTAAATGGCTCATCATACATAATCAGATCGGGATCTAAAGCAATCGCTCTTGCTAACGCTGCTCGTCTTGCCATTCCTCCAGACAGCTCATTCGGCATCAATTCCGCAGCACCACGCAACCCTACGGTTTCTAATTTCATTAATACCATTTTGCGGATAATCGATTCCGGTAAATTAGTATGTTCCCGAATTGGGAATGCAACATTTTCAAAAGTGCTCATATCCGTAAATAATGCACTGGATTGGAATAACATGCCCATCCGTTCTCTTACTCGATACAACTCTTTAGTTGATAACGAGCAAATATCTTGTCCATCTAATAAAATTTGTCCTTGTTCTGGAATCAGTTGCCCGCCAATCAATTTTAAGAGTGTGGTTTTACCAATTCCTGAAGGCCCCATAATTGCGGTAATTTTGCCTTTCTCAATGCTTAAATTCAGATTGTTATAAATCGTCCTTTCACCACGTTTAAATGTCAGATTTTTAACTTCGATAAGAATATCTTGCATCGTATTGTTGCCTTCTTTACGCTATCACAAAGTGATTATTCTAACAGAATATTGCTGCCTGTTGAAAAATAACTCATTTACTGGATTTTATGATATGATCCGCCAGCTAAATTTCTCGAGAATAGGTTCCTAAATAAGGTAAATAATTTATGTCCATTCGTTGGAATATTGTACTTTCAATTATTGCGATTGCACTACTGGCATGGCTCTATTCATTACAGCAAAATACAGTGCCAGTATTAACGAAAAAAGATTCAGATCCAGAATATATTGCTAAACAAATGACCACGACAGTATATGGTCCAACTGGTACGATCCAATATCAAGCCGAATCCACTAACGTAGATTATTTTAATAATGATAAAGCTGTTTTTAGCCAACCCGTTCTTTATGTTTATGACAAAGACGAAACTAAAGCATGGCGTTTACAAGCTGATAAAGCAATTTTAATGGATAAAGATAAACTCACATTACAAGGCAATGTGAAGCTACAAAGCCTACAAAAAGAGTCTAAAATACAAACGATTGATACAGAGCAAGCCTTTGTCAATTTAACGACACAAGACATAACATCTGATACAATGGTGACCCTAACTGGCTTGAATTTTACCAGTAATGGCAAAGTATTAGACGGTAATCTGCAAAAACAAACTGCGACCCTAAAAGAACAGGTTAAGACATATTATGAAATTAAAAACTAATTTAACTGTACTTGGCTTATTAACTTTGTTATTTAGCTACTCTGCCGTAGCATTAACAGGGGATTCTGAACAACCAATTAATATCGAATCTAATAACCAGTCACTTGATTTAACAAGCAATGTGGTTACTTTTACTGATAATGTTGTTATCACGCAAGGCAGCGTAAAAATTAATGCTGATAAAGTGATCATCACACGTCCAAATGAAAAAGAAAAAGCCAACAATAAAAAAGAGACCGTAGATGCCTTTGGCGCACCAGTGAAATTTCAACAGCAATTAGACAACGGCAAAATGGTTTACGGTAATGCCAATAAAGTCCATTATGATTTGGGTAAAGAATTTTTAACGTTAATCGGCAACGCACAATTAAAACAAGAAGATAGCCGCATTAATGGTGATTTGATTACCTATGATGTGAAGAAACAACAACTTAAAGCGAATGGTAATGGCGGTCGTGTAAAAACCGTTTTAATTCCAAATCAACTTAAAACAAATTAGAGCAAATTATGTCTGTTTTATCTGCTGAACATCTAAGCAAAAGTTATAAAGGTCGCTCGGTGGTTAATGGTGTTAGTCTTTCCATTAACTCTGGTGAGATTGTTGGTTTATTAGGTCCGAACGGTGCAGGGAAAACTACCACTTTCTATATGGTTGTTGGTTTAATTAGTCACGATGAAGGTAAAATTACCATTGATAATCAAGATATTAGCCGTTTACCAATGCACCAACGAGCTAAGCAAGGTATTGGTTATTTACCGCAAGAAGCCTCAATTTTCCGCCGTTTATCAGTGCACGATAATTTGATGGCAGTTTTAGAAATTCGTAAAGATCTCACTAAAGACCAACGCATTGATGAACTCGAACGTTTATTAGATGAATTTCATATTACGCATATCAAAGACAATTTAGGGCAATCTCTCTCTGGTGGTGAACGCCGTCGTGTGGAAATTGCCAGAGCTTTAGCGGCGAATCCTAAATTTATTTTATTAGATGAACCCTTTGCTGGGGTTGATCCAATTTCAGTATTAGATATTAAAAATATTATTCAAGGGCTACGTGATCGAGGTTTAGGCGTTCTGATCACTGACCATAATGTACGTGAAACCTTAGATGTTTGTGAGCGTGCTTATATTGTTAGTGAAGGTAAAATGATTGCTAGTGGCTCGCCACAAGATGTGTTAGCCGATGAGCACGTAAAACGTGTCTATCTTGGTGAACATTTTAAACTTTAGGCTTTTCACGTTGATTATCGTATGAAAATTACTGAATTTCTTACTAAAGAAAATATTCGTACTGGTTTGCTCTGTTCCAGTAAAAAGCGTGTCTTTGAGTTAATTTGTAATATTGTTTCATCGCAAACTGAAGAACAAGAAAACAGCTGTTTTGAAGCAATTTGTCATCGTGAAAGAATGGGTAATACCGGCTTAAATAACGGTATTGCGATTCCACACGCCAAGCTCTCTACTGGCGATAAACCAATTGCCGTATTCCTACAATTAGATACACCAATTAAATATGATGCGGCGGATCATCGTGATGTTGATCTTATTTTTGCCATTTTAATTCCTGAAACTTGTTGTCCTAGCTGTTCTCCTTTGTTGCCTTACCTTGCTGAATGTTTTTCTGACAAGAATTTATGTAAACAATTACGCCTTGCTAAAAGCCCAGAAGAAGTTTGGTCTATTTTTGTTGCCTTTGATCACGCTGAAACGGTTGAAGAACAGCAAGAAAGCGAGCAAACTACAGATTAGATTATCGGCAATAATCAAATGATGGGAGGATATGATGGAACTTGTCATTATTAGTGGTCGTTCTGGTGCAGGAAAATCTATTGCGTTAAAGGCATTAGAAGATATTGGTTATTATTGTATTGATAACTTACCACTGTTTCTCATTCCACAGCTGATTGAAACTTTGCAAACCAGCCAACAAAACGTGGCGATCAGCGTTGATATTCGTAATATTCCGCTACAACCACAAGAATTAGAAGAAACATTAGAGCAATTACCGCAATCTTGTAATACGCAAATTATTTATCTTGATGCCGATCGTAATACGTTAATCCGTCGCTATAGCGATACTCGTCGTGCCCATCCATTGTCCAAAGATAATCTCTCTTTAGAAGGATCCATTGATTTAGAAAAAGAACGTCTAGAACCGTTATTTCAGCACGCCAATTTCATTATTGATACAACAAACTTATCCACACACCAATTGGCAGAAAAATTGCGTGAATTTGTGCATGGCAATGGTGACAAAGAGTTACAAATCATTATTAAATCATTTGGCTTTAAATACGGTATTCCGCAAGATGCTGATTATATTTTTGACGTACGTTTCTTACCAAACCCGCATTGGGAGCCTAAATTACGCCCATTAACTGGACTCGACCAACCGATTATCGATTTTTTACGCCAATATGATGTTGTGCGTGAATTTCTCTATTCGACTCGAAACTATATTGAAACTTGGTTGCCGCTATTGGAACAAAATAACCGTAGTTACCTTACTATTTGTATCGGTTGCACTGGTGGGAAACATCGTTCTGTTTATATCGCCCAACAATTGGCAGAATACTTTCAAGCGAAAGGAAAAAAGATTAAAATTCAGCACAATTCGTTACTACGTCAAGAACATAAAAACAGCAATAACAATTAATAAACAACTGCGAATGTGTAGCTCAGCTGGATAGAGCAACCCCCTCCTAAGGGGTAGGTCGGCGGTTCAAATCCGCCCACGTTCGCCATCTAAACCAATTATTTATAAATAATATTTTTAAATATAAAATTAGTCCCTAGTTAAACTCCTAATTAGGAGTTGGAATGATCTTCTATCCATCGATATTTCTCTATATCATGAGATAAAACAATCGCTAACTTATTGATAGGTAACTGTCGTGACACCACTCTCAATTAAAGATGAATTAGATCTACAAACACTATCTGAATCAGAAGAGTTAGAGTTTAAATCTGCACAAGGACGTGATGGAAAAGGAAAACTCCCTGACGACTTTTGGCCCACTTACAGTGCTATGGCAAATTGTAGAGGTGGATATGTTATATTAGGTGTTAGTGAGAAGAAGGGAAAATTCAAAATTGAAGGTGTATCTAATATTGATCTTGTAAGAAAACAACTTTTTGACATTCTTAATAATAAAAATAAAGTTAATCTTAATCTATTAAATAATAATAACTTAACTGTCCATATTATTAATGATAAACCAATTCTTATTATTCAAATTCCACCAGCTAAAAGGCAAGAAAAACCAATTTATCTTAATAACCAACCAATGAAAGAAACTTTTATTCGCTTAAACGAGAGTGATCATCGTTGTACAGAAGAACAAATAAAGCGGATGATGGCTGAGCAAATAGAATCTAGTAGAGATGACAAAATTCTAAAAGGTTTCTCTTTAGCTGATATTGATAAAGATAGTTTGCAAGCATATAAAAATCTTTTTGCCATAGCAAAACCAAATCATATATGGCTAGAGAAGGATCTATTAGAGTTATTCAAAAATATTGGTGGATGGCGGAAAGATAGACAAACAGGTGAAGAAGGAATCACACTTGCAGGAATCTTAATGTTTGGAACATGGGAAGCAATACAAGAGGCTGTCCCGTATTATTTCGTAGATTACCAAGAATTAGAACATTTTCAGGCTGAACGTTGGACTGATCGTATATATCCCGATGGATCTTGGTCGGGAAATTTATTTGATTTTTATAGAAAGACATACCGTAAACTCATTGCTGATTTAAAAGTTCCCTTTAAACTAAAAAATGGAATTAGATTGGATCAATCAAAGACACATGAAGCTATTCGTGAAGCTCTTGTTAATACTTTAGTGCATACAGATTATTCTGGTAGGGCATCTATCTTAATAAAAAAACTTCCTGATAAATTGTCTTTCCGAAACCCAGGGTTAATGAGAATTTCCCCAGATATCGCAATAAAAGGCGGGGAAAGTGACTGTCGAAACCGACGCTTACATCAAATGTTTCTAATGATCGGTGCTGGTGAAAGAGCTGGTTCAGGTGTTCCTAAAATATATCGAGGATGGGAACTTGCACAACTTCGCACGCCTAAACTATATGAACAATATATCCCTTCCGAGCAAACTATATTGGAATTACCAACTATTAGCTTAATTCCGCAAAATGTTATTTCTCACTTAGAGCAAATTTTTGGTAATAGTTATCACCATTTAAATCATGAAGAACAAATGATAGTAACAACCGCAGCTATAGAAGGGTCGATAACTCATACGAGAGCTTGCCAATTAACAAGCAAACATTCTAGAGATGTTACACTTGCTCTACAAAAACTAATCAAAAAAGGGTTTCTCACAGCTAATGGACAAAAAAAGAATAAAATATATAGCTTACCTACTGGCTACACGATAACTACAGAATATCTTTTGCATTCATCGACAGCTAATTTACGTGAGAATACTAATAACTTAACAGATAACACTAATAACTTAACAGATAACACTAATAACTTAACGGATAACACTAATAACTTAACGGATAACGTTAATAGCTTAACGGATAACACTAATAACTTAACGGATAACGCTAATAACTTAACGGATAACACAAGAGATCACTTAGGAAGATATCTTCATTCTTCTGTAGATATGCCAATTATTGATACTCTTGACACTTTAACAGAATCATTTAGGAATGAACTTCTCTCATCTACTGAAGAAGTACGAAAATATAAACGTTTACCACCTCCAAAAATGAGAGCCATTATCTATGAACTATGTAAAGGACATTATGTTCGTACTGCAATTTTGGAAGTACTTTTAAATCGAAAAGCACAAAGCTTACGAGAAACATATTTAAAACCAATGGTAATAGAGGGGCTTCTTAAAATGACATTCCCTGATAAACCAAATTCTCCTCAACAAGGTTATACCTCAATTTAGTATTTGAAACAGATATGACAGAACAAGATCAGAAATTTATGCGTCATGCACTGCTGCTTGCGGACAAAGCGGCAGAAATAGGGGAAATTCCTGTTGGTGCCGTTCTCGTGAATGAACAGGGTGAAATTCTTGCTGAAGGCTGGAATCAATCCATAACACTTTCTGATCCTACTGCTCATGCTGAAATTATCGCTTTACGGCAAGCTGGAGCAAAAATCCAAAATTATCGTTTATTGAATACGACATTATATGTCACTTTAGAACCTTGCCCGATGTGTGCTGGAGCTATTTTACATAGTCGTATCAAGCGTTTAGTGTTTGGGGCAATGGATTACAAAACCGGCGCTATCGGTTCACGTTTTCATTTGTTTGATGATTATCGTATGAACCATATTGTAGAAATCACCTCTGGCGTATTGGCAGAAGAGTGCAGTACTAAGATCAGCCAATTTTTTCAACAACGCCGAGCACAACAAAAATTAGCGAAGCAAGCTATCTTGAAAAGCGATAATCACAGCGAATAACTAACTATAATTTTTCTACGCCAAAACTTTATTTCATATAACAAATTATTATTAATAACCCTACTACTCCTATGTGAATTATCGTTTATAATAAGCACTCTTTTTCACTCATTTAAGTTTTCATAGGTTAATTTATGTGTCAATTACTGGGAATGAATTGTAATACCCCAACAGACATCGTGTTTTCCTTTGAAGGGTTCCGTCGTCGCGCAGGTATTACTGATTGCCATTCTGATGGTTTCGGGATTGCTTTCTTTGAAGGTAAAGGTGTGCGTGTATTTCGTGATGATAAGCCATGTAGTTCATCACCAATCGCTGACTGCGTAAAACAATATCATATCAAATCACTCAATGTGATTGCGCATATTCGTAAAGCGACACAAGGTGATGTTACATTAGAAAATACCCATCCTTTTATGCGTGAAATTTGGGGTGAAAATTGGGTTTTCGCTCATAACGGTAATTTAAAAACTTTACCAGATCTTTCTGATTGTCGTGCACAACCAATTGGTTCCACTGACTCAGAAGCAGCTTTCTGTTATATGGCAGAATTTCTCAAACGTCGTTATTTACGTAAACCAAGTGAAGATGAAATTTTTGCAGCAGTGTATGAAGTAACACAAGAATTATCACAACTTGGTACTTTTAATTTCATTTTATCTAATGGGCAATTTATGATTGCACATTGCTCAACATTTTTACACTATCTCACTCGCAAAGCACCTTTCGGTAAAGCTTTTCGCGTAGATGATGATGGTTTTATTGATTTTAATGATTATGCAAAACCAGGCGATAAAGTAACGATAATTTCGACGCAACCTCTTACCAAAAATGAAGCTTGGACCAAAATGGAAAATGGCGGATTTGTGATGTTTAAAGAAGGGGAAAAAGTTAAAGAGATTATTGGTAAAGCAAAACAAATTGAAGATGATGGTACATTAGGTAATATGAAAATTGCTTAAAACCTCTCCACTTTAATAACAAGAAACGGTATTAAGAAATTACGCTTAATACCGTTTTTTATAACTTAATACAGGAAGTCATATCAAACCTTCTCTCGCTACTAACACGTCTATAGCACAGCCATGAACAATTCGATTCTATTTCTCCGCAAAT
Source organism: Gallibacterium salpingitidis (assembly GCF_001678495.1). Taxonomy (GTDB): domain Bacteria; phylum Pseudomonadota; class Gammaproteobacteria; order Enterobacterales; family Pasteurellaceae; genus Gallibacterium; species Gallibacterium salpingitidis. Next base: position 32,810 of record NZ_JTJL01000045.1, read on the forward strand.
CCCTCTTTTAACACAGTGAGAACTTTTGCCACTTTAGCAGAGTAATTACGGTGCGCAGTGACAGCATAAATATTTTCTTCACGCAACGGGACATCAGGAAACAGCACCGTCAATCTTCCTTGCTCGACAAAAGCACTGATTTCTCCCTCTAATGCTACCGTCACACCAAGTCCAGCAAGTGCCAACATCGTTGAAGATTCTACGGAATATAAGCAATCTATGCGATTAGGAGGAAGACTATGCGGTAAATCTAGAGCAGCAAACATATTGTATAAAATCTGCTCATGAGGATTTAACCAATCCGCATGATAAAGATCTACAATTTTCTGAATAGGTTTTTTAGCTAAATATTCTGGAGATGCACAAATCCACAGTTTCCAACGAGCTAATAAACGTTCTATCGTGTCTAACTGCCCCGAATGGTCTCCCACTCGTAAAGCAATATCGATGTTTTCATCTATCAAATTCACATAACGATCACTTGCCAATAAAACAATCCGAATCAGTGGATAATCGGTATTAATTTTCTGCAAACAACGCGCTAATGCTGCAGATTTCATAAAACCTGAGGGCAAACTAATCCGCACTTCTCCCTCTGGTTCACTACGCAAATTCAACATTGATTGCTCAATTTCATTTGATAGTTTTTCTAGTTTTTCAGCATGTTGAAAGAGCAACTTACCCGCATCGGTTAAATAGAGTTTACGCGTGGTGCGGTGCATTAACTTGATTTGATAATGCAGCTCTAAATTACGCAGATGCTGACTAATAGCACTCGTCGTCATACCGAGGTGAGCTGCCGCAGCATTCATACTGCCATGTTTCACCACTGCTGCAAAAATCAAAATAAGTTTGTGATAGTCCATCATAACTTTCCCTCACACTAAAGTTGCTACCGAAGCATTCAAATTGCCATATTTCATGCCAAAATTTGTTCTAGTTACAATCAATTTCACTCGAACCGATTGCTTCACTTCAAACTCCCAAATTTACGCAAATGACAATTAACTAATTCACAGTACCGTATTTCGCTATAACGACAAAAATCTATCTTCAATTGAGAAATAAACAATTATTAAGTAAAACTTAAAATAATTATTATAAAAACCGCAATTATCAAATATAACTTTATTATATAGAATACTTACCTGTGTGACAAACAATGCTTACCCAATGATTGGGTAAACATTGATTTATCTATCGTAAGCTAGCGTTTTTACAGTTGTCCTTATTGAATTGGCAAAGCTATTACGCATCATCCTTGCGATGTAATAAGGACTTAATGGAGCTGTCTTCTATCAATGGGTAAAAGACAAAGTAATGCAATGTTATTCGATTAAATAATACAATTCTTGAAATGAGGTAAATAAAATGACAGTGACTATTTTTGGTAAAGGTAATATGGCTAAAGCAATCGCAAAAAACTTTGAGCTTGCTGGTAATAAGGTAGAATTTATCGGTCAAGAAGCTGATGCCACCATTCATGGTAATATCGTTGTATTCGCTGTACCTTATACAGCGATTGATGACATTATAGGTAAATACCAAACTCAATTAGCAGGTAAAGTAGTGATCGATATTACTAACCCTGTAGATTTCTCGACAATGGATGACTTGGTGATACCTGCAGATACTTCTGCCGCAGAAATTATTCAGAAGAAATTGTCTCAAAGTGAAGTTGTTAAGGGTTTTAATACCACTTTTGCGGCAACTTTAGTCAGCGGTGAAATCACCAAAGGTGTTCCTACTACAGTACAATTGGCTTCTGACTCTACACAAGCTAAGGAAAAAGTACAGGCAGCATTAAAAGGAAGTCCTTTAGCGTTTATTGATGCAGGTGCTCTTAAACGTGCTCGCCAGTTGGAAGCTTTAGGATTCTTAAATATTTCACTCGCAGTACGTGAACAAATTTCATGGACTGGTGGTTTTGCGATTTATCACTAAGATAGTTGAGGGGGCTCAGTTCCCCCTGAGATTAAATTATTGGCAGATAAATGCAATAAACTATTTTTATTCTATATGTCATCATCTTATATATTGATTCTACACAAACAAAAACTGCACCAATCGGTGCAGTTTTTTCTTCTTTAATTGTTAAAGTAACAATTATGCTTGACCTTTAACTGCTTTTAATCCTAAGAATGGTGCTTTATCACCTAATGCTTCTTCGATACGGATTAATTGGTTGTATTTAGCGATACGGTCTGAACGGCTCATAGAACCAGTTTTGATTTGACCTGCTGCTGTACCAACTGCTAAATCTGCAATAGTTGCATCTTCAGTTTCACCAGAACGGTGAGAAATTACTGCAGTGTAACCAGCTTCTTTCGCCATACGGATAGCATTTAAAGTTTCAGTTAATGAACCAATTTGGTTGAATTTAATTAAGATTGAGTTAGCGATACCTTTTTCGATACCTTCTTTAAGGATCTTAGTATTAGTTACGAATAAGTCGTCACCAACAAGTTGGATTTTACCGCCAAGAACTTCAGTTTGATATTTGAAGCCTTCCCAATCTGATTCATCTTGACCATCTTCGATTGATTTAATTGGGTATTCTTCACAAAGTTTTTCTAAGTAGTGAGTGAATTCTTTAGAAGTGAATGATTTACCTTCACCTTTCATTTCATACATACCAGTTTCTTTGTTATAGAATTCTGATGATGCGCAGTCCATTGCTAAAGTAACATCTTTACCTAACACATAACCTGCTTTTTCTACTGCTTCTTTGATACAAGCTAATGCAGCAGCGTTAGATTCTAAGTTAGGAGCAAAACCACCTTCATCACCAACTGCTGTACTTAAACCTTTAGATTTTAATACTTTAGCAAGGTTGTGGAACACTTCTGCACCGATACGTAATGCTTCACGTAAAGTTTTTGCACCAACTGGTTGAATCATAAATTCTTGGATATCAACGTTGTTATCTGCGTGTTCACCACCGTTGATGATGTTCATCATTGGTAATGGCATAGAGTATTGGCCTGGAGTACCGTTTAATTCTGCAATCCATGCGTAAAGTGGTAATGCTTTAGATGCTGCAGCTGCTTTAGCATTTGCAAGAGAAACAGCAAGAATTGCGTTAGCACCTAATTTAGATTTGTTATCTGTACCATCTAAATCGATCATGATTTGGTCGATTTCAGCTTGTTGAGCTGCGTCTTTACCTAATAATGCAGGTGCAATGATTTCATTGATATTAGCAACTGCTTTTAATACACCTTTACCTAAGAAACGTGATTTATCACCATCACGTAATTCTAAAGCTTCACGAGAACCTGTTGATGCACCAGATGGAGCAGCAGCTAAACCAACAAAGCCACCTTCTAAATGAACTTCAGCTTCAACTGTTGGATTACCACGAGAGTCGATAATTTCACGGCCAAGAACTTTAACGATTTTTGCCATTTGTTTTTCCTCATATTTAAAGTTAATTTGCAAAGATAGAAATCAAAAAACGCTGCTAATATTAAAACGATTTTTAATTTTTGTCTTGTAAAAAATGATGTGAACTTGATCACAATTAAGATTTTTTATTGCCATTAAAATCTAACGGTAATTCCTAGTAAAAAGCGACAAACTTTTCGCTTTTTGCAATGGTTTCCTTGTATAATTGCTGACTTTCTTTAAATAGGCTCTTTTTTAATCACTAACATTATGTATATTACTCAAGCACTCTTTTCATTCAAAGGAAGATTAAACCGCCAAGGGTTCTGGATTGGTAGCGGTATCTGTGCAATAACATTATTTATCGCTGCAAACCTGATCCCGATTGAAAGCATATTGCAAAAAACATTGAGCTCGGTATTTGCCATTTTACCTTTATTATTAATTATTTATTGTTGGTTAGCGGTTATCGTTAAACGTTTGCATGATCGTGGACGCTCAGCTGCCGCATTGACTATTCTATTAGTACCACTTTGCTGTTTAATGATTGCTCCATATAGCCAAGGCTTTATGCAATTCTTGCTAGGAACATTTTTACCTATTTTTATTCTTGCTATGTTGTTAATGGAATGGGGCGTATTCTTAGGACAACCACAAGAAAACCGTTATGGTACGAAAGGCGAAACTATTACATTTAAAAAAGGATAATATTGTGTCAACAAATGAATTCAAACTGAATTATCATAAAACCCGTTTTTTAATGAGTGCAGCAAACATTACTCAGTTACCTGCTGATGCAGGCGTAGAAATTGCCTTTGCGGGCCGTTCTAACGCAGGTAAATCAACTGCATTAAATACACTTGCCAACCAAAAAACATTAGCAAAAACTTCAAAAACACCAGGAAGAACACAATTAATTAATCTCTTTGAAGTTAGTGAAAATTGTAAAATTGTGGACTTACCAGGTTACGGCTATGCCGCAGTCCCTGAAAAATTAAAACTACAATGGCAAAAATCATTAAGCGAATATCTACAAAAACGTGAATGTTTAGGCGGCGTGGTTATTCTGATGGATATTCGTCATCCGCTCAAAGATCTCGATCAACAAATGATTCAATGGGCGGTTAATGCCGAATTACCGATCCTACTGTTATTAACTAAAGCAGATAAACTTAGCCAAAGTGAGCGTAGTAAACAGTTAAAATTGGTACGAGAAGCAATCCTACCTTTCCAAGGTGATATTCAAGTCGAAGCCTTCTCCTCACTCAATCGTTTAGGCGTAGATAAACTCGCCCAGAAGTTGGATAGTTGGTATAGCTTATTTGAGCCAAATAACCAAGATCAATAAACAACAAAGCCCAAACAAACGTTTGGGCTTTTCAGACCGCTGACAAACCCACCTTTCCAAAATCATTTGATAAAAGTGGGTTTGTTTTTTTACTTTGTCGCTTTTCTCTTGCTTTTCCTTTCAGATAACGCTGCAAGCGGTGATTTTCTCTGATTGTTTTACCCATGCCTCAAACAAGCAAAATTGGCGCCATAAATAAGACAAAAAAGCCCATACCACTAGGGCAATTTTCTTGATATTTTGTGCCATTGCCGCAAGGAAGCATTGCATTTGCACGTTGGCTAGCCCTCTATAACGAGCATAGCGATGTCCGTGATGTTGTTTTGCATCC
>NZ_JTJL01000046.1 GCF_001678495.1 Gallibacterium salpingitidis
AAATGTTAGATAAGAAATAATTTAGCTAAAAGTTTTATAATTGACTTTGTCAATAAGCTGAAACCTCGCTTGGCGAGGTTTTTTATTATAGTCAGACATCATCTAGCTATAATAACAACACCCCACTTAAAGCAGGGTGTCTTTATCAATTATTTAGCTCGTTGTAATTTTTGATAAGCTTGTAATAATTTTTGATGTTCAGCGAAGTTTGCTAAGGTTTCATCGCTCGCTGGTAATAAGAAGAATGGATTACCGCCATTAATCGCATTCCAAGCGAATTCCACTGCTTTTTCACCATACATACGTTCAAATACTGCACGATATTGTTCAGGATCACGAGTTTCATCTAAGAAGAGTTCTAAGCTACTGATTAAAGTACGGTAATAATTGGCTTGTTCAGCATTAAATACTGAACTGTTCATTTGATAGGTCCAAGTTGCCCATTCAAGTGCATTTTCCAAATCACCAACCGCTAAATAGAGCATTGATTTTAACTCACCAATACGCAAGGTTTGCCAGCTGGTATTTTTTGGTGCGACAATACCAATAAATTCACGTACACGAGTAGCATCATCAATTCCTTGCGTATCAAGCTCTTCTAACAATTCTTGATAGGTTTCTTGATCGTGATGGAAGTTTGGTAGATCTAATAAGATCTCGCGCCAATCCATACCCATATTATTGTTGGCATAAATTAAATCGTCCGCCGGATAAATATCAGACATTCCCGGCACAATAATGCGGCAAGCATACACACCAAGATGTTGATAATCCATGATATAGACTTCTTTTTCTTCACGTTGGAATAACGCCATTAAATTAGCAAATTCTTCCGTTGTAGTACCGGAAAAATCCCAATGAACAAATTCATAATCGCTTTCTTGTTTGAAGAGATCCCAAGAGATTAAACCGCTTGAGTCAATAAAATGAGTTTCAAGATTTGCATGCTCTGCAACATCGTCATTGTTAAATGATGGTGGAGAGAACACATCAAGATCTTTTAAGCTGCGACCTTGCAATAATTCAGTCACTGTACGTTCTAATGCAACAGCAAAATTAGGATGAGCACCGAAAGAGGCAAAGCAAGTGCCATTATTGCGGTTCAACAATACCACACAAATAACAGGGTATTGTCCGCCTAAAGAAGCATCGAACGCATAAATTGGGAAACCTTCTTCTTCCAATTTGGCAATAGATTCTTGTACAGAAGGGTATTTCGCCAAAATTTCTGCTGGAATTTGTGGCAGGCTAATAGCTTCAGCAATAATTTTATTTTTTACATAGCGCTCAAAGACTTCAGATAAGCCTTGCACACGAGCTTCATTGATCGTGTTACCAGCAGACATTCCATTCGATACATAAAGATTATTGATGATCGCTTGTGGAATATAAATAGTTTTTTGATCTGATTGACGTACGTAAGGTAAAGCGACAATACCACGCTCTGCGTTACCTGATTGAATATCCACTAATAGATCAGGCGTTAATTCTTGGTTTGGATCGAAATAATCTAATAATTGTTCGTCCAAAATGCCGGCAGGAAGTAAATCTGGATCTTCGATCGGGAACCATTTTTCACTCGGATAGTGAACAAATTCTCCTTCGGCAACGGCTTTACCTAAATAGTAATCAGAGAAAAAGTAATTAGTTGAAAGACGCTCAAAATATTCACCTAATGCAGATGCAAGTGCGGCTTTTTTGCTTGCTCCTTTACCATTAGAAAAACATTGTGGGCAGTCTTTGTCGCGAATATGCACCGACCAAACATTTGGTACTGGGTTTAACCATGAAGCTTCTTCAATATTAAAACCAAGATTTTTTAATTTTTGTTGGAAGGTTGCAATGGAATCTTCTAATGCGGCATCTTTGCCTAAAATAAAAGTTTGTTCTGTCATAACATTATCCTTATGTTGTTATTATTATTTGGAACATATTGATTCTATTGAAGATAAAGATGCTATTGTCAAAGCGAAAATAAAAAGATAGCGATCATCAATATGTTCAAGTTTCGGCATAGCATAGTACGGGAGAAGTATCTCTCCCGCAAGCTATTTCATTGATTAACAAATTCTAAATTGCTTAATTGTTAAGCACTTTACTTAAAGTAGCTTCTAAGGTTGGACATTCAAATTGAAAGCCTGATTTTAGTAATTTTTCAGGGTAAATTTTCTGACTATTCAATAATAAACAAGCGCGTTCACCGAGTAACGTTTTAAGCACTGCAGCAGGAATATGTAGAATAGCTGAACGCTTCATTAGTCTAGCTAAAGTCGCATTAAATTCCTGATTAGTGACAGGGTTTGGCGACACCATATTAAATGCGCCGCTACAGTCAGGATTTTTCAATAAAAAGAGAATGGCATTGACCATATCAGGCAAACTAATCCATGACCAATATTGTTGTCCATCACCAATCTTGCCACCTAACCAATGGCTATATAAAGGCAATAAACGACCAAGTACACCGCCATAGCTGCCTAAAACTAAGCCTGTTCGTAATAAACAAACACGAGTATTTGCCGTTAAAGCAGTATCTTCCCATTGTTTACATAACTTACCTAAAAAATCGTCAGCAGGTGGCATTTTTTCAGTCATAGTAAGTTGAGGATGATCACCATAATAACCAATTGCTGAACCCGAAATAAAAGTATGTGGAGGGTTAGTTCCTTGATTAATTAAAACAGCAAGTTTGGTAGTAATTTGGATACGGCTATCAATTAATTTTTGTTTTTGAGCGGCGCTCCAACTGTGATTAAAAATAGGTTCACCAGCAAGATTAATCACTGCATCAAAATCATCTAAATTTTCAAACGTATCTAATGAAGAAATCAGATTAGTATTTGCTGGAATTTGTGCGCTATATTTTTTTGGAGAACGTGAAAATAATGTCAGTTGATGTCCTTCACTGTCCAGTTGTTTAAGTAACGTTTTGCCAATGAAGCCTGTACCGCCAGTAATTAGTATATTCATACCCGTTCTCCTTCTGAAAATTATAGAGAATCGTTGAATAAAGCTTGAATATTCTCTATAAGTTGTTCAATTTGAATATCGTTGGTAGGGGATACAAAAATCGTATCATCGCCAGCGATTGTCCCTAAAATCCCTTCTGCTTTACTTACTGAGTCTAATAAGCGCGCAATTAGTTGTGCAGCACCAGGACTCGTTTTAATCACAATTAAATAGTTATTGTGATCGATATCTAAAACTAAATTTTTTAATGGACTAGATGTTGTCGGTACACTCAATTCATTCGGCAAACAATAGACCATTTCCATTTTAGTATTTCTTGCCCGCACTGCGCCAAATTTCGCTAACATTCTGGACACTTTGGATTGATTAATATTAGTAAAGCCCATTTCTGTTAATGTATTGACAATTTCGCTTTGCGAGCTGAATTTTTCTTCTGCTAATAAAGATTTAAATGCTGAAAGTAATTTTTCTTGTTTATTTTCCATACGAATCAAGAATCAATAAAGTAAAAATTGCATAAATTTTGCATAAAAATGCAGAAATATGGATTAAATTTGAATTATAACTGCATAAATAGCAATAAGCGAGTAACTTTTTGAACGCCAAAATGACTTTTGCTGGAAAATGTGGAGTAGCTCTCAATATTGAATTTATTTATTTGAAAAAGTGAGTGATGAGGCATAAAATTCTTAGTATTATTTTTGATATAACCAATAAGGAGTATGAAATGAAAGTTGCTGTTTTAGGTGCGGCAGGCGGAATCGGTCAAGCATTATCACTATTGTTAAAAATCCAATTACCAGCAGGTTCAGATTTAGCATTATATGATATTGCACCAGTAACACCAGGTGTTGCAGTGGATGTTAGTCATATCCCAACTGCAGTAAATGTAAAAGGATTTGCTGGTGAAGATCCAACTCCAGCACTTGAAGGTGCAGATGTAGTATTAATTTCTGCAGGGGTAGCACGTAAACCAGGTATGGATCGTTCAGATCTTTTCAATATCAACGCAGGTATTGTGAAAAACTTAATTGAAAAAGTAGCAGCTACTTGTCCAAAAGCCTGTGTAGGTATCATTACTAACCCAGTAAATACTACTGTTGCAATTGCTGCAGAAGTATTGAAAAAAGCTGGTGTTTACGACAAACGTAAATTATTCGGTGTGACTACTTTAGATACTCTCCGTTCTGAAACTTTCGTAGCAGAATTGAAAAATGTTGATGTAAGCAAAGTACAAGTTCCAGTAATCGGTGGTCACTCAGGTGTAACTATTCTTCCATTATTATCACAAGTGCATTATGTTTCTTGGAAAGATGAAGAAATTGAACCATTAACAAAACGTATCCAAAATGCAGGTACTGAAGTAGTTAATGCGAAAGCTGGTGGCGGATCTGCTACATTATCAATGGCACAAGCTGCAGCACGTTTTGCTCTTTCACTTGTTCGTGCATTAAATGGTGAAAAAGTGGTTGAATGTACTTATGTTGAAGGCGATGGTAAATATGCTCGCTTCTTTGCACAACCAGTACGTTTAGGTAAAGAAGGTGTGGAAGAATTACTTCCAATTGGTCCATTAAGCGCATTTGAACAAGCTGCGGTTGAAGCAATGTTACCAACCTTAAAAGCAGATATTGAATTAGGCGAAAACTTTGTTAAATAAGTTTTGGTCGATTTAATAGACAAGAGAAGTGCGGTAAGTTAGCCGCACTTTTTTTATGTGTATTGGATCAGGAATATTCTAATCATCATTATGATGATCTTAGCACTCACGACATTGCAGCTATAAACATCAATAGCATCTTATTAATCTATTTTTGATAGAAATAGACAAAAATCGGCATTGTGATAATGCAGACGAAGGTAGAAATAATGTTAATTGCGCCTGCATATTGAGCATTTTTGCCGCTTAACTGAGCAAACTGTGTAATGGTAGAAGCAGTAGGTGCAGCAGTTGCTAAAAAAGTAATCAGTAACAGCTCTTTACCATAAGGCGTCCAGGTTTCTGCTGCTGTTAGTTTAAACAGCATTAAAATTAGCAATGGGTAAATCACCATTCTAAGCGCAACAATTTGATAGACTTTTTTGTTGGAAAAGACGGACTTTAAATTCATTCCCGCTACAATCATTCCTGTAATCAACATACAAAGCGGGCCAAGCATACTGCCAACGGCAGCAAAAGTGTTATTGATAGTATCTGGTAGTTTTATGCCAGCTAACAGCATGACCACACCGATCAAAATTGCCATCATATTGATGTTAAGTAAGATGTAACGTAGCGAAAAGGTAACACCTTTAGTAAATAGCATTCGACAATGTGTCCAAAGTAAAATCATCTGCACAGATACAAAAGTCATGGAATAAATCACCCATTCGGGACCAAGAATTGCCATTACAATAGGAATAATCAGATTACCTGCGTTAGAGTACACCACCGAAGCTTGCTCAATTTCATCAAACTTTGCCATTTTGCCAAGCAGTGTACCAAATACGATTAACAAAAAATGGATAACCACTGCTGCTCCTGTGGTAAGGAGCAAACCTTGTTGTACTTCGGGTTTAAATTCCACTTGGAAGGAGCTGATAATCACGCAAGGCATTACCAAATAGAGTGAGAGTTTTGACAATACAGTGCTTTCAAATGGATTAACAATTTTGGTTTTGACGAGCAGATAACCGAAAAACATCATCAAGAATAGCTGAAAAATAGTGTTGGCAAGCAATAAGCTAATCATAAAATCCTCATTCAGAGGTCACTCTATTGAGCAGTCAGATTTCCCTAATGATTTGCAAAATTAAGCAAATCCGACTGCTTGTTATCATTTATTTAGTTAAGAAATTTAGTACTTCTCGGTTAAATTTTTCAGGGCTATTTGCCATCATAATATGGTTACCGCCTTCATTATTACCGAACACGATAAGTTTACTACCTTTGATAGCGTTGTGCATCCATTCGGTAGTTTGGGCATTAATAGCATGTGAATAAGAACCTGTAATAATTAAGGTTGGTACACTGATGATTTGTATAATATCGCGCCAATCTGTCATATAGTGATTGACCAATAAACGTGCTAGTGCTTCTCTTGGATAATTGTTTTGTTGACGATATTCTGCTTCAAGAGCCATTACTTTTAGACTATCTTCAGTGCTATTCTCAATTGAAGACCAAGCCGTTGGCCAATATTCAGGTTCAGTAAAAGCAGTGTTTCCCACATCCCACGATTGCACAAATGCATTATAAAGCCCATAAGGATTGCCACGATGACCTGCATGTAAATCCATTGATTCATCACTTTCAGCTACATTACTCCATAGCCATGGTGATTGATCCACTAAGATCAACTTATTAATCATTGACTGACCAAACAAATCAATAAATGCCCATAAAGTCGAACAACCCATTGAGTGTCCGATAAAATTTGCTTTTGTAATACCAAGTGCAATTAGCATATCGTAAACATCTTTTGCAGTACGAGAAACTCGGTAGCCATATGTGACTTTTTCCGATTCACCAGTACCACGTGTTTCAATTGCAATCACTCGATAATGTTTAGCGAGTGCCTCAAGGTTATAGGCAAAAATGCAAGGTGTAGTTGGCCAACCGGAAGTAAGAATTAATGGTTCGCCTGTACCTGCTTCAATGTAGTGAATTTTTACATTATCGCTGGTGGTGAAGAAACCGTCTTTAAATGAAGGAAAATAGCTTTGTAATTGTTTAAACATAAATGACTCCTTAGATAGTAGTTTGCCTGGTGATAATTATTCTACATACTCATATCTTGAATAATTAGGCTATAATAAACTCAAAGACTTTTAGCTTGGAGCTAATAATGAATCAATCAGAATATGGACAATTAGTTGTCTTTTTAGCTATTGCTAAAGAAGGAAGTATTACCGGTGCCGCAAGAAAATTAGCGATTGCAGCGCCATCAGTAAGTAAATCGCTCAAATTATTAGAACAGAAAATTGGTGCGCCATTATTTATTCGTACTACTAGGCAAATTCAATTAACTGAAGCGGGAATGCAATTATTGTCGCAAACTGATAAAGCAATGGAGATGTTACAAACTGCTTTTGAAAGCGTGCAAAATAAGAGTGGTGAACCGAGTGGAACAGTACGGATTACCTTATCGCAAACAGCCTATTATATGGTGTTGCAACCTATTTATGCGGAATTTTGTCATCGTTATCCAAAAATTCATTTAGATATTTCAATTGACAATGCGACAGTGAATCTTATTGAACAAGGTTATGATGTTGGCATTCGTTTTGGTGATAGTGTAGAAGAAGGAATGGTCGCTCGGCAAATTTTTCCAAGTGTGCTAGAGGGGCTTTATGCTTCACCCGATTATCTCGCTCAATTTGGCACACCAAAAATTCCAGAAGAGTTGTCTGCGCATCGTTGGATTGGTTTTCGTTTTATTACCGCAAACCGTCTGCATCCAATACAACTCAATATAAAGGATGTATTACACACTATTGATCTAAAACCAATGATGATTTGTAATGACACGTCAATGCTGATTGATGCAGCACGTCAGAATTTAGGGTTTATTCAGCTATTTGAACCTATTTGGCAACATCACGCTCGTGATCTGGTTCCTATTTTAAAATCGCATTGGAAACGCTTTGCGCCTACCTATGTTTATTATCCACAAAATAGTCAAAAAATCCGTCGAGTACGGACATTGATTGAGTTTTTATTAGAAAAACACAATGAGTTGTCTGTATAACTACGTGAAAAGTCATATTGGACGGCAGTTAGGAACACAATATTTGACCGCTTGTCCGATTTGCACAGAAAAAACTCAATCTAGACAATGAAAAGGTTGCAATGCTGTGATTATGGTGTAGATTAGTTTGCAGTTACAGATAACACAACATATTAAGAAGGTTTCATATGAAAGATATTGATTGGAAAAATTTAGGATTTAGTTATATCAAAACTGACTATCGCTATATTGCACATTGGAAAGATGGTAAATGGTCAGAAGGGAAATTAACTCAAGATAATCATCTTGTTTTACATGAAGGGGCGCCAGCACTGCATTATGGTCAACAATGTTTTGAAGGCCTAAAAGCGTATCGTTGTAAAGATGGTTCAATCAATTTGTTCCGTCCTGATCAAAATGCAAAACGTATGCAACGTAGCTGCGATCGTCTATTAATGCCACATGTACCAGTAGAAATGTTCGTTGATGCTTGTAAACAAGTGGTAAAAGCGAATGAGGAATGGGTAGCGCCTTATGGAACTGGTGCAACCCTTTATCTTCGTCCATTATTAATTGGTGTTGGTGAAAATATTGGTGTTCATCCAGCAAAAGAATATATCTTTACTGTGTTCTGCTGTCCGGTAGGTGCTTATTTCAAAGGTGGTTTAAAACCAACTAACTTTATTGTATCTGAATATGATCGTGCAGCGCCGCAAGGTACTGGTGCGGCGAAAGTTGGTGGTAACTATGCGGCAAGTTTGTTACCGGGCCATCATGCACATGAACGTAACTTTAGTGATTGTATTTACCTTGACCCAGCAACACATACTAAGATTGAAGAAGTGGGTTCAGCAAACTTCTTTGGTATCACTAAAGATAACGAATTTGTGACACCATTCTCACCATCTATTTTGCCAAGTATTACTAAATATTCATTGCTTTATTTAGCGGAAAAACGCTTAGGTTTAAAAGCAATTGAAGGCGATGTTTATATTAATCAACTTGATCGTTTTACTGAAGCTGGTGCTTGTGGTACAGCGGCAGTAATTAGTCCAATTGGCGGTATCCAAAATGGCGATGATTTCCACGTATTCTATTCAGAAACTGAAGTCGGCCCGGTTACTAAAGCGCTTTATAATGAACTTACCGGTATTCAATTTGGTGATATCGAAGCACCAGAAGGTTGGATTGTTAAAGTTGAATAAACATTATATTTAAAGTCATTAGGCAGCCATAAAAAATTACTTTTTATGGCTGTTTTTTCGTTAGAGGTGTGTAGGTTTTGCTGACGGGAAGCGGATGTCAAAGTTTTCAGAGAAATTACAGAATTCCCATAAATAGCACTACGCAAACGTTATCTTTTTTTGTAGAATATACGCCGTTTTGTGTCACAGAGATCTGACAATGATTGATTATATTATTATTGGTATTATTTCTTTTTCTGTCATTATTAGTTTGTTTCGCGGCTTTGTCCGAGAAGTTTTATCTTTAGCTAGCTGGTTAATTGCATTTTTTGTATCAAGTCATTTCTACCCTTATCTTGCAGCGTTTTTCCAACAAATAGAATCAGAATATCTGCGCAATGGTACGGCAATCATTATTTTATTTATTGCAACATTAATTGTATGTAGTTTAATTAATTACATTATTTCCCAATTAGTCGAGAAAACCGGATTATCTGGTACAGATCGTGTATTAGGTGCCTGTTTCGGTCTATTAAGAGGCGTGTTAATTATTGCAGCGTTGTTATTCTTCTTAGACACCTTTACCAATTTCAGTCAAAGTGATTGGTGGAAAGAATCAAAATTGATTCCACACTTTGGCTTTGTAGTTGATTGGTTCTTCCATCAATTACAGCTCCACTCTAGTTTTATTAATTCAAATTTAATCAATTATTCTGATTTAGTTACTTCATCATAGAGGAAAATATAATGTGCGGCATTGTGGGAATTCTTGGACATTCAATCGTCAATCAATCAATTTATGATGCGTTAATCGTATTACAACATCGTGGACAGGATGCCGCAGGGATTGTAACCGTAGATGAAGAGGATCGTTTTCGTCTGAGAAAAGCAAATGGGTTAGTGAGTGATGTTATTCAACAACGTCATATGCTGCGTTTACAAGGTCATGCGGGCTTAGGACATGTACGTTATCCAACTGCAGGTAGCTCAAGTGTATCTGAAGCGCAACCATTTTATGTGAATTATCCGTATGGCTTGACGTTAGTACATAATGGTAATTTAACCAATGCAGATGAGCTAAATAGCAAATTATTGAAATCAGCTCGTCGTCATGTCAATACCAATTCTGATTCTGAATTATTGCTGAATATTTTGGCGTATCACTTAGAACAGATTAATAAGCATGAATTAGATGAAGATGATATTTTCTATGCGATTCAACGTACTCACAAAGATATTCGTGGTGGTTATGCTTGCTTAGCAATGCTAATTGGCCATGGAATGATTGCTTTCCGCGATCCGTTTGGTATTCGTCCATTGGTGTTAGGTAAGCGTGAGGATCAGGGTAAAACTGAATATATGTTCGCATCTGAAACAGTGGCATTAGATGCGGTTGGTTTTGAATTCGTGCGTGATGTTAATCCAGGTGAAGCAATCTATATTACCTTTGATGGTAAATTGTATTCTAAACAATGTTCAGATCATGCGAAGTTATCACCTTGTATTTTTGAATTTGTCTATTTTGCACGTCCGGATTCTTATATTGATGGCGTATCAGTGTATGCAGCGCGAGTACATATGGGTGAATATCTTGGTGAAAAGATTGCGCGTGAATGGAGTGATATCCTCGATGATATTGATGTCATTATCCCAGTGCCGGAAACGTCTAATGATATTGCGTTGCGCATTGCCAATGTATTGAATAAACCATATCGTCAAGGTTTTGTGAAAAACCGTTATGTAGGTCGTACTTTCATTATGCCGGGGCAAACACAACGCCGTAATTCTGTAAGACGTAAGCTCAATACAATTTCTTCGGAATTTAAAGGTAAGAACGTATTATTAGTGGACGATTCTATTGTGCGTGGTACGACTTCAGAACAAATTGTCGAAATGGCGAGAGCAGCTGGCGCGAAGAAGATTTATTTTGCTTCCGCTGCACCGGAAATTCGTTATCCAAATGTGTATGGTATTGATATGCCGACTTCACACGAGTTAATTGCTTACAATCGTACCACTGAAGAAATTGCTAAATTGATTGGGGTCGATAAATTAATTTTCCAAGATTTATCTGCACTAGAAGAAGCTGTTCGTCAAGAAAACCCGGCAATTGAAGATTTTGATGCGTCTGTCTTTACGGGAGAATATATTACCGGCGATATTACGCAAGAATATCTCGATAAAATTGCGGCAATGCGTAATGACGGTAGTAAAAAGAAACAAGAAAGTGAAGCAACAAATTTAGAGATTTATAGTGAAAGTTAATTGGTAGGATTATCTTGAGATCAATTATTAAACTGTCAATCAAATTGTTTCTTAATTAAAATTTAGGTTTCGCCCTAAAGGGCGACCTACTTTTCTTTACTTGTATAAAGAAAAGTAGGCAAAAGAAATACACCCTCACACTCTTGCTAATCCTCATTCCAATAAGATTTTCCGGGCGGCAAAAAAAGAGATTTTTCTCGCTAGCTCGAAAAATTGACAGCTTTTTTTGCCTGAAAATCTTATTTGCATTCGGGCAAGAGTGAGAGGGAACCAAGGGCTATTTTATAGAAATTTGTGACAAAATTTAGGTTTATTAGTGGTCTGAAATGCCGCTATTTAGCGGCATTTTCGCTAATCACTATATAATGAACGATATAACTGTGACTCAAATCGCACTAAAGGTGCACGTTGCGTTTTATCTTCCAGATCACCTGTGGAATAACCATTAACAAACTGCACAAAAGCAACTCGCTCGCCACGTGCATTAGTTAAGAAACCTGCAAGATTATAGACCCCTTTTAAAGAACCCGTCTTAGCAATCACATTTTTTACCAATGGAGCACTAATTAATGAACCACGACCACTAATAGTGCCATCTACTCCGGCAATTGGGAAAGTCTGCAACAAATTGAGTCGATTGTCATTTTTAGCAATATACTCCAACGCTTGTAGCATCGTGTTAGCGCTAATCAGATTTTGACGCGATAAACCGGAACCATCAGCAATAATACTGTTGCCAAAACGAATATTGGTATTTTTTTCTAAAATACTTCTTACTGCCATACCCCCTAATTGGAAAGTAGCTGGTCGTTTATAGTAGTAATAAGCAATGGTTCTAAACAGTGCATCTGCGATTTGGTTATCCGAATGTTTCATCATCTTTTTCAACAATTCTGGTAATGCTTTAGATTCATGTACTGCTAAAACTGTCCCTTGTTGCGGTTGGAAAGGAATTTGCACTTGACCATTATAAGAGATACCAAGATTTCGTAACATTCGTTGGATAACGGCAGTGGCATAACTATCGGTATCTTGTACCGCAAAACTTAAACCAAAACTTTTCGGTTGGCGACGGATACAGCCTTTAAGCTGATAGCGATTGTTGTCATTACTGACCACATCGAATTGGCAATAGCCGGCTTCGCTATCACTGACAATATAGACTTGGCTAAACATTTGAATTGGATATTGCGATGGCACATCAACACGCACCAAACTACCAACTGGGCCATTCGCATTAACATTAACAGAGAAACAGTTACCATCAATATTAACGGCAGCTGGTGGCGCATTAAAGCACATAGTTAAATCATTCCAAATCCAGCCTAAGCCCCGATCGTGGGAAGAAAAGATGGAGGTATCTAAAATTAAACTACCATCAATTTGGGTCACGCCACGTTTTTTTAATTCTGCTAATAAACTATATAGCTGACCACTGCGTAAATCTGGGTCACCACTAAATTTAACAATAAGGTTGCCTTTTAAACGATTACCTTCAATTTTGCCATCAGTTAATAGACTTGTTTGGAATTTGAATTGATCGGTGAGTAATAATTTGGCAGCAAGAGCAGTAAATACTTTTTGCGTACTCGCTGGCAACATAAAAACATCACCTTGATAATTAGCGCTGACTTGCCCTGTCACTAAATTCTTCGCAGCAAGGGTAACGCTTGCTCCTTTAGGCAATTGTTGAATAATCGGCGTCACATCAACGGTAGCAAAACTATATTGAGATAAAGTGGAACAAACAGTAAGCGGAAGAAATAAAGCTGTATATTTATAAAAACGTGAACGGATTGATTTTGAGAACATCATAAACAACGAAATATTTTTAATATTGATATTTTTTGCAATGCGGTAAATAATAATAGCTCTCGTTGATTTCGTAAATCACTATTTATTATTTTATGTCACACGAGGTGTAAATTCGCATCTGGTGTGGCTTTGTTTTGACTGATAGTAGGGTAAAGAAGGACATAAATAATGCAACAAATTCCTATGACAGTACGCGGAGCGAATCTTCTGCGTGAAGAGCTTGAATTTCTAAAAAATGTACGCCGTCCAGAGATTATTAAAGCAATTGCTGAAGCACGCGAACATGGTGATTTAAAAGAAAATGCAGAATACCATGCAGCTCGTGAGCAACAAGGTTTTTGTGAAGGTAGAATTCAAGAAATTGAAGGTAAATTAGCTAATGCACAAGTTATTGATGTGACCAAAATGACCAATAATGGACGCGTTATTTTTGGTGCAACAGTGGTGTTAGTGAATGCAGAAACCGAAGAAGAAGTAACTTATCAAATCGTAGGTGATGATGAAGCTGATATTAAACAAGGTTTGATTTCAGTAAATTCACCAATTGCCCGCGGTTTAATTGGTAAAGAGGTGGACGATAATGTGAATATTGTTACACCGGGTGGTACCGTTGAATTCGATATTATTGATGTAGAATATCGTTAATTGTCACGAACTGATAAAAATAGTGGAAAGGTTGCTGCAAAGCAGCCTTTTTTGTTATCTATGCAATGTATTGTTTATAAACCAAACAAAAAAATTGCTAGTACTGAATTGCCGCCCTATAATCGAGTTACACAAAGTAACACAATGGGAGACATTATGATTGGACGATTAAGACAACAAGGCGGCGCCATTATTTTGACTGTACCGAATACCATTGCAACACAAATGGGATGGGAAGCAGGTCATACTCTTAATATTGAAAAGCAAGGTGATCAAGTTGTGTTAAGTTCAGTGACTCGACAACCTAGAGGCAGGAAAACTGTAGCTCAGTTATTGGAAGGTATTGATAGCGAAGAAGTGGCGGCATTAAATACTGAAATGATTGAGATAGAAGGTGAACCAAAAGGGAATGAAGTATGGTAATGCGCATTCCTAAGAAAGGGGAAATTTGGTATGTCGATCCAGATCCCACAGCAGGAAAAGAAATGCGTAATCCCTATTATTTTATTGTCATTTCGGAACAAGCATTGAATAAGGCATTAGGTGTAGCAATGTGTTGCCCAATTTCAACAGGAGGTAATGCAGCTCGCTCACAAAGTGTAACGGTTGTATTAGATGGGGCTAGTACGGCATCAGGTAAAGTAACTGGTGCTGTACTTTGCCATCAAATTCGCTCCTTAGATTTGGTCGCACGAGAAGCAAAATTTGCAACGACGGCAGAGCCTTATCTAATAGATGAAGTGGTGATGAAATTAGTGGATTTAATTGATCCTCAAATATAGATAGCCGATTTTTAGACAAGGGATTTAAAATCCCTTGTGTTTTTTAAGATAGTTTCTTTTATTAAAGTAATTGCATAAATCTTCGGCAAAATGGCTATTTATGCGAAAGTTAGCTAATTTTGTGATAACATAGCGACCGAATTTTAACGAGAAAAAATAGATAAGATAAACATGGAAAGATTGTGGGTTAAAAATTATCCAGCGGAATCACGCATGGATCCAAATACTTTAGCATTGTCGTCTTTAGTGGAAATGTTGGAAAAGGCGGTAAGAGAACATCCAGATCGCCCAGCGTATGTCAATATGGGGCAAGTATTAACCTATCGTAAATTAGAAGAACGCAGCCGAGCATTTGCAGCCTATTTACAAAATGAATTAAAACTCGAAAGAGGCGAGCGCGTTGCGTTGATGATGCCTAATTTGTTGCAATATCCAATCGCCTTATTTGGGGTATTGCGCGCAGGTTTGGTAGTGGTGAATGTCAATCCGCTTTATACACCACGCGAATTAGAACACCAATTAAAAGATAGTGGCACAACCGCGATTGTTGTCGTTTCTAATTTTGCTTCTACATTAGAAAAAGTGGTCTTTAATACTGATGTGAAACATGTCATTTTGACCAGAATGGGTGATCAACTGTCATTTGGCAAAAGAACATTAGTGAATTTTATTGTTAAATATATCAAAAAGTTAGTACCAAAATATAAATTGCCACATGCGGTAACTTTCCGCGAAGTGTTACGGGTTGGAAAATATCGTCAATATATCCGTCCAGAAATCGGTAAGAAAGATCTGGCATTTTTACAATATACAGGCGGTACAACAGGTGTTGCCAAAGGTGCAATGCTGACACATGGCAATATGATTTATAATATTGCCCAAGCAAAATGGCTGGCTGAACCTTTTGTCAAAGCGGGCAAAAATCGTTATGCCACTATTATTCTGCCGATGTATCACGTTTTCTCTTTAACAGTTAACGCGTTGTTATTTATTGATTTTGGTTTGACTGGAGTTTTGATTACGAATCCGCGCGATTTACCAAATTTAATTAAAGAGTTAAAACGCTATCGTCCAATTGCAATTACTGGGGTAAATACACTATTTAATTCATTGTTGCATCAAGAGGAATTAAAAGAGGTTGATTTCTCTCAATTGCGCTTGACTGTTGGCGGTGGAGTATCAGTACAAAAAGCGGTGGCGCAGCGTTGGTTTGAAGTGACAGGCTGTCATATTTTAGAAGGTTATGGTATGACGGAATGCTCACCATTGATTGCGTGTAATCCAGCTAATTTTGCCGGTCATGCCGGAAAAATCGGGGTACCAGTGCCAGATACCGATATTAAAATTATGGATGATAACGGCAATGAAGTTGGTTTAAATCAACCGGGCGAGCTTTGGGTGAAAGGTGCACAAGTAATGCAAGGTTATTGGAATAAACCTGAAGAAACCGCAGCAGTATTAAAAGATGGCTGGATGGCGACCGGTGATATTGTGGAAATGGACGATGATTACCAATTACGGATCGTTGATCGTAAGAAAGATATGATCATTGTGTCTGGTTTTAACGTCTATCCAAATGAAGTGGAAGATGTAATTATGCTAAATCCGAAAGTGAAAGAAGCCGCTGTTATCGGTATTCCACATCCAGTTTCCGGTGAAATTATTAAAGCAGTAGTAGCGAAGAAAGATGAGAGTTTAACGCGTGATGAATTGCGTAAACACTGCCGTAAATATTTAACAGGTTATAAAATTCCAAAAGAAATTGAATTTCGTGAAGAGTTACCGAAGAGTAATGTAGGGAAAATCTTACGTCGCGTTGTTCGTGAAGAGGAATTAGCTAAACGTGCTAGTGCTGCAACTACCGCAGAAGAAGCATAGTTATCTTATTTTTTATTTTATAATATTGAAGGCATGAAGTTCATGCCTTCTTTTTTGAATGATATTTGAGCAATTAATTTATGCAAAACTTATCAATTCCATACCAAATTATTCAGAATAACCAACAATTACAACAACTATGTCAAGCTGCCCAACAACATCCTGTTGTGGCGTTGGATACCGAGTTTGAACGAATTCGTAGCTATTACGCTAAACTTGGCTTAATTCAACTCTATTATGGTGAACAGGTAGCATTAATTGATCCATTGACGATTACCGAGTGGCAGCCTTTTATTGCATTATTAACGAATCAACAGGTAATTAAAGTCTTACACGCCAGTGGCGAAGATATCGAAATTTTTTATCAACAATTTGGACAACTACCGCAACCATTGATGGATACACAAATTGCGGCGAATTTTTTAGGTTTTCCGCTTTCTGCAGGATTTGCTCTTTTGGTCGAACATTATTTACAAGTGCAATTAGATAAAAAAATGTCACGTACTGATTGGTTAAAACGTCCACTGAGTGATCGTCAATTACAGTATGCAGCGGCTGATGTCTATTATTTATTACCTGTTTATCAGCAAATGGCAGCTGCGATGCAAAACTCGCAATGGGCAGAAGTGATCAAGCAAGAGTGTCAATTTGTGGCGGAAAAACGTTGCAGACAACCAATACCAGAACGTGCTTATTTAGAGATCGGTAACGCGTGGCGCCTTAATCGAGAGGAACTAAATAATTTAAAATTTTTAGCAAAATGGCGTTTGCAAGAGGGAATAAAACGAAATTTAGCGCTTAATTTTATTGTTAGTAATGAAGGATTGGTGCAAACCGCAATTCATGCACCAAAACACACTTCGCAATTGCTGGAATTAGGCTTGCATCCAATGGAAATCAAACATCATGGTAAAAAACTTTTACTTTTGATTGAGCAAGCGAAACGTGTTCCAGCGGAAGAATATCCGGAACTGATTGAGAATATTTCAGAACGTTCTGGTTATAAAAAACAGATGAATGGGTTACAAAAAACCTTAAAACAACTTGTAAAAGATCAATTACCGCAGCAAGTGGTAGCGAGTAAAAAAGCGTTACATCAACTGTTGAAATGGTATTGGTCTGGACAACCGCAAGAACGGTTACCAGAATTATTACAATCTTGGCGTCGTCCTTATGGGGAAGCTTTGTTAAATAGTTTACAACCCAAGGAGTAATCGCTAGCAAAATAAATTGATAATTTTTAAAAAATATAGTGCTTTTTTATATGTTATTCATCGATTGAGAAAAAAGATTATTTTTCAATTATTTTGTTTGCATAATTTATAATTTCCGCTATCTTTAGAGGCGGGCGGAGGTCGGTGGATCTCTTAATTATCAACACAACATTTATAGATATTATAATTATGGTTACTTCATCTCGTTTTTCGGCGCTACTATTTCAGGGTTCATTAGTGAAAAGAGTGGCAACAGGTCTATTATTAGGGATTCTTCTTGCATTAATTTCTCCATATCTAGAACCTGCATTAGGAACTAATTTAGCAGAAGATGTCAGCTTTTTAGGGCAACTTTTTGTGCGTTCTTTACGTTCTATCGCACCAATTTTGATTTTTGTGTTAGTGGTATCAGCGATTGCCAATCGTCGTGTTGGTGAAAAAAATAATCTGAAAAGTATTATTCACCTTTACCTATTAGGTACATTCTTATCAGCATTAGTGGCAGTAATCGCAAGTTTTCTTTTCCCAACTGAATTGGCATTAGGGGAAGCGGAAAAATCTATTGCACCGCCAGAAAGTGTAGGACAAGTGCTTAGCACTTTAATTTTTAATGTTGTCGATAATCCTTTCAATGCGCTATTAAATGCTAACTTTATCGGTATTTTAGCTTGGGCAATTGGTTTAGGAATTGCATTACGTCATTCATCTGAAACTACCAAAAACGTTTTCGGTGATATTTCAGAAGCCGTTTCTATGGTAGTAAAAGTGGTAATTGCATTTGCGCCAATTGGTGTTTTTGGTTTAGTAGCTTCAACGTTAGCCGATAGAGGTCTAGCAGCATTAGGCGGTTATATTCAAATTTTAGCTGTGTTAATCGGTTCAATGCTATTTGTTGCCTTTATTGTTAATCCAATTTTGGTGTATTGGAAAACTAGACAAAATCCATACCCATTAGTGTGGACTTGTATTCGTGTTAGTGGTTTAACAGCCTTCTTTACACGTAGTTCCGCAGCAAATATCCCAGTAAATATGGAATTAGCACAACGTTTAGGTTTAAAAGAAGAAACCTATTCCGTTTCTATTCCATTAGGAGCAACTATCAATATGGGCGGTGCGGCGATCACCATTACCATTTTAACCTTAGCAGCAGTACATACTTTAGGCATTGAAGTCAGCATTCCAACTGCGTTCTTATTAAGTATTGTAGCGACAGTATGTGCTTGTGGTGCGTCAGGTGTTGCTGGTGGTTCACTATTATTAATTCCATTAGCTTGTAGCTTATTCGGTATCTCTAATGATATTGCGGCGCAAGTTATCGGGGTTGGTTTTATTATCGGTGTATTACAAGACTCAACAGAAACTGCATTAAACTCATCAACTGATGTTATCTTTACTGCAGCAGCTTGTATCGAAGAAGACAGAAAGAGCCAACAAGCTTAATAGAAATTAATACAAAATAGATGGTGTAATCGCGCGATTACACCATTTTTTATGACAAAAACGTAAAAAATAAGTTGTCTTATTTTTATGCAGTTATTTAGATCGTGGCGAGGATTAGAGATAAAGTGCTTGATGAGCAGTAAAATATCTGTATAATACGCCACAGATTTCAGACGCGGGGTGGAGCAGCTTGGTAGCTCGTCGGGCTCATAACCCGAAGGTCGTTGGTTCAAATCCAGCCCCCGCAACCAATTTCCAATGAATTGGTTCTAAAGAATTGAAGCCCCGTTAGGGGTTTTTTTGTGGAATAAATTTTGTAAGAAAAATTTATTTGTTCAGTTTGGTAAACACGAAGAAACGGGGCTTAAAAGCCCTTTTTTTATACCTATAATTTGACAATGAACAAGGAGATTATCTTTGGCAACACTAGAACAGAAATTACAAGATCTATTACAACCTACTGTTGAAGGCATGGGATACGAATTAGTCGGTATCGAATGTACACGTGCTGGTCGCTATTCAACAGTCCGTCTATATATTGATAAGGAAAATGGCGTAACTATTGATGATTGTAGTGATGTAAGTCGTGAAGTCGGAGCAATCTTAGATGTAGAAGATCCAATCAGCGATAAATACAACCTTGAAGTGTCATCACCAGGGTTAGATCGACCGCTGTTTACATTAGCACATTATCAACGTTTTATTGGACAAGAAATTATTGTGCATTTACGCATCGCGATGTCAGGTCGTCGTAAATGGCAAGGTGATTTAGTCAGTGTTGATGGCGATATGATTACCTTAAATGTAGAAGGACAGCCGCAAGTATTTGCATTTAGCAATATTCAAAAAGCGAATATCGTACCAAAGATTACCTTCTAATCCAGAATTGTAAAAATTAATAGAGAGATAACCATGAGCAAAGAAATTTTATTAGCTGCAGAAGCAGTATCAAATGAAAAGTTATTGCCTCGAGAGAAGATTTTCGAAGCATTGGAAAGTGCATTAGCTATTTCTACCAAGAAAAAATATGAACAAGAAATTGATGTTCGCGTATCCATTAACCAAAAAACTGGTGATTTTGTTACTTATCGTCGTTGGTTAGTGGTAGAACACGTTACGCATCCAACTCGTGAAATCACCTTAGAAGCGGCACAAATGGAAGAGCCAGATATTAAATTAGGTGATTACATTGAAGATGAAATCGAATCGATCGCATTTGACCGTATTACAATGCAAACCGCGCGCCAAGTTATCAGTGCAAAAATTCGTGATGCAGAACGTAATAAAGTGGTTGAACAATTTAAAGAGCGAGAAGGCGAAATCATCACTGGCGTGGTGAAAAAAGTAAATCGCGATAACGTTATTCTTGATTTAGGGAATCAAGCTGAAGCGATGATTTTACGTGAAGATCTGTTACCGCGCGAAAATTTCCGCGCTGGCGATCGTGTACGTGGCGTGCTTTATAAAGTGAATCCTGAAGCGAAAGGCGTACAACTTTTCGTTACTCGTTCTAAACCAGAAATGTTGATCGAGTTATTCAAAATTGAAGTGCCAGAAATTGGCGAGGGTGTGATTGAAATTAAAGCAGCAACACGCGATCCAGGTATCCGCGCGAAAATTGCCGTAAAAAGTCACGACAAACGCATTGATCCAGTTGGTGCTTGCGTTGGTATGCGTGGTGCGCGTGTACAAGCCATTACTAATGAATTAGATGGTGAACGTGTTGATATCGTGTTATGGGATGATAACCCAGCGCAATTCGTGATCAATGCAATGGCACCGGCAGATGTTGTGTCAATCGTGGTTGATGAAGATAAGAAATCAATGGATATCGCTGTGGAATCCGCAAATCTTGCACAAGCGATTGGTCGTAATGGACAAAACGTAAAACTTGCTTCACAACTTACAGGTTGGACGCTCAACGTAATGAGTAGCGATGATTTAGAAAATAAACATCAAGCGGAAAACCAAAAAACGATTAATCTCTTTATGGAAGCATTGGATCTTGATGAAGAATTTGCGGCATTACTTTCTGAAGAAGGTTTCAGCAAATTGGAAGAAATTGCTTATGTACCAATGGAAGAGTTATTAGAAATCGATGGTTTCGATGAAGATCTTGCAGAAGAGCTACGCAATCGTGCGAAAGAAGCCTTGACGAAAATTGCCTTAGCGGAAGAAGCGGCGTTAGCGAATATCAATATTGAAGAGGCGTTGCTAAATTTAGAAGGTATGAATCGTCATTTAGCAGTGAAATTAGCAGAGAAAAATATCACTACTTTAGAAGAACTTGCTGAGCAAGGCGTTGATGATTTAAGTGATATTGAAGAACTTTCTGCAGAACAAGCGGCAGATTTAATTATGGCAGCGCGTAATATCTGCTGGTTTGGAAATGAATAATTGAAGGTGGTGTACAGATGACTGATAAAAAAACTGATACCCAAACAACCGAGAAAAAACCAACTAAGTTAAAGTTGAAACGTTCAACGCATAGTACGTTGACGGTACAACAAAATGGTAGTGGGAAAAGTAAAGAAGTAAAAATCGAAACACGTAAAACACGTGTGATCGATACACGTGCGCAAGCTGAAATGGAAAAACAAGCAGCAGAACAAGCGCGTTTAGAAGCGAAAGCTCGCCAAGAAGCGGAAGCAAAAGCGAAGAAAGAAGCTGAAGAAAAAGCAAAACAAGAAGCCGAAGCAAAAGCGAAAAAAGAGGCTGAAGAAAAAGCGAAGAAAGAAGCAGCTGCCAAAGCAGAAGCGGCTAAAGAAACCGCAAAAGTAGAAGCGAAAGCGGCGAAGAAAGCTGAACCAGCGAAGAAATCAGCGGAAAAAGACGAAAGCAAACAAAAACGTAAAGCAGAAGAAGCCGAATTCCGCCGTAAAGCGGAAGAAGCGGCACGCCAAAAAGCGGAAGAACAAGCACGTAAAGCTGCTGAAGATGCGAAACGTTATGCAGATTTCTCTGATGATGATATGGCTGATGATGATGCAGATGACTATTCTGACTATCATTTCACTTCATCTTATGCGCGTGAAGCGGAAAATGAAGAAGATCGCCGTAATGAAAATCGCGGTCGTGGTAAGAAAGTGACCAAGACGAAGAAAAATGGTCGTGATGAAGAATCTTCTAAAAATGAGCGTGAAGCCAATCGTCGCAACAATCAACAAAGCGGTAAAGGTAATAAAAAGTCGAACCGTAAGAGTGCGTTACAACAAAGCTTTACTAAACCAGCACAACCAGTTTCTCGTGATGTAGTTATCGGTGAAACCATTACTGTTGGTGAATTAGCCAATAAGATGGCGGTAAAAGCGACTGAAGTCATTAAAACAATGATGAAAATGGGCGCAATGGCAACCATCAACCAAGTGATTGACCAAGAAACGGCACAACTTGTTGCTGAAGAAATGGGACATAAAGTGGTATTACGTCGTGAAAATGAGCTTGAAGAAGCGGTATTAAGCGATCGTGATATGAATGCGGAATCAGAACCGCGTGCACCAGTTGTAACCATTATGGGACACGTTGACCATGGTAAAACCTCATTGCTTGACTATATTCGTAAAGCGAAAGTGGCAGCAGGCGAAGCGGGTGGTATTACCCAACATATCGGTGCTTACCACGTACATACACCAAACGGTGATATTACTTTCTTAGATACTCCGGGACACGCGGCGTTTACCTCAATGCGTGCTCGTGGTGCACAAGCAACTGATATCGTGGTGTTAGTTGTTGCTGCTGACGATGGTGTGATGCCGCAAACTATCGAAGCGATTCAACACGCTAAAGCAGCGAATGTACCGCTCGTGGTTGCAGTGAACAAGATCGATAAACCGGAAGCGGATCCAGATCGCGTAAAAACTGAGTTATCACAACATGGTGTAATTTCAGAAGATTGGGGTGGTGATACTCAATTTGTTAATGTATCAGCGAAGAAAGGCTTAGGTATTGACGAATTATTAGACGCGATTCTATTACAAGCGGAAGTACTTGAATTAACTGCGGTTAAAGATGGTATGGCAAGCGGCGTTGTTATCGAGTCTTACTTAGATAAAGGTCGTGGTCCAGTAGCGACAGTATTAGTGCAATCAGGTACCTTAAATCGCGGTGATATTGTACTTTGCGGTTTGGAATACGGTCGTGTGCGTGCGATGCGTAATGAAATCGGTAAGGAAGTGAAAACCGCAGGGCCATCTATTCCGGTAGAAATTTTAGGTTTATCTGGCGTACCGGCAGCGGGTGATGAAATGACCGTTGTGCGTGATGAGAAAAAAGCACGCGAAGTAGCGTTATATCGTCAAGGTAAATTCCGCGAAGTGAAACTTGCTCGTCAGCAAAAAGCGAAACTAGAAAATATGTTCAGCAGTATGACTGAAGGCGATGTATCAGAATTGAACATCATTGTGAAAGCGGACGTACAAGGTTCGGTAGAAGCAATTTGCCAAGCGTTATTAGAGCTTTCAACTGATGAAGTGAAAGTGAAAATTATCGGTTCTGGTGTCGGTGGAATTACCGAAACTGATGCAAGCTTAGCGGCGGCATCAAATGCAATTCTCGTTGGCTTCAACGTTCGTGCTGACGCTTCTGCACGTAAGATTGTAGAAAGCGAAAACTTAGATCTTCGTTATTATTCAGTGATTTATGACTTAATTAACGAAATCAAAGCAGCGTTAAGCGGTATGTTACAACCGGAATTCAAACAAGAAATTATTGGTTTAGCCGAAGTTCGAGATGTATTCCGTTCACCGAAATTTGGTGCAATTGCTGGATGTATGGTAATTGAAGGGGTAGTGAAACGTCATAATCCAATCCGCGTATTACGTGATAACGTGGTTATCTTTGAAGGTGAGCTCGAATCTCTCCGCCGCTTTAAAGATGACGTAAATGAAGTACGTAACGGTATGGAATGTGGTATCGGCGTGAAGAACTACAACGATGTTCGTACTGGTGACCAAATTGAAGTATTTGAAACTATTGAGATTAAACGCTCAATTTAATAGCGTTCCTCTTTAGTAAAATAAAGAGGAGCACATTTAAAGCTAACGAGTTAAGTTAGCTGGTTTTTCAAATCTCCCTAACCCTCTTCAATCTTGAAGAGGGAAT
This sequence comes from Gallibacterium salpingitidis, assembly GCF_001678495.1. Taxonomy (GTDB): domain Bacteria; phylum Pseudomonadota; class Gammaproteobacteria; order Enterobacterales; family Pasteurellaceae; genus Gallibacterium; species Gallibacterium salpingitidis. The sequence continues at coordinate 24,003 of NZ_JTJL01000046.1, forward strand.
TTGTTTTGTGAAGCATAGCAGTCAGTACATTTTGGTAATCACACAAAATTTTTTGTCACCGCAAAGTGCATTTCAGCCATTAAACAAGGGCTTTTTTATTGCCACAATGATGTGCACTTTGTTTGCTAAACAAGAATTTTGTATTGCCACAATGTGTGGTGACTGATAAAAGTGATGAAAGGACCCCCTTTTTAATGAAATAAAGAGGGGTAAGGGAGATTTAAATTTCTAAGGATTAAGTAACTATGGCAAGAGAATTTAAACGCAGCGATCGTGTTGCACAAGAAATCAAAAAAGAGATTGCCGTTATTTTACAGCGTGAAGTGAAAGATCCACGCATTGGTATGGTAACGGTATCGGATGTGGAAGTATCCAGAGATCTTGCTTATGCAAAAGTTTTCGTGACATTCTTATTTAATGAAGATGAAGCGCAAATTGAACAAGGCTTAATCGGTCTTGAAAAAGCATCACCTTATATCCGCTCATTATTGGGTAAAGCAATGCGTTTACGCATTGTGCCGGAATTACGCTTTATCTATGACACCTCTTTAGTCGAAGGCATGCGTATGTCTAATTTAGTGACACAAATCGTGAATCAAGATAAGGCAAAACATCACGAAGAGTAGGAGTTAGCGTGGCGAAAACGAAAAAAGGGCGTGATATTGACGGCATTGTGTTATTGGATAAACCGCAAGGTGCGAGTTCCAACCACGTTTTGCAACAAGTAAAACGTTATTTCCAAGCCAATAAAGCGGGGCATACTGGAGCGTTAGATCCATTAGCGACAGGAATGTTGCCAATCTGTTTGGGGGAAGCAACCAAATTTTCGCAACATCTATTAGATGCAGATAAATGCTATTTGGTAACAGCGAAATTAGGTGAACGTACTGATACTTCTGATGCTGAAGGGCAAGTGGTGCAGCAAAGAGCGGTAACAGTTGATTTAGCAACGATTCTTGCCGCATTGCCGCATTTCACTGGCGAATTGCAACAGGTGCCAACAATGTTTTCCGCCTTAAAACATCAAGGTAAACCTCTATATGAATATGCACGAGCAGGTATTACCATTGAGCGTGAAGCACGTCCAATTACCATTTTTTCGTTAGAATTTATTGAATACCAAGCGCCTTATTTAACGTTATCAGTACATTGTTCTAAAGGCACTTATATCCGTACTTTAATTGATGACTTAGGCGAATATTTGGGTTGTGGCGCCCATGTCACAATGTTGCGCCGTACTAAAGTCGCTAACTATCCTTATGAAAAAATGGTCACTATTGAACAATTAGCGGCATTGGCGGAACAACAAGATTTTATAGCGTTAGATCAGTTATTGCTGCCGATTGATACTGCGATTACTGATCTGAATAAATGGATTGTAACGCCAGAAACCGCACAGAAATTAATCTTTGGACAACGTATAAAATTAACAACGACGCCAACGCAAGGTTTGCATACCGTTTACACCGACCAAGGCGATTTTATCGGTGTTGCCGAAATAATTGGTGATGTATTACATCCAAGGCGTTTAGTTAATGCCAATAAGTAACGTAAAAATGCACAATGATAAAAATTAACATTGTGCATTTTTTGTTTACAAGCCACCTCAATCCATAATACTTGTACTAATTCGTAAAATCCTTGCACTTTCCTGAATTATTGCGGTTTCTTTAGCATTCTATTTGTGAATAAAATGTGTCCTATTTCACAAAATCTTAAAAAATAGCGATTGTAGTTTTAAAAAATTGACAAAAAATACATAAATAGGTATATGCTAACCATAAGTTATTTTTAAATAACGTTTCTGTATGACAGAGAGTTTTCTGTTATGTCTTTATTATTCACTTAGCAACAAAGGAACTTCTTATGAATCATACCTATCGTTTAGTTTGGAATGCCGTTAGGCAATTATGGCAATGTGCTTCGGAAAATACTCACTCTAAAGGCAAATCAGGCTCAGTAAAAACTGCTGCCAATAATCAAATTACCCCCCCCCTTTATATCTCTAAATAAGCCTTATAAATTCTTTTTTAATACCATTGCTGCCGCTGTTTTAGGGACAGTGTCTTTGCCTGCGTGGGCATGTCCTGAGATAGGTGAACGTCCTACTACAGGAACGTATACTTTGACCAATGATTGTGTTTATGTTGGTAAGGGGGCTGTTATCGGTAGAGATAATAATGTTACGATACAGGGAGAAGGGGTGATTAGTGCTCAGGCAGCTCCTTCACTGCCAAAGCAATTTGTTGACCATTTTGATGGCCCCATTTTTGACTATGTAGTGATCC
>NZ_JTJL01000047.1 GCF_001678495.1 Gallibacterium salpingitidis
CGGGCGGCAAAAAAAGAGATTTTTCTCGCGAGCTCGAAAAATTGACAGCTTTTTTTGCCTGAAAATCTTATTTGCATTCGGGCAAGAGTGAGAGGGAACCCAAAGCTATTTTATAAAAGTTTTTGATAAAATTTAGGTTTATCAGCAGCCTGAGGTTAGCTAAGCCAACCTCTAGATATTAACATAACGCCAAAAACAGCTTTAAAACCTCCACATCCTTAGTTAATTCTGGATGAAATGAACAAGCTAACAATCTTCCTTGGCGAGCTAATACAGGATGCCCAGCAAATGATGCCAACACTTCAACATCTTTGCCAGTTTCAACAATATAAGGTGCGCGAATAAAGACTGCCGGTACAGTTTTTGCTAACCCCATTACTGTTAAATCCGTTTCAAAACTAGCTACTTGGCGTCCAAATGCGTTGCGCTGTACGGTAATATCCATTAACGCTAGATGAGGTTGTTCTCCACCAACAATCTGTTTTGCTAATAAAATCATCCCAGCACAAGTACCGAAGATTGCTTTAGTTTGAGCAAATTGCTGTAACGCTTCAATAAAACCATATTGACGCATTAACTTACCAATTGTGGTACTCTCGCCACCAGGCAAAATAATACCGTCCAATTCAGCCAATTGTTCAATACGTTTAACAGCAACACCTCGTACATTTAATTGAGCTAACTGTGCTAAATGTTCGCTGACTGCGCCTTGCAAAGCAAGAACACCGATAGTTAATGTTTTCATAGATCAACTACCAGCCACGTTCTTGCATTCTTTCTGCTGCAGATAATTGAGAAATCTCAATACCTTTCATTGCTTCACCAAGATCTTCTGATAAACGAGCGATCAAATCATAATCTTGGTAATGTGTTGTTGCTTGAACAATCGCCTTAGCAAATTTTTCAGGATTTTCTGATTTAAAAATTCCTGAACCAACAAAAACACCATCTGCCCCTAATTCCATCATTAATGCTGCATCCGCAGGTGTTGCTACACCACCAGCTGCAAAATTCACTACCGGCAAACGTCCTAATTGTTTAATTTGTAGCAATAACTCAAATGGTGCTGCTAAATTTTTTGCTTCTGTCATTAACTCATCGTAGCTCATTGCAACTACTTTTCTCACTTGAGCATTTACCTTACGCATATGACGTACTGCTTCCACAATATTGCCCGTTCCTGGTTCACCTTTAGTGCGCAACATTGCTGCCCCTTCACCAATCCGACGCAATGCTTCCCCCAAATCACGACAACCACAAACAAAAGGTACTGTGAATTCACTTTTCAACAAATGAAACTCTTCATCTGCCGGTGTTAACACTTCACTTTCATCAATATAATCAACTCCCATTGCTTCTAGCACACGAGCTTCTGTAATATGCCCAATTCTCGCTTTTGCCATTACTGGAATTGAAACTGCTTTCATCACTTCTTTTACAATGCGCGGATTAGCCATTCTTGCTACGCCACCAGCTTTACGAATATCTGATGGTACCCGCTCCAATGCCATAACTGCGACTGCGCCAGCATCTTCCGCAATTCGAGCTTGTTCCGCATTAACCACATCCATAATGACACCGCCTTTTTGCATCTGTGCCATACCACGTTTTACCACATCACCACCAATAATTGTTTCCATCATTTGCTCCTTTATTAAAATTGATGGTGATTATTCTGGCGTAAATTGATGGGTTGAAAAGTGTCAATTTTGGATAATTTATAGGGGTCAGAGAAATAAGCAGTATCAAAAAATACCGCTTTAAAGATCGAGTTCAAGATCTGACTCTAATTGACAACAACAAAGTAAAACATCATCTGCTTGTAAGAAAGCGAGTGGTGGTTGGCGATAACTTACGGTACCTGTTAATAATTTTGCTCGACAAGCACCGCAATAACCTGAACGACATTGATATTCGTGTCGAATACCATTCTGTTCAAGGTTTTCCAATAAAGAACATTGATTGTCGTGTAATAACGTTTTTTGACTACGTTTTAATTGCACCCGATAAATCTTCATACCACGTCCTTAGCCTAAAACTCTTTTTCTTTTCCATAAGCAAAGATGAATTTAAATAGACTTAATAAAGCAATAAGATCCGTTCGAGCCACGCACCGGAATAGACGTAAAAAAGAATACAGCCAACGATATTTAACCACTAACGCATAAGTATATTGCCATTGTGCTTCACCGCCTTGTTGGCGATAAACAGTGATACTGTCAGCAATTTGCTGATCCGTAACCTTTTCGCTGACATACAAACTATGGATATAAAACAATAGATCGCGTGCTTGTTGCAAACGCAGATTATCGCTAAAGATTTTCGATTCAAAATCAATAAAGCGAACACCATCTTCTTTCCAGCCCATATCCCGAATTGCCGGGCGTCCATGAAACAGGTTTTGTTGATGCAATGTTGCCAATGCTCGCGCTGCATCAGCTAACATTCGTTGTGCAAATTCAGCTGTCGTTTGTGGTTCATTTAAGTATCTTTTGATTGATTGACCAACATCTTCAATCACAAAATAGTTATCACTGACTAAGACAAGTTGTGCCACTGCTGCATGATGTTGATTTAGATATTGCAAGGTTTTAATTTCACGTTGTAAGGAAGCCTTTGGATTAGGTTTTAACAACCGCATCGCACCGGTTGTTTTTTCCACCTGTTTAATCCAATATTTTTTCCCTTCATAATTAAAAGGAAAAACCCTTTCATCAGGGTTTTTCGCTACTAAATCAGCAACATATTGTGAAAAATTCATAAAAACATCCAAGAATTTTATTATTTTGCTTCCTGTGGTTGATAACGTTGAGCATTCTGTTGTACATCAGCTAAGCTCCAATCCACTAACAACTTACCATTCTCAAATACAGTTTGCATCATAGAATTTTCGTGATATTGATTTAATGGCAGATGATCAATATTGACGGTTTTATATTTTTCGCCTTCCCAGATTAAATCCAAACGCCCTTTCTTACTTACCTTACCTTTATCAGTAATCGGCGCTTTATAGACATCAACTAGCTTACCATCCGTAATCACGCAGCTACATTTCATTGCAAAACGGTGTGTATCACGATTGATACTGGTGCTGAGATTACCTTGTAATAACGAACCGCCACAACCTAAAATCAGATTCTCCACAGAATATTGATTATCTTGTAGTGCTTTTAATAGATCCCAAGTGCTATTTTCATTAATGCCATCACCTTGTAAAACACGTACATTGTTTAACACCAAATAACCTTTTTCATTGGTTGTGGTGCCAAAGGCTTCAGCTAATTTCTCACAAGCAAATAGCACATTAGTAATTGCATCGCCACTATCAGGACGCACCACTAGTGGATACTTACGTTGTTTCACTTTATCCGCAAGCTGTTTACAGAAAATATTGCCAATAGCGTTGTAGTAATCGTAACTATCGACCACAATCGAAATTACGGAATCTTGATATTTATCTAATAGATTCTCATAAGCTGCAACTTCACGTGCTTTTGACCAAGAAGTAATCGTACTATGCTCTGCTGCTGGTACACTAAAACCAGCCATTTCAGCAGCATAATATTGACGCATAAATAATAAGGCACTGACGTTATCAGTTCCTTTAAAATTGATTAAATGAGCAGCGCCACCAATAGAAGCACTCTCTTCACTTGAAACGCCACGATAACCAAAATCATGTAACATAAATGGCAACGCATCTAAGGTTTCCGCGGTTTCTTGTAGAAATTTACGACAAATGCGTTGATAAGAGTGGGAAAGTGTTGCCACAGTACAAGGATACCAAATTTTCAATAGCAAAGTTTCAAAGAAACTAACCAACCACGCGCATTTTTCATCAGTATTCTCAACTGTTAACAACACATTATGGTTATTCACCAAACTACCTTCTGGCACCGCACGAATCTTTAACGGTAAATAACCTTGATGTGCATCTAAAATATATTGCCAATTCGCCCGATCAAACGGTAACCCATGCATACGCATAATTTCTTCCGCTTCATCAATCATCTCTTGCGTAATCGGCTGGCAAAGATATTTTTTCAAATAATATTGCAAACCAAAAAATTGAGTATAACCATAACGTCCACCACGACTCTCAATATAATGGTGCATGTAGGTCATATTGTCAGGATATTGAGCCGAGTGAGAATATTTATATGAATCACTCATCAATATAATATTTTTTTCCATTACAGTTATCCTCTCAATTTATTAATTACTTCGCGATTAAACTTAATTTCTCAACGCGATCTCCGGCGAGCACGCAATCCATTTGGTAAAATTGATTGCCGTTTAAACGCATTGAAGCGGTTAGGCGAGATGTACTTTGTGCACTATTTGCTGAAGTACGTAATACTTTTTTCGTTCCGGCAACTTGTTGCACTTTAGCAATACATAAATAATTTAATTTTGCTTCATCACCAGTACGAACAGCGGAAATATTGCGATCTGCGGAGTTATAACTTAATTTTTGCACCCATTTTTCGGCTGCTTTTTCAACTGCTAATTCCTCATTATTCAACTTGCCTTTACTAAAGTCGTAAACATGTTTGTTATTGACGACAGTAGCAATACGACCATTTTTCAAATAGATATGTTCTATTTTTTGTTGTTGATCTTTTATTTCAATAAATACAATTTGTTGCTGGTTAAAATAAGCAGTAGCTGACTGTTTGCCTGTTTCATAAGTGAACATAGGTAATTTTAATGCACTCTCTCTGAGCGCTGTTAACTGTGCATTCTCTTTTGTTTGTGCATCAGATACGCTTTTAGCTTCAGATGACGCGCCTGGAAACGACAATTGACTACAAGCTGATAATAATAATGCCATTACCACACTTGCTAACATTGATACTTTTTTCATCATTTTTACTTCTCCATATTAATTAATCTCGACTTAAAAACAGCGCTGCCGCACCACGAACACCACCTGAGTCCCCATGTTTTGCTTTTAAAATTGCTGGTACAACCGCACTGCGCATTAAATGTTTAGGTAAACGTTTTGGCAACGCTTCATAGATATAATCAAAATTCGATAGACCGCCACCTAAGAAAATGGCATCTGGATCTAATACAGTAATTAAGTTGCCAAAACAGATTGCCATTAATTCAATAAATTTATCGACAAATTCTACTGTTTTCGCATCATTTTGATAGAAACGTTGAATAATTTCTTTTGCGGGTAGTTTTTCTTTAAGTAAATCATTATGTAACAACTCAAAGCCACGTCCGGAAAGATAGGTATCTAAACAAGCTTCATTCCCACAACCGCAACGGTAAATTGGCGCCTTATCCCATCCCAATAATTTTAAAGCATGATAATTAAGCTGGATATGCCCCACTTCGCCAGCCATGCCCACTTTACCAGAATGTACTTTGCCATTAAAGATTAAACCACCACCAAAACCAGTACCAATGATCAAGCCTAATACGGTTGAATATTGTTTACCATCGGCATCCCATGCTTCAGAGAGCGCAAAACAATTGGCATCATTTTCTACCCGTACTTCTCGTTGTAAACGCTCAGTTAAATCACGAATAATGGGTTGATTATCTGCAACACGAATATTGGTAATTTCAGCAATACCGGTATCACGTCGTACAAAACCCGGCACACCGATCCCTACCGTACCTTTGCAATTAAATTTTTGATCCGCTCTTTCTACTAATTGCACCACCGCATTTAACCAATCTTCATAGCTGGTTTGAGGTGTATCCACGCGCTCACTATGCAATTTTTCCAATTGTTGATTAAACACCGCTAATTCAATTTTTGTACCGCCAATATCAATTCCGTATAACATATGTACACTCACTAAAGTTAGTTAAACCGCCTGAATTATATCTTATTTTTCTGCCTTTACTAAGGTTCCAGATCAATCCAACGCTTGTTATACAATAATCAGTAAAAAGTAACGACAAAATAACAAAATAATGTATATAATGACGACCTTTTATATTTATATTCAATTCACATCACGTCATAAATAAAGAGATATTAAGGATATAACATGGCAAAAATTGAACTTGTTGCTCAAGCAAACTTACCAACAGAATTCGGCATTTTTAAAATTATCGGCTTTGAACATCCAGAAACCCATAAAGAACACGTTGCACTTGTACTCGGTGATGTTGCTAACGGCGAACCTGTATTGGCAAGAATCCATTCAGAATGTTTGACAGGAGATGCTTTACATAGCTTGAAGTGTGATTGTGGGTTCCAATTACAAGCTGCGTTAAAACAGATTAGTGAAGCAGGTCGCGGTGTGCTTATTTATCATCGTGCTGAAGGTCGCGGTATTGGTTTAATCAATAAAATTCGTGCTTACGCATTACAAGATCAGGGAATGGACACCATTGAAGCCAATCTTGCACTTGGCTTTAAAGAAGATGAACGTAATTTCAGTGTTTGTGCGGAAATGTTTGAATTATTAGGGGTAAAAGCAATCCGCTTATTAACCAATAATCCAGAAAAAATTAATACGATGAAACAAGCAGGCATTAACGTCGTTGAACGTGTACCGTTAAATGTTGGCGAGAATCGCTACAATACAGGTTATCTCACTGTGAAAGCAGAAAAAATGGGGCATATGATTGTCCACACTCACGATTGTCAATGCGATCAACATAAAAAATAGTCAGCAATTATAGCTATGAAGAACCCCATATTCTTTTTAAATATGGGGTTTTCTCTTAACGTAAACTAAATGGTGAGGTATATGGAATAATACCGGTACCTAACATCTTACTAATACTGCTGCCATGACGAGAACCTAACCCTGAAATTTCAAAGTTAATACCGAATGAATTTTTGTAGAAAGTATCATTACGATTAGAGTAAGTTTGTCCATCTTTTGGCGCGGTTAAATAACGTCTTGCACCAAAATTCACTTTCCAACAACAAGTACGATATTCAATACCAATATATTGCTCTACCGGTTTATTCAACGAAATATCTTGATAAACATGTCCTACTACTGCCCAATTATCATTAATCTGCCACGCGGTTGCCATTCCTACTTGGCTGATTTTCTGATTATAGACATTGCTACCTGTTAAGTTCTGATCAATATATTTCTCACTAACATAACGATAAGAAAGTTGAATGAGATTCTCAGCTGATGGGCGGTACTCTAACGCGGTATTCATTAAAGATGTCTCTTTAAACAAAGTATCGTATTGATAACCACCCTTCCAACTCCATTTATCGCTGATTTTCCAGTTCGCCTCCGCCGCCCAAGAAGATGAGCTGCTTTGTGTCTTATTATTTGGATTATCATCGATTCTTGATGGTGTAAGGTAAAGAATTTGTCCTAAAGAGAGATTAAAACGTTCCTCGGCATTTTTATCAAAGAAACGTGTAGTGCCGCCAATAGTAATTTGATTTGCCGAAGCAATTCTATCTAAACCACTATAACGTCGGTCATTAAATAATGAATAGAAATCCTGTTGCAATAAAATCGAATCATAACCAAAACCTAAATAGCTATAACTGTCAGTACCAATTTGGCTTTGATCACGATAAGGTCTATATACATATTGGATTTTCGGTTCTATGGTCTGTGTATAACCATCAAACAAAGTTTCATTTGATGCCAACACCGTCGCTACTTCCGCTTTAAATTGAGGAATCACACGATTCACAGAGCTTTCTACTTCCGCAGCATCATCCGAAGTTCCTTTCTTTTGCGAATAATGCGTTGCATACAATTTCGTTTCTAAGTTTAAGCTGCCATAACGATTAGCGAGCGGCATAGTCAAAGTTGGTTCCATATGGAAACGCCATGCTGTTGGCATTTTGTCACTATCGTTTTTAAACTGCACTGCTTGTGAATAGAGAGAGAAATCAAGCAAATCATTCGCTAAACCATCACGATAATAATTAAAATCGATCTGCGGTAAAGTACGATATGGGCCAACTGATACTGTATCAAACACTTGGAATTGTGTTGCTGATACAGTGAGATTGTAATTCGGTTGGTAATAACTTAAAGCAAAACTTTGCGTAGCATAACCATCGGTACTGCTACCATATGGAGAGCTAAAATCATTAAAATATTGCTGATCACTTACTTTGGTATAGTTCACATTAAAACGCCAATTATCCCAAAGCGAACCACCATTTTGCCAATAAATTAAATAACGTGGATCACCTTTTGTATAATTCTCATAACGATCATTTTTCAAATATTCTCCTGCAATCGTTCCTGTACCTAAAACGTTCAGATAACGCGCTTCACCCAATAATTGCACTCCACGTTTACTCATATATTTTGGCGTTACTGTCATATCATAATTTGGTGCTAAATTAAGATAGATCGGTTGTGCGTAATAGTAACCATCTGTACTAGTAGTACCAAAATCAGGCATTAATAAACCTGAGCGACGACGATCACCAATTGGAAATTGCATATATGGGAAATAAAAAATTGGAACATCTTTTACATAAAATACTGCATTCCACAGATCAGCATACTCCTCTTTAACATGCTGTTTCATCTCTGAAGCACGCAACTTCCATGAATTATTATTCGGTAAGCAAGAGGTAAAAGTCGCATTCTTTAACAAACGATAATCTTGACGTAATTCAGCTTTTTCTGCATCTCCACGTCCTTGGCGATCAACAAATTGGTAATTTGATTGATAAATATTGGCATCCTGTGAATTTAGATGAATATCTGCTTTCTCTCCCACCACATGAACCAAATTATCCTGATAATTCATATTGCCATTTACATAAGCATAACGTTGCGGATCTTGTTTGTCCCCTTTCTGCTCAACAAATACCGAATCTGCTTGTAACTTGCGATTACCTTGCTCAATTTGTACGTTACCTTTATACAACGCATTATTAGGCTGATTAATTTCCGCCTGATCTGAATCAATATAAACAGGTAATTCATTTGGATCGGTTTTTACCACTTCACCAGTAAAATGAGGTACACCAAGTAAACATTGAGTAGTGAGATCTGCATAGCTGGTCTGGCTATACAACGCCGAGAGAATCGACAGAGATAAGAATGAATAATATTTTTTCATCGGACGCTTCAACTATCTTTTTAACAACATCAAATGGGCAGCATTATAGCTTAAAAGTATGCTAAAGATGAGCAGAAAGTAAAATAAAAAGCGTTGGGTAAGGAGAATAATTAACACCAACGCTTTTCTGCAATGATATTACGGTTATCTTACTGTATTACCGTATCAATAAGCAATGAATTACAATTTTGCGCTTAACATCGCTTCTAATTTTTCGATATCTGCCGCAAATTTACGAATACCCTCTGCTAATTTTTCTACTGCCATTGCATCCATATTGTGCTGCCAATAGAATTCAGCTTCTGTCATCGCTGCTGGGCGTGGTAATACTGCACCTTGATAATCCAATTTACGAGGTAATTCCGCATTGCTTTCTTGTAACTCTTTTAACAACGCTGGCGAAATAGTTAAACGATCGCAACCTGCTAACTCAGTGATTTCACCAATA
>NZ_JTJL01000048.1 GCF_001678495.1 Gallibacterium salpingitidis
TCAACAGTCTGAGGCTGAACACAAAGTTCAGCCTTTTTTGTCGCTATTACTACTAGCAGAAAATTAGAAACGGTAATTTAAGCCTAAACCGTAAAGTGTTGCAGTTGATTTAGAATCAAATGTTCCTGCAATACCATTTTGTTCTTCAGTAAATTTCAAGTTTTTACCTTTAATAAAGGCAAAACCAGCATCAACTGAAAGGTTTGGCGTAAAGCGATAAGTTGCCCCTAAAGTGTACCAAGTACGATCGGTATCTGGAATTGAGATTGAATTATAACCTTTTGGTACAGCACTTTCATCATGAGCTACACCAGCACGTAATGTTAACTTATCATCTACATCATAGATAAAACCAAGCGCAATACGGGTAGTATCACTAAAGTTTTCATCTTTCTGGAATAATTGTTGTCCGTCACGATATGCATATAATTCTTTAAAACGGCTCCATTCAGTGCGTTTTACACTATAAGTAACCGCAAACTTTGGTAATAAACGATGGTAACCTGCCACTTCCCAATAAGCTGGTAAAGGTAATGTTAATGAACCTGAACCATTTCCCCCTTTAACACCTAATGCTTGACGAAGTGTAAGAGGTCCTCTCAAACTAGGAATCAATGCAGGAGTTACAGGAATATCTGTTGAATAATCACCATCAAAATCTAGTGATACATGTGAATGATATGATACACCAATACGGTTATTTTCATTAAACTCATAAACTGCACCAACATTCCAACCATAACCCCAAGTATCACCTTCTAATTTATGTAATACACTAGAATTTTTTAAACCAAGAAGAGACAAACGTGGATCTAATTGTGATAATCCACCTAAATAACGTTCCACTACTGCATCAGCATATACTGCATTTAATCCTGCACCCACACTAAAATTATTAGTTACACGATAAGCACCACTTAAATTAAAGTTTATTGTGGTTAAATCAGTTTTACCACCAAAAGGACCAGCTGCATAATTGTCATCAAATTCAGTCGCTAATCCATAATTAACATTGATGCCACCACCGATAGAAAAACGATCATTGATTGGATAAACACTATAAACATAAGGAAGAACTTCTTTTGTTGCAATATTCTTATGGTCAGCATTCCGTCCTAAGAAAGTACCAGTCAAATCAATATTCGGATTTACATAAATTCCACCAACAGAAATTTCAGGACGTTTAAAGAATGTCATTAATGCTGGATTTGATGCTACAACAGAAGCATCTTCGGCAATAGCTGCATCACCAGCATAAGCACGACCTAAACCTGAAGTTGAGGTTTCATGTAATTGGAAAGCAGAAGCGAACGCACCTTGAGATGCCACTGCCACTAAACTTGCAATTAGAGTTTTGGAAAGTAAACGCATTGAGTTATTCCTTGTAGTTATAAAAAATATTTTAATTTTAAGGCTCGCATATTATGGAAATTTTTACCTTAACTCAATACGATTTATGGTTATCTATACAGTGATTAGACCAGTAGTTCAATTTTACTCTTGATATAGATCAAAATTACGCAACTCTGCACCGTTTTCTCTTTATCTCGTGTTAAAATAAATTTGTTTTTTTATATCTTTTTTTGAAATGGAGTTATTTATGAGCCAAATGAAATGTAAACCTGAAGAAGCAAAAGTATGTTGCTGTGTTGATGTTGGTACAGTAATTGATAATGAAGATTGTAGTGTGAGTTTCAGTCAAGTGTATGAAAGTGAAGAACAAGCTAAAGAAGCACTTGCTTATTTAACTGAAAAAGCGCGTGCAGCGGAAAGCGATCCTTGTGAAATTAGTAGTGAAATTGTTGCAGTTGATGGTGGTTATCAACTTAATGCAAACTTCACTTTCTGTTGCCAAGCAGAAACCATGATTTTCCAACTCTCTACTCGTTAATTACGAAAACTTTTCTTTATATAGTGTGTAGTTTTACTACACACTATTATTTTCAATGCAGTTATTTTGTCACAACACACTCTTGCAATAACACTTTATCGTCTGTCGCAGTTTTACCTAATTGTAGCCACGAGTTAATTTTGCTGGTTTGCCAATCCTCATCCTTTAGCGTATCTAAGCTAAGTAAATATTGCTGATTAGCGAATACTGGATTATTACTGTTACTCAACTTTTTATCCAATGGTAACAATTGTGTTTTATCTTGCCATAACACCGCCGCTTGCTGTTTTGTATATGTCACAACTAATGTTTTGCCATTATCGCAACGGTAAGTAATGTGATTAGATGTGGTTTGCTTCTCTTTTTCTAACTGATCTGAAATGATTAATTTAACATTATAAATGCGATGTTCTTTCGGTTGTTTGCGAGCATCATTACGTGTTTGAAACACACTTAAAATATATTTACCTGAATAAGGTAATAACTGACGACTTGCCGCTAAATCAACTTGCTTTGTTTTTTTCGCATATGCTAAGGAAAATTGAATCTGTGGATCTTTTTGTAATACTTCTAATTCCGCTAATTGTCCTTTTTTCGCATAAAAGCTATAACGATCTACGGCATAGCCTTGGATTGTTCCATTTAACTCTGCATAATTTTCCCCTTTCGGAAATTGCACATTGAAGTTATTTTCGGTAACAGCCGCATTCACCGTACCAATTTGCAAACAAGCCACTAACGCCACAATTGCTACTGTTTTTAATTTCATCGTTATTCTCCCTTTGATAATAAAAAAGGATAGTGTTATTACCACTATCCCTTCTCACGAACTAAAATAATTCGGTTAATTAAAGTGCTGATTTTGCTTTTTCAACTAATGCAGCAAATGCAACTTTGTCGAATACTGCGATATCAGCAAGAATCTTACGATCGATTTCAACAGAAGCTTTTTTCAAACCATTGATGAAACGGCTGTAAGATAAACCATTTTGACGCGCTGCAGCGTTGATACGAGCAATCCATAATTGACGGAATTGACGTTTACGTTGACGACGGTCACGATAAGCATATTGACCAGCTTTAATTACTGCTTGGAAAGCAACACGATATACACGAGAACGTGCACCATAATAACCTTTAGCTGCCTTAAGAACTTTCTTATGACGAGCTCTTGCGATAACACCACGTTTTACACGGGCCATAGGAATCTCCTTTGTCTATTTGTACTTAAAAAATAACGAAACGTTCGCAAAACCGTAGGTTATGCGTATGGTAAACAAGCTACGACTAAAACTTGGTCTGCTTTCGCAACCATTGATTTATGACGTAAATGACGTTTACGTTTAGTTGATTTCTTAGTCAAAATATGACGAAGATGAGATTGTTTACGTTTAAAACCGCCAGTTCCAGTTTTTTTGAAACGTTTAGCAGCACCACGTACTGTTTTAATTTTAGGCATGAGTTTAACTCCGCATTGTTTACTATTAATCACCAATAATTAGGCGAATAAAAAGTAACGATTAATTGATCGTTACTTCTATTACTTGAGTTGCACTAATTATTATTTCTTTTTCGGGGCAAGTACCATCACCATTTGGCGACCTTCGATCTTAGATGGTTCAGATTCAACGACAGCTAAATCTGCTAAATCTGCTTTAATACGATCTAACATCTCGATACCAATTTGTTGATGAGCCAATTCACGACCACGGAAACGTAGCGTAATCTTGGTTTTATCCCCATCTTCTAAAAAGCGAATCAGGCTGCGTAGTTTTACCTGATAGTCGCCTTCGTCAGTTCCTGGACGGAACTTAATCTCTTTTACTTGAACTACTTTCTGCTTTTTCTTTTGCTCTTTTGCAGTTTTGCTCTTTTCATAGAGGAACTTACCGTAATTCATAATGCGACACACTGGTGGCTCAGCATTAGGGCTTATTTCAACTAGATCAAGATCGGCTTGTTCCGCCATTTCCAACGCTTGTTGGATAGATACGATACCCGCTTGTTCACCATCTTGGTCAATTAAGCGGACTTCCTTCACACGAATTTCATCATTAATACGATTCGGGCGATTAGTTGCTGGGGCTTTTTTTACGGTTTTAATAGTCTTGTTCCTCTAATAATTTCACTTACAACTGCACTGCTTTCTTTACAATTTTTCTTAAGCAGAAGTTCTATTTATAAATAGTTTGCCTGTTCTTTGGCAAAAAACGTGCAAATTCTATAAGATTTCAGTTAAGGTTGCAATAACAACTCTAGCTCTCTCTTGTATTTTTCCTCAATAATAATCCTATTCCGACCAGTTTTTCGGTAAGAAGCAATAAAATTGTTAATTTTTTATACTTGAGTGATCCCAAAATGGCGATAAGTATGTGAGGTAGCAATACGACCTCTTGGTGTACGCTGTAAAAAACCTTGTTGGATTAAATAAGGTTCTAACACATCTTCGATCGTTTCTTTCTCTTCACCAATTGCCGCTGCGAGATTATCTAAACCCACTGGGCCGCCATCAAAACGTTCGATAATTGCCATTAATAATTTGCGATCCATAAAGTCGAAACCTTCTGAATCAATATCCAACATACTTAATGCTGATTTGGCAACTTCTTGTGAAATAAAGCCGCCATTTTTTACATCGGCATAATCTCGTACACGACGCAATAAACGATTAACAATCCGCGGTGTACCACGAGAACGTCTAGCAATTTCGTGTGCCGCTTCATCGGCGATTTGCAAATTAAGACAGTTGGCACTGCGCATTACAATCGAGGTTAAATCAGGAATTGAATAAAATTCTAGGCGTTGCACAATACCAAAACGATCTCGTAACGGTGAAGTTAACGAACCTGCTCTGGTTGTTGCTCCCACCAAGGTAAACGGTGGTAAATCCAATTTGATCGAACGCGCTGCCGGCCCTTCACCAATCATAATATCCAATTGATAATCTTCCATTGCTGGATAAAGTACTTCCTCAATTGCTGGCGATAAGCGGTGAATTTCATCAATAAATAAAACATCGTGCGGTTCAAGATTTGTCAGCATAGCGGCAAGATCGCCCGCTTTTTCAAGAACAGGCCCTGAAGTAGTCCGAATATTAACGCCCATTTCATTAGCGACAATATTTGCTAATGTAGTTTTACCTAACCCAGGTGGTCCAAAGATTAATAGATGATCTAAAGCATCTTGGCGCATTTTGGCTGCTTTGATAAAAATATCCATCTGCTCACGTACATGTGGCTGTCCGACATAATCTTGTAATAATTTAGGGCGAATTGCGCGATCAATATACTCTTCTTCTGCTTTAGCGGTTGGACTAATAATGCGATCTACTTCAATCATCTTTTCTACCGTTTTGTATTACAGCGCATTTTTTAATGCTTCACGAATTAATTGTTCACTGTTGAGATCTGGCTGTGCAACTCGTTTCACCATTTTTTCCGCTTCTGTTGGTTTATAACCTAAAGCGACTAATGCAGAAATTGCATCGTCCACTGGCGAAGATTCCGCCATCACAATAGGTTCATCCATTGTTGCACCAACTTTCTTCTCAACAAAGAAATCTTCTTGTGGATACTGTTTAAATTTGCCTTTTAATTCTACCAGTAAACGCTCTGCTGTTTTCTTACCTACACCAGGAATTTTGACTAATTTTGATAACTCTTCATGCTCAATTGCATAAGCAAATTCACTCACTGACATCGCCGATAAAATTGCTAATGCCAATTTAGGACCAACACCATTTGTTTTAATCAATTCACGAAATAATGTGCGATCTTGTTTTTGATAAAAACCGAATAAGAGATGGGCATCTTCCCTAACCACTAAATGCGTATAAAGCGTGGTTTCCATATTAATTTCTGGCAGATGATAAAAACTTGTCATTGGTAATAACAACTCATAACCGACACCATTAACATCTAACAAGATTTCTGGCGGTGACTTCTCTAACAAAATACCTCGTAAATGCCCAATCATTATACTCAACCTCACAAAAAAACTGCTGCATAGCATACAAGAAAACTGTATAAACATCCAGTAACTTTAATCAAGCCATTTTCGCTATAACAACAATTGATCAATTCTTTTAGAAAAAGGTTTTACACGCTTCTAATGAATGCCGATAATACATAACAATAAAAAAAGAAAATGGATATCAGGCATGAAAAATATTAATGGTAGCGGTGAAATTATACTCTTTTTTGTTTCTATTTTAGCGGCAGCAGGTTGGTTCTTTTCAAAATATGCTTTAGTTGGCTTTCCACCCGTTGGTTTTATTGGTTTACGTTTCTTCTCTGCTGCACTAATTTTCTTCCCTTTTGCCTATCCACAATTTAAGCGTTTAACTCATTCTGAAATTTTGCGTGCACTCTCTACTGGCTTAGTATTTGCGATTTTTATGGCGACTTGGATTATCGCTATTACCTTTAATAATAATTTAGGTTCTGGTGCCTTTTTATTAAGTGTATCAATGTTATTAGCCCCATTAATTTCTTGGCTAGTCTTTCGTAATAAACCATTGCGTACTTTCTGGATTGCTTTACCAACTGCGCTATGCGGTGTCTATTTATTAGCAAATTCTAAAGGAGATTTTCACTTTTCACTCGATAGTTCATTATATTTACTGGCGTCATTATTCTCTGCCATTTATTTCGTATTACATAATCAATATTCCAAGTCCATTGCCCCTTTACCGCTAACTACATTACAACTTGCGGTTGTTGGTGTGCTTTGTTTATCTTACTCTTTACTTACCGAAGAGTGGCAAAGTGAGATCCCTTCATCAGCAATTGGTTGGTTAGCAACCAGTGTCTTAATTGGTACTAATTTCCGTTATATGTTACAAACTATCGGACAGCGCTACTGCCATATTGCAAATGCCTCAATTATTATGCTGCTTGAACCGGTTTGGACAATTATTTTGAGCGTAATTTTACTCGGCGAACAACTGACAACAGTGAAAATTATCGGTAGCGCTTTAATCTTATCGGCATTATTAATTTATCGAATTCAAAATTTACTTGGTTTACTCAAAGGTAGAAATCGACAATCTACTTGAGAACTAACCAATTTTTTCGCAAAATAGCGTCTTTTTTGTGCTTCCATAAGAGGGAAAAAATGAAAGAACAGATCTTTTTACAAACAATGGATTCCCCTGTGGGAAAATTACAACTATTAGCACATCAACACCATTTAATTGGTATTTTGTTCACTGCTGAATTTGAGCGGCAAAGTGAACATTGGTTAGTCACTGATCATCATCCTGTTTTACAACAAACAGAACAGGCACTGCATAACTATTTTGCAGGACAACAAGATGCGTTTGTTGATCTACCATTAAAATTACTAGGTACAGAGTTTCAGCAAGCTGTTTGGCAGCAACTATTACAAATTCCATTTGGACAAACAGCAACTTACGCTGATATTGCCACTCGTATTGGTAAACCTAAAGCAGTACGTGCTGTAGGTGGTGCCGTTGGACGTAATCCAATTAGTATTATTGTGCCTTGCCATCGTATTTTAGGGAAACAGCAACAATTAACAGGGTTTGGCGGTGGTTTGCCTGTAAAACGTTATCTACTTAAACACGAAAATATTACCTTTATTGATAAGGGTATTGAGTTTGTTACTCCTAAACATTGGAATCGATTAGAAAAATAAGAGGATTTTTATGCTAAGTTATCGCCACAGTTTTCACGCTGGCAACTATGCTGATGTATTAAAACATATTGTGCAATTATTAATTTTGGAAGCCTTACAACAAAAAGAAAAAGGCTTTCTTTATTTAGATACTCACGCTGGTGCAGGGCTTTATTCATTACAAAGCTTTGAAGCTGAAAAAACAGCAGAATTTGTTGACGGTATTGGCGCGTTATGGGAACGACAAGATGTGCCAGAGATTGTGCAATACTATCTAGCACAAATTAAAAAAGTGAATAATTCTGGCAAATTACGCTTTTATCCGGGATCGCCATTATTAGCGGCAAATCTATTACGCCCGCAAGATCGCGCTATTCTTACCGAAATCCATCCTAGCGATTATCCACTATTACGTAAAAATATGCTTAAAAGCCAAAATGTTCAGGTTAAATTAGAAAATGGCTTTCAACAGCTAAAATCTGCATTACCGCCAAAAGAACGTCGTGGTTTTATTTTGATCGATCCGCCTTATGAATTAAAAGAAGATTATCAGTTAGTCGTAGAAGCTATCATTGAGGGCTATAAACGTTTTGCAACAGGTACTTATGCTATTTGGTATCCGGTGGTTTTACGCCAACAAGTGAAAAAAATGATCCACGCATTTGAAGCGACACAAATTCGTAAAATCTTACAAATTGAGTTAGGAATTCGTCCTGATACAGCACAACGTGGTATGACGGCAAGCGGAATGATTGTAATTAATCCACCTTGGAAACTCGAAAGCCAAATGAAAGAGGTATTGCCTTATTTGACAAAAGTATTAGCGCCAGAAGGAACCGGACATTGGTCAGTCAATTGGATCACACCAGAGTAAATCGCTATTACCGATTAAACTGATTTATCGTAACAGTTGGTATCACTGACTGAATTTGGTCAAAATACACATACTTGAACAGAACCTAATAAAATATAGGAGAAAGTATAATGAGAGAATATGATTATATTGCTATCGGTGGCGGTAGTGGCGGTATTGCATCGATTAATCGTGCTGCCAGTTACGGCAAAAAATGTGCCATTATTGAAGCGAAATATTTAGGCGGAACTTGTGTAAACGTAGGTTGTGTACCGAAAAAAGTAATGTGGTATGGTGCACAAATCGCCGAAGCTATTAATCTTTATGCTCCAGATTATGGTTTTGATGTTACCGTTAATCGTTTTGACTTTGCTAAATTACGTGAGAGCCGCGAAGCTTATATTGATCGCATTCATCAATCTTATGAACGTGTTCTTGGTAATAACAAAGTTGATGTCATTCGTGGCTTCGCTAAATTTGTTGACGCTAATACTGTTGAAGTAAACGGTGAACAAATCAGAGCAAAACATATCTTAATTGCAACTGGTGGTCGTCCAAGTCATCCAAATATCGAAGGTGCAGAATATGGGATCGATTCTGATGG
The DNA here is from genome assembly GCF_001678495.1 of Gallibacterium salpingitidis. Classification (GTDB taxonomy): domain Bacteria; phylum Pseudomonadota; class Gammaproteobacteria; order Enterobacterales; family Pasteurellaceae; genus Gallibacterium; species Gallibacterium salpingitidis. The sequence goes on from NZ_JTJL01000048.1 coordinate 8,986, forward strand.
TGTATTTGCATTAACAGAATTACCGAAACGCGTTGCTGTTGTTGGGGCAGGTTATATTGCTGTCGAACTTGCTGGCGTATTACATAATCTTGGCGTAGAAACGCATCTATTCGTACGTAAACACGCTCCTCTTCGTAATTTTGATCCACTAATTGTGGAAACCTTAGTTGAAATTATGAATAACGAGGGTGCAACTTTACATACTCAAGCTGTACCACAAAAAGTGGTCAAAAACGCAGATGGTAGCTTAACGTTATTCCTTGAAGATGGTCGTTCACAAACTGTTGATTGCCTTGTTTGGGCGATTGGTCGTGTTCCAATGACAGATAACTTAAACCTTGAAGCCGCTGGTGTAAAAACGAACAGTAAAGGATTTATTGAAGTTGATAAATACCAAAATACCAATGTTAAAGGTATTTATGCTGTTGGTGATAACACTGGTGCAGTTGAATTGACTCCTGTGGCAGTAGCCGCTGGTCGTCGTTTATCTGAACGTTTATTTAACAACAAACCAAATGAACATTTAGATTATAACCTTATTCCAACTGTGGTATTTAGCCACCCACCGATTGGTACCGTTGGTCTCACTGAACCACAAGCAATTGAACAATATGGTGCAGAACAGGTGAAAGTGTATAAATCTACTTTCACTTCTATGTACACTGCCGTTACTCAACATCGCCAACCTTGTCGAATGAAATTGGTTTGTGTTGGTGCTGAAGAAAAAATCGTTGGTTTACATGGTATTGGTTTTGGTGTTGATGAAATGATTCAAGGTTTTGCGGTGGCAATCAAAATGGGTGCTACCAAAAAAGACTTTGATAATACAGTGGCAATTCACCCAACAGGCTCAGAAGAGTTTGTTACTATGCGTTAAACACAACGCACAAACATTCAATATCTCAATATGCCCCAACTTTGTTGGGGTATATTTTTTGTAGGTCGATATTCTTTCTAAACACCAATTCACACTTTTTCCTTAGAAAAAATGTAAAAAATAACATTTTTTCATTGAAAAAAGTGTTTAACCAACTCACTTTTTCCTTGGAAAAAGTGTTTTAATCACTCTATAATAATAAAAAATCCAGAACAGAAGATGCAAAATGAAACGTCATATCTTAGCTTTATTACAGAAATGGAAAACAAAAAACAATCGTAAACCGCTAATTATACAAGGCGCAAGACAAGTTGGTAAAACCTGGATAATGCAGCATTTTGGTGAACAGGCATTTGATCAGGTTGCCTATATCAATTTTGATAACAATCCTAGAATGAAAACCTTATTTTCTGGAGATTACAATATCGATCGGCTGATTTTAGGACTAAAAATTGAAAGTGGTGTTGATATCCAGGCTGAAAATACATTGCTGATTTTTGATGAAATTCAAGAAGTACCACAAGCATTATCTTCTCTAAAATATTTTTATGAAAATGCTCCCCAATTTTATATTATTGCCGCAGGATCATTATTAGGTATATCACTTCACCATCAAACCTCTTTTCCTGTAGGAAAAGTCGATTTCTTGCCAATTTATCCAATGGATTTTCAAGAATTTCTATGGGCAATGGGTAAAGATGATCTCGTTCAACTATTGAAGATGCAAGATTGGGTGTTAATTAGTACGATGAAATCTCATTATATTGAGTTATTGCGTCAATATTATTTCGTTGGTGGTATGCCCGAAGCAGTTAAAAACTTTGTTGCAACACAAAATTTAGATGAAGTACGTCAAGTACAACGTAATCTATTAATGGCGTATGAACAGGATTTTTCTAAACATATTCAAGATGGGCAAACCGTACAACGAGTACGAGCCTTATGGAACAGCATCCCAGAACAACTAGCTAAAGAAAATAAAAAATTTTTCTATACTCATCTACAGAAAGGTGCAAGAAGCAAAGACTATGAGCTCGCTCTACAATGGCTGAAAGATAGTGGCTTAGTGCATACTGTGCAACGTATTAAAAAACCTCACTTACCTCTTAGTGCTTATCAGGATAATGCTTTTAAATTATTTAGTCTTGATGTTGGTTTACTTGCCGCACAAAGTTACTTAGATCCAAGTATTCTACTAGAAGGTAATCGTCTATTTACTGAATTTAAAGGTTCATTAACAGAACAATATGTCTTACAACAATTGCTAGTACTACAAGATAATCCTATCTTCTACTGGGCAACGGAAAAAGGCACCGCCGAAGTCGATTTTATTTTACAACAAGGACAGGATGTTACGCCTATCGAAGTAAAAGCTGAAGAAAATCTTAAAGCAAAAAGTTTAAAAGTGTATGTTGATCAGTATCAACCTAAACAGGCACTACGATTATCAATGGCGGATTACAAAGAACAAGATTGGGTGGTAAATATACCGTTATATGCCTTGAGTAAGAAATTAGCTTAAGATACCAACTTATTTTGTTTTTATGATTTGATGAAGTTTTTGAGGATTACAGATAAAAGATATTTAGTGATAATTTTTTTCTGCTAATTCACTAACAATTATAACTCACTAATTTTTAAATATCTTATTTGCCAATGGTATGTATTTAATCATTTCTTCGAAAAATTATACGTACAAAATATATTATAATAGCCCCTATAATTGAATTTGCTATAGGTTCAAAAAAATCAATGCTACTTGTAATATCATTAATGTATTTATCAAATAGAAAAGAAAATATTTTTCCTGAAATTATTCCCACATAAACTGCAATAAATCCATATATGAAAATTTTCATTATTTATTACCCTCTTTATTTCTTGATAAAATATTATCTATTCCAAAATCAGAAATACTCCCAATAGCAGAACCAATTAAAGTTTTAGCAAAATATTTTTCAATTAATAAATCTAACATATAAAATACAAATAAGAATATAAACATCGATCCTTTTAGCAATCAATAAAAATTTCTATAATCAATTAAATCCCCATAGTTAATATATCTTAAAATAAAAATAGGTGTTCCAATTACCAACAAATATAAATAACATATCAAAAATACTAAAAACCATTTTTCTATTATCTCTATTCATTTTTTATTATGTATATAGATAAACTAAATTTTTGAGAAAAAAGTAATTATTTCAGTCCAAACATCTTTCCAATTTTTGCAAGTAAAACTGTAAAAATTGTTGCTAATAATGCTTTCGATAACATACTATTATAAAATATTTATATCAAAAATAAAAACTTTATCATAAAAAAATCAAGCAATCTAAATAACAGATAAATCACTATAAAACAAACATAATAACATATGAATATACTACATACTCCTAATATTTTTTCTTCATTATTTTGATTCCTTTTGACGAATAGTTATATCCATACTTTTATCAAACATCCTTCATCCCCTTGAATATTTGATAAATCTTTAATTGCATTATTTAGTCTTTCTTTATTTTTAATATAGAATTATTAGAATATCTAGCTTTAGCATTTCAGAGAAATTTCCTCCGATAAAAAATTTTTAAAATCTATTAAACTCAGTACTTGTATATATTTATTCAAAATTAATTTAAATAACTACTTTTTATTTTATATGTTTTAATAAGTATATTCTTATATCATTTTGATAGAAAATAAATCATCAAAACTAATTTTACACACATTATTTTTATAATTTATAAATAATATATTATATTTAGTTTCTATACTAACCACTTCTTTCATCTCTAAGGAGAAAATTTCTAAATTTTGATAGTTAATAAAAATATTAACTTCAGCGAGATAAGTAAAATATACATATATTTCTACCAGGCTACAAAAAATCCGCCTGACGGCGGATTTCTTTCATTTAATTTTAGTAATTAAAATACTAACTAGCCTAATAACTCACGTAATGCTTTACCAATATCAGCTAAGCTACGTACAGTTTTCACGCCTGCTGCTTCAAGTGCTGCATATTTTTCATCTGCGGTTCCTTTACCACCGCTGATAATCGCACCTGCGTGTCCCATACGTTTACCTTTTGGCGCAGTTACCCCAGCAATATAAGAAACAACTGGTTTAGTGACGTGTTGCTTAATATAAGCTGCCGCTTCTTCTTCTGCCGAACCACCGATTTCACCGATCATCACAATCGCTTTCGTTTCAGGATCAGCTTCAAATAGTTTAAGGATATCAATAAAACTTGAACCTGGAATTGGGTCACCACCAATACCAACACAAGTTGATTGGCCATAACCTTCATCAGTAGTTTGTTTTACAGCTTCATAAGTTAATGTACCTGAACGAGATACGATACCAATGCTACCTTTTTTGTGAATATGTGCTGGCATAATACCGATTTTACATTCACCCGGAGTAATTACGCCAGGGCAGTTAGGGCCAATCATACGTACACCAGTTTGGTTAAGTTTTTGTTTTACTACTAACATATCCACTGTTGGGATACCTTCAGTAATACAAACAACTAGCTGAATACCTGCATCAATCGCTTCTAAAATTGCATCTTTACAGCCCGGCGCTGGTACATAAATAACAGAAGCTGTTGCGCCTGTTGCTTCTACTGCTTCACGAACAGTATTAAATACTGGTAAACCTAGATGAGTTGTGCCGCCTTTATTTGGTGAAACCCCACCGACTAATTGAGTACCGTAAGCTAAAGCTTGTTCTGAATGGAAAGTTCCTTGACCGCCAGTAAAACCCTGACAAATAACTTTTGTATTTTTATCAATTAAAATAGACATTATTTTTCCTCCGCAGCTTTAACTACCATTTGTGCCGCTTCTGTTAATGAATTGGCCGCCATAATTTTAAGTCCACTATTTGCTAGAATTTCACGACCTAATTCAGCGTTGTTTCCTTCTAATCTCACCACAACTGGTACATTGATACCAACTTCTTTCACCGCATCAATAATTCCGTTAGCAATCAAGTCACAACGTACAATACCACCAAAGATATTTACCAATACCGCTTTTACATTTTTATCAGAAAGGATAATTTTGAAGGCTGTTGCCACACGTTCTTTTGTTGCACCACCACCAACATCGAGGAAGTTCGCCGGATTACCACCATGAAGTTTAACAATATCCATTGTTCCCATTGCTAAACCAGCACCATTCACCATACAACCGATGTTACCATCAAGCGCAACATAGTTAAGTTGTGATTCTTCTGCTTCCGCTTCACGTGGATCTTCTTGGCTTAAATCACGCATTGCGAGTAAATCTGGATGACGATATAACGCATTACCATCAATCACGACTTTCGCATCTAAACAATGTAATTTTCCGCTTTCTAAAATTACTAATGGGTTAATTTCGAGTAATGCCGCATCTTTTTCGATAAAGAGTTTGGTTAATTGGCAGAACATTTGTGTGAATTGTTTGGTTTGTTCTGGATTTAAACCCAATTTAAACGCTAACTCACGACCTTGATATGGCATACCACCAATTAGTGCATCCACATAAACTTTATGTAATAAATGTGGTGTTTTTGCTGCTACTTCTTCAATATTTACCCCACCTTCAGTTGATGCCATAAAGACTACTGATTGTGATGAACGGTCAATTACCATTCCTACATACAACTCTTTTTGGATTTGTGAAGCTTCTTCGATATAAATTGTATTAACTGGTTGACCATTCGCATCAGTTTGGAAAGTAACCAAACGTTTGCCTAACCAGCGATCAAAAAATTCGGCGACTTCTTGTTCAGTACGAGCTAATTTTACGCCGCCCGCTTTACCACGTCCGCCAGCATGAACTTGACATTTTACTACCCATTCATTGCCGCCTAATGTTTTCATCGCTTGTAAACCTTCTTCTAAGTTTTGACAAGCAATACCTTTACTTACAGGTAAGTTATATTCAGCAAAAATTTGCTTACTTTGATATTCATGTAAATTCATGCTTTCTCCTATTGATTGCATTTGCACCGCCCGCCATTAATCACTAATGGCAGGCATTGATTGAATGTAGTAATAATTATTAGCTTAGATTTCTAATAAGATACGTGTTGGATCTTCCAACAATTCTTTAATGGTTACTAAGAAACCGACTGACTCTCTACCATCAACTAAACGGTGATCATAAGACAAGGCAAGATACATCATTGGACGAATCTCAACTTGACCATTCACCGCAACCGGACGATCTTTAATCGCATGCATACCTAAAATGGCACTTTGTGGTGGGTTGATAATCGGTGTTGACATTAATGAACCAAACACACCGCCGTTGGTAATAGTGAAATTACCACCTGTGAGATCTTCAACAGTTAATTTACCGTCACGACCTTTTTCCGCTAATACTTTAATTTGTTTCTCAATTTCAGCCATACTGAGTTGATCACAGTCGCGTAATACTGGTGTTACCAAGCCGCGTGGCGTTGAAACAGCAATACTAATATCAAAATAGTTGTGGTACACAATATCATCACCGTCAAGTGAGGCATTGATTTCTGGATAACGTTTTAACGCTTCTACTACTGCTTTCACATAGAAAGACATAAAGCCTAAACGTACACCATGTTTCTTCTCAAATTGTTCACCGTATTGTTTACGTAATTTCTTGATTGGAGTCATATCCAATTCATTGAAAGTAGTAAGCATTGCTGTACTATTTTTTGCTTCTAATAGACGTTCAGCAATACGTTTACGTAAACGAGTCATAGGTACACGTTTTTCACTGCGTGCTGCTAATGCCGGTGCAGCTTCTTCAACTGCCGGTTTCGCAGTCGATACAGAAGCAGCATAAGCTTCAACATCTTCACGAGTTAAACGTCCGCCTACACCAGAACCTTTAATTTTGCTCGGATCAAGATCTTTTTCTGCAAGTAAACGACGTACCCCTGGGCTTAAAGCATCATTTGAACTATCAGGTTCAATCGCAGCATGTTGACGATCTGAAGGGGTTGGTTCAGTTTGGTTAACGCTAGCTTTAGTTTCTTCGCCTTCTTTTACTTCGCGTAACTTACCTAATAGTTGTTTACTAACAACAGTTGCACCTTCTTCTTCAACAATGCTATCTAAAACACCATCAATACTCGCAGGAACTTCTAACACCACTTTATCGGTTTCAATTTCAACAAGCACTTCATCACGTTTAACAAAATCACCTGCTTTTTTATGCCAAGTGGCAACAGTTGCATCGGCAACAGATTCCGGCAAATCAGGAACAACAATTTCAACATTACTCATTTATATATCCTCTACTTAGTTAGATTCTTTTGATTCAATAGTTAGTGCATCATCAATCAACGCTTTTTGTTGTTTGATATGTAATGACATATAACCTACCGCTGGTGATGCAGACGCTGGACGTCCTGCATAACGCAACTTCGTGCCTTCTGGTAAGGACGCATAGAAATTATGTTGGCTACAATACCAAGCACCTTGGTTTTGTGGCTCTTCTTGACACCATACAAAATCAGTGACGTGTTGATACGCTGATAAAATTTCTTTCATCTCTGTATGTGGATAAGGGTATAACTGTTCGATACGTACTATCGCCACATCAGTGATTTCACGTTTACGTCTTTCTTCTAACAGATCGTAATAAACCTTACCTGAACATAACACGACACGTTTTACTTGTTTTGCATCTAAATTATCAATTTCACCAATCGCATTTTTGAATTCGCCATCATAAAGTTCTGCCATTTCTGAAACAGCTAATGGATGACGTAATAAAGATTTTGGTGTAATCACGATAAGTGGACGACGTACTTTACGTAATAATTGACGTCTTAACATATGGTAAACTTGCGCTGGTGTTGATGGCACACAAACTTGAATATTATCTTCAGCACAAAGTTGTAGATAACGCTCTAAACGTGCAGATGAATGTTCTGGACCTTGACCTTCATAACCATGAGGTAACAACATCACTAAACCACACATTCTGCCCCATTTTTGTTCACCTGAACTGATAAATTGGTCGATTACAACTTGTGCCACGTTAGCGAAATCACCAAATTGTGCTTCCCATAAAGTTAAAGTTCTTGGTGTTGTGGTAGCGAAACCATATTCAAATGCCAACACTGATTCTTCTGAAAGTACAGAATCCCAAACTTCAAATTCACCTTGTTGATCATGAAGGTGTTGCAATGGAGTATAAGTTGTACCATTTTCTTGGTTATGTAAGACGGCATGACGGTGGAAGAATGTACCACGTCCAGCATCTTCACCAGATAAACGGATATGGTTACCTTCATCGAGTAAAGTGGCATAAGCCATTGTTTCCGCCATACCCCAGTCAAATGGTTTCTCACCTTTTGCCATCGCTTGGCGATCAGCGTAAATTTTCGCTACACGACTTTGTAATGGATGATTAGCTGGATATTCACTAATCTTATGCGCTAACGCTTTAAAACGATCTTGTGGGAATTTGCTTTCATATGGACAAGTCCAGCTATGATTTAAATATGGTAACCAGTCAATTTTGTTCATATCAATTGGTACAAATTCCGGCACCACACATTCACCGCGATCCAATGCATCACGATAATCATTCACGATAGCTGTCGCTTCTTCCTCTGAAATTACTTGCTGTTCTACTAATAAATCAGCATACACTTTGCGAGGAGTTGGGTGTCCTTTAATTTTCTTATACATCAACGGTTGAGTTGCTGACGGTTCATCAGCTTCGTTATGCCCATGACGACGATAAGAGATAAGATCAATGAAGATATCACGTTTAAATTTAGCACGATATTCCACCGCAAGACGACCAGCAAACGCTACCGCTTCAGGATCATCACCATTAACATGGATAATCGGTGCCTGAATCATTTTCGCAATATCAGTACAATATTCTGTTGAACGGGTATCATTAGGATTAGAAGTGGTAAAACCAATTTGGTTATTAATAACAATACGAATGGTACCGCCTACAGTATAACCACGAGTCGCTGACATATTTAAGGTTTCTTGTACAATTCCTTGCCCTGCAACCGCTGAGTCACCATGAACAGTTACTGCTAACACATTCTGACGTTCAGTATCATGGCTGCGATTTTGTCTAGCACGTACTGAACCGATAACTACTGGACTTACAATTTCTAAGTGTGATGGGTTAAAAGCTAATGCCAAATGCACTAGCCCATCTTCTGTCATAAAGTTAGACGAAAAACCTTGGTGATATTTCACATCACCGGTTCTATTACTTGCATGCTTCCCGGCAAATTCATCAAATAATTCACTTGGTTTCTTACCTAATACATTAACTAACATATTGAGGCGTCCACGATGCGCCATTCCCATCACAACATCTTTCACACCATGTTTGCTGGCATGACGAATAATTTCTTTCATCAATGGAATAAAAGCATCACTACCTTCTAAAGAGAAACGTTTTGCGCCTGGGAATTTGGCACCAAGATAACGTTCTAAACCATCTGCCGCTGTTAGTTCTTTTAAGAACGTTAATTTTTCTTCTTTATTAAACAACGGTTTATTTAATACAGATTCAATTTTACTTTGTAACCAACGACGCATTTCGACATTAGTTACGTGCATAAATTCTAAACCAATATGCCCACAATAGGTTTCTTTTAACGCTTTATCAATTTCACGCAACGTCATGCTTTCGCGTTGATACGCATAATGACCTAAATTAAAACGTTCATCTAGCTCATCATCGGTAAAACCATGATGGTGATAATCGAGCTCTTGGATTTTTGGACGGTTCCACATATTGAGTGGATCAAGGTTGGCATTTAAATGTCCGCGGAAGTGATATGCATTAATCCATTGTAATAAACGAACTTGTTTTGCACCTGCTTCAGGATCAATTACAGTTTGTTGACCACGACGGCTTTCACTAGCTAAACGTCTAAAATAGTCTTTAATTGGAGTATGTGGTTGATCGTTTTCTGCTTTCCATTGTTGGAAAATTGACTGCCATTCTGAGGAAACACTGTTAGGGTCGGTTAGATAAGATTCATAAAGATCTTCAATATAAGATTGGTTTGCGCCTCCAAATGCGGTTGAGGCGAGCCATTCTTTCATTGTATTGTTAGATTGCATTGATAAGTCCTTCACTTTTTTACTTACAACAGTTGCGCTACAACTTTTTTCACTAGTTTATAAGTTTAACAACAAATTCGATGTTACTCCTATAAAATAGCTAGAAGATTCACTCGAAATTGGAGTATGCTTATTATCGTCCATTAAAAAATTATTTTCTGTGACATTTGTTACATTTTTAACAAAAACAAAACAAACAATCCCCAGAAATTTTTTGATCTACCTCTAATTTTAAAAAAAAATAGGAGCAGTCAAAAAATAATGGTGATATATTGCATAACAAGTTATTAACATATATATAAATGAGCTAACAATATCATACTGACTTATTTCTAAGAAAGACAATATAAGGAGGAATTTATGTCAGAAGAACTTACTGCAAAGCTAACGCTTAGTGATGGCCGCGAATATGACCTACCAGTACATAGAGCAACACTAGGCTATGATGCAGTTGATGTACAATCACTTACTTCACAAAAACTCTTCACTTTTGACCCCGGCTTAATGTCAACCGCTACTTGCAAATCATCTATTACTTATATTGACGGCGACAAAGGAATCTTATTACACCGCGGTTATCCAATTGACCAACTTGCAGAAAATGCAGATTATCTAGAAGTAGCTTACTTATTACTTTTCGGAGAACGTCCTACCTTACAAGAATATAAAGAATTCGTTCAACTCGTTAAACGTCACACACTAGCACACGAACAACTTAGCCGCTTCTTTAACGGATTCCGTCGTGACTCACATCCAATGGCGGTAATGTGTGGGGTAAGTGGTGCATTAGCAGCGTTCTATCATGACTCTATTGATGTTAAAGATCCGAAAAACCGCGAATTAACAGCAATTCGTTTATTGGCCAAAATGCCTACTTTAGCGGCGATGTGTTATAAATACTCTATCGGCCAACCATTTATGTTCCCACAAAACCATCTATCTTACGCAGGTAACTTCCTATATATGATGTTTGCAACACCTTGTGAACCTTATGTAGTCAACCCTGTATTAGAAAGAGCAATGGATCGTATCTTTATTCTTCACGCTGACCACGAACAAAATGCTTCGACTTCAACTGTTCGTACGGCAGCTTCTTCTGGTGCAAACCCATTTGCTTGTATCGCAGCAGGTATCGCTTCACTTTGGGGACCAGCTCATGGTGGTGCTAATGAAGCTTGTATCAATATGCTTGAAGAAATTGGTACTGTTGATCGTATTCCTGAATTTATTGCGCGTGCAAAAGACAAAAATGATCCATTCCGTTTGATGGGCTTCGGTCATCGTGTATATAAAAACTATGACCCACGTGCAAAAGTAATGCGTCAAACCTGTCATGAAGTATTACAAGAATTAAAAATTGATAACCCATTATTCGATGTTGCTATGGAATTAGAACGTATCGCGCTTAACGATCCATACTTCATTGAAAAGAATCTCTATCCAAATGTTGACTTCTACTCTGGTATTATCTTGAAAGCTATCGGTATTCCAACTTCAATGTTTACTGTAATGTTCGCTTTAGGACGTACCGTAGGTTGGATTGCGCACTGGAAAGAAATGTATAACCAAGGTAATTTCAAAATCGTTCGTCCACGTCAAATTTATACTGGCGCGAAACAACGTGATTTTGAACCAATGGATAAAATTTAAATTCCTCCTACCTTAACTGTTTACCCACACTATTAGCGATAATGGTGTGGGTGTTTTTTATCTACTCTTCTTTATTGTTAAATTGTTGAAATTTCTACATCACTGCATTCAAGTTTATTGACTTCTCCACACCAATAAAAACACAGATAATGTTATCAAAAATTGTAAAAATAAGGAGTTTTCAATGCAGTTACATACTATCGGTATTCTCGGTACGGGGATGATCGGCAGTGCGCTTGCACGTTTATGCGTCGAACAGGGTTATGATGTCATTCTCAGCCAATCGAAAAATGCGTCGGCATTAAAACAATCTTTAGGTGATAAAGCGAAAATCGCATCCGTAGAAGAAGTTGCCTTTCAAAGCGATTTGGTGATTGCCGCTATTCCGTTTTCCGCTTATCAAATGCTGCCGGTAAAAGCGTTGTCATCTAAAATCGTGATCGAAACGATGAATTATTATCCGTCGGTGCGTGACGGTCATTTTCCCGATTTGGATCAGGCACATTTGACCAGTAGTGAAATGATTCAACATCATCTTAAAGACAGCTTTGTCGTCAAAGCGTTACATAATCTGGATTTTCATCATTTATATGCCAATGCGCGTCCGCTCAATCATCCGGAACGAACAACATTGCCTGTTGCCGGTGATGATGAAGCGGCAAAACAAACCGTTATCGAATTTATTCAGCACATCGGTTATAACGCGGTTGATATCGGTACACTGTCTGAAAGCTGGCGGATTGAACCCGGCACGCCGTTATATGTTTGGCCGTATGTGCCAACTATTCCTGACGAATTCAATGAAGAACAGGCGCGTCAATATTATTTGACGCACGCAGGCAAACCTTTAACCGCGTCACAAGTCAAAGAGATGGCGGCAAATACGCAACGGCACTTTCCTGTCGGCGGTTATGCCGAAGATTTACCAACCATTCATACACAATTAGTTGCTGAAATTTATCAACAGCGGCAAGCAAAATAGCGTTATCGTGTTTTCCGTTTGCGTGGCGGACTCACTCTTAAGGCATCCAAGACAGCGGCAAACGCGGACGAAGTTTGTCGCCGTTTCGGATAATATAAATAAGCATCATAACTTGTCCACCATTCCTGTAACAACGGAACCAAACGCCCTGATTGGAAGTGCGGTTCAGCCAATTTCAACGGAATATAACCGATACCTAATCCTTCCAGTGTCGCTTCTAAAACCATAAAAGTACTGTTGACAATCACGCGACCATCAACACGCACATTAACGGCTTTTCCCTCTTTTTCCAATCCCCACACAGCCAATCCGCCATAAGTCGGCAAACGCAGATTGATACAGCTATGATGCGTTAATTCATCCGGCGTTGTCGGTGTACCGTTTTGGGCTAAATATTCAGGTGCGGCGGCAACGACTAACTGTTCATTAGGCGAAATCAATACCGCAACCATATCTTTTGCAATTAAATTTCCTGCACGCACACCGGCATCAAACCCTTCAGCCACAATATCAATTAAACCGTAATTCATATTCAGCTCTAATTGAATATCCGGATTTGACTTTAACAACGGCATTAATTTCGTCCACAACAACATATTAATGGCATAATCTGCCGCACTGATACGCACCATTCCTGCCGGTTTTTCGCGAAATTCCGTCAAAGCGGTCAGCTCAGCTTCAATATCCGCCAAACGCGGTTCCAATGTTGCCAGCAATCTTGCTCCGGCATCGGTTGTCGATACGCTGCGTGTCGTCCGCGTTAATAAACGAATACCCAAACGTTTTTCTAAAGCATTGATCGTATGGCTCAATGCTGAACGCGATAAGCCTAATTTCGCAGCTGCACGCGCAAAACTTTTCTCTCTGGCAACCAAAGCGAATGCCTGTAAATCGGCTAAATTTTCTCTGCTCATTGTTGAAATATATTCACCTTAACATTCAAATTGTTGTTCTTCACAGTATAAATAAAAGATTTCATAATGTCACTCATCACCAATAAATCAAATGAGGGCAAATATTTATGCATTTATTTTCTACTGCTAAATGGCGAATGGTGTGGACTTTTTTCGTTTCATTACTGTTGCTGTTTTCCGGTGTAAATCATGCCGTTGCACAAAATACTGCTGCAACAGCAGTATCGTCAGCCGTATCGACAAATCAGGAGAATCGCCAATCACGCACTTATGTTTTGGTGCATGGGGCTTGGTTTGGCGGTTGGGTATGGAAAGATGTCGCACAACAACTGCGTGCTGCCGGGAATACCGTCTATACACCCAGCCTAACAGGATTAGGAGATCGTCGTCATTTACGCCAAACAGGCATCAATTTGGATACCCACACTGACGATATTGTCAATCTGATTTTAGATGAAGATTTACACAACGTTGTATTGGTCGGTTGGAGCTACGGCGGAATGGTAATCAGCAATGTGGTTGCCCAAATCCCGGATCGTATTGCATCTATGGTGTATTTGGACGCCTACTTTCCTGAAAAAGGACGTTCAGCAGCCAGCTATATTCCGGATCAAAGCTATTTAGCGATGATGGCTGATTTAGCAGGCAATAATCAAGATATTCCGCCTTTATCTATGCAGGAAGTCGGCATTACAGACGCGAAACTTGCCGCATATGTTGCACCGCGCATCAGTCCGCAACCTGTCGGTACATTTTTACAACCGTCAAAAGCATTGACACAACGTCCTAAACATATTGCCTATACCTTTATTTTAGCCGGACGTTTTAACGGTGCATTATTCCGCCCTATTTATCAACGATTTCAGCAAGAACATATCGGCGACACTTTTGTTGTCAACAGCAGTCACGCCGCGATGTTAACTGCACCGAAGGAAACCGCGGAATTATTACAACACGTTCGTTAAAAGGAGATGAAATCATGCAACAAGAGCAAACAACATCATTCAACAGAAGACGTTTTATCCAGAGTACAGCCTTACTCGCCATGTTGGCTGCCTCTCCCTTTTCACTGGCTCAATCTGTTTTAAGGAGACCAAGTATGGCATTAGATGACTATATCACTTTAGGTCAATCGGGTTTGCGTGTCAGCCCGTTTGCCTTAGGAACAATGACTTTCGGCGAAGATTTGGGTTGGGGATCAAGTGTTAAAGATTCACAAACCATTTTAGACCGTTATATTGAATTAGGCGGCAATTTTCTTGATACCGCTAACGGCTATACCAAAGGGCATTCCGAAAAAATTATCGGTGATCACCTTGCATCGTCACCGAGCAAACGGCAAAAAATGATTATTGCCACCAAATTCGGTACTAATCTTTCGCCCGGCAACCCGAATGGCGGCGGAGCAAGTCGGCGAGCAATTATTGCCGCTTGCGATGAATCGTTGCGTCGTCTGCGTACCGACTACATCGATTTATATTGGATGCACCATTGGGATAAAAATACGCCGATTGAAGAAACAATGAACGTTCTCAATGACTTGGTCAAACAAGGCAAAGTCCGTTATCTTGGCGTTTCCGATACACCGGCATGGAAAGCGACACAAGCACAAATGATTGCCCGTCAAAACCATTGGGCACCGTTTATTGCCACCCAAATCGAATATTCACTTGCCGAGCGTACAGTGGAAGGCGAATTGATCCCGATGGCGCAAGAACTGGGAATGGCGGTTATGCCTTGGGCACCGTTAGCGGCAGGACGCATCAGCGGCAAATATAGACGTGATAATCTGAAAACCGTTTCCGGCGGTCGTGCAGCATTAATGGCGCCGCGTATGACGGAAAAACATTTTGCCATTGTTGACGCTTTAGCCGCTATCGCCAAAGAATTGAACAGCACCATTCCTCGTGTTGCTTTGGCTTGGGTGCAAAATCGTCCCGGTGTGCAAACGACCATTATCGGCGCGCGCACTTTGGCACATCTCGAAGACAATGTACAGGCACTCAGCTTGCAGCTGGATGATCAACATATTCAGCAATTGGATAAATTGACCGAGCCGACATTGCCGTTCCCGATAGCGTTTTTGCGCGGTAATGCCACTGCTCTGCATCAAGGCGGTACAACCGTTAACGGAGTACCTTCACAAATACACCCTTACGGTCCGCGTGATGCACAGGATCATTATTAAATATCTATCTTGAATTAAACATAGCACAAAAGTACCGTTTTGCTTTTGTGCTATTAGTTTTTCTGATATTAGTCCTACCCCGATTTTCACTACTCTTTTCTGATGTTTAGCTCGATAAAAATCTTGACTTTGATCACAAAAAAAATAGAATGAACGAACGTTCATTCATAATAAAAGAAGGGGGCAAAATAATCCAATGACAGCAGAAAATGAAATGCTTCAACATATCTTCCATTCGACGGAAAAATTAATCGCACAATATGGTATTCACCAACTTTCCATGCAAAAAATCGCTAAAGAAGCAGGAATTGCTGCTGGTACGATATATATCTATTTTGAAAGCAAAGAAGAACTTTTAAAGCGCTTGGCTTTTAATATTTTCCAACAAGTTCAGGAATGTATAGATAAAGGAGTTAACTCACAAATGTCACTATTTGATCAATATCGACAAATGTGGTGGAACATTTGGGATTTATTACACAATAAACCTTACATCATTCTTAACGTGAATCAATATAAAGCATTACCTGATTTTTATGAAATGACACGTGAATGCCACAATCCAGAACAAGATGCCTGGTTTCATTTCGTTAATAAAGGAAAACAATCCGGAGAACTTGCTGATTTACCAAAAGAAGTTCTATTTAGCTTAAGCCTAGAAAGTGCTTTTAAAATGGTCGAAAAGGATCTACATCTACATATTAAAAGTGATAAACAGATGCTAGAACAAGTTATCAAACATAGCTGGAATGCTATTTTACCTATTTCTTAACTAATTTCATTTATACGGAGAAGATTAAATGACTGATATTCAGGCAGTGAAGCCTAGTCGTTCAAAACAGTTCCTAGTAAAAATTATTTTGTTGGTTGCCATCTTAATATTTGCGCTAGTTATTGCAGCACACTTTATTAAGCAAACCAAGACAAATGAGTTTCTAGCGAATATGCCACCTAATATTACCCCAATTACGGCAATTAAAATTGAACCGCAAGATTGGATTCCTGTAATCAATAGCACCGCCTTAATCCGTCCAAATCAAGGCGCAATGTTAAGTGCACAATCGACAGGGATGATCCAAAGCGTAAACATTAAATCTGGTCAACATGTGAAAAAAGGACAAGTGTTAGTTGAACTAGATAATTCTGTTGAAAAGGCAAATCTTATTGCTTCAGAAGCAAAATTGCCTGCCGCTAAATTAACTTATCAACGCTATCTTTCTTTAGCAAAGACTAACAGTGTTTCAAAAACAGAATTAGACAATGCGAAAGCCACTTATGAAAACCTTGTTGCCACCATCAATGCACTTAAAGCAACCATTGAACGTCGCCAAATTATTGCACCTTTTGATGGCGAAGCAGGGATTGTCAAAGTTAATGTTGGTGAGTATGTTACTGCTGGTACTGAAATTGTACGTGTTGAAGATCGTAGCAAAATGAAAGTCAATTTCGGCATTTCACAAGACGAACTCAGTCAATTACATCTACAACAGCAAGTAAAAGCGGTTAGCGATGTTTATCCTGATGAAACTTTCTCAGCAGTAATCACCGCGATCGAACCGGCTATTAACAAATCCACCGGGTTAGTCGAAGTGGAAGCCACTTTTGAAGGGCAAACCAAATTAATTTCCGGTATGTTCGTTCATCTTAAAGTAGAACGTCAAACCGAAACCAATCAAGTGGTCGTGCCGCAAGTTGCCATCAGCTACAATATGTATGGTGAAACCGCTTATATCCTCGTTCCGCTTACAGAAGAAGATAAAGCGAAACTCGGCGACCAACCGTTGGATAATGTCTATAAAGCACAACAAATCACAGTGCAAACTAAAGACCGTCGCAGTGTTCACGCTCAATTAGCAGCAAACCCTGCACTTAAAGCCGGCACCTATATCATTACCGGTGGGTTGCAGAATGTCAGCGGCGGCAGTTATGTCAGAGTGGTTGATAAACCGGTGATTGGTGCTACTGAACCAGAAACAAAAACTAATCTTTAAGCATTAGCAAATTAGGAAAAAAGATGAAATTTACCGATCTTTTTATTAAACGCCCAGTGCTTGCCATTTCGATTAGCTTGTTGATTGTCATTCTGGGATTACAAGCAATATCAAAACTGGCAGTTCGGGAATATCCAAAACTTGTCACTACCGTGATTAATATCACGACAGCTTATCCGGGAGCGGACGCGGAATTGGTCGAAGCATTTATTACTTCAAAAATCGAGGAAGCGGTTGCGCAAGCGGATAACATTGACTATATGTCTTCATCCAGTGCGCAAGGTTCTTCTCGCATTACTGTAAAAATGAAGTTAAATGCCGATCCGAACGGTGCTTTGGCGGATGTATTGGCAAAAGTGAACTCTGTTCGTTCGCAATTACCTTCCGATATTGAAGACCCGACTATTACCTCTTCTACTGGTGGTTCCGGTATTATGTATATCGGCTTCACCTCGAAAGAACTAAATTCCAGTCAGGTAACTGACTATATTGAACGTGTTGTAAAACCTCAATTTTTTACTGTATCCGGTGTGGCAAAAGTAGAAGTTTTCGGTGGTGCTTCTTATGCCTTACGCATTTGGTTACAACCTGAAAAAATGGCTGCACTTGGTTTATCTGCCAGCGATGTAATGGGAGCATTATCCCAAAATAACGTGCAAACTGCAGCCGGTAGTGCCAATAGCTATTATGTAACTTATAAAAACAAAGTTGATACTACCACAAAATCTGCCGATGAATTACGCAACTTAGTGTTATTCTCTAAAAATGGCAATATCGTAAAACTTGGCGATATTGCTAAAGTTGATATGGATAAAGAAAGTGATAATGCTCGTGCAGCTGCAAATGGTGAAAATGCTGTTGTTTTGGGCATTGATCCTGCCGCTGATGCTAATCCATTAACTGTGGTAAAAAACATTTATCCGCTTTATAACTCTATTAAAGAAAGCTTACCTAACAGTATCGAAAGTCGTGTACTTTACGATAAAACCATTGCGATTAACGACTCTATCAACGAGGTTATTCACACCATCTTTGAAGCAACCGTAATCGTGCTTGTCGTGATCACAATGTTCTTAGGCTCTTTCCGTGCAATGATTATTCCGGTGGTCACTATTCCGATTTCACTTATCGGGGTAATTATGTTGCTGCAATTCTTTGATTTCTCGATCAACCTGATGACGCTACTGGCGTTGATTCTCGCTATCGGTCTGGTGGTGGATGATGCGATCGTAGTGTTGGAAAATGTCGACCGACATATCAAAGAGGGCGAAACCCCATTCCGTGCGGCAATTATCGGTACACGTGAAATCGCCACTCCGGTTATCTCAATGACTATTGCGCTTTGTGCGGTATATTCACCAATGGCGTTGATGGGCGGAATTACCGGAACGCTGTTTAAAGAGTTCGCCTTAACCCTTGCCGGTGCGGTGTTTATTTCCGGTATTATTGCGTTAACACTGTCACCAATGATGTGCGGTAATATCCTCAAAGCTCACACCAATCCGACCAAACTGGAAATTCGTGTTGAACGTACTTTGAACAGCGTAACTGATCTCTATCAACGTATGTTGGCATTGATGTTGGACAGCCGTAAATTGGTGATTTTCTTTGCGGTATTGATTTTCGCCAGCTTGCCGGTGTTAATGAGCAATCTTTCCAGTGAATTAACCCCGAATGAAGATAAAGGTGCGATTTTAGCATTGGGTACAGCACCATCTAATGCCAATATTGATTATGTACAGGATGCAATGAAACAGTATGAGAAAATCCTTTCAGAAACGCCTGAAGTGGAATTCTCTATGGTGATTTCCGGTGTGCCGAGTACCAACCGTTCATTGGCAATCGCCAGTTTGACCAACTGGAGCAATCGTGACCGCAGCCAAACTGAAATTGCAAATGAGATCAACCAGAAAGCGAAAGCTATTCCGGAAATCAGTGTAAACGGCTTCTCTTTCCCAGAAATTGAAACCGGTGAACAAGGACCTCCGGTCAGTTTCGTTATCACCTCTGCGGATGATATTCACAAAATTGCGTTAGTGGCAGAACAAGTGTTAAATGCGGCAAGAAAATCCGGTAAGTTTATTTATAACAGCCTTGATTTGAAATTCGATACACCGCAAATGCACATTACTATCGACAAAGAAAAAGCAGGTACTTACGGTATCAGTATGCAGCAGATCAGTAAATTATTGGGAAGTTATCTCGCCGGCGGCACAATCACTCGTGTCGGTATCGACGGACGTTCCTATAAAATCATTTCTGAAGTGCCGCGTGCAGACCGTTTAAATCCGGAAGATTTGAATAACTATTTCGTTACTGCTGCAAACGGTGATTCTGTGCCGCTCGGTAACTTAATCAAAATGGAAATTAACTCTGAACCGCTTTCTTTAAGCCGTTTCAATCAGTTAAGTTCCGCCGTTATCAGTGCCATTCCAATGCCGACCAGCTCTGTTGGTGATGCGGTAGAGTGGTTTGAAGGTGAAGGGGCTTCTTTGTTGCCAAGCAATTACAGCTATGACTTCAAAGGCGAAGCACGTCAATTCGTACAGGAAGGTAATGCGCTTGCAGTCACTTTCGTACTAGCGGTACTGATTATCTTCTTAGTACTTTCCATCCAATTCGAATCAATGCGCGATCCGTTGGTCATTATGATCTCCGTACCGTTGGCAATCAGTGGCGCGTTATTGATGTTAAATATTCTGTCGTTATTCGGCATTGCCGGTACAACGCTCAATATTTATTCAGAAGTGGGATTGATTACTTTGGTCGGTTTAATCACCAAACACGGAATCTTGATGTGTGAAGTAGCAAAAGAACAACAATTACTTTTCGGCAAAGATCGTATTGAAGCCATCAGCTATGCGGCAAAAGTGCGGTTACGTCCAATTCTGATGACCACCGCCGCAATGATCGCCGGTTTGATTCCGTTACTTTACGCAAGCGGTGCCGGTGCGGTATCTCGTTTCAGTATCGGTATCGTCATCGTATCTGGCTTAGCTATCGGCACATTGTTTACCTTATTTGTATTACCGGTAATTTATACCTTAGTAGCAAGTAAACACAAGCCGTTGCCAGTCTTTGAAGAAAGCGCTTCTTAATTATCCCCTTTAATAAAATAAAAGGTCTGGAGCATTATCCAGACCTTTATCAATAATCTAAAAACAAAAAAGGAACATTTTCATTTAAGATTCAACAACAATTAGAATTGATAGCCAATAGACGTTGATGTACTAAGATCTTTATTACTACCATTCATTCCTGTTGCAAAACTAAATTTTGCTTTCCAACGCCCATTATCACTTAATCTTGATATTCCAATCGCAATAGCACTACGATCACGATAAGTCCCCAAACCGACAGCAATCATACTTTTTCCATCTTTAGTCGCCGAAACTAAACCAGCCATTGCATTGCTAGCTGCAATCCCACTAGCAAGACGATCATCTAATGATTTTATATCGCGATGTAATTGATTAATTTGCTTATCCAAATTTAATTTTCTGCTTTCAAGTTGTTGAATACGATCTTCATGATTTTCTATTACAGTTCTATTCGCATTTATCGCATTAGTATTGTTGGTTATAACAATTCTATTCGCATCTATCGCGTTTTTGTTATCTGTTATCGAAGTTTTATTCCCACTAATGTCAGTTTTATTTGTCTCTATGCCGCTTTCTAATGTCCCAATTATTGTGTTTCCCTTTATAAATTCTTTCATTTTTGCAACAGCATCGGGATCATTGCCCTCTTCGCCAGGAATAGAATTCAGAACTACATCCTTGTAAAAATCTGATTGTTTATCGGAATAGTTGCTTACTTTTTCCCAAGTATTAACACCAAGTATGGCATCAATAAGATCTAGTCTCTCACAAGGAGCACAATCGTCAGCAGGCACTATTTCATCGCCACTACTCTCATCTTTAGCAAAAACATTAAAAGATATTGACAACATCAGTGTTAAATACATAAAAAATGATCTATCTAATTTAATTAACATGGATATTTCCCCTTATTTTAGTTTAGTTACTCACATTTTTTAGACTAACTTATTGCTTATCTTAAGCTTTAATTTCTAAGTTAATTCATAAAAAGACTTTTTGTTATAAGCATTCTACCTAGGGGGGGGGGTAGAAATCAATTAGAGAAAATGATATTTGTGATCCGCACTCTGTTTTTTTACCTTTTACCGCTCTGTATCGCAAAACACCTCCTTTAGAAGGGAGAGAATATCAAAAAAATCCTATCCTCTCCCTATTAAACAGCCTGATTTTTTGGTAAATTTACACCAATTTTTTCACTGTAAAAAAACAACCCTAATTTAATTACTCAAATAAGCGGAAAATTATGTTTAAAAAAATTCGTGGTTTATTTTCTAATGACCTTTCTATCGATTTAGGGACTGCTAACACCCTTATTTATGTTAAAGGTCAAGGCATCGTACTTGATGAACCTTCAGTCGTTGCCATTCGTCAAGATCGTGTTGGCTCACTCAAAAGTATCGCGGCAGTGGGTCGTGAAGCAAAATTAATGCTAGGTAGAACACCAAAAAGTATCAGTGCAATTCGTCCAATGAAAGACGGTGTAATTGCTGACTTTTTTGTGACAGAAAAAATGTTGCAATATTTTATCAAACAAGTACATCGCAATAATTTTATGCGCCCTAGCCCTCGTGTATTAGTTTGTGTTCCTGCAGGTGCAACACAAGTTGAACGTCGTGCAATTAAAGAATCTGCTTACGGTGCTGGTGCACGCGAAGTTCACTTGATCGAAGAACCAATGGCAGCAGCAATTGGTGCAAAATTACCAGTATCAGAAGCAACCGGTTCTATGGTGATCGATATCGGTGGTGGTACAACTGAAGTTGCTGTTATCTCATTAAACGGCGTAGTGTACTCCTCTTCTGTACGTATCGGTGGTGACCGTTTTGATGAAGCCATTATTGCTTATGTACGTCGTACTTTCGGTTCTTCTATTGGTGAAACTACTGCTGAAAGAATTAAGAAAGAATTAGCAAGCGCTTATATCGAAGAAGGCGATGAAATTTTAGAAATGGAAGTGCATGGACATAATCTTGCAGAAGGCGCGCCAAGAACCTTTACTTTAAATACACGTGATGTTTTAGAAGCTATCCAACAACCGCTTGATGGTATCGTGCGTGCTGTACGCACTGCACTAGAACAATGTCCGCCAGAACTTGCTGCGGATATTTTTGAACGCGGTATGGTACTAACTGGCGGCGGTGCCTTAATGAAGAATATTGATATTCTGCTTTCTAGAGAATCAGGTGTACCGGTTATTGTTGCCGATGATCCATTAACTTGTGTTGCTCGTGGTGGCGGTGAAGCATTAGAAATGATCGATATGCTTGGCGGTGACATTTTTAGTGATGAGTAATCTTTGATCTTGAACTCAATTAGAGCAGCTTGTCCTCAAGCTGCTTTATTTTGTAATTTGATGGTATGAAACCAATATTCACAAAATCTCCCTCTCTTGGCGTTAGACTAATATTTGCAGTATTTGTATCGGTAATCTTAATGTTTTCCGACGGACAAACACGCAATTTATTACAGATCCGAAGTATGTTAGAAACAACTGTCAGTTGGATCTATTACCTCGCTAATACACCACGTTCAGTGTTAGATGGTGTATCTGATAATTTAGTGGATACCAGTACCCTACAAATTGAGAATAAAGTTTTAAAAGATCAATTGTTAGAAAAAAATGCTGATTTACTTCTACTTGATCAACTCAAAGTAGAAAATCAACGTTTACGCTTGTTGTTAAATTCACCGTTACGTCATGATGAATATAAGAAAATTGCGGAAGTTTTAACCGCTGAAACCGATCCTTATCGCCAACAAGTGGTGATCAATCAAGGTGAAAAAGATGGCGCTTATGTTGGCCAACCAGTGATTGATGAAAAAGGTGTCGTTGGGCAAATTATCTCTGTTGGCCACAATACCAGTCGCGTGTTATTAATTTCTGACGTTACTCATTCTATTCCATTACAAGTATTACGTTCAGATATCCGCGTCATTGCTAGTGGAACAGGGCGTCCAGATGAACTAGTACTCGATAATGTTTCTCGCTCTGCTGATATTGAAAAAGGCGACCTCTTAGTTACTTCTGGTTTAGGTCGGCGTTTCCCTGAAGGTTATCCAGTCGCGATTGTGGAATCTGTTTCTCGTGAAGGTAACAACTATTTTGCTACCGTTATTGCTAAACCACTCGCTTCATTAGAAAGATTACGCTATTTGTTGCTGCTTTGGCCAACTAATGAAGATATGAAACGCTTAAACAGTAATTCGCCAGCACAAATTAAAGAGGTGGTGAAACAACGTTTGTCATCACAACAAGCTGCACCATCAACAGAGCCACCAGCAGAAGGAAATAGTGCATTACCTGCTGACAACTTGGATAAGCCATTACCAACTAAAGAAAAAGTAGAAGAAGAATAGTATGAGACCAAATGTAGTATTCCAATGGCTGATGATTGCCGTCACTTTTATTATCGCTTTAGTCTTTGAAATTATGCCTTGGCCGGCAGATTTTTCTGGTTATCGTCCAGCGTGGCTGATCTTAGTGCTGTTATATTGGGTAATGGCAATTCCCGGACGCATTAATATTGGGATGGCCTTTTTGACTGGATTAGTTTGGGATTTAGTACTCGGTTCTATTTTAGGAATTCATGCGTTAATTCTTTCTGTATTCGCTTATTTAATTGCAGTCAATTCAATGATTCTACGCAATCTCTCTTTATGGCAGCAAAGCCTATTGGTAATTCTCTGCGTATTTATTATTCGCATCGCGATCTTCTTACTGGAACTCTTTTTGCATAGCGCCATTTTCAATTCACAAGAAATTGCCGGCGCAATTTTAAGCGGCGTGTTATGGCCATGGCTGTTCCTTATTTTGCGTGGATTGCGCCGTAAACTATCATTACGCTAAGCAAATTATTCAGCCACATTAATTGGCGGTAATGCACTAATAATCGCTTTTACTAATGTGGCTAATGGAATAGCAAAAAATACACCCCAGAATCCCCACAAACCACCAAAGAAAATCACTGACACAATAATAACTAAAGGGTGCAAATTTACTGCTTCAGAAAACAATAGAGGCACTAATAAATTGCCATCAAGGATTTGTGTAATAGTATAAACCAACATTAAATAGCCAAATGTTGCAGACCAACCAAATTGGAATAATGCAACTAATGCTAGTGGAATGGTTACCAATACTGCGCCCACATAAGGCACTAACACTGACAAACCAATAGCGACCGCTAATAACAGTGAATAATTTAAACCAAACAACAAAAAGGTAACGTAACTGACTACAGTCATCACCACAATTTCTGCCACTTTACCACGAATATAATTCGCAATTTGTTGTTTCATTTCATCCCAAACTTGGTTTACCAATTGGCGATTTTGCGGCAAAAATCGAGTAACTCCAGCAATTAAATAATCTTTATCTTTGATAAGGAAGAAAACCATCAACGGCACCAAAAAGGCATAAATACCGATAGTGACTACACTGACAATAGAAACTAATGAATAACGTAATGCAGACTCACCAACACCGAGAATCTTCTCACGCACACTATTAAAAATCGTATCAATCATCGCATAATCGACATATTCTGGATAATTCTCCGGTAATGATAATACCCATTGATGTAGTTGATTACTCATTGTTGGTAAATCTTTCAAGAGATTTACCGTTTGATTCCACAATGTTGGCACCATCACTAATAGGATAAAAAAGACCATTGCGATAAAGCCGCCTAAAACGACAATTAATGCCAATATATGTGGAAATCGAAATTTAGTGGAAAGGTATTGAATTGGGAGTTCTAATAAATAAGCCAATACAATCGCAATCAATAATGGTGTAAAAAGATCACTAAAGAAATAAAAAACTGCAAAAACAATTAAAATTAAACTAAATAATCCTACGGCTTGTGGATCACTAAAACGACGTTTATACCACTCTTTAAAAACGGCTAACATATCAAAACTCCTTGCATCAAAAGCTCTTAGATTATAAGCAAGTTATTTACTTGAATAAAGACTAAATCTATACTATGCGCACCTTTTCACTAGTAATATCAAGGAAATAATAATGAACAACACAACTGAAATTCAAACCTATCCGCTGTATCAAAATAGTTGGGTGATTCGTCAAAGCGATCCCGGTGAAGAAGGCGCAAGAAATCATTTATTTGAAACTGTTTCTATTCAATTAGATGCTATTTATACAAAGCAATCATTACATTATCAATTTACCCGTAAAGTCGAAAATCATATTGAATTTACACAAGAATTTGCTGATTTAGAGAGCCTATTTAAATTTTTAGGTGAGTCATTAGATCCCGTTTCATTGGGCTTATTAGGTGTCAAAATTGGACAATTACAAAGCCAATTAGCCTAACATCACAGATGAAGCTGCTCTTTCACAAACGGAATAGTTAATTTTCGCTGCGCTTGTAAAGAGGCTTTATCTAATTTGTCTAAAATAGAAAAGAGGTAAGTTAAATCGCGATCTAAACGATTTAATAGGAATTTCGCCACTTCATCAGGCAATTCTAACCCTCGTTTACGAGCAGCTTGTTGCAACACAGCTGCTTTTTTATCATCAGATAATTCCGCTAACTGATAACTTTCTCCCCAACTTAAGCGAGAACGTAAATCTGGTAATTGAATCGCAAGTTGCTGCGCTGGTGCATTTGCACTAATCAGTAATAGCGTATGACCGCTCTCTTTAATCCGATTAAATAGATCAAAAATTGCCACTTCCCACTCTTGATTACCCGCAACCGCGTTAAGATCATCTAAACAAACTAAATCCAACTCTTCCAATGATTCCAAAATTTCTGGTGAAAAATAATTGGTTTTAGTTAATGGAATATAGATAGAAGCCCGTTCTTGCTGTAAAAATAGATTATTTGCTGCTTTTAAAATATGGGTTTTACCGCTACTCTTTGTTCCCCATAGATAGAAAAATGGTTGATGTAAATGAGCAAAATTTTCAAATAAAGAACTACATAGCACTTGATTATGCTGTGCATCAAAATTCTCAAATGTTTCAGGATCAAATTCGTGAATGGGTAAAATATATTGATGCTGCAAAAAACTACCTAATGAGCAAAGAAAAAATTGGTTATAAGAATAAAGAAAAACATCAGGTTGAGCAAGTTTTCCACCTGATGTTTTCCGATTTTTTCAGCAACTATTGTGATACTTCAGTTTCTTCTGCTTTCTTAGCTTCTTTTGGTAAAACTAGATTCAATAAAATCGCCACAATAGCGCAAAGGCTGATACCTTTTAATGAAACTTCACCAAAATTAACAAACATACCGCCGATACCAAAGGTCATCACTACCGAAATAATACAAAGATTACGTGATTCTGTGACATCCACTTTACCACGAATTAAGGTACTCATTCCAACTACTGCAATTGAACCAAATACCAACATCATAATACCACCCATTACGATGGTTGGAATTGTCGATAAAAAGGCGCCAACCTTGCCACAGAATGAAATTGCAATCGCCCAAACGGCTGCCCAAGTCATAATCGTTGGATTAAAGTTACGAGTTAGCATCACCGCGCCAGTCACTTCTGCATAAGTTGTATTTGGTGGACCACCTAAAAAAGAAGCAACAGATGTTGCGATTCCATCACCAAGCAAAGTACGGTGTAAGCCCGGTTTTTGTAAGAAGTTTTTTCCTGTTACAGAGCTAATTGCCATAATACCACCAACGTGTTCTACTGCAGGTGCAATCGCAATTGGTAACAAATATAAAATCGCTTCTAACTTAAACTCTGGTGTTGTAATCGTAGGGACGCTAAACCAAGGTGCATCATAAACAGGTTGTAAGTTAATCAACCCCATAAAAGCGCAAACAATATAGCCAGCTGCAATACCAAACATAATTGGAATTAATTTCATCATTCCTTTAGCAAATACCGCAACACCTAAAGTCGTCAATAATGTAATCATTGATACGATAAGCGCTTGATCGTAGCTATAATTACTATTTTTCCCAAGTGCCATATCAACGGCAACTGGTGCTAGTCCCATCCCGATAATGATGATTACCGGACCAACTACAATCGGTGGAAATACACGTTGTAACGCTTCAACACCTTTCAATTTCACTAATGCACTTAATGCCACATAGACTAAACCGGCACAAACCAGTCCACCTAAAGTTACTGCTAAACCCCAAGTAGCAATACCGTATTGAATTGGTGCAATAAAGGCAAAAGAAGATGCTAAGAAGATTGGCACTTGGCGTTTGGTACATAATTGAAACAACAACGTACCGACACCGGCAGTCAATAATGCGGTATTACTGTCCAAACCGGTAATCAACGGCACCAACACCAATGCACCGAAAGCAACGAACAACATTTGCAGACCGACAAACGCCTGCTTCACTTTGCTTTCAGCAATTTGAGATTGAGTATCTTGACTCATAAAATAGTTTCACCTCTCTGGATAAATTAACTAAAAAAAAGATATTCAATACTACTTAGTACCGAATATCTTATCGCCGGCATCCCCTAAACCTGGAATGATATAACCATTCTCATTCAGATGATCATCAATTGATGCTGTATAAAGCTCTACATCAGGATGTGCATTCTGTAACGCTTTAATACCTTCTGGCGCTGCCACTAATACCAATACTTTAATTCTTGGACATTGTGCTTTTTTCAACAAATCAATTGTTGCAATCATTGAGCCACCAGTCGCTAACATTGGATCAACAATAATCGCTAAACGCTCTTCCATATCTGGCGCTAATTTTTGGAAATAAGGTACTGGTTCTAAGGTTTCTTCATTACGATACATTCCCACTACACTAATTCTAGCGCTTGGAATATGTTCTAATACGCCTTCCATCATTCCCAAACCGGCACGTAAAATTGGCACAACAGTCACTTTTTTCCCTTTAATACGTTCAACTTGTACCGGTCCGCACCAACCATCAATCGTTATGACTTCCGTTTCCAAATCAGCGGTTGCTTCATAAGTCAATAAGCTACCAACTTCTGTCGCTAATTCGCGGAAATGTTTTGTGCTAACATCAGCCGCTCTCATTAAACCAAGTTTATGTTTTACAAGCGGATGTTTTACTTCAACGATTTTCATTTTGTTGCCCTCTCAAAATTCAAAAAAATCGCACGATTTTAAACTACCAATTCGCAAATAGCCATACTCACTACCAAAAATCTGCAAATAACCTAATCTATCGCAAAATATTTCTTGCATTTATGAGTGATCTATATCGCAAACGATTGCTTAATCGTGTACAATCTGCGCCCGATGATAGTTGTCAACCCACCTAAGGAGCAAATGTGGACAAACAAACATTAAGTTATAAAGACGCTGGCGTTGATATTAATGCAGGCAATGAATTAGTTGATCGAATTAAACCTCATGTAAAACGTACTCGCCGCGCCGAAGTGATTGGCGGATTAGGCGGTTTTGGTGCGTTATGTGCAATTCCGACCAAATATAAAGAACCAATTTTGGTTTCCGGTACTGATGGCGTAGGCACAAAACTTCGTTTAGCGATTGATCTTCATAAGCATGACACCATTGGTATTGACTTAGTGGCTATGTGTGTTAATGACTTAATTGTACAAGGTGCTGAACCACTGTTTTTCCTTGATTATTATGCTACTGGCAAACTTGATGTTGACGTTGCAAGCGATGTAATCAAAGGAATTGCTGACGGTTGTGAACAATCTGGTTGTGCATTGATTGGCGGTGAAACAGCAGAAATGCCGGGTATGTATCACGCTAACGATTATGACCTTGCCGGTTTCTGTGTTGGTGTTGTGGAAAAAAATGAAATCATTGATGGTAGCGCAGTACGTGTTGGTGACGCATTAATTGCTTTAGCCTCTTCTGGCCCACACTCTAATGGATATTCATTAATCCGCAAAATCATTGAGCTTGCAAAAGTTTCACCAGCAGAAACATTACTCGATGGAAAACCATTAGCTGATCATTTACTTGCTCCAACTAAAATTTATGTGAAATCTATCCTTCAGTTAATTAAACACGTTGATGTACACGCTATTGCACATTTAACTGGTGGTGGTTTCTGGGAAAATATTCCTCGTGTATTACCTGATCATGTACGTGCAGTCATCAATGAGAAAAGCTGGCAATGGCCATCAGTATTCCGTTGGTTACAAGAAAACGGTAATGTTGATACTTATGAAATGTATCGTACTTTCAACTGTGGTGTTGGTATGGTGATTGCTTTACCACAAGAAGATGTTGAAACTGCTCTAGCTTTATTAGCGCAAACTGGTGAAAAAGCGTGGGTGATTGGACAAATTGAACACCTTGAACCACAAGAAACTCAACAAGTTGTGATTCGCTAATGAAAAAAAGAGTTGCTGTTTTAATTTCTGGTGAAGGACAAACGTTACAAGCGATTATTGACGCTTGTAACGCTGGTCAGCTCAATGCTGATATTGTTACAGTGATTAGCAATAAAGCCAGCGCCTATGGCTTACAACGTGCAGCAAAAGCTAATATTCCTACCCACGTTTTTGTGCGTAAAAATTTTGCTGACAACCAACAAATGGATCAAGCCATTGGTGATTTACTGGCTGAATATCAAGTTGATTTAATTGTCTTAGCCGGTTATATGAAGATTCTTACCGCTGAATTTACGCAACGTTTTGCTGGTAAGATATTAAATACTCACCCATCTTTATTGCCAAAATATCCTGGTTTACATACTTATCAACGTGCTTTAGAAAATAAAGATACAGAACATGGTTTTAGTGTGCATTTTGTCAATGAAGAAATGGATGGCGGGCAGTTAGTCTTTCAATTCAAGTTACCAATCTTACCAGAAGATACGGAAGAGAGTTTATCGACTCGAGTGAAGCATTACGAACAATACTACTATCCGCAAATTATTAATTGGTTTGTTGAACAACGCTTAGTATTTCGCGATCAAGCCTATTTCGATAACCAACCATTAACAACACCGATTATTAAAACCTTAGCAGATGCAGAATAATGCAAGTTATTCTGCATAATTCTTAAAATAGCCGATAGCCCCATAAAAATGTTCATCAATAAAGAGTAACGGGATACGTGTTCTCTGCCACGTTGGCACTTTTAATTTTTGCCAAACTTTTTTGATGTCAGTATGTTTTGCTTGCGGAGCAATTTTTACTCTCTTTGAATAATGAAAACGAATAGTCATCTGTTGAAAATTCACTGGTGGTAGCACAACGAATTGATGTTGCTGCCAACTCAATAGCAAACCTTGAGCAGATTGTTCACAGCTAATTTCGCCTAAACCATCAGGTAATAATAAAGTTTGCCCAATTGCTAATGGCAATATCTGTTGCTGTAATGATTGATAGATCGGTGTTAAATATAGCTGATCCTGAAAGCGACGTACCATTCGATTATTAAGCTGTAATTCCGGTTGGCGATCTTGTTCTGCTGCCACCACTTCATCTAACAAAACTTGCAACTGTTTTTGTGTCGGCATTGGTTGCTGCCAATGCGCTAACCATAACCGCAATAATTGTTTTTGTTTTTCTCTCGAATAATCAGCAAACTGCTGCAGATTAAAACAACCATCAGCGGACAAATGTTGTAACAAAATCGGTTGTAATAGCTCTTCTAATAATTGTTGCTGTTCCGCACATAATTGAGCAGAACGAACAATCGCTTGATCAATACTATGCCAACGTGCTCTTAATAATGGCAACACTTCATTGCGTAAGAAATTACGTTCATATCTCGTATCATCATTACTTTCATCGAAAATGGTCGCTAATTGATGTTCAGTAATATATTGCTCTAATTGAGATCGGGTAATCCTTAACAGAGGGCGAAAAATCGGCACTGAAAATAATTGTGTTTGTGTAGGCATTGCCGATAACCCTTTCACGCCACTACCACGTTTTAGCGCTAACAGAAAAGTTTCGCATTGATCATCTAAATGATGAGCCGTAACCAATATTTCATTCGCTTGTAATTCTGCTTGAATAGCTTGATAACGCGCTTTTCGTGCTTCCGCTTCAATATTTGCTGATGACGCTAATTGCACTTTTTTGGCAATAAAAGGAATCTTAAATTGTGCACAAAATTGCTGACAATGTTCTAGCCAATGATCAGCATTAACACTTAGTCCATGATGAATATGAATAGCTCGTAGTGGAAAATCATAACGTTGGCGTAACTCAACAAACAGGTGCAATAATGCTGTTGAATCTACACCACCACTAAAACCAATTAAAAACGCCTTGTTCTGCAAGGCGTTTTCGTTAATTTGTTTAATTAATTCATCAATCAATGAACACATATGATTAAGCAATTTTTACCGCTTTATATTGGCTGATTGGATTTACAATATAATTCCGCGCTGGAATGATTTGTAATTCATATTTTTGCGACTCTTTGGTTACAGTCATCACATCATTAACCGCATTTGCTGTATGCTCAAAAGCCTCAATCTCTGATTTTCCATTCAATAGATTAGCTAAGAAAATTGCACTGGTCATATCGCCAACACCGACAGGATCGCGACCAACAAACTCATGCAACGGACGGCTAATATGCCACATTCCTTGCTGGGTAGCTAACACCATTTCAAATTTATTTGGATCTTGTCCCACTTTACTTAAATGTTTCACCAACACTGTCTTTGGCCCTTTCGCCAAAATCGCTTCTATCGCTGCTAATGCTTGGCTAAAGTTTTCTACCGTTAAACCGCTTAACTCACGCAACTCCACCAAATTTGGCGCAATAATATCAGCTTGGCTCATTGCATCACTGACTAAAAATTCTGCAACTCCAGGCGCCACTACACAGCCTTTATCCGGATGCCCCATCACTGGATCACAAAAATAGATCGCATTTGGATTGGCTTTTTTGACTGCATTTACTGTATTTAAAATTTCTTGTCCTTGCTCCGCCGCACCAATATAACCTGATAACACTGCATCACATTCTGACAACGCGCCAATATCCGCAATCCCTTGCGTGATTTCAGCAATCTGTTCTTTTGGAATCACCATGCCTTTCCAACGTTGATATTGGGTATGGTTAGAAAACTGCACTGTATTTAATGCCCAAGCATCTACACCTAATAATTGCATCGGCAATACTGCCGCTTTATTTCCCGCATAACCATATACGACATGAGATTGTATTGATAAAACATTCTTCATTACAATTTCCTACTAACAATAACCGTAACTCATCAATCTTTGATAACGGCGATCTAGAAGCTCTTCGTGACCTAATAATGCCAACTCTTCTAAATCAGTTTTAATTTGTGCTTTTAAATTTTCTGCCATTTGTTCAAGATTACGGTGTGCACCGCCAAGTGGCTCTTCAACAATGCTGTCAATTAATGATAATTTTTTCAAACGATCCGCTGTTAATCCCATTACCTCAGCAGCAGTTGAAGCTTTATCCGCTTTTTTCCATAAAATAGAAGCACAACCTTCCGGAGAAATAACAGAATAGGTACTATATTGCAGCATATTCACTTTATCACCGACGCCAATCGCCAACGCACCACCGGAACCACCTTCACCAATTACGGTACAAATAATTGGCACTTTTAACATCGACATTTCCCGTAAATTACGCGCAATCGCTTCTGATTGTCCGCGCTCTTCTGCACCAACGCCCGGATAAGCTCCCGGTGTATCAATAAAAGTAATAATTGGCATCTTAAAACGCTCTGCCATTTGCATTAAACGTAACGCTTTACGATAGCCTTCCGGCGCTGGCATACCAAAGTTACGTTTTACTTTTTCTTTTACTGAACGCCCTTTTTGATGACCGATTACCATCACTGGACGACCATCTAAACGTGCAATACCACCTACAATCGCTTTATCATCAGCAAAAGCACGATCACCTGCCAACTCTTCAAATTCAGTAAAAATATGTTCAATATAATCTAATGTATAAGGACGTTGTGGATGACGTGCCATTTGAGAAACTTGCCAAGCCGTTAAATCTGCAAAAGTTTTTCTCGTTAATTCTTCACTTTTCTTCTTTAAACGAGCAATTTCTTCGTCAAGATTGATTTTATCATCTTGCCCAGATACCGCGCGTAGTGAGTCAATTTTTGCCTCAAGTTCGGCAATCGGTAATTCAAAATCTAAAAAATCTTGATTCATATTGTTCCTTTTTATTTGTTAATGAAATAAGCGACAAAATAATGCCGCTTATTCTATGCTTTTTTTTACTGAATTGCAGTGTTTTTCTATTTTCGTAACTCTTCTTTACTATTCATTGAAGCAAAAAGCGTTGCCAAAATCGGCCCTGAAATATTGTGCCAAAAACTAAACACCGCGCTTGGTACTGCAGCAATCGGATTAAAATAAGCCGTTGCCAATGCAGCACCTAAACCAGAATTTTGCATCCCTACTTCAATCGCAATCGCTTTGCTATCTGCTAAATTCAACTTAAAGAGTTTCGCTACTAAGAAACCAAGCAAATAACCTAAACCGTTATGTAACACCACGACAAAGAAGATAAATAAACCAGATTCAATAATTTTGTCTTTGCTGACTGCTACTACCGCAGCCAAAATCAACACGATTGCAATAACTGAAACTAATGGGGTACAAGTACCTAATTTCACCATTTGTTTCGTTAATAATGTTCTAGCAAGAACACCTAAGAAAACTGGGAATAACACAATCTTCAATACAGAAATAAACATTGCATAAGCATCAATATCCAACCATTGACTCGCTAATACATAGAATACCGCTGGAGTTAAGAATGGTGCTAATAAAGTGGAAACAGAAGTACAAGCTACAGATAACGCCGTATTTCCTTTCGCTAAATAAGTCATCACGTTAGATGAAGTACCGCCTGGGCACGCGCCCACTAAAATCACACCAACAGCTAAATCAGGCGGTAAATTAAAACCTTTTGCTAATGCATAAGCAATGCCCGGCATCACCACAAATTGTGCTACCACACCAATAAAAACAGCTTTTGGATGTTTTACTACTTCACTGAAGTCTTGTACTGTTAAGGTAATTCCCATACCAAACATCACAATTCCCAATAAATAAGGCACATAAGCAACAAACCCGGCGAAAAAACTTGGAAATTGATAAGCTAGGAAGGCAAAAAGTAATACCCAGATTGAAAAAGTTTTGCCAGCAAACTGGCTGATTTTTTGTAATGTTTGCATAATTTTTATCCTTAGATACTGCTAAATTATTATTTAATTAGTAAAAGCTCTAAGAATTTACCGCTTTATTGAAAATTTTCAATCGATTTATCACTTTTTTTTAGAAAAAAGAAAAGGCGGGGAATCCCTTCCTCGCCTTTTCACTACTACAAATTTACTTTCTACTCTACTACTACTCGGACTGCACACTCACTCTATGCCGACCTGTGTTGAATAGTAGCAGATTATTTTTTAATGTCAATAAGAATTATTCTCATTTATAAAATTATTCACCAGACACTTTCATATTTTCAATTAAAATAGAACCAGTACGAATATTTGAACGCTCTTCTACATCATCCGTTACCGCAATAATCTGTTTTAACATCTCCGGCAAACTGCCTGCGATAGTAATTTCCGCTACTGGAAATTGAATTTCACCATTTTCCACCCAAAATCCTGCAGCACCACGCGAATAATCTCCTGTTACCAAATTAACACCTTGTCCCATCAATTCAGTAACCAATAACCCCGTTCCCATCTGTTTTAGTAAGGCAGCCAAACCACCAGCACAATTTGGTTTCACCAACCAATTATGAATACCGCCAGCGTGTCCTGTTGTCTGCATACCTAATTTTCTAGCGCTATATGAAGTCAATAGATAAGTTTGTAACACACCATCCGTAATAATTTCCTGATCGCGTGTCATTACGCCTTCACTATCAAATGGCGTTGAAGCTAATTGTCCTAATAAGTGCGGTCTTTCACTAATTTGGAACCAAGATGGTAAAACTTGTTGCCCTAATTGATCTAATAAAAATGAAGATTTACGGTATAAAGATCCACCACTAATCGCCGAAGCTAAATGCCCGATAATACCGGTTGCCACATCATTCAAAAAGATCACCGGCACTTGTAATGTGTTTAATTTTTGCGGATTTAAACGTGCTAATGTCTTTTTCGCACAATTTTCTCCAACCCATAATGCAGATTGAAGATCAGCAAAATTTCTAGAAATGGTATATTCATAATCGCGCTCTAATGCCTGATTTTGTTCAGCAATCACACTACAAGAAAGCGAATAACGTGACGATAAATAGCTATTCAACACCCCATAAGTATTGCCATAAACGCGAATGCCTTCACTTGAATTAAAGCTAGCTCCCTCACTATTAACAATTTTAGCATCATAATCTAACGCTGCTGTTTCCGCAGATAATGCCAGTTCCACCGCACGATCAACCGAAATATCAGTTGGATGATACAGCTGTAAATCTGGCGGATTAAATGCCATTAACTCTTTTGGTGCCAAACCTGTACAATCATCTTCCGAAGTATATTTCGCAATAGATAATGCTGATTCTACTGTACGTTTAATCGCCTCATTGCTTAAATCCGAAGTCGAAGCATTGCCCTTTTTATTCCCTACATAAACAGAAATCCCTAATGCACCATCATTATTAAATTCTAAATTTTCAATCTCTTTTAAACGGGTAGAAACGCTCAAACCTGTTACTTTCGTGATACTTACTTCCGCAGCCGCGCCAGCTTGAGCCGCTAGTGATAAAGCGTAATCGACTGCATTACAAAGATGCTGTTGCTGTTGTAGAAAATCTTGTTGTTTTTGTTGCGTCATCTTCTTCTCTCTTTCGCACTTTTTTATCAATGGAAAAGGATTATATAAAAAATCACAGATCTTCTGCTAGAATGTAGCGCCATATTTCACATTATTACTAATAGGAAAACGGAAATGCGACATAAAAATAAAGAGTTAGAGTGGCAAGAAGAAGAGGATGAAGAGATCATTTGGGTGAGTAAAAGTGAGATTAAACGTGATGCCGAAATGTTAAAACAGCTCGGACAAAAAATCGTTGATTTACCGGAAAGTTCGTTAAATCTAATTCCATTAGATGATCAACTCGCCGACGCAATTCAATTGGCCAGACGTCTTTCTCGTGAAAGTTATCGCCGTCAAATTCAATATATTGGCAAATTATTACGGCAACGTGATGTTGAACCCATTCAAGCTGCATTGGATAAAATTGAAAATAAGCATAATCAGCAACAAATTTTATTACACAAAATTGAAGCTTATCGTGAAGCTTTATTAAGCAATGGTGATGAAACTATTACCGAATTGCTTAATGAGTATCCAACATTGGAACGCCAAAAATTACGTGCATTAATTCGTAATGCGCTAAAAGAAAAGGAAAACAATACTCCACCAAAAGCATATCGTGAGATTTATCAATACCTTAAAGAACATATTTTGGATGTATAGGTTTTTGTTATCAAAAATAAAGGTGTTTTCTTTCAAAAAATTTGTTAAGATTTTGGCCGTTTTCGGTACTTATATGACACCGTTTATTAACATTTTTTAACAACAGAGGATGAAATTATGGCTTTCAAATTACCTGAATTAGGTTACGCTTATGACGCTTTAGAACCACATTTTGATGCGTTAACTATGGAAATCCACCATAGCAAACACCACCAAGCTTATGTGAATAATGCAAATGCTGCATTAGAGGGTTTATCACAAGAATTACAAGATATGTGCCCAGGCCAACTTTCTTCTAACTTAGATAAAGTACCAGCAGAAAAATTTACTGCACTACGTAACAACGCTGGTGGTCACTTCAACCACTCTCTTTTCTGGAAATCATTGAAAAAAGGTACTACTTTACAAGGTAAATTAAAAGAAGCGATTGAACGTGATTTTGGTTCTGTTGACGCATTCAAAGCGGAATTTGAAAAAGCTGCTGCAACCCGTTTTGGTTCTGGTTGGGCATGGTTAATCGTGAAAGATGGTAAATTAGCAGTTGTTTCTACCGCTAACCAAGATAACCCATTAATGGGTAAAGAAGTTGCTGGTTGCGAAGGCTTCCCACTTGTAGGTCTTGATGTTTGGGAACACGCTTATTACTTAAAATTCCAAAACCGTCGTCCAGACTACATCAAAGAATTCTGGAATGTCGTAAACTGGGATTTCGTAGCTAAACGTTATGAAGATCATTTAGCAAAATAATTTAGCTTATTTGCCAGAAAGCCGCACTAAAGCGGCTTTTTTTATGCTTACAACAGCAGCTAATTTTGCAATATTTGTTATTTTGTCGATCTACTGCACAAAATTCTGCTTACAACCAACAAATAACCCAATAAATTTACTAGCATAACGCACTACAAATCAGTAAAATTCGTGCTTTTTATACTCACTACATTAAGCACACTCCAGCCATAATGTGTAATAACGAGGCGATTTATTTATGTCAACAACTGAAAAGACCAATTTATTAAATTTAACACGTCAAGATATGCGCAACTTTTTAGCAACACTTGGCGAAAAACCTTTCCGCGCTGATCAAATTATGAAATGGATTTATCACTACGGAGAAGATAATTTCGACAATATGACCAACATTAACAAAGTGTTGCGTGAAAAATTAAAACAAGTTGCCGAAATTAAAGCACCAGAAATCGCCGTAGAACAACGTTCTTCTGACGGCACTATCAAATGGGCTATGCAAGTTGGTGACCAACAAATTGAAAGTGTTTATATTCCGGAAGCGGATCGAGCAACACTTTGTGTATCGTCACAAGTTGGCTGCGCATTAGCTTGTACATTCTGCTCTACCGCTCAACAAGGTTTCAACCGCAATCTGACTGTTTCTGAAATTATTGGACAGGTATGGCGTGCTTCTAAAGTATTAGGAACTTTTGGCGAAACTAATGTTCGCCCAATTACTAACGTAGTAATGATGGGAATGGGCGAACCCTTATTGAATGTCAGCAATGTAGTTCCGGCAATGGAAATTATGCTCGATGATTTTGGTTATGGTTTATCTAAACGTCGCGTAACGCTTTCCACTTCCGGCGTCGTACCGGCATTAGATAAATTAGGCGAGATGATCGACGTTGCATTAGCAATTTCTCTACACGCGCCAAACGATAAATTACGTGATGAAATCGTACCGCTAAACAAAAAATATAATATTCAAACCTTAATTGATTCTGTTAATCGCTATTTAAAAATCTCCAATGCCAATCATGGTAAAGTCACCATTGAATATGTGATGCTTGATCATGTTAATGATGAAATTGAGCACGCACATCAATTAGCGAAAGTATTAAAAAATACCCCTTGTAAAATCAATTTAATTCCATGGAATCCGTTCCCAGAAGCGCCGTACAACAAAAGTTCTAATTCAAGAATTGACCGCTTCCAAAAGACCTTAATGGAGTATGGTTTTACAGTGATCGTGCGCAAAACACGTGGTGATGATATCGATGCGGCTTGCGGACAATTAGCGGGCGATGTAATTGACCGTACAAAACGTACTGCACAAAAACGTGCCTTTGGTAAGGCAATTGCTATTAATCAATCTTAAACTTAAAACAAAATAAGTGAGGAAAATATGTTATCAATCTCTTCTTTATCTAAATTAGCCATCATATTTTTCTCACTACTCTCTCTTTTTTCTTGTAGCTCCTCACCTACCAAACAACCGACCAGCGGTAACGCAGCGGCAGCAAAAACTCGAGTAGAATTAGGTCTTGCTTATCTAGCTCAAGGTAATTTAGCACTTGCCAAAGCGAATTTAGATAAAGCTCTACAACACACACCAAATGACTATTTACCCTATCTTGGTTTAGCATATTTTTATCAACACACTGCACAAAACCAACAAGCAGATCACTATTACCAAAAAGCACTACAATTAGTGCCAGACAATGGCGACGTCTTAAACAATTACGCCACTTATCTCTGTAATCAACGTCAATTTGAGCAAGCTTTCCAATTTTTCGACAAAGCCTTAGCCAGTAAAGCCTACTATCATTTCGCTGATACCTACGAAAATATTGTGATTTGTGCCTATCTCGCCAATGATCAGCAGAAAGTAAATACTGGGCTTATGCAGCTAAAAAAATATGCACCCGAAAAGGCAGAAGCGTTGCAACAACGGATAAAAAATTAATAAGAATTGCAGTGAATCTCTTGTAAGTGTTCCACTCTTGTTATTCATTCCTGTATAATAGCCCAACGTTTAACGAGTAACTGATGGCAGATTATTGCCATCACTCAAGATATTATCCTATTCAACTACAATTAACTTTTATTATGGATCAAGAACAACTCTCTAATAGCGTAAATTTAGGACAGCAATTACGCCAAGCTCGTGAAAAATTAGGGCTAACCATTGAAGAAGTCGCAGAAAAAACGAATCTTAAAACAGCGGTATTAACACAATTTGAAAATAACGAATTTACTATTCCACATATCCCGGCAACCTTTGCGCGCGGCTATCTTCGCAGTTATTTAAAATTTCTCAAACTACCTGCGGAATTAATCCAAACACAAACTGTATTTGGCGAAGAAGTAAAAAATGATTTAAATAAAAATCATCGCACTAAAAATTCAGTGAATCGTTACGTATCTCACCACCATTGGCTACGTCCACTAAGTTGGATTGTACTGATTGTAATTATTGGCATGACCGTATTATGGTGGTGGCAAGATCATCAACGTTCTAACAGCGAAAGAGAAACTTTTGTTGAAGAGCACAAAACAACTGAAACTGCCGCGAATAATCAGCCAGCTCCAGTTACTGATACTTTAACCGCTCCAGATGCTGCTAATAACGCTAACAATTCAGCACAAGCGACTGCCGATGCTACTGCGGAACAACAAAATAACGCCGTAGTAGAACAAATTACTAGTGATAATAATGCTGCGCCACAAACAACTGCGCCACAAGCAGCCGCACCAACAGACACCACGAAAAGTAATGATAGCAACATTACTTATCCGAACACTTCTACCGAAGCATTAACTACCGAAATGAATAAAATTGATGGCACAGCAACATCAGCAACCGCAGCAACAACGACACCAAACCAAAGTGCCCCTGCTGCAACTGATGTTATTCCAAACAATTTAAAAATTGAAATTACCGGTGAAAGCTGCTGGCTAAGTGTAAAAGATGTTAATCGTAAAACTTTAGCGGAACGTGAATACCGTCAAGGTGAAATTCTTGATTTAACAGGTGAACCGCCATACTCATTAATTATTGGCGCACCACAAAATGTGAAAATTACTTATCAAGGACAAGATGTTCCACTAAAAATTGATGGTCGTGTTGCTAAATTAACACTACCAGCACAACAATAAATGAAATCAATCAAAATAAGAATTTAAGCTATGTTAAAACAATCACCTATTCAACGTAGAAAATCAACTCGCATTTATGTTGGTAATGTGCCGATTGGCGATGGTGCGCCTATCGCCGTACAATCAATGACCAATACTCGTACTACCGATGTTGAAGCAACCGTCGCACAAATCAAAGCATTAGAACGTGTTGGCGCTGATATTGTGCGTGTTTCTGTACCAACAATGGATGCAGCAGAAGCTTTTAAACTTATCAAACAACAAGTCAATATACCGCTTGTTGCCGATATCCATTTCGACTACCGTATTGCATTAAAAGTCGCTGAATATGGTGTCGATTGCTTACGTATTAATCCAGGTAATATCGGGCGTGAAGATCGTATTCGTGCCGTTGTCGATTGTGCCAGAGATAAAAATATTCCAATTCGTATCGGCGTAAATGCCGGTTCTTTGGAGCGAGATTTACAAGAAAAATATGGCGAACCTACACCAGAAGCATTATTAGAATCCGCTTTACGTCATGTCGATATTCTCGACCGTTTAAACTTTGATCAATTCAAAGTGAGCGTAAAAGCTTCCGATGTCTTTCTTGCCGTAGAATCTTACCGCTTATTAGCAAAACAAATTAAGCAGCCATTGCATTTAGGTATTACCGAAGCTGGCGGCGCAAGATCCGGTGCGGTAAAAAGCGCTATCGGTTTAGGTATGTTGCTTGCAGAGGGAATTGGTGATACTTTACGCGTTTCGCTCGCTGCTGATCCAGTAGAAGAAATTAAAGTCGGTTTTGATATTCTTAAATCATTACGTATCCGTTCTCGTGGTATTAACTTTATCGCTTGTCCAACTTGTTCGCGTCAAGAATTTGACGTAATCGGTACAGTTAATGCACTAGAACAACGCTTAGAAGATATTACGATGCCGTTAGATGTTTCAATTATCGGCTGTGTGGTAAATGGGCCGGGCGAGGCTTTAGTATCCGATCTTGGCGTTGCTGGTGGTAATAAGAAAAGCGGCTTTTATTTAGCTGGCGAACGCCAAAAAGAACGTTTTGATAATGATCAGTTAATCGATCAACTAGAAGCACAAATTCGAGCACGTGTCAGTGCTTTAGATCCGAAAAATCAAATTAAAGTAGAACAAATTTAACTTAAGTAATTTAAATAGGAAATTAACGTGGCAAAAACAATTCAAGCAATTCGTGGAATGAATGATTATCTGCCGAGTGATACACCGCTCTGGCAATGGGTGGAAAATAAAGTTAAACACCGTTTAAACAGTTACGGTTATAGCGAAATTCGTATGCCGATTGTTGAATCTACTCCACTTTTTGCACGCGCTATCGGTGAAGTCACCGATGTGGTTGAAAAAGAAATGTTTACTTTCAATGATCGTGATGAAGAAAGTTTAACTTTGCGCCCAGAAGGAACCGCTGGTTGCGTCCGCGCAGGTATCGAACATGGTTTACTCTATAACCAAGAACAACGTCTATGGTATATCGGGCCAATGTTCCGCTATGAACGCCCACAAAAAGGCCGCTATCGTCAATTCCATCAATTTGGAGTAGAAGTTTTTGGTATTGCCAATCCATTAATTGATGCTGAATTAATTATTATGACCGCAAAACTTTGGCAAGATCTTGGCATTGCGGATCACGTACAACTACAACTCAACTCTATCGGTTCATTAGAAGCACGTAAGAACTACCGCGCTGCGTTGGTCGATTATTTACAAGGACATTTCGATATTCTTGATGAAGATAGTAAACGCCGTTTAACCACCAATCCATTACGAATTCTTGACAGCAAAGATGCAAAAGTACAAGAAGTGTTAAACGATGCGCCAAAATTACACGACTATTTAGATGATGATTCACGTCAGCACTTCGAAACCCTATGCAGCATTCTTGATCAATATGGCATCAAGTATGAAATCAACCAAAAATTGGTGCGTGGCTTAGACTATTACAACAAAACCGTATTTGAATGGGTAACCAGTGCGTTAGGTGCGCAAGGTACCGTTTGTGGCGGCGGTCGTTATGATGGTTTGGTAGAGCAACTTGGCGGACACGCTACACCAGCAGTCGGTTTTGCGATGGGTTTAGAGCGTTTAGTACTATTAATTCAAGAAGTGGTCGCCGATTTACCAATCAATCCAAATGTGGATATTTATATTGTCCATCAGGGCGATAACACTACATTACCGGCGTTACAAGTCGCGACACAAATTCGTGATCAATTACCGCAAACAAAAGTGTTATTACATTGCAGCGGCGGTAATTTCAAAAAGCAATTTAAACGCGCTGATAAATCTGGAGCAAAATTTGCTATTATCCTTGGCGAAGATGAAGTTGCTCAACAACAAGTCGTCATCAAAGATCTTCTCAGTGGTGCAGAACAAGTAACCTTACCAATGAGCGAGATAATTAACTATTTAACTCCATTCTATCAATCTCATTAAGGAGAGAAATTGTGGCTTATACAACAAGTGATGAACAACTACAAATAGAAGAAATTAAGCAGTGGTGGAAAGAAAACGGTAAGGTGATTATTCTGGCAGTGATTTTGGCAATTGCTGGTGTATTTGGCTGGCGTTATTGGCAAAGCTACCAACTTAGTAAAGTACACCAATCTTCAGCAAACTTTAGTCAAATTTTGGCAGCAACTGAA
This sequence comes from Gallibacterium salpingitidis, assembly GCF_001678495.1. Classification (GTDB taxonomy): domain Bacteria; phylum Pseudomonadota; class Gammaproteobacteria; order Enterobacterales; family Pasteurellaceae; genus Gallibacterium; species Gallibacterium salpingitidis. The sequence goes on from NZ_JTJL01000048.1 coordinate 52,735, forward strand.
GCTAATCCAACTGCTGATAATCCGCAATTAACGCAATTTATTAAAGAAAACCCTGACAATGTTTATGCGACTTTCCTGTTATTAGATAAAGCAAAAAGTTTAGTTGATGCAAAACAATGGGAAAAAGCCGCTGCTACATTAACAGAAGCATTGGGTAATACCAAAGATGCTGCTTTATCATCATTGATTTCATTACGTTTGGCGAATGTACAAACGCAATTAAAGCAATTTGATGCCGCTTTAGCGACTTTGAATAAAGTTTCTGAACAAGCGTGGCAAGGTCGTAAATCAATGTTAATGGGCGAAATTTACTACGCTATGGGTAAAAAAGAGGAAGCGAAAAAAGCGTTTGAAACCGCATTAACTACTGCTAATCCGTTAGAAGCTCAATGGCTACAAGTTCAATTAAATAATCTTTAATTCTTTATTGCTAAATTCCCCTCTTTATTTGCTTAAAGAGGGGAATTTTTTATTATTTAGATTCAGCTCAATATTTTGTGATGAGTTTTTTTATCATTTGAATTAAGGGCTGTGCTTTGTGGCGAAATTTGGATAAAAAAATATCCCGCGGATAGCGAGATATTTTATTTAGATTTACGTTAAGCAACTAAAACGTGATTAAAAACGAATATTAAAATTCGCCTGTACACCTAAAGAATGACTACCTTCACGTCCTATCGCTTGTCCGCCGAATTGCAAGCTGACATTTGGTGTGAAATGATAGGTGCTGCCTAACTCGATATCACCAATCACCCGACCAAACTTACCATTTTTCACACTAAAGGTATTGGTTGGTAAGGCGCTAAATGCGGCGGTAATCGCTTGCTCACGATGCAGTAAATCTACCCCGACACTCGCTTTAGCATAGAGTGAAAGTTTATCGGTAACAGCTTTATCAAATTTAACTCCCGTTCTAGCGATTAAGGCTTCGCTGGTTTGACCTTTTACCGTTAAGTTCATTAACTCTGCGCCAGTTTCGTGATAACTATCCGCACCAATACGAGTGTAATCTAAGCGTAAGAATGGCGTAATCGCATCACTTAAGTGATAATTAACACCCATTCCGGCGCTCATCATATCGGCATTGTAATCACTCTTCGCTAATTTCTGGTTGAGCTGGGTATAACGTTTACCATCAATCTCCGCTTTACCGACACCAATATAAGCTTCAATATCGGTTTTCGCTGAGGTAATGGCATTACCATATAACCCCACTTGCCAGCTATTGGCTTTCATTTGATGCTTATCAGCAATACCGCGACTATCCGCTTTAGAATGTACCGCACTCGCATAAATACCGAGTTTTACGTTTTCAGTGAAACAACGGTCGCTTCCCATCGCAATTCCTTGATGATTAGCGTCATATCCGGAACGTTTGCCATCAGCTTGTTGCGTTGACCAACTGCCTAATAGATTTATCCAAGCGTGGTTATCACCTTGTGCGCCACAACGGTCGACTGGTAAATAACGGTGCATTAAATCGGCTGATTCCATTAAGCTTCGATTAGTTGTAC